>DAOUDK010000096.1:0-26686 GCA_034431315.1 Anaerolineae bacterium
TGGCGGGGACAACTGTCCCTTTATCTACAATCCTGACCAGACAGACAGCGATGGTGACGGGATAGGCGATGCCTGCGAGCCAATACCCGTTGGCGGCCTCATCGTGCCGGTGAACAAGCTGGAGCTATTGGCGCCGTGGCTGGGACTGGCGGTACTGATGGTAGTGACAATTGCGGCAGTGGCGGTCAAGAGGCGTAGAAGGGTTTGAGGATCAGAATGTCCCCAAATAGTTCGCAACGCAAAAGGTTCTGGCGGACGGTTCGCCAGAACCTTTTGACTCTTTACTTATTGACTCGTTACCTTATTCGCTCCCCGGCACTACCCGGATCGTCTTCTCCTGAGTGTAAGTCACCAGGCCGGGGCCAGCACCCTTGATGGGACGCACGTACCGTCGTTCGGTGTAAGCCACAGCCACGTGCGACGAGCCCCGCGCCTGGGAGTAGTACGCCGCCAACTGAGCCGCCTGTCGCAAGGTGGCTGCCGGTACCTCCCGTCCCCCGGTCTTGACGATGACGTGAGCGCCGGGTGCGTCCCGGACGTGCAGCCACAGGTCGCGGGGAGCGGCTCGCCGAAAGGTAACCTCCTCGTTCTGACGGCTGTTCTTGCCCACCAGTATGAGCAGGCCATCCTGCGAATTCACCGCCAGCGGCTGACTGCGCTCCACTTTCCACCGCCGGCGCTTCTCCCTGATATAGCCGGCCTCGGCCAAACTCGCTTCGACCTCTCGAATCTCAGGCCGATTGGCCGCCAGGTCCAGGTCGGTCTCCAACTGATTGAGGTAGCGCATCTCCAGCTCCGCTCGCTGCAATAGAGCGGGGATCTCCCCAGCCGCGCTCTTGGCCTTCTTATACCTCTTGAAGTAACGCTGGGCGTTCTCCACCGCTGAGAGGCGTGGGTCCAATTCGATCAGCAGGGGCGGCTCATCAGGCCCGACGGGCGCCGCCAGCTCCCGCTGCCCAGGCTCGACGCGGTGAGCATAGGCCAGAATCATCTCCCCCTGGCGGCGCAGTTCCTTCACCTGCGCCTGAGAGACATGCGCTCTCTCCAAAGCCCCTTGCTTCCTCCGCACCCTCTCCCTGGCCCGAACGATGGCCTCCCTCGCCCTCCGCTTGGCTGCTGCGTAAGCATCCTCGCCGACCATCTGCCCGTAATAAGCCTCCACTGCCTGGCTGATGCTCTCCACCTCCTTCCAATCGCCGTATTGGGTCAGGGGATAGGGAGCGAAGGCCACCAGGCGATCGTTCTCCCTAACGACGATTGGCTGCCAGCGGTGCTCCCAAACCGGCGTCAGCATCTCTCGAAAAGCGTCCAGCAGAGGGGAGATTTTGGCCACCTGAGAGACGGCCGCCTTGGCTTCCCCCGTTGTCCGATAGACCACTTCCCTGGCCATGAGGGGGCTGACGCCGCGGATGCCTGCCACCAATGCCCTCCAGATGGGGGACTCCGGAGAGGCATCGGCCAGGATGTCCCGGAGGCGTAGTTCCGTGACGTCAGTGGGGTCAAGCTTGGGCTGCGGCGGCGGGGGAACGTAGAGATGCTGGGGCAAAATGCTGCGGTAACGACTCATCTCAGGCCCCACCCGCTTGATGCACTCCAGGATGAGGCCCTCCTCGGCCACCAAAACGATGTTGCTGTAGCGGCCCATGACTTCGACGATCAGGGTGGTGTTGCCCTCCGGGTGCTGCACCCCGAGGTGAAGCACCCGTTCAAAGGGCGGCTGCTCGATGGCCGCGATCCGTCCCCCGCGCACGTATTTGCGCAACAGAAGCAGCAGCGGCGTGGATTTCTCCACCCCCCGCCGCAGCTTCTCCCCTGCCAGATGCAGGCGGGCGTGCTCCGGATGAGCCGAAGCCAGCAGGTATCTACGCTCGCCGTGGGCATAGACTTCCATCCCCATGGAAAGATCATCGGGCAGGAGGACCTGCTGCACCCGCCCGCCCAGGATGTGGGCTCGCAGCTCGTCGGCCACGGCGGACATGGTCAAGGCATCAAAATACATCTTCTGGAGCTTTTCGGATTAAGGGGAGAAAGGGGGGCTCTTCCTCTAAAACCATTGTTTCCCAGTCCAGGTGCAGTTTTATGACAAAATCATCCAGGGTATCGTCCCCCCTGATCCTGATCCTCTTCAGCTCGAAAGGCTGCTGGGAGGATTGCCGATCACCCTGATTTATGGTGACAGCTCCCCAGAAGTAGGCCGAGCGCAGGACGTCCACCACCTGCTGGTCATACATTCCCGACGGATAGGAGAAGAAACGCGACGTCTTCCCTGTGCGCTCTTCGATGGCCTCTTTGGAGACCATGATCTGCCAGACGATGTAATCAACGGGCTGCTCCCTCAGGTCGGGATGGGTGTAGGTGTGAGGCTCGAACTCCATGCCGCCCGCGCTCATCTCCTTGACCTGATCCCAGGAGATGTATTCCTCGTTTTCCTGATCAATGGGGGCAGTGATCAGGAAAAAAGTCCCCACCAAGCCGTGCTTTTTGAGCAGAGGGTAGGCATGGGTGTAGTTATCCCGATAACCGTCATCGAAGGTCAAGATAATCGGCTGGCGAGGCAGGCGTTCACCTATGGCCAGATAGTAGATGAGGTCGCGCAGGGTTATGGAGTGATAGCCAGCCCCGACCAGGTAGCGCAACTGCTCCTCGAAGTCCTGGGGCGTGACAGAGAGATCGCGGCGGACATCGTCGGCATCGGGCAAAGGAACGGAGACGTGATGGTACATGAGAATGGGCACTCGCGCCTCACGTTCCGCTCCATCCGGCGTAGGCATGGGAGTAGGCGTTGGCGTAGGAGTCGAGGTGGGGGTAGGGGTCGGGGTAGGAGTTGGAGTCGGCGTGGAGGTTGAGGTCGGGGTCGGGGTGGGGCTTGAAGTAGAAGTCGGCGTGGCTGGCGAGGAGTGTCCGATCCGGGGCAGCAATACGCGCTGCAACCTGGTCTGAGTGGGGGTGCTCGTCGGGGTCAGAGTCGCCGTTGAGGTCGGGGTCGCCGTCCGAGTCGAGGTCGGGGTCGCCGTCCGAGTCGGGGTCAGGGTCGCCGTCGGGGTTACAGTCGCCGTCGGGGTCGGGGTCGCTGTCGGGTCTACAACTCCAGAAGAAAAAAAACGCAACTGGAGCACGGTGGCGATGACCACCGCCAGAGGCAAGATGATTATCTTCAGATATTCGCCCAACCCTGCTGGGACGGAAGTTCGCAAATTTATCTCCTGGGCTCAGTCGCCCCTAGAGGATACTGCAACCAAGGGAAACTGTCAAGTCCAGTTCCATCCAGTTAATCTTGAGTTTGCGCGTCATTTGCTCCTCCCTCCAGGTGCTTGCGCACCAGTTCGATCACCGCAGCGCCATACTTCTCCAGCTTGCTTGGGCCAACGCCTTTCAACTCGGATAGAGCCTCCAGGGTGACGGGTTGGTACGCGGCGATGGCGCGCAAGTGGCTGTCGTGAAAGACAACGTAAGGTGGTACCTCCTGCACGCGGGCCTGCTCCAGCCGCCACGTGCGCAACGTCTGGAACAGCGCCTCATCCACATCCAATCCCGCCTCGTCTTTTTGGGGTGACTTACGTGGTGGCGGCTCCTTCGCCGGACTGACCAGGTCATCCAATGCGGTCGGATTTTGCAACGCCGCCTTGCCCACCGGCGTGAGCTCAAGTACGACGCCACCGTGGTCGAGTTGGCGCGGCATCAGGAACCCGCCGTGCTCCAGTCGCTCCAGCATACGCTCAATGGCTGTCTGCGAGCGGAAGGCCAGCGCGCCAAACTCGACCTGTTGGCGCGCCTTTTCGTGGAGAGGGCGCTTGCCGTGACGGGGCTCGTCGTCCCCGCGCAGGATGCGCGCCAGCGTGAACCGGCCCCAACCCCACTTCGCGTCCGCCGCGCAGCACAGGATGGTCAAATATTGCTCTCGCTCATCGGGCAGACCGGCGTCCGGAGGGGGCTGGATTTCAACACAATTGTCGCAGGCGGAGCACCGCTCGATGGTGCGACCGCCCAGGTAGGCGTTGATGTAGCCGTGACGGCAGCGCAGGGTCCGGGCGTAGGCGGCGATCTCGTCCACGCGCTGAGCCTGGATGGTCTCGTATCGCTCCAGCAGCGTGGCAATCCGCGCGGCGGCGTCCGGCGGTGGCGGCAGCAGCTCCAGTAGCAGGTCGCGTCCAGCAGGACGATAGCTCAGCCAACCGGCGTCGGCCCAGTCCAGCATCCGCCGTTCAATGTCATCAAGGGGCAATTCAGCCCGCCGGGCCACATCCACCAGGTCCAGGGTCAACGGTTGGCCGGGCCGCAGGCGAGCCGCCTGGCAGAAGGCCGCCAGTTCGGGCGCGGAGGCCGGCACATCGCTGGTCGTCAGGCAGACGATGGCTGCGCGGGGCGCGTCGGGACCGCGTCGCAACAGGGCCACCTGCTCCAGCAGGCTCAGAGCAACGCGCACGCGCGTGTTGTCGGCTTGCAGGTCGCGCTCCAGGTCCGCCGCCGCAACCCGTCCGGACGAGGCCCCACCCAGACGGCGTTTGACAGCCGCATAGACAGCCCGCAGGAATTCGACCGGCAGCGCGTTCTGACGGGTGCGGCGAGTCAGCGTGGCTCGGTCCGAAGAGGCGTACATCAGCAGGCAGCGGGCGGGCGCTCCATCGCGTCCAGCCCGTCCAGCCTCCTGGTAATAGGACTCCAGCGAAGCGGGCGGGACGAAGTGGACGATGAAGCGGATATCCGGCTTGTCAATGCCCAGGCCAAAGGCGACGGTGGCCACAACCACGCGGATGCGGCCGGCCATAAAATCGTCCTGCACCCCGGCCCGGTCGGCGATGCCGGCGTGGTAATGACCGGCGCTGACGCCGCGTGCGCGCAGCAGCGCGGCCAGTTCCTCGCAGCGGGCGCGGGTGCCAGCGTAGACGATGCCGCTGCCGGGTGGCCCGCCTGAGCTTGCCGAAGGCTCGGCCTGGCAGAAGGCCAGCAGATGGCGCAATTTGTCGTCGGCGTGGCGGGCGTGGAACACCTCCAGTTGCAGATTGGGACGGGTCACGTCGCCGGCGATGATGCGCAAATCGCCCAGGTGTTTGATGATGTCCCGCCGCACGCGGGGCGGCGCCGTCGCGGTCATGGCCAGCAGCGGCGGGTTGCCCAGCGCCTGCCGCGCCTGGCCGATGGTGAGATAGTCAGGTCGAAAGTCGTGGCCCCACACGCTGACGCAGTGCGCTTCATCAATCACCAGCCGGTCCACGCCCGCCCGCCGCAGCGCGTGCAGAAAGGTTGGCTGGCGCAATCGCTCCGGGGCAGCGTAGACCAA
Source organism: Anaerolineae bacterium (assembly GCA_034431315.1). Classification (GTDB taxonomy): domain Bacteria; phylum Chloroflexota; class Anaerolineae; order VGOG01; family VGOG01; genus JAUWOY01. Next base: position 5,279 of record DAOUDK010000096.1, read on the forward strand.
TCGGTAGACACCATCGGCGGCCTGTCCCATCCGCCGACGCAGTTCGTCACCATCGAGGCTGCTGTTGATGGTAGTTGCCCGCCGCCCCACCCGCCTCGGCAACGAATCCACCTGGTCCTTCATCAGGGCGATGAGGGGCGAGATGACCAATGTTGTACCCCCTTCAGCGAGAAGCGCGGGGAGTTGGTAGCAGAGGGACTTGCCGCCGCCGGTGGGCAGGATGGTCAGCACGTCCTCGCCGCGCAGGGCGCAGGCGATGGTCTCCAACTGGCCAGGCAAGAGGGTCTCGAAGCCGAAGAGGCGGTGGACGGCCTCGGCGATGTGTGACTGCTCTTCTTCGGAAACGGGAATTTGATCGAAAGTGGGCAAAGGCTCTTCCGCCCCCCCTCGGTCCCCCCCGATTTCAGGGGGGAGGTCGCGGGGTGTGGGGGCGGGTCGCGCTCCAGGGGTTGGGAAGAGGGCAGCGTGCAGTTCGGCCAGTTCGTCAGCGTAGCGGCGCTCCAGTTCGGCCTCCAGGTCGGCGACGCGGGTCTCCTCGCCGCTGGCCCGGAAGTGGTCGCGCAGCCGGCGCAGGTAAGTGACAGAGAGGGGCGTCTCCTCGTCGGCGGTGCGCAGCAAGCGCACAGCGTAGCCGCTGGCGGTCACCCAGTCATCGAGGGCCTGGTAGAGGGAGAGCATCCCCAGCAGGTAGGAACGGCCCTGCGGACGCAACTCGTTTAGGCGGCGGTAGGCGTCCAGTGCAGCTTGCGTGTCCCCTCGCGCCAGCTCAACCTCGCCCAGCAATCCCCAGACCGTCACACTGTCCTCATGTTCCTCGACGAGGGCGCGGGCGATCTGGTGGGCGGCCTCCACGTCGCCCCGGGCCAGGTGGACGCGGGCCAGGAGCGAGCGGGCAGTGAGGGGAGCCTTGAGCCGCAGGCGCTCCTGCATCACCTCCAGCGCATCGTCAGGCCGGTCCTGGGCCAGAAAGGCCCGCACCCGCAGGTCGAGAAGCGAGACGAGGGTGGGATTGTGCGGGATGAGGGCGTCCAGGCAGGCGTGAACTTCCTCGACATGGTCCCAGCGCAGGAGGAAGTTGAGCAGGCGGCTGCGGTCATTGCTTGCCAGTCCGACGGTTTGTCGAGGAGCGATCCCCAGCTCGTCCAGTACGTTTGTCATCTGTCATTCACCTCGTAATCCGGCACCACGTGCACCCCGACGACGAGCGGCCAGTACTCCCCCTGCCATTCGCGGCTCAGCCCGACGGCCAGGTAGAGGGCCTCGGCGTTCAGCCGTTCGAAGAGATCATCGTGGTTCAGATTCAGGACGCCTCCCCGCTCGCCCAGCCAGGTCCGGCCCAATGCGTGCCACTTGAGATCGGTCACAGAGACGCCGCGCTGGCTGGCGGCCCGTGGGTGGTTGGCGTCGCCCGGCAGCACAAAGCTCATCCGCGCTTCGTACTTGCCGGAATAACTATCCAGCGAGAAACGCGCCCACACCTGATCGGGCTGCACCAGGCAGAGGGAGCGGGTGTGGCTGATGAGCACGTCCTCCGGGGCGCGGTCGAGGTATTTGGCGAAGAATCGGGCCCGCTTCTCGCCCTCCAGACGGCGCAGCAGCCGTGGCCGGTGGCGAACGAAATCGGTGAGCCAGTCCTCGACATGGGGCGGGTCGGGACGCGGCGCGAGCAGGTTCAATTCGACCACGTCGCTGCATTGCACCAGGCGACCGCCAGCGTCGGTCATGTCGCCCAGCAGCAGGGTGCCGAAGTCACGCACCGGCCGCACCCAGCGCAGGCCGGTGACGGGGTCTAGCTCAAGAGTGAATCCGGCCGTGCAGATACCGCTGAGCATTTGAGTCATGGCCAGGATGAGGACTTCTTGTGGTGGCATAGTGTTCTCCTTGTGCAGAAAACCAAACAGCCTGCCTGAGGGATTTGACATTCCGGCCATTTGGTGGTAAACTATACTTGATGAAGCGGGTAAAACGTCCTATCGGTGTTCCTCGATGTTCCCCTGCGGAGCGGGGTCTAAGTCGAGGGGTTACGCTGGTAGGTGCCGCTTCTTCTTTTTTTATTCAGTCCTGCCCCCAAATGATCCTGCGGGTTACAACCCGGTTGCTTATCAGTGCATACCACGCCGGATCGCCTCGCTGCCATTTCTGAAACACAGCCCAACACACGTAGTCAACGGCCTGAAGTCCAGGGTCAATCGTCGAGTCCCGGTGAATGATCTTCAGACGTGCATTAGCCGGAAGGCGAAGAGCCAGGGCAACTTGCAAGTGCAAATCGAAGTCTGCCCTGCTGATCCCATGAAGTTGTCGTTTGTCAATGACCACATGGGCTACGCGTACTTCCTCCGTCAAACACGAGCTGACCGCTTCACGCACCAGGTGAAGATAAACAAGGCCCTCATGCCCTCTCAATTCCCACGGTATCCGTTCCGCCCGGCATACGGACAGGTGTATCTCCACATCGAGTCTGGATAAACCACGAAGGATACGCTGCCGGAAGCGGTCGGGCGCCCGACTGGCCTTGATCTCGGTCAGATGCCGCTGTCCTTTCGGCAGGGTATACCGTTTCGCCTGCTCGAACAGTTTGCGAATAGCTCGGTTGTCCTCTGCCCTTAGCGCCCCGACCAGGAAAATCCGCTTCTGCCCCTCCGGCCCGATCAGGTTGCCAGACTCGTCTACGTAGATGTGCATAGCTGCCCCTATAAATGAACGATGGTCAACTCCGGCAGATGCGCGGCCCAGTGTTCAGCCACCAGGCGACGGTGGCAGTGGTCAGCCTTGAGCTCGGCGCACAGTAGACACGGCGACCGGTAGCGAGTCAGGATCTCGCGCCCCACCTCTTCGGCGGATCGCTCCACCAACAGCGGGAGGAAATGGGCCTCGTAGGCCGCCCAGTCCTGGTCATCGCGGTAGGCGTCGAGGATCTCGGGGGTGGGGGCCAGGTCGGGATGGTGCTCGTAGGCAATGCCAAAGCCCTCGCGCAGCAGGAAGGCCAGGGTGTCGCGCTTGGTGTAGCCGGCCAGGTGCGAGGTGTTGCGCAGGCGCACGTCAATCACCGCGTCCACGCCAGCCTCCTGCAGTTGACCGATGAACGTCGCCAGAGGTTTGCGCTGGTAGCCAATAGTGTATAAGATGGTCACTTGCTTACTCCTCATTCCTCGTCACCCGTTACTCGTTCCTCTACCCCTCCATTACCCAAACAACGAGAGTTGCTGCGGTATCGGCTCACCCTCGAGCGTTGTGCCGTCGGGCTGGATGTGGAGCACGCGGACGCCGCGCCCCAGCAAGGTCTGGGTGATGAGCAGATGGCGGTGGCAGCGGCGGTGGTCGCCCTCGCTGCACATCACGGCCACTCGCTCAGTCTGGGCCAGATCGAGCAACTGATCAATGCCGGCCTGGTAGGCGGGCGTCCGCTCCACACGCTGGTAGTCGGGACGCTCCTGGTCGGGATCGTACAGGGTCAGATCGGCGGGACGGCCGCCGAGGGCGTCGCCCATGAATCGGTAGGCGATGCCAGCGTCCTGGAGGTCGCGGGCCAGGGTCTCGCGGTTGAACTGGTGCGCCCAGCGGCTGTAGGGCTGGCTGCGCACGTCCACCACGAGGGCAATTTCGTGTCGGCTCAGCAGGTCAATGAAGGCTTCAATAGCGTGGTTGCTGTGGCCGATGGTGTAGATGGAAGATGGAAGTTGGATGTTGGATGATGGATGATGGAGAATGGGCATCGCAGTTTCTCCTTGGTCGAATGGTCGGATGGTCGGATCGTCCTTGGTCAAGTGGTCTTTCGGTTCTCGGACTACTCGACCAAGGACCATCTGACCAAGGACCACCCGACCAATCACCTACCGTATTCTCGCAGGATCAGCTCGTCGAGGGAGCGCTTGGGCACGTGGTGCACGCCGTCGGCATCGCGGTAGTACTTGGTGTCGCCGTCGGGGCCGACTTCTTCGAGCACCACTGTCTCCTTGGGCTTGCCCAGCGCCAGTATGAGCAGGATCTCGTACTGCTCTGGGATGTCCAGCACCTGCCGGAGTCCGCCCTTGTCAATGGAGCCGATCATGCAGCCGCCCAGGCCCCGCTCCGTTGCGCCGAGCATGATGGATTGGGCAGCAATGCCATGATCACAGCCGAAGGACTTGCGGATCTCCGTGTCGCCCAAAATGACGATGTACGCCGACGGTCGCTCGCCCTCGGCCGGGCCGGGCCAATCCTTCAGATAGCCCGCCCAGCGCGTGTGCGGGAAGATGCGGGCGTTGGTCTCCGGCTGGCAACTGAGGATGTACTTGAGCGGCTGCAAGTTCGACCCTGAAGCCGACAGCCGCGCCAGGTTCACCAGCGCGCGCAGCGTATCAATGTCCACCGGGACATCCTGGTGAAAACGGCGGTAACTGCGATTCTTGCGAACGAGGTCTTCTAGCATGGTTCACTCCTGTGGTTTACCTAGACCCTTAGGGTTTCAGAAACCCTAAGGGTCTTTTTCACTTCATCGTCAGGGGGAGGAAAATGTGGCGTAATGGCAGTCTGGCAGAGCCCACGCTCACTCGATCCAGGGTAGCCGTGAAGGACTGATTCGAGCAGCGAACAACCTGGAAGAGCACGTCCAGCGTCCGTCCCTGCCACGCCGATAGATCCAGTGAGGTGAGCGTCCAGTCGGAGGATCGCCAAAGCTCCCTCCAGGGCACGAGATAGTACGGCTGGCCGTCGTCCAAAATGACCACCTCCAGCCATGCGTAGTCAAAATCCGCTTGCGTGGTGGAGATGGCAGACAGGAACGACAGAGTTGACTCGTAACCTTCCGGCACGCTCACCGTCTGCTTCAAGGTCCACAGCTCGCCGGGCTGACCATTCTGGTCACACGTGACTGGCCATCCGGCTCCGCTTCCCAGAAGCACGGCGGCCTGTCCATCGAAGGCCTCCGTCGAGAGCGAAACCTCGCCGTTGAGCCGCGCCCAGGCATCCCAAACGCCCGTACCCTCAAAGTCGCCAGCGGCCACGGCATTGACTGGCGGGGCCAGCGTGAGGGTGATGGGGGTCGAGTCGCTAACGGTCACGTGGCGAGGTGCTGGCCACGTGCCATAGCCGGGCGCGCTGGCGTAAAAGGCGTATTCGCCCTCCGACAACGTCGCCGACCAGAGCCCGCCTTCACCGCTGGTAACCTCGCTCAAGGTGTTGGTGCCACTGATCGTGACGGTGGCGCCAACGACCGCCCCGCCATCCGCGTCCATCACTGTGCCAGACACGGGGACGCCGACCACGACCAGCGTGCAGGCTTGGGGCGCGGTGGGGATTGGCTCCTCGTTAGCGGCCTGATCGCGGGCGCGGACGGCGAAACCATAAGTATGACTGACGACACCGGTGAAAGCAGCGCTGATCGCCGTGGTCCCGGTCATCCAGGCCTGAAGTGGCCCACCATCGTCGTTGAACCACACGTCAAAACTGGCGATGCCGGAGCCCCAATCCTGTCCCCCCCAGCGTACCACAAAAGCCGGAACACTGGCCAACGGGAGCGGCTCCACGCTGGAGGTGGGCGGCAGCGTATCGCGCTCCACCAGCAGGTAGGGTCGCCCGCCGATGTAGTAGTTGCTATCGCCAGGTATACCCGAGTTCCGGTTGGTAGCCGGAGGGAGCATCAGAGTGTAAATGCCGTCGGTGGGCGTGATCGTCAGTGTGCGGCTGATGCCGGTGGCGCCCAATGGAGATGGGATTGGTTCGATCCAGTAGAGTTGCCCCGTTTCGCCGGTGGCGCTGATCGTCGCCGTGGCGGTGACGCCGCCGGTGGCCCAGAGCGCCAGCACCCGCGATTTGTCATCGGCTCGATACAAGGCTACCTGGTCTTGCCCGCTTCCTTTCGCCCGCCAGAGGGGGGTCGGATCGCGGAACTGCTCGGCGGCCAGTTGATAGGCGGCGTACGACGGGCGGCGCTTGCCCTGGGGATTGGTCCCGGGCGGGTTGCAATCGTGCGGCGAAAAGTTTTGTCGCAAGCCAAAGGCATCCGCAACGGGAACGTTGCCGCAGTCATCATGGAGCATGAAGTGATAGTACCGCTCCACGCCGTGGTGAAAGGCCAGCGCCGCGTTCTGGATCACGTAGGCCGCCTGCTCTTCCATCGTGGCCCGCCAGGGGCTATCAGATGGGACGCCACCATCAAATTCCGTGGCTGGGAAGTCATCCCACACTGGCACACCGCTCTCGGTGATCCAGATGGGCACATGGGACAAGCCGTTGACGTTTAGCGTGTCACTGGCTTGCCCCAACCAGTAGTCCGTGCCATGATGATAGATGTTCCAGAAGTAATGGAATGAAAGAACGTCAAAGTATGCCTTTGTCGGATCGCCACCAGTCTGAGCTAGTAAGTTCTGTAGCCAGTTTGGCTTGTCAAAAAACGCCAGCGCACCGAGGAGAACCGTCGCTTCGGGATCGGCCGACTTGATGGTCTTGTATGCAACCTCCAGCAAACGATAATACTCTTCTACTGTGCCGCTCCAGAACTGGTTCAGGTCTGGCTCGTTCCATATCTCCCAGTAGCGAATGCCAATGTCATCGCCCCAGCCCTGATCCTGGGCCAAATCGCCGCCGGGCTTGTAGCGTTGCACGGTGTTGGAGACAAAGTCGGCCCAAGAGTTGGCCTGGTTGATGGCCTTGCCTGGGGCGGGGACGTCGGTCCCGTCGGCAAAGATAGGCTCAAAGAGGCCGACGGGCGGCGACGCAGCGGTGCTCGTCTCGCCCTGTTGTGGCCTGATCCGCCCCGGCGATGGAAAGACCTTGTCCTGTACGCGGGGCGGCGGGACGTCAGCAGAGCCGCCGGTGGCTCGCTGGTCGGGCGTGCCCAGCAGGATGGCGATGGGCGTCAGGCCGTGCTCGATCTCCTGGATCACCAGCGTGTCGTAGTCATGAGGGATGGCAGTGTCGTGGTAACCCACGTAGCCGCCCTGGTCCACCCACTGCCAGTAGAGCGGCCAGCGATCCCACCGCGCGCCGGCCTCCAGCGCGCCAGCGTAGCGCGCCTCATCGGCCAGATTCTCAGCCGCGCTGACGAAGCACAGGCCGAACTTTTCATTGGGTGGGACGGTGGCGTCAACCGAGGCAGGCTGGGAGGCAGAAAGGCGTCCTGCTGCTCCCCAAACCGTCACCGCCAAGATCAAAATAATCGTCGAGATCATTGCCTTACGCAGCATGGTCTCCTCCTCGCGCCGGGTAGGGTATCACCGCCACCGCCGCGCTCCAGAAGACAAGCGCCGGGCTCCAGCCCAGGAACTCGCCCAGGATGGCCACCGGAGCGAAGATGAGTAGAACGTTGAAGTATTTGGTCATTGGTTGTCTCCTTAGGGTTTGTCTCAGACAGCCTTGTAGATTCCAAAAGGGAATTGGGACTTACCTATTTCAGTTTTGCCTTGTGTCAGTGGTCAGCGCTGTTGTAGCTGATGAAGAAGTCTTTCATGTGCTCTATTATATCACGATTTGGAGTTGTTGCAATTACGTCACTACAACGAATTGAGAAAGGAACGAATGCTTCGACTAGCCCAACACAAGTTCCTTGCTTTCAATTCGCTGGTTTCTGAATTCGTTGTAGTGTTTCAGAACCAGCCAGCGGATAGATCACCCCCAACGCCGCCACGTAGGCCACACTCGCCCCCACCAACACCCGCGAGAAGCCAAAGGAGATGGCCAGCATCGCCGAGAGGATGGAAGCCAGCACCGAGGTGCAGCCGTTGATGCCCCAGGCCCAGGGGACAAGGTCGGGGGCCAAGCGACCGATGATCTCGATGCCCTTGGGGAAGGGCACGCCCATCAGGAAACCCAGCGGGGCCAGACTCAGGACGGAGACCAGGAGGCGCAGGCCCAGGCTCTGGCCCAACAGCAACCGGAAGACAAAGGGAAGAATGAGGGGATAGAGGATGATGGCCCCGATCAGGGCCACCAGGGTTTTGGGCAAAGAGAGCCTGACTGAGATCAAGCTGCCCAGCCCTGAGAACAGGAGGATGGCAAACAGCACGGCGGCGAAGGCGTAGACAGGGTGGCCCAGGAAGAGGATGAATTGCTGCATCAGCGGTATCTCGACAAAGAGATAGCCCAGGCCCAGCGCGGCGAAGTAGGCGAAAATGCGCCATCGTAACTGTTTACCTGGCTCGGCCTGGATTGCCAAATCCAGGCCAGGCCGCCGGATCTGACGATCCGGCGGGAGCATTACCTTCCGGCGGAACAGCAAAGGCAAAAGGATGAGGATCGCTGAAGCCAGCAAGGCCAGGATCAGGAGAGCTACCAGCACGAAGTAGCCACTCCCACCGAAGGGCTGCCAGATCTTGCCGAAAGTCCGAAGGATCTCTGGCGTCTGGCTCCACTTGAAAAAGTGAAAGAAGAAGGGGCGGTCATCGCTGGTAGGAGAAACGTCGTAGGAGTAGTCAGCGTAGAAGCGGGCTCGGTCGCCGAACAGGAGGGCCTGGAAGGCTCGGTAATAGAGAGGCTCCTGGTGGACGTTGTAACGGTTGGCCTCGGCCTCCTGGATGCCTGGATAGTACACCAGGTCGAACTGCCGCCCTCGACAGAAGCTTTTCACCGCCTCGATCTCCCCAGCCGTGAACTCCCCATTCTTTACCAGCAGCAGCAGGGTTGACCAACTGCGGATAGCTACTAGACGCAGCTCTGGCTGAGGGAGACCCGCTTTCTCTAAAGCCGTCACCGCCAGGGCCCCTGCCCGCAGGCTCTCGCTAGGCGGCGTTTGCAGCCAGCGGCTCACTACCAGCAGGCCGCCCTCGCTCAGGTGGGCCAAGTAGTCAACAAATGCCTCCACGGTGTAGAGATAGTTCTCTGATAGGCTGTAAGCCCCTGAAGTCACGGGCCTGTAGGTGTCGGCTAGCGACACCTGGACGACGTCGAATTTCTCCCCCACGTGGCGGACATAGCTGCGCCCATTCTCCACCACCACTGTCACCCTCGGGTGCTGATAGGGGTCCTGGAAGGCATCTCTGGCAACCTCGATCACCAGCGGATTGCTCTCCACGGCTACGACCGACGAGGCCCCCTGGTGTAACGCCACCAGGACATCGAGACCGCCCTTGGGCTCGATGATCAGAGCTTGCGCTTTGGGCCGAAGGTGATAGGGCAAGGAGACGGACAGGTAGTCAATGAAATCCAGCTTTTCGGGTTTGGTTATGGGAGAGAGGTTGCCGCCGTCGGTGAAGAGGCCCTTTTGAAGCGGCGGAGGGTTGGGGTAGGCCAGGCTCAGGCCCGGCGCCGACTTCACTCCCTGGCTCTCGATTACGTCAACCCGGGAGAAGGCGTTCCAGCGGCTGAACACGACCTTGGCTTCGGGATAGAGCAGAGCCTGGCTGAGGCCCTTGTAAGGGGAGAGACGAACCTCCAGGAAAGATGGGGGGCAGATGGTGAGGAAGAGCAGGGCCAGCGCGATTACACTGGATGTTAGAAGTTGGAAGTTGGACTTTCTAGCTTCCAGCCAGCTTCCAACACCGCTTGTGCTGAGCCCGGCCGAAGCAAAGGCCATGGCCGCCAGTGCTCCCAGCAACGCGCTGAGCATCACCGTCCCTGCCCCGCCCAACAGGGGCAAGGCTACCACTGCCGCCAGGCAGCCCAAGGCCGAGCCGGCCAGGTTGAAGGAATAGATCTTGCCCGCCAGATCAGGCCGCGCCGCCAGCAAGACGGCTATGGCCAGGCCGCTGAAGAAGAAAGGCAGCGCCAGGAACAGATAGTAGATAGCCAGGAAGAGGATCTGCTCTCGGTCCCAGGCGATGCGATAGGAGTCGAAGGGGATGTAGTTGATATTCAGATAGCTGGCCAGGATGCCCAGAGCCAGAAGCATTGAGAGGCCAGCGAGGAGTCTGGTCGGATTCTTCTTGACCAGGTTGGGGAAAAGGGAGAGGAAGGAGCCACTGGCTCCGAAGCCCAGGAGGGCGATGCTGACCGCCATGAAAGCGAAGTGATACCATTGGGCCAGGGAGAAAATCCGCGTGAGGGTGATCTCCAGACACAAGCCGGCCATGGAGAGCAAAAAAATGCCCAGGTTGGTCAGGTGGTCGTTGGTCAGGTGGTCGTTGGTCATTGGTCAACTGCCACTTGAAATTGGGGATCCAAGAACAGCATCAACTCCAGGCCCCTGTCCAGATCAACCCTGGGGCTGTAATCCAGCTTCTGTCGAGCTAGACCGATGTCGGCCACCAGCCGGGAGACGCCGCCGTTATCGGCCTGGCTGTAAAGGGGGTTGACTTCGCGGCCGATGGCCTGGGCTATTTTATCCACCAAATGGTTGATGCTTACCTCCTGGCCGCTCCCCACGTTGATGATGCGGTGATCCACGTCGGAGGCCGTGCCTGCTGCGGACAGGGCGTCCACCACGTCGTCAATGTAAACGAAGTCCCTGGTCTGGTTCCCGTCGCCAAAGACGATCAGCGAGCCGCCGCCCAGGGCCTGCTTGAGGAACTGGGGAATGACCGGAGCGTGGGAAGCGGGCACGAATTGCCCTGGCCCATAAGCGTTGAATATCCTGAGCACCACCGTCTCTATGCCGCAGAGGGCGCCGATGGTGGAGACGTAGTGCTCCGAGGCGATCTTGCTCACCGCGTAGGGCGAGCGAGGGTTGGGAATGGTTTGCTCGCTGACGGGCTGTTTGTCTTTTTCGCCGTAAACCGCTCCTGACGAGGCCAAGACCACTCTTTTCACCCCCGCGTCCCGCACGGCCTCCATGACGGCCACCGTACCGCCCACGTTCACGTCGTTGTAGTCGCGGGGATACAGAATGGATTCCGGGACGGAAACCCGCGCTGCCAGGTGGTAGACGCAATCCACATGCTGCAGCAGCGTCCAGAGCTTGGGGACATCTTTCACGTCACCGCGGGTGAAGAGCACCTGGGAATCGAGGCGCGAAGGGTCGCCGGCACTGAGGTCATCCAAGACCCGCACGTGATGCCCTTCCCCAATCAAACGATTTGCCAGGGCGGCGCCGATGAAACCAGCCCCGCCAGTGATCAGACATCGCACTTCTCAACCTTTCATGGGCCATTCGGAACAAAGTCCCAACTACTCCCGCCAGATTGTCTTGAACTTTGAGCTTTGAACTTTGAGCTTTGAGCTTTGAACTTCAAAACTCTGTCGCTCCGGTGAACTCGAACTCGGCTAGCTTCAGGGCTGGGGTGCGGGTGCCGCCGAACCAGTTCTGTTGCAGCCTGGTCTCGCGGCTTACTAGCTCGACGTTGGCCAGCGCCTCTATGTAGCTCTGGGTAAAGCGGAGGTTCTTGATGGGATAGGCAATCTCGCCCTTCTCGACGAGAAAAGTCCCATCGCGGGTCATGCCGGTGATAATGGCCAGTTTGGGATGAACGGGGCGAGTGTAGTGGAAGCGAGTCACCCAGAGGCCCCGCTCCATCGAAGCCAGCATCTCCTCTTTGCTCGCCTCACCGGGCGCCATGAAGGTATGGGCGGGAATGGGGCCGAAGGTGTTGGGAGAAGGCAGGCCGTGCCCGGTGGAAGCCTTCCCCTCTTTGCCAGCGGTGTAGGAATCGTACACCACCGCCTCGGCCACGCCTTCTTTGATCAGATCAACTCGCTGCCTCGGCACGCCCTCGAAGTCGAAGGGCATAGGCAGGCCCGTGGGGTCGAGGCCGTCATCCCAGATGGAGATGGCATCGCTCACGATCTTTTTCCCGAAATTATCAATCATGAAGCTGCGCCCCTCCTGCACGGCCAAAGCGCCGAAGCCCAGGTAGGAGAACATGCCCATGAAGTCAGCTACGGCGTACTCTTCCAAGACGACTGGATAGCGGCCCGGCGGCATATCTCTGGGATGACGACTCCGGAGAGCCTTCTCCACTGCCTCGCGGCCCATCGCCTCGGTGTTGATGTCTCCCACTTTCCAGGCTGTGGCCTCAGCGTAACCAGAGCTGTCGTCGCTCATGATGACGGTGTTGATGTCGGCCGAGGTGCTGGCGTGGTAAGCGAAGACGCCCAGGGAGTTGGCCACCACCAACTCGCCAGCGCCCGTGGTGAAGGCCCCCGAAGCGATCAGCCCGTTGTCTACAGCCTGTCGGCAGATCACGCCCACGGCCTTAGCGCGAGCCTCAGGGCCGAAAGCCGCCGTGGCCTCGTCGAAGGCCTCGATTTCCGCAATAGGCGACGGGCTGGGCAACGATGTGAAGTCGGGGTTATCGGGCTGGAGCTTGGCTATCGTCACGGCCCTCTCCACTACCCTTTCCAAAGCCTCCTGGCTCAGGTCGTTGATGGAAGCCACCCCGATCTTCTTGCCCACCACGGTCCGCACTCTGAGGCCCACGTCTCGCTCGGCCACATTCTGGTGGATATAGGAACTTGCAAAGCGCGTCAGCCCGCTGTCCTCGCTCATGATAATCACTTCCGTCTGGTCGGCAGCGGACAGGGACAGGACTCGCTCGGCAATCTCGCGCATCTTTCTTTCACCTAGCATTGTTGCTCCTTTCGTTGGAGGTTAGAGCTTTGAACTTTGAGCTTTGAACTTCATCTCATCACCCCCACCTGCACGTTCCTGAAGCGAGCGGGGGCCGTGCCGTGGCCCACGTGGGCACTCTGTGATGGCTGGCCCTTGCCGCAGTTGGGCGTGCCCCACACGTTCCAGTGCTTCTCGTTGCAGATGGCATCACAGCCCGCCCAGAACCGTGGGGTGATGTCGGTGTAGGTGGCGTTCTTGTACAGTTGCCCCAGCTTGCCGTTCTTGATCTGGTAGGCTATCTCAGTGCCGAACTGGAAGTTGAGGCGCTTGTCGTCAATGCTCCAGCTCTTGTTCATCTCCATGTAGATGCCATCATCGGTATCGGCAATGAGGTCGTCGAAGTCCCATTCCCCTGGCTCCAGATTGATGTTGGTCATACGGATCAGCGGGATGCGGTTCCAGCCATCGGCCCTCATGCAGCCGTTGCTTTCCTGCCCAATCATGGCCGCTGTCTCCCGCGAGGTGAGGTAGCCGACGAACATGCCGTCCTGCACGATGGGCACCCGCTGGGCCGGCACCCCCTCATCGTCGTAACCAAACGTGCCCAGGCCGCCGGGGATAGTGCCGTCGGCGGTGATGTTGACGATCTCCGAGCCATAGCGGAACGTTCCCAGCTTCTCCGTGGTCAGGAAGCTGGTGCCGGCATAGCTGGCCTCGGTGCCGAAGACCCGATCCAGCTCAATGGGATGGCCGCAGGACTCGTGCACCTGCAGGGCCAATTGGGTAGCTCCCAGGATGATGGTGGTCACCAGGCTCGGACACTGGGGAGCCGTGAGCAGCGCCACCGCCTCCTCACCCACTCGCTGAGCGTTGCCCACGAGGTCTAGCTCCTCAATGAGCTCATAGCCGGCCGTCCCCTGGTGGCGGCCGAAGGAGTTGGGATAGCTTCTCTTCTGGACCTCGCCCTCGCCGACGGCTGTAGCCTCCAGGCCGCCCCCGCTCTCAATGATCTCCTGCTCGATGAAAGAGCCTTCGGAGCTGGCGAAAACCTTGCGCTCGCGAATAAACCGGAGGTTGGACTGAGCCACCACCACCCCCTTGGCCAGCCTCATCTCAGCATCGGCAGCCATGAGCAACTCGATTTTCTTTTCCATCGTCACCTGGAAAGGGTCTATTTTCACTGGCGTGCGGTAGGTGTCCACGTAGACAATGGGTGGGCCAATTCCAACTTCCAACTTCCAACCTCCAACTTCCAATTTGGTTTTGACCAGCGCGCTGGCCCTGGCTATCTCAACAGCGAGGGCAGTGACCCGTTCCACCTCTTCCAGTGAAAGAAGAGAACTGGAGGCAAAGCCCCAGGCTCCGTTGAGAATGACCCGCACCCCGAAGCCCTGGTTCTCGTCCTGGGAGAGGCCCTCCACCTTCCCGTTCTTGACCACGATGCCTTGGTTCTCCCGGCGCACGATCCGGACGTCGGCGTAAGTAGCGCCTTTGACCTCGGCCACGTTCAAAGCCCGATCAGTGAGTTCTCGCAATGCAATCCTCCTTTGATTGAATGATAGTTTGTGGGTAGAACACCTGCTGGGGTGTATGTCCCATGGCTCCGACAAATGTCCAGCCGATGATAGCACAGCCGCAACCAAACTTCTGTGCGTGTCATTGCAAGGAAGCGGAGCGACGAAGCAATCTCCAACCCGCGACGAAGGGAATTGCGTGCAACCTGCAGTTACCTTTCCCTGCGGTCGCTACTAAGAAACGGGTAGTGTTCAAACCGAACGCATGTACTATGGGTTTGGATTGGACACTTTTCTCCGATGAACTAATTATACTCGACTCCTCGAATCTGCGCAAGGAATGAATGCGATGACTTGACGAATCAGGGCCTTAGTGCTATGCTTTAGCTTGCGCCATTGATGGCCAGCACCCTGAACTTGTCGGAGGTGACCAAATGCCTGATTGGCAGAACGTGTTGAATAACGATCCCATCCCCTGGCTGCTGGAGCCCGACTCTGAGAACCCCAGCGTGCGCTACTTCGCCCTGCGGGATTTGCTGGATCGCCCGGAGGATGATCCTGAAGTTGAAGCGGCCCGGGCAGTTATCATGAAAACCGGGCCGGTGCCGGCCATTCTGGACGCCCAGTACCCCGACGGCTACTGGGTCAAGCCTGGCGGCGGCTATTCGCCCAAGTATCGTAGCACCGTCTGGCAGATCATCTTCCTGGCCGAGTTAGGAGCCGATCCATCTGATGAGCGAGTGCGGCGGGGCTGCGAGTACCTCTTGAGCTACTCTATCGCCGCTAACGGCGCATTCTCAGCCTACCAAAAGCCAGTGCCCAGCGGCTCCATCCCCTGCTTGAACGGCAACCTGCTGTACGCTTTGCAGCGCCTGGGCTACGCCGACGATCCGCGTGTGCAGGCGGCCCTCGATTGGCTGGTGCGGGCCATCACCGGCGAGGGGGAATTCCGCTACCTCAAGTCGGGCGCCAGCGGGCCGTGCTTTGCCTGCAGCGCCAACCAGGGGCAGCCCTGCGCCTGGGGCGCCAACAAAGCAATGAAGGCACTACTTGCGGTTCCACGGGAGCGGCGCACCCCGGCCGTGCAGCGTGCCCTCGAGGTCGGCGCCGAGTTCCTGCTCAGCCGCGACCCGGCTGTGGCCGACTACCCCTACACCAAGCGGGTTAGCTCGACCTGGTTCAAGTTCGGCTTCCCGCTGACCTACTGGAGCGATGTTCTGGAGACCACGGCGGTGCTGGTGGAACTGGGCTACGGCAGCGATCCACGGCTGGCCAATGCCTTCCAGTTCATCCTGAGCAAGCAGGACGCTCAAGGATGCTGGAAGCTGGAGAACTCGCTCGGCGGCAAAATGTGGGCCGACATCGAGGAGAAGGGAAAGCCCAGCAAGTGGGTCACATTACGTGCGCTGCGGGTTCTGAAACACGTCGCGCTGCAATTCGATCCCATTGACTGGCAGCAACTCCAGCTCCTTGCCCAGCTCACGCCAGCCCAGCGCACTCTGGCCATGATCCGGGCTGCGGAGTTCGTCCGGGCTGGCCTGCGGGGCGCGCTCCGCCGGCGCTTTCCAGACCTGTCCGACGAAGAGATCAACATGAAGGTGCTGACGCACCTGACACCGCTGCGAGGATTCAAGCTATGAGCATCCTGGGGTTCTACTTCGACATTGTGCGTGCGTTGGAAGAAATCGGTGCACCGTACATGCTCGTAGGTGCCTTCGCCGGATCGGCCTTTGGTATCACCCGGGCGACGTTCGATGTGGACATGCTGGTCAACCTGCTAGAGCCGCACTTCAACGCTTTGGCGCGTCGCTTTCCCCCGCCGCGCTATTACGCCGATCCGGAACAAATGCGCAACTCCACACGCCTGGGGATCATGTTCAACATTATTGATATGAACCAAGGGGTCAAGGCCGATCTTGTTCCCTTGTCCGGTAGTCCAGGCTATCGTGAAGCGTTTGCACGGCGCGCCCGCCGAACCTTCCAAGACGAGAGTGGAAACGAATTTGCGGCCTGGTGTGCCCGCTCTGAGGACATCATCCTGGGCAAGCTCATGGCGTGGCAGGAAGGTCGTTCAGCCAAGCACCCGTCCGATATCCGGGAGATGTTGGTGTTCATTCTCAGCGGACTGGGCGATGAGGAACTGGATCTGAACTATATCTCAACGCGAGCGGTCCGACTGGGAACCGAGGTGGCAGAGCTCTGGCAAATGCTGTTCAATCAGGCGCGGGCAGAGATCGCAGGCCGGGATCAAGCAACAAAAAAGTCGGGTAGTGAAAAGAGAACATACGGGAGGAATAAGCTATGACAACGACAGGGGAATTGTCCCGCCTGACAGAAGCCACTGTTCAGGAGATCCAACTGGAGCTGATCCGCCGCCATCAACACAACTACTTCGAGGGTGAGGAAGTGGCAGAGGATCTGACGGCCCATCGGGAGTGGTGGGAAGCTGTCCTGATGGACACGAGCGCTGGTCTGGTCAAGCTCCGCGATCTGGAGAAAAACCTCTGGAACGTGGACACCTTGTACATCCTGGCGACCAACGAACTCAGCGCCAGGCGACTGGCTCGACTGGGTGAGAGGTGGCTAGCCGACACGGTCTCCGTCTACGAGGAAGAGGAGACAGAGCGGGAGCTGGGCGGCGGCATCGAGCAACAGCGGCTGGTCACGATGTGGTGGGATTAGCTGCGGAGAGTGAGAAGTCGAGATGTACAATGACAGACATCCTTAAAACAGCAGCCTATGGCGGCGCGGGCTGGTTGCCACGCACGGCCTCCCTGCGCCAGGAGATTGGAGGGGTCTGGGGGGCGTGCGGCGTGGCGACGGAGTGGTCGCCGCTCAAGGCGGTGCTGCTCCACCGGCCCGGTCCGGAGCTGGAAGAAGTGGCCGACCCGGACGCGGCTCAAATGCTCGCCCCGCTGGATGCCAGCCGGGCGCGGCAGCAGCACGACGCCCTGGCCCAGGCCTATCGGGACGCCGGCGTCACCGTGCACTACGTCGAGCCGGCCGCCTGTGGTGAGCACCATCGAACCAAGATGCCGCCCCCCAACCTGATTTTTGTGGCCGACCTGATGTTCATGACGCCGGAAGGGGCGATCGTGGGGCGACCGGCATCCACCGTGCGGGCTGGTGAGGAGCGATTCGTCGCTCGGCGGCTGGCCGATCTGGGGGTGCCCATCCTGCGCAGCGTGCGCGGGCGGGGAACCTTCGAGGGGGCGGACGCGCTCTGGATTGATCCGCAGACCGCTTTGGTGGCGACGGGGATGCGGACCAATGCCGAGGGTGCGGCGCAGGTGGCGGGCCTGCTGCGGGAGATGGGCGTCGAGGTGGTCCGGGTCGGGCTTCCCTACGGGGCGATGCACCTGATGGGGACGCTGCGCTTCGCCGACCGGGACCTGGCCATCGCCTGGCCGGGGCGCGTGCCCTATGCCGTCGTGGATGCGCTGCGAGCACGCGGCTACACCGTCCTCTTCATACCGGACGAGGGGGAGGCCAAACGCGGGATGTCGCTCAACTTTGTAACGCTGGGTCCCCGGCGGATACTGATGGCGGCCGGTAATCCCATCACCCAGGCGTTCTACGAGGATGTTGGCATCGCCTGCCAGGTAGTCGAGGTGGACGAGATCCTCAAGGCAGCCGGCGGCATCGGCTGCGCCACCGGCATCGTGGAGCGGGAGACGATAGTGAATCTGAGTGGGAGGGAGCGTTCAAGATGACCCAGGGTAATGACTGCACTTCCCCCGAATCGCTGCTAACCCTGCTCAAAGAGCGGCGCAGCATCCGCCGCGAGATGGACAAGCACGTCAAGAACACGTACCTGAAAAAGGTGCGGGCCCCCATTGGCGTCAAGAGCACGCTGCTGGCGTGGATGGAACTGGTGTAGCGAATTGCGAATTGCGCTACCGTCCTGCAATCCCGATGGGCCTCGGGCTCGAGCCGCTACGCTTATAGGAGACCTTTGCCCAAGTCTGACGCCGGGTTTGGCGATGGGGAGTGGCGGTGGTGAGTTGAATAGAGTATAATCAAGCACGAGATTAACTGGGAGATAAAGATGAGTGAAACGAATGTACTCACAATTAAATATTCCCCCGAAGTGCTTTGGGCTATGCGACAAGCTCCCGACGAATTTGAAGCCCAGGCTCGCTTCTTGCTGGCCATAAAGCTGTACGAGATCGGCAGGCTCAGCACGGGGCTGGCCGCCCGGCTGGCAGGTGTGCCCAGGGTCACCTTTATGTTCCTGCTGGGCCAATATGGCCTTTCCCCCTTTGGCGAGGCTGCCGACGAACTGAAAGGAGACCTGGACAATGCACGTCGGGCCAGTCATCGTCAATAGTACCCCTCTAGTGGCCTTGTGGGTCCTGGGCCGTCTGGACCTGTTGCGAGAACTCTATGACGAGGTCTTGATTCCTCAGGCGGTATACGAGGAATTCGTGGCGACCGAGCGCGCAGTACGCCAGGCGGCGCTGGAAAACGCCCCCTGGATTAGGCCCGTTTTGCTGGCAAACCCTCGATGCGCCCGGGTTTACATTGGGCTTGATCTGGGAGAGGCAGAGGTACTGGCGTTGGCGGAAGAACGCGCAGCGCGACTGGTCATCATAGATGAGCTCAAGGGTCGCCGATACGCTCAACGCCTGAACCCCAAGGACATCGCCAAACTCCGTGCCCTAACCGGCTTCCCCGCCCCGGTCGCCTACCTGCGCGATGAACTGGACTGGCCCATCGAGGTCGAAGACGTGCTCTAAGAATTCAGCCCCGTCGTTGCGTTACCTGCAACACGCTTCCTGTATAGTGATGATAAATCACAAAACAGGAGGCGTGCAATGGCGCGGAAGACAGGCAACCGACGGCTGGAAATGATCGCCCAGGCAGTGCAGAGCAGCCCGACGACCCGGTGGGGTAGCGGGATGCTCAGCGCGGAGGGCCTGGGTTCTGCGGAGGCGGATCCAGTCCCTACCCCCGCGCCGAGGCCAATCATCGGCGACAATTGCGGCATCCGACGGTGAGCGGCTCGATGGCTCGACTGAGCACCTCGGCTCTGGAGTCGTGTTTTCGGCGCGTGATTTGCAGAGGGATGAAAGAGGGAAAGCCACCTGTGTTAGCCGCACAGGTGGCTTTTTGGGTGCGTGTCCAGTCAAATGATAATGTTACCGAAAAGCGATTGTTCGGTCAAAAGATAATGTTACCGGGCTGGCCGCTCTTGCCGTCGCAGTAGGGGCTGTGGATATGTGGGCAAGTCGAAGCGAGCGGAGAGTTGTCCACATATCCACAGCCCTCCCAACGGAGCGGCGCAGTCTGGCGACCCCTGGATGAATACTTGCCAAGAGGTGGCTGCCACAGAGTTTGCCATCCCCACATGTAGGGCTGATCTTATCCGCGCCCCCAAGATATGGTGGGTAGTTCAGGTGTAGGTAGCTTTGTATGCACAATCTCATTCAGTGCCGGTGATCGTTTCCATCGCGTCCAAGAGTCGCCTCTGCTCCTTTCGGCCGGCTTGCCAATAGCGCTTTCTCACTCTGCGCAGATGCTTTCGTCGTTTGCCGATGGTCATCTTATCTTCTGTGGGCGTAGTTCCCTCCGGTAACATTATCATTTGAGTGAACCATACCGTTTCGGTAACATTTTACATGAATGAATGCGGTGAGTTGACAACTTCATCAAATCCTGCTATAATACAGGCAGGATACTCACTCCTCTGTGTGCGAAAGTCGGCTTTGCATGCCGTGCGCCCGGTAACCGGGCCTAGCTACAGAGGGGTGATTTTGTTTATATCAAATGGATTCTTGCAGCTGTACCAACTATTGGGGTATTTTGCCGTGTCGTACAGATCCACCAATAAACCGACCTTTTCTTCGACGACCCTGTAGTATCGCATTTCTCCTCTGGTAAAGGCCCGATAAACAGCCCAGTTCATGTAGTCGGTCACACTCAGACACGGTTCCCCTTTCGGAGTTTGGGCTTGTACACCAAAGATCGTCGTCACCGTAGTGCCCCATTTTTGCTCAAAACGCTCAACTCCGCGCTGAATAGCGCGCAATAGTGGTGCTTGACGGTTGCGCGAGCCACGTTTGGCAAAGTAGATGAAATTCTGCTCATAGCGGTGCAGCAAGTTCTGGAACAGATGAGTGACCAGGTGATCGTAGAAGGCTTCTTCCCTGGCCTGAAAACTGTTTCGAAAAACCCGTTCGATCTTTCGGGCCACGACGAATTGCGCCTGGAAGTCCAGGGAGGCAAGCAATTTGAAAACAAGGTAACGGATTTCTGGCACATCGTCTTTGGCATGAAAGGCGACTGCCGTTTTCTTGATAGAGGCAAATTCCTGGAAATAGGGGTCGTGGATGATTTCCTGCTGAAGTTTCTGGATGGCCTGACGAATGGGTTCTGGGTTCTGCGTTTCGATCAGGCCCAGAACGAGGATGGGGGAACACCCAGGTTGACCTACGATCAGGTTCCCCCTGCGATCATAGAAAGTAGGATCGCCAGACTCATCAACGAAAAACCAGGTGCTTCCTGATTGCGGCTTCTTCACCTTGCTCCCCCTGCACGTTCGATCAATGCGATCTCCTCCTTCGTCAACTCGAACGTTGGTCCATGATCATTCTTCCACAGCCACCCCTTCGATAGTCAGCCACAGCGGCCCACAGGTAACACGCCAACTGCTCAAGCGTGATTGTTCGGCCAGTCGCGCCGCTTCTTGAGGAGTGTAGGCTGCGTCGCGGCTGCCCAACGGTTCGTTCGCCCGGCGCAATGCGGCTGGCACCACAACGTGAGTGACAAACCACAATAGCAGCCAGCATGGTGCAATCATGTCACGGCGCAGATCAAAGATCAAGAACGCACCGCCGGGACGCAAGACGCGGGCGATTTCGTCCAACACCGCCACCGGATCGCTCCAGTGGTGCAGCGACAAGGTGCTGACGACCAGGTGCAGTGAAGCGTCCGGGAACGGAATCTGCTGCGCGTCTCCCCGGCGAAACGAGACCCGGGCCGCCACGCCAGCGCGACGGGCGTTGTCCTGGCCTCGGTCTATCATCTCGTCCGACAAGTCAATGCCAGTCACGTGTAGGCCGGGTGACCGCCGCGCCAACTCGATGACCAACTGGCCTGGGCCGCATCCCAGGTCCGCTGCCTCTCCGCGGTTGGTCATCCTGACAGCGCGGTGGGCCACGAACCAGCGCAACAGTCGCATGGGCGGCAACTTCGCCACCCACCCGTAGGCTCGTGCTACTTCCAGATCATCGAGGCTTTCGTGGCTTGGGGTGCGCTCCCGAGGGCGGCCATTGTACAGCCACCACCCGGCGGCGACCAAAGCACCTGCCAAACTGCCGAATAGGAATCTCCATTTGTGTTTCATCATGTGACGAGATCCTTTCAAAAAAGAGCCTCTAACATGACCTTTGACCGCACGTTAACAACCGCATAATTAGAGCTTGCGCTTCTGTCGGGATGGGTGTATAATTCCCGATCACAGAATGCTATGTGAGGAGGAAGGAATGGACTACC
>DAOUDK010000097.1:0-10715 GCA_034431315.1 Anaerolineae bacterium
AGCCCGACCAGCATGGCCAAGCCCACACTTGCTAACAGTACGCTTTTCTTACGCATTTCTATACCTCCTGTCTGAATTTGAATTGGATTCTGAACTCGAACTTCTGTCACACTTACATTTGCGCCTTCAATCGTCCATAGACACCTCCTCTCGTAGGTTGTCCAGCCAGTGAAATCTAGCGTCCAATAATGCCCGGCACGGAGAGCCCCGCGCCGGGCATTCTCGTCTCTGACCGTTACGGCACGCGGAAGCGGAAGACCCAGGGGCCGGCCAACCGGGTTTGGAACTCTGCGGCATCCACCGACACCACAGCCGAATCAGCTTGCCGATTGATACGGGATTCCAAACCGCCGATGTCCGTGCCGGCCACCTCGGTGACCGTCAGGGTCCACTCTCCTTGCCGGTCGTAGAGCGGTGCGAGGAATCCGTATTGGTAGCTAGCCGGGCCGTAGCTGCCCACATATCCGGCATAGCTTTTGCCATCCTCACCCGGTGCTTGGAGCATCGCGATTGGCATCCACCACTCTATTTCGCCGCTGGGCGAATCGAAGCGCAGGTAGGCCCTGGTCTCCGAAGGGGTGACTACCACCCGCTCCAGGCACATGGCAACCCCGGCGGCCTCGACGGTCTGGTTCACCTCGGCCACCCGTCCGGGGATGAAGGGAACGCTGAACTCGAAGGTGAAGATACCAACGATGGCTCCCTCGGGCACAGGCAGCGCTAGCGCTGCCACCGGAGGCTCGCCCGGCGGACTGATCGGGGTGGGAGGTGGCTCGGGTGCATCGGGGGGCAGCACAAACTCCCTCACCTCCATCACCAGCCGCAAGTCCAATTCCGCGGGCGCACCCTGCACAGGGGCGGCATCGAAAGCAAGTACGTAAGCCCCTTCGCCGGGGGGAAGCGAGACCTGGAGAATATCGGATTGGCCGGTCACCCCAAATCCGATTGTCGCCGAAAAGACGGTGCCGGCCGCATCGGTTAGTGTCTCGCGTGCGTGATACCGCTGGCCGTGGGGAGCTTTGATGGTGTAGCCGACGACGATGCGGTTGGCGTCGGCGTAGGCCCGCTCCAGAGTGACGGTGACGCCATCCACCGTCTGGCTCAGGTTGAGTTCTTGGACCAGGTTAGCCTGCTCGATGTGCCGCAGGCCAGCCTCCTGCTGGAACAGCCGGCTCACAACGGGGACCACTGCGTAGGCCACGGCCCCAAAGGCCAGGCAAAGGACCAAGGCCATGAAGGCCCAGCCCAGACGGGTGGCGGGCATGACCCGCGCCCGGCGGGATGGGCGTCGTTGGGGCTGCACCCGTGCCCGAATCGCCGGCCACAGATCCAGGTTGGCAGGCACCTCCTGCTCAGCGAGTTCCTGCAAGATTTGTACAGTTTGCTGCTCTTTCATAAGGTTTACCTCCTGCTGATTTCTGTCGGGAGGCGAATGGAGAAACGAAGAGTGGCCATCATCCCTTATTCCCCGCGCCCCGATCCTGACGCCGCTGGCCACAGGGGGCGCAGCAGCGTCCGCAGGCGCTTCCGCGCGGCGTGCAGACGCCATTTGACTGTGCCCGGCGGACAGGCCAGTTCGCCGGCCATCTCGGCCTCGCTCAGGCCCAGGTAGTAGCGCTGGACGATCGCCGCTCGCTGCGCTGGCGGGAGTTTGCCCAGTGCGGCCCAGACGGCCTGGCGGGTCTCTGCCGCCTCCGCCAGGTCCGCAGGGCTGGGATTCGGGTCGGCCAGGAGATCGGCCAGGGACGTTTCTTCTCCCTCATAACCGGCCTCCAGGGGGACCAGGCGCTTGCGGCGGGCAGCAGCCTTGACGGCATCGTTGACCACGCTGCGCAGAAACCAGGGGCCGAAGGGCCGCCCGGCGTCAAACTGGCCGATGCGTTCGTAGGCTCGCAGGAAAGCCGCCTGCACGATGTCTTCGGCCAGGGCGCGGTCGCGGGTGATCAGGTAAGCGGTTCGCACTGCCCGCACCTGGTACTGGCGCACCAGCGTCTCCAGGCCACCGATGTCGCCTCGTTTCAGTCGGGCGATGGCCTCCTGTTCCTCCATTCGCTTCCTCTCGATGGGTTATTAATGAGGGCCCTCTACTGTTATTATCCGTAAGCTACCCCAAAGGTTTGATCTGCACAGGCAGGAGGGCGCCTGCTGCATAAAGACAAAGGGGCGGCCGGCTGGGCCGGCCGCCCCTTGGTGGCAATGTGTCTGGCCTATTGCAGGTAGTCGTCGGCTACGGCCTGCACGTAGGCGGCGAGAGGCGATTCATGGAGCGCGCAGGTTCCAGGCTAACGTCCATGGCCCCTGCACGGCCACGGTGACGCCGTCCAGCTCGACGTGGTAGCGGCCTGGTCGTACGGTGCCGGTCCCCGGGTCTACCACATCGAAGGCCAGCCTGGCTCCGTACCCAGGGCCGGCATGGCTGAAGGCGCTCCTCAAATCCACCGACTGTCCATTCGGGGCCGTCACCGAGGCCAGGCGCAGGCCGGTCAACCGGCGGCCGCCTTGCCGACCCTCAAATAGGGTTGAGGTAAGCATCAGCATAGTCGTGTCGTTTAGCTTCTCGAGTCGGGCCTGGGTGAAGCGCAGTTGGTAACCGGAAATCTCGACCGGAATGTCCACGCCCCACGGTGCGCTGGCCGACACCTCGCCAGGATGGGCTTCCATGGTCAGCCCGGTTGGCACGGTCACGTCGAAGGCCGCTGCGCCGGGCAAGGTCACTTCCACCGTCGGCGCGTGCAGGGTCATGCGCCGGGCCAGCGGCTGCACCGGTTGGAAGGTGAGGGTCTTGGTGTCAGACTCGGGACTGCCGGACGGCCGCCAGCCCACATCCCGGGAGAGCTCGTAGCGACGGCCGCGATCATCCTCCAGGTAGAGCTCGCGGCGTTGCGTCGCCGGGTTCCACGACGGGATCCGGCTGAAAGCCATCCCCGGCGGCGGATTGTCCAGCTTCACTGTGATGGCCATCAGCCGGTCGGTCAGCGTGACCTCGTCCACGCGCAGGGTCAGGCCATCCCTGGTCTGGCTGGCATTCGCCGGGTGAAGCGTGACCGGGGCGGCCCTTGCCTCGTCAGCACCGGGCACAGTCCAGGTGACCTGCCACGGCCCGCGGACGAGCACATTGACGCTCCTGACCCGCACCCGGATGCGACCGGAGGAAATGGGTTGCCCTTCCCGCAGGTGCAGGCTGGCGCGCAGGCCGCCCGTGACACTGTAGCCGCCGCCACTCCCGCTGAAGATGGCTGTTTCGCTCTCCAGGTGGAGGCCGCGCAGGGCACGGTCACCCTGATCTGGTACCGGGGTGATGTCAAACTGAAGCACCGTTCGTTGACCTGGGCCATCGGGCAGGACAATCGGTTCCTGCACCAGTCGCGCCCCGGTGATGTGCACCGGGAAGCCAGCCACCTCCAGTCGAATGTCCAGCGGCCAGCATGCGCCCACCTGCGGATCGTCGCCCAGATCCACAGTGAAACTCCCCTCGGCCGGGACCATGAACTCGAGCCCATCTACCCACAAGGTCAGGCGTTGCGCCGAAGGGGATGTGGGGGCGAAGGCCAATGTTCGTTCGTAAGTAGGGATCATGGGGGTCGGAGTTGGCGTAACCTCGTCGGCGTTGTACGGGATGCGCCGCACCACGGTCTGGACTGAGGAGCCGCTGCTGGAAGGGACGACATCTAAGTACACATGGCCCAGGTCGTCGCGCAGCACCGGCGACCGGTTGCCGCCAATGTGGTGGAACTCCCAGTCCGGATCGGGCCATTGCACTTGGAAGCGCAGCGCTGTCTCTTCTGCACTGTGGGCAACTTCCAAGACACGCAAGGTGATGCCGGCGTGGGTGGCGGTGGCGTCGGTCGGGACGTAGGGCTGCGGGAACAGTTCTTCCACCAGTTCGCCCGTGGCGGGACGGAGGTTCAAGGGAACCTTCCACTCCTCGGGGGCTGCGCCAGTGGGAACCAGCGGCAGGCGTGGCAACTCCAGGGTGACGTGGTAGACGTCGGCCGGCAGGGGCGGAAACTCCAGCGTGCCCGCGCCCAGGCGCAATGTCCAGGACTCCGAGATCAGCGCGCGGCCGTCGGGCAGGCGCAGCCGGGGTTGGAAGTCTCCCTTTTCTCTAGCACCGTGGGGCCAGAGTTGATCCTCCGGCGGCAGCCCCTCGCTGCGGATGACGATCACCGTGCGATCTGGCCGAGCCAGCACCTGCTCGACGCGCAGGGTCAAACCGTTCCGGGTGACCTCCACCGGGGCCGTCAGCACCCGGGTTTCCTCCAGGTTGACGAATCCGATGCCAGGCACATAGCCCAGCAGCCGTTGCAGGTCGGCCCAGACACGCTGGGGACCTACGGCGGCCAGCGCCACAGCCACAGTAAGCAGCAGGCCGAGGGCTGCTGTCGCCCAGCGATGTTGGCTGAAAGGCTGCACCAACCGAGTCCAGAAGCGACGGAAGGCCGGTTCTTCAACAACGTGCTGGCCGGCCGGAACGGTCCCCCTGGCAAGGAATCGTTCCTCCAACTCCCGAGCGAACCCTTCCCGTATCGGGGTGGCCTGGGCCGTGGCTCGCAAGTCTCTTATCAAGGCAACCGTTTCCTCATCCAGGCTCGACTCGACCCCGACGGCCTCAGCGCCGTGGAGAACCATCCGGTCAATCAGCTCACTCAACTCATTGGCCTCATAACGTTCATCTCTCATCTTCGCACCTCCTTCGCAATTGGCGTATGGCCCGATAGACCAGCATCTTCACCGCCGCCTCGCTCTTGCCCATCACCTGGGCCACCTCTTTGTTGGAGAGCTCCCCGAAGAAGCGAAGGGCCAGCGCCTCCTGCCGATCCGGTGGGAGTTCATCCAGCGCCTGGGCTACCCGCCCCAGCCTATCCCGTCGTAAGGCCTGGGCCTCCGGGCCCGGACCCGAGCCGGATAAAGCGGACGCCACCTCCTCCAGAGATACCCTCTCCCTTTGCCGGCGATGGTGGTCGGCCACCCTGTGATGGGCGATGGTGAACAGCCAGCCGGCGAAGCTCCCCTGCTCCCGGTAATCCTCCAGACCCTCCAGCGCCTCGGTGAATACGGATGCCGTCAGATCCTCGGCGTCCTGCTGATTTCCAACCCGCCGATGGACGTAGCGATAAACGCGGGGTAGGTAACGCTGGTAGAGGACAACAAAGGCAGATCGGCTCTGCCTGGCGGCGGTCACTAGCCGGGCGTCGCTCTCACCTCCAGCCATGATCGTATGCTCTCCTTGAATGGCTCATCTCTTGGCCCTCATCTACTATATCGTTCCAGGCGGCAAAAAGTAACACCCCATCCTCCGGAAAAGGGGGCGACGAGGTGAAGTCCAATGGGAAGTCTACCCCGTTTCCCCGCTCCTGTCAACAATCGTTCTCACGGGCCTGGTCGCCCGTCCATACGCACATTTGGCAACACGAATTGCCCTCTCTCCGATTCTGTATTATAATCAACTTGTTGAGGATGATGCCTTTGAGAGAACAACGAACCCTGTTAGCTGTCTTTGCCCATCCCGACGATGAGAGCTTCGGCATCGGGGGGACGCTGGCCAGGTATGCCGTCGAGGGAGTGCGCGTGGTGCTGGCTTGTGCTACGATGGGGGAGGCGGGAGAGATAAGCGATCCCAGCCTGGGAACCCAGGAGCAACTGGCGGAGATTCGAGAGCGCGAGCTGCGCTGTGCCTGCGATGTCCTGGGCATCAGTGAATTGCACTTGCTCGGCTATCGCGACTCAGGCATGGCCGGCAGTCCCGACAACGATGACCCACGCGCCCTCGTGCAGGCCGATCCCGCCGAGGTCGTGGGTAAGATCGTGCACGTGATCCGTCAGGTGCGTCCCCAGGTGGTTGTCACTTTCGAAGAGGGCGGCGGCTACGGCCACCCTGATCACATGGCAATTCACCGCCACACGGTGGCTGCCTTCCAGGCCGCCGGAGATCCGAGTCAGTATCCTGAGCACCTGGTCATCATGGGACTGGAGCCCCACCTTCCCCAGAGGCTATACTTCACAGCTTTGCCGCGCCGCTTCTTCCGTGGGCTTGCCCAGCGCTTGAAGGCCATGGGTTTTGACCTTAGCCGCTTTGGGGATTTCGACTGGGAGACCATGGGCGTGCCCGACGAACTGTGTGTCGCTGAGATTGACGTCAGCGCCTACGTGGACATCAAGCAACAGGCATTCCAGTGTCATCGCAGCCAACTCTCGCCCGATAGCCCCTTCAGCCTCATCCCGCCGGAGGTGCAGCAGGAGTTCATGAACACTGAGTGCTTCTCCCTGGCTGGCTCTCGCCTCGAGCCGGGGCGGGAGCCAGAAACTGACTTGTTCGCAAGCATCCCGACATAACCTCCATTCTGGGTTATAATCATGAGGTGCAAAACACTCGCTAAAAAGAGGGAAATCGAAGTGAAATGCTGTCAGAGAAACGGAAGTATTCGCCTGACCAAAGGCCTCTTGACGTAAACGAAATCCTCGTCGCCGAGTTCGAGTACATCGCTACGACCGCCTTTCAAGCCAACGAGGATCGGGCGCGGGTATCGAACTACTATCTGATGAGTGCTGGCGCAGCGGTGGCGGCGATCCTGGGAGCCAAGATCGAGGGGGAGATGCAATCAGTTGGCTACTGGGGCTTTGCGGTGGTGTTCGGTGCGTTGGCCTTCATCGGCCTCCTGACGGTGCTGCAACTGGCGCGTCTGCGCAGCGCCTGGAGATCAAGCGCGCAGGCGATGAATCAGATAAAAGACTACTACAGGGAGCGCTGCCTCGATGCGCAATTGGAGAAGGCCTTCGCCTGGACTACCGAAACCCTACCTGAGCCGACCAAGCCCAGTAGCGTGGCCTTCTTGTTAGCCCTCTCGGTCATATTGGTAGATGCTGGCGCTGCCGTGGCCGGTGCTGCCTTCATGGGGGTAGCGATGAACTGGACGCTGTCGCAAATATGGCCACTGCTGGTGCTCGTGGGCGTGGTATTCATCGGCATCCAGTTCAAACTCTACTTTGACTGGGTGGCGAAATAATGGCTTTCGATCTGAATCAAGCCGTAGCCAAAGTCGAGGAACGATTGGCTAACACCGAGGAGACGACAGCCTGGCCAGTTCTCATCTTGCTCTGTGGGCTGCCGGCCACAGGCAAGTCCTACCTGGCCCGCCGCCTGGTCGAGCGGATGCCCTTCGTGATCGTGGAAACAGACTTCGTGCGCAAAACTCTGTTTCCCACGCCTACCTACTCGGCGCAGGAGAGCGGCCTGGTTCATCGTGTCTGTCATGCCCTCATGGAAAAGCTCCTCAGGCGCGGCGCACGAGTCGTCTTCGATGCCACCAATCTCGCCGAGTTTCACCGGGAGAAAGTCTATCGCCTGGCCAGGTCAGCGGCAGCTAAGCTGGTCATTGTCCAGACGGTTGCTCCAGAGGCGGTGGTGCGAGAGCGTCTGGAGAAGCGCAAGGTCGCCCGCGACTCTGATGACATCTCCGATGCCACCTGGGCAATTTACAAGCGCATGGCCTCCGATCAGCAGCCTATCGGCCATCCCCATTTGATCATTGATACCAGTGGCGACCTCGGAAAGGCAGTGAACAAGATCCTGCGAATGGCATAGATACTTCGATGAGGCTCAGTACAAGAATGAAAGCTATGTTGATCTTCAATCCTGTGGCCGGAGCCCGAGAGGTGGAGCGGGAACTGGAGCAGGTCATAGACTATTGGGAAGGCCGGGGCTGGCAGGTGAATTTCAGGGAGACCTGGGGGGCAGGTGATGCTATGACCTTTGCCCGTGAGGCGGTGACTGCCGGCTGCCAGGCTGTGTTCGTAGCCGGCGGCGATGGTACGGTAAGCGAAGTGGCCGATGGCCTGGCTGGCAGTGACGTCGCCCTGGGGGTACTGCCCGCCGGTGTGGGTAACGTGTGGGCGCTGGAGATGGGCATCCCCACCCCTTCACCGCTGCGAAGACACGCCTTGCTCGACGCGGCCAAGATGTTGGCGGAAGGCGAAATCCGTCGCATTGACCTGGGCAGGGCTGGCCAGCGCCACTTCATCCTCTGGGCTGGCATTGGCCTGGACGCCCAAGTGACCGAGCGAATGGAGCATCGCGCCAGGCCCACGAAGCGCCTGGGCACCCTGGCCTATGCTGTGGCCGCTGTCCTGGTGGCCAAGGATTTTCGGGGCACTCGGATGAGGGTGGTAATAGATGGTCACAACATCAACACTCGGGCCATCTTGGTCATTGTAAGCAATGTGCAGCTCTACGCCAGGCTGCTGCGAGTCGCAGCCGAGGCATATCTCGACGATGGCTTGCTGGACGTTTGCATTTTCAAGGGGAGCAACCTCGCCTCCACCGTCCAGCATGCCATTAAGGTATTTGCCCGTCGCCACCTCCGCGATCCCCAGGTCGAGTATTATCAGTGCCGGAAGGTGAGCATCAGCACCGCTACCCCCTTACCCGTCCAGGTAGATGGGGACCCCATCGGCGTCACACCCATGGAATTCGAAATCGTGCCCCAGGCTCTAAACATCATCGTGCCGCAAAACTCATCCAGGCGGCTCTTTCTCAACGCTCAATGAAGTTTGACATTACCGCCAACTTGGGTTACAATTGCCCCTGTCATCACGACGACAAGGAGGCAAGATGAAATTGCTGAGGGTTCTTTTCTCGCTGATCGTAATTATCGGGCTGCTAGCCGGTTGCAAGAAACCGCCAGAGCCGACACCTACGCCAGTGCCCACCGCGGCCCTTGTGCCAGCGGCAGCAACGCCGGTGCCACCCACGGCTACACCGGCGGCGGCAACTCCCTATCCGGTGCTGCCCACGTCTACACCGGCGGCGGCGACTCCCTATCCGGTGCTACCCACGCCTACGCCAGCACCGGCGACTCCCTATCCCAGCGGGTAGGTGTAGGCCGCTGCAGATGTTGGATAAAAAGCTCATACTGGGATTGCTCCTTATCATCTTGGCAGCTCTCAGCAGTGGCTGTGCTGGCTCCATCGTCGAGATGGACAACGTTCAGGAAAGGCTAGATAGGGCTGCCCCGCTGATCGCCGGCTCCCAAACTGTGGGCCAGACTTTCGTTTCTCACTATCCCCGCCTCTCGGCTGTTGAGCTGCTTTTGGTCGTCTATCCTGACGACGGCTCGTTCCCTGCCACTCCCCGCACTCTGACCTTTCACCTTCGCTCCGATCCCCAGGACGAAGCAGACATCGTCACCCTTACCGTTGACACCTCCCACTTGGAACACAACGACCCACTTCGTTTCTCCTTTCCTCCCCAGGCCAACTCGGAGGACAAGACCTACTACTTTTTCCTCGACGCGACGGAGGGAAACAGGACGACGGTTTGGCATAACTCCTTCGATGCCTACGGCGAGGGGACGGTGTATCTGGATGGTCAGCCGAGTGAGGGCGACCTGCATTTCAAGACCTACTATGACTACAACCTGGCAAGCATGGCCCGCGATGTCTGGCGCGGCCTGCTCGGCGGGGCCTGGCTGATTCTGCCTCTGCTGGCTCTTTTCACCCTCCCTGGCTACTTGCTCCACAACCTGCTACCGTTCGAGTCCGAAGTGGATCCTTTGGAGCATCTAGCACTCGCCGTCGGCTTGAGCCTGGCCCTGGTGCCGCTGGCGCTGCTTCTCTGCTCTGCCCTGGGCATTGCCTTGAATGGGACCAGGGTTTTCATAGCAGTGGCGGCGTTGAGCATCGTGGCTCTCTGGCGGCTGGTTTGCACGGGTTTCAGGGACTTGAAGCGTTGGCTGTACCCCGCCAATAGGCCCCTCATCGTCGTTTTCCTCTTCATTTTCCTCGTGTCCCTCCTGGTGCGCTTTCTCCACATCCGCACTTTGGTCGTGCCATCTTGGATTGACTCGGTACATCACACCTTGATCACGCAGTTGATAGTGGCCCAGGGCGGGGTGCCGCAATCCTATGAGCCTCTCTTGCCGATAGGGGAATTCATCTATCACTTTGGCTTTCACTCCCTGGTGGCCGCTTTCCACTGGTTGACGGGCTTGGAGATACCCAGGGCCATGCTCGTCGTGGGGCAGGTCATCAATGGGCTCATGGTGCTCTCTGCCTATCTATTGGTGAAGTGCTTGACTGGCCGCCGCCTGGCGGGCCTGTTCGGATCCCTGATCGTAGGCTTGATCTCCTTCATGCCTGCCTACTACGTCAGTTGGGGGCGCTACACCCAGTTGGCAGGGCTCGCCCTTCTGCCCACGGCAATCGCGTTCACGATGAGAAGTGTCGGTAGATCGCCGGCCTGCCCCCGTCGGAGGCTAGACTCCGGTAAGCCTTCCCGCCTCCAACCTCCAACTTCCAACCTCCAACCTCCAACCTCCAACCTCCAACTTCCAATCGCTGCCGTCAGCGTGGCCGGGTTGCTGCTCACCCATTATCGAGTATTGATATTCTACGGCTGTTTTGTGTTGGCTTATCTGCTCTGCGAGACCTTCACCCATCGCGGTGAGCCCTCCGTGCTTCTGAGACATTGGGGCCGAGCTGCCATGATATGCCTTTCAACCACCCTGCTGACCCTGCCCTGGCTCGTTAATCTAGCTCGTGCTCTGCTGCCCCTGGCGACGCTGCCCTCCAGAATGCAGGGGCCACCTTCGTACAATGTTGTTCCCTACGATCTGATCATGATCGGGCATAACCGGGAGCTGATCGTCCTCTCCATCGGTGGCCTCCTTTGGGGTCTCTACAAGCGAGAGCGAGCCGTGATTCTGACAGCCCTTTGGGTG
>DAOUDK010000098.1:0-13204 GCA_034431315.1 Anaerolineae bacterium
CCCTGAGTATGGCCCGTCTTCAGTTGACCCACCTATCTCGATCACACCTATGACGATCGTCAAGTTCCGCGCCATTGTCCCTGCTGCCGAGTGTTAATATGTCTGTAGACTTAACAACCAAAGAGGTTTGCGATGCGTTTACGAGCCGATATTTCTGAACACCAGACCGTGGCCCCCGACGACGACATGTTGCCGGAGTATCACTTTGACTATCGCCAAGCACGCCCCAATCGCTTTGCTACCGACATAGTTGAGGGGAGTCTGATTGTTGTGCTGGAACCAGACATCGCTCAAGTGTTCAAGACCCCCGAAAGCATCCAGGCGGTTTTGCGGGCAATTGCTGGGGTGTTGTCTCAACAATCGCCGGAGACGGTGAGCGGTTAATCACAACTCCACTGTGACGAAGAACTCCCCTATGTGTGGGCTGGCCTGCATGACCTGCTCCAGCGCATCACGGCCCAGCCTCATCAACCAACCGCCGGTGACGGATGGACATCTTCGACTCTTGCTTGCGGGGGAGTAATTACATTGCCCAACCTATCCACCAGACGTGGGAAGGAGGAAAGTGCGATGAAGCACAACCGAAGAACTACTAACCTCTTGGCTGTTGCCTTGCTCCTGCTCATGGCCTTGCTTTTGCTGGCTATGCCTCAAGTAGCCAGTGTGTCACTGGCGAGGCCTGACCCTGGGGTGACGCCGGTGGATCGAGTGACACCTAATTGGTTGCTGTACGACGACCTAAACTATGGGTTTGTAATACGTTACCCACCGGATTGGTTTCTCTATCCGACAAAGCGATCTGATGGTGGGGACGTTGCAACGATTTCTAATTACCCAATCAATGAGATTGTCAATAAGTCTATCACACGAAGGCGGGCTGGCTTTGCGAAAGTTGAAGTTGGTGTATTCTTGCATGACAAATTACCTACCCAGAGCCTAGAAGAGTGGGTACAACCTGCTGAGTGGATGTTACCGCCACTTGTACAGCAGAATGACTTGGTGGTCAATGGTATCCGCACTGTGCAGCAGATCTACCGGCGTGGAGAAACGCTTGTCCAGACTGCCTATATCCCAAGAGGGACAAAGGTTTATTTCGTGACAATGACGGCATCGGACTCAACCTTGCCCCCAGAGATGCCGGCAATCTTACAAAGCTTCGCGTTTGCTATCCACTACGACCGATCTCAAGAGATGGTGGAACACTTATACCCACAAGATGCTTATGGACTGCCAGAGGGTATTTCCCCTATGGCCCCTGGCGGGTTTCGATTGCCGTTCAATGGAAGCTACGCGGTCAGCAATGGCCCAGGAGAGGGATATCATAGTGGATCTGCTGAAGAAGCAATTGACTTCCCTATGAACACGGGAACTGCCGTCTATGCTACTGAGACGGGAAATGTTACCTTCGCTGACTGGGACTCCAGCGGCTACGGATGGAGCATAAAGCTTCACCACGATAATGGGATGGACAGTTGGTATGCACACCTCTCCGAGATATGGGTGTCGGTTGGCCAGCGTCCCGCAAAGGGGCAGCAGATTAGTAAGTCAGGAAGCTCAGGAGGCGGAAGTACAGGTCCTCACTTGCATTTCCATGTCAAGAGTGGTTCAAGCCCAGTCTGCATACGCGACCTGCCCGATATATGGTGGAACACCTGGTTTCCACCCGGCGATCCCAATTACTATAGTGGCTGTGCATGCTATCCACCCTGTGGCTCGCCGCCGGGTCAATGCTACCAGGGCGCAAGGAGACTGAGTTGTGATGGAGGCTCCGACACCACTCCTCCCACTATCGAGTTCACCAGCTATCCAGAGCTGAACAGGTGGTACAACACTGACCAGCTGATCTCTTGGAGAGTTACTGACGGTCTATCAGGTGTGAAAGGGTTCAGTCAGAACTGGGATAGTGTCCCAGGGGGAAGTGGACCTCAATTCCCAGGAGCTACAGAAGGTTATTTGATGCTCAGTTGGGCTGGGGAAGGGGCGCATACGGCCTGGGTTCGGGCATGGGATAACGCAGGCAACGAAACTAGCATGTCGATAGGAGCATTCGGGTACGATGTGACTCCACCTACTGTCGAGTTCACCAGCTATCCAGAGCGAAACAGGTGGTACAATACTGACCAGCGGATCTCTTGGAGAGTTACTGACGGTCTATCAGGTGTGAAAGGGTTCAGTCAGAACTGGGATAGTGTCCCAGGGGGAAGTGAGCCTCAATTCCCAGGAGCTACAGAAGGTTATTTGATGCTCAGTTGGGCTGGGGAAGGGGCGCATACGGCCTGGGTTCGGGCATGGGATAACATCGGCAACGAAACTCGTATGTCAATAGGAGAATTCTGGTACGATGTGACTCCTCCTGTCGTCTCGCTCACGTCTCCGGGAGCGAACTGGGCTTTCAGAGACAGTGTGCCGGCCACCGCTAATGTCAGCGATGATCGGAGTGGGATAAACTACGTTGACTTCTGGCTTCTGTACGACGGGGCTTGGCACACGATCAGGGATAGCGATGGTGGCGATGGTTGGAGTGCTACCTGGGACGTCTCTGGAGTAGCTGAACAGAGTGAAATGATGGTAGTAGCCTGGGCATATGACAAGGCAAGCAACGGTGCACAGTCAGGTGCAGCTACAGGGCTGATGATTGATAGGACTAACCCCTCAGGTAGCATTACATCTCCTTCATCGGGATCAGTCTTCAGAGACAGTCTCACAGCCACCAGTGATGCCAACGACGACCGCAGCGGGGTGAACAGAGTGGACTTCTATCTCTACTACGATGGCACTCAACATCCAAAGACCGACAACAACGGTAGCGATGGATGGAGCGTTACCTGGGACCTCTCCGGTGTCGCCGAGCAAAGTGGGATGTGGCTAGGCGCTTGGATATACGACAATGCAAGCAACAGCCATCATACCAACGTAGTCTCTGAACTGAGAATTGAGAGAACAACTCCTACCGCCACGCCGACCAACACCCCAACAGCCACACCTACACCGACGCCGACCGATACACCCACGCCCACACCGACGCCGACGAGCACGCCAACCAAGACGTCAACACTAACTCCCACGCCTACAGCGACCAAAACGGCCACGCCAACTCGAACAGCAACACCCACACAAACGCCGACGAGCACGCCGACACCGACTTCCACGCTAACCTTCTGGCAGATCGAGACCGTAGACAGCGCCGGGGAGATGGGCATGTACACCTCTCTGGCTCTGGACGCCTCCGGCTATCCCCACATTAGCTACTACGACGATACCAACGACGACTTGAAGTACGCCCACTGGGATGGAACTGCCTGGCAGATCGAGACTGTGGACAGTGCTGGCGATGTCGGCTTGTACACTTCTCTGGCTCTCAATGCATTAGGCTATCCTCACATCAGCTACTACGACGGCACCAACGATGACCTGAAATACGCCCGCTGGGATGGAACTGCCTGGCAGATCGAAACGGTGGACGCCGGCTGGATAGGGATAGGCAAGTACCCCTCTCTGGTCCTGGACGACCTGGACCGACCACACATCAGCTACGCGACTGGCCGCAGCGACTTTGGAGATCTGAGGTATGCCCATTGGGATGGAGCTGCCTGGCAGATCGAGACCGTGGACAGCAGCGACTGGCTCGGGAAGCTGGACCCCTCTCTGGCCTTGGATGCCTTGGACCGACCCCACATCAGCTACTTCGACAGCTACATGGGGAGCGCCAATTTGAAGTACGCTTACTGGGATGGCGCGGCCTGGCAGATTGAGACCGTAGAGCACTGCGTGTACTTCGCCCGGTACACGTCTCTGGTCCTGGATGCCTCGGACTACCCTCACATCAGCTACTACGGCGGCGTCCCCTACCAAGCGATCGGTTTGAAGTACGCCTACTGGGATGGAACTGCCTGGCAAATCGAGACCGTGGACAGTGCTGGCGATGTCGGCTTGTACACTTCTCTGGCTCTCGATGCCTTAGGCTATCCTCACATCAGCTACTACGACGATACCAACGACGACCTGAAGTACGCTCGCTGGGAGGGAACTGCCTGGCAGATCGAGACCGTGGACAGTGCTGGCGACGTCGGCTTGTACACTTCTCTGGCTCTCGATGCCTCAGACTATCCTCACATCAGCTACTACGACGACACCAACGACGATCTGAAGTACGCCTGGCAGGAAGCAGGCACTATCAGCAACGCCCGCATGAGCAATACTCCCTATGGGCCAGCCGTGACCCAGTTCGCCTCTGGGACAAGTGTGGTTTACGTTGTCTTCGACTACTCTGATATGCAGAATGAGAGGGTCAAGATAAAGGTCTATGACAATTTAGGCAATGTCCTGTTCGAACAGGTCGAAGCTTGCACAGGGTCTGGGACAAAGTCCATCGAGGTATTGGGTCCTGGGGGAGGGGCTTTCCCTGATGGCCGGTATGTCACCAACTTTTATAGAGGCCCTCCTATCAAAACTCTCATCTGGGACGTTGGTGAAGTGACAACTCCTACCCCCACTCCGACGAATACAGCCACACCCACCCCAACTAGCACGCCGACGGATACGCCAACGAGTACACTTACGCCCACCCCGACTGGCACGCCCACCTTTACTTCCACGAGTACTTCTACGCCCACGCCG
Organism: Anaerolineae bacterium; assembly: GCA_034431315.1. Taxonomy (GTDB): domain Bacteria; phylum Chloroflexota; class Anaerolineae; order VGOG01; family VGOG01; genus JAUWOY01. Next base: position 4,618 of record DAOUDK010000098.1, read on the forward strand.
ACACCCACCGGCACTTCCACGCCAACGGCCACCCACACTCCGACGCCAACTGACACTCCCACCGCCACTCCAACGGACACTTCGACCCCAACACCAACACTTGTACCAACAGGCACACCGACCCCAACGCCGACCAGCACGTCTACTGCGACAGCGACGAATACACCAACCAGGACACCAACGGCTACGACGACTCCTTCAATCGAGCCTGACATCAGCATCGCTATTTCCCCCGCTGCAACCCAAGTTGCTGTGAACACCATCTTCACCGTGGACATTGCGATTGACTCAGGCACCCAGCAGGTGGACGGCGCGCAAGCCTTCGTCAACTTCGATCCCGACTTCTTGCAAGTGGTGGACGAGTACGGCAACCCAAGCAGCATTATCATCGGCGGCACCGCCTTCCAATACGAATTCTTGAATGCGGTGGACAACACGGCAGGAACCATCGGTTATGCAGCAGGTAGCGCATCCAGCTTCCCCTCCGGTGTCTTCACCCTGGCCACCATCCACTTCAAAGCCACGGCGGAAACGGAGAACACTGTCGTCGCTTTCAACCTCACCTCTCCCAGGAAGACCCGGATCACCTTCGGGGGCAGCAACCTGGCTTTCGCACCCTTGGATGGCAGCGTGGAAATTGCGTCTGGAGTGGAGATCGCAGGTTCGGTCACTCTGCAAGGGCGGCCCGATCCTCCAGACGCCTCATGGAGCGTCCCTTTGACCTTCCGGGTGTACGATCCGGGTGAGGCGACCCCCCGCTACGAGTTCCACCCCACCACCGACGACTGGGGCCGATTCACCATCGTGGACAGCATAGCGCCAGGAACCTACGATCTCCAGGTGAAGAACAGCCATACCTTGAGCAACAGGAGAGAGAATGTCACTCTGGTTTCAGGGCTTAATCTCGTCAACATGTGCACCCTCCTGGAGGGTGACGCTGACGACAACGACCTGGTGGACGTCAGTGACTTCTCCATGCTTGCAGCCTGTTTCTTCAAGCCCCTCGACTCCCAGCCCTTCTGCCCTAACACCGACTTCAACGAGGATGGCGTCGTTGACGTTGGCGACTTCTCCCTCCTCAATAGCAACTTCTTCGAGGAGGGGCCCATCATCGTCACCTGCAACGGTGGGGGAAGCGCACCCTCCGAAGCCAGGGGGATTCTCCAGGTCGCTGAACAAGAGGACATCGTTATCGCCATCTCCCCCTCTGTCACCAGGGTTCTCGCTAATACCATCTTCACTCTGGATATTGTGGTTCACTCAGGCACTCAGCAGGTGGACGGAGTGCAGGCTTTCGTCAACTTCGACCCCGACTCTCTGCAAGTAGTGGACGAGGATGGCAACCCAGGCAGCGCCATCATCGGCGGCACCGCCTTCCAATACGAGTTCTTGAATGAGGTGGACAACACGGCAGGAACCATCAACTACGCCGCAGGGAGCATGTCCAGCTTCCCCTCCGGCACCTTCATTCTGGCCACCACCCGTTTCAAAGCTACGAAGGGAACAGGGAATACCGCGGTGACCTTCAACCTCGCCTCTTCCAGAGAGACCAAGATCACCTTCGGCGGCAACAACCTGTCCTTCGATGTATTGGGGGGAAGCGTGATCACGGGCTATGAGAACTACCTGCCCCTCGTCATCAAGAAGTATTCATCTTGATGCTTGCCAGGAGCAAGGTTCTGTGCTATACTGAAGCCAACACCGATCCGGGAGATGAAATGATGAGATTAGAAGACTATTTTGACTTTCTATCGCCTGAAGACATTCGCTTGAAGGGGCACCGCATCGGCATTGACGACGTGCTTTACTACTACCTGGAAGGGTACACGCCGGAGGAGATTGCCGCTAACCTGCCCACCCTGAGTCTGGAGCAGATTCACGCCACGATCACCTACTATCTGCATAACCGGGCCAAGGTGGATGCCTATCTTTCGCGTCTGGCGACCTGGCGTGAACAGCGTTACCGCGAATGGGAAGCCGATCCCTCACCCGTCGTGCAACGGTTGCGCGCGCTCAGGTCCCAACGGGAAAGAAGGCAGGCAGCAGCCACATGAAGGTGCGTTTTCTGCTGGACGAGAACTTGTCCCCTCGGCTCAAAGCGGCCTTGCTGCGCTTGAATCCTGCTATTGACGTGGTGCGCGTGGGAGACCCGGGGGCGCCGCAATTGGGAACGCCTGACCCGGATATGCTGCGCTACCTGGAGTTATCACAGCGAATGTTGATCACCTTGAACCGAAAGAGTATGCCTGCCCACATTGAATCACACTGGGCGGCGGGTGGGCACCTGTGGGGACTGTTCTGGGTTCGTTCGAGGATACCGATAGGCCGTCTGGCGCAAGCGCTCTTCCTGGTCTGGGAAGCCAGCGAAGCCGAAGAGTGGATTGATTGGCTGGATTGGATTCCATTTTGACGTTCCTGTTGGAGTCTGGGGGAGGCAACTTGGCGCCCCGACATGCGTATAGTTAATGAGGTAAACCCTATGGAAACAGTAGCGATCCCTCAGATCACTGAACGCCTGCAAAAACTGCCGACTGACAAACTTACCGCCGTGTACAACTTCGTTTCCTATCTGCTCGAGCGAGAAACTGCACAGACATCGCCGGAGAGGTTTTCAGAGGCCTTTCAGACCATGCTGGCATCTGAGGCTGTTCTTCGACGCGACTGGGATCGCCCCGAGGAAGATGAAGCATGGGCAAGTTTGTGAAAGGTAATGTCGTCGTCACCCCGTTTCCTTTTTCGGATTTGAGCGCTGCCAAGAGACGACCGGCGTTAGTCATCGCCACGCTTACCGGAGATGACGTGATCTTGTGCCAGATCACCAGCAAGTCCGTGGCGGACAGCTATGCTATCCATATCACGAATATTGACTTTACGAGCGGGGGCTTGCCCCGAGACAGTAATATTCGTCCGAACCGTATTTTTACGGCTGACGCAAACATTGTCTTGTATCGTGCCGGCGTGCTGACCGCGAAGAAAGTCCAGGAAGTCGTGGCGAAGATCATCCAGATTATAAGCGCATAACAGTCAGCGCACCTCGAAAGGGCCACTTGCGCGATTCGTGCAGGTGGCTCTTTCTCTTGCCAAAAGGCCGAAATCTGCTATACTATTCGGGGCAGAACGAAGGTCATCACAGGAGGGAGTACATGGATATCCAAAATCTGCGCTGGTGGGGCTGGGGCACGCTGGATCAGTCCTTTGATTTGAAAGGCCGCACCGCCTTCTGGCCTGGGCTGGAGCGGATGCTGGAGTTGCCCAGGGAGCGGGAGCCACGCCCACCGGTCACGCTGGAGAAGGTTGACCTGCGGCCCACCCGGCTCAATGACCGGCGGCTGACCTGGCTGCGCAAGCTGCTGGGCGACGAGGCGGTCTTCACCGACCGACGCACCCGCGTCGAGCACGCCTACGGCAAGAGCTACCGCGACCTGGTCCGCGTGCGCGCCGGCTACGTTCCCCACCCGCCCGACGCCGTGGTCTACCCCACCGATGAGGGCCAGGTGGCCGCGCTGCTGGCCTGGGCCGCCGATAGCGACGTCGCCGTCATCCCCTTCGGCGGCGGCAGTTCGGTGCTGGGCGGCGTTGAGCCCCAGCCTAGTGACCGACTCTGCATCACCCTCGACCTGGCGCGACTGGATCACGTGCTTTCGGTGGACCCGGTCTCACGCACGGCCCGCATCCAGGCCGGCGCGACTGGCCCGGAAGTGGAGGCCCAACTGAACGCGCAAGGCTTCACCCTGGGCCACTTCCCCCAGTCCTTCGAGTTCTCCACCCTGGGGGGATGGATCGTCACCCGCGCCGCCGGGCAGAACTCCATCGGCTACGGCAAGATTGAGGACATGACCCAGGCCGTGCGGGTCGTCACCCCGGTCGGCGTCGTGGAGACCCGCGATACTCCCGCCACCGCCGCCGGCCCCAGCGTTCTCTGGCAAATGATCGGCTCGGAGGGAACCTACGGCGTGCTGACCGAGGCCACCATGCACCTGCATCCCCTGCCAGAAGTGCAGGACTACCGGGGGCTGCTCTTCCGCGCCCTCGACGACGGGCTGGCTGCCTTCCGCGACCTGATGCAGAGCGGCCTACACCCCGCCATCGTCCGCCTCTCCGACCCGTCCGAGACCGCCTCCTATGCCCTGATGTCCCACGAGCACCACGGCCTGCGCAAGCTGTTCGATAAGGCGATGGAGCGCTACCTGGGAATTCGCGGCTACGGTCTCGACGACAGTTGCCTGATGATCCTGGGCTTCGACGGCCGGCCCGACGACGTAGAGTATCGCCTGAATCTGGCGCTGGAGATCTGCCGCGACCATCGCGGGCTGCACCTGGGCCGCAGCCTCGGCCGCTCGTGGAAGCGCGACCGCTTCGCCCAACCCTACCTGCGCGATGACCTGCTGGGAAACGGCGTGCTGGTGGACACGCTGGAGACCGCCACCACCTGGTCGAATCTGATGCCGGTCTACCAGGCCATGACCGCCGCCATGAAAAACGCCATCGCGGCCACCGGCGGCGGCCCAGGCGTCGTGCTGACCCACGTCTCCCACGCCTACCCGCACGGCGCGTCGCTCTACTCCACCTTCCTGGGACGCCAGACCTCGCCCGACCCGCTGGAGAACCAGGAGCAGTGGCGTACCATCAAGCGCCAGACGACGGAGGCGATCCTGGCCGCCGGCGGCACGCTGACCCACCACCACGGCATAGGCCGCGACCACGCGCCCTGGCTGGAGAAGGAAATCGGCCCGCTGGCGATGCAGGCGCTGCACGCTCTCAAACAAACCCTTGATCCGGCCAACATCATGAATCCCGGCGTACTATTGACGCCCGACGTTTGACGTTTTTCACGTTTTACGCTTCACGTTTTACGCTTCACAAACTCAGGAGGTCAACCCTTGCTTGATCACAGTATCGCAAATTCCCGCCCCTTCTCCGCCGCCACCCGCGTCGAGAACCTGGACCGGATGGCCCAGGAGACCCTCGACCTGCTGATCATCGGCGGTGGTATCACCGGCGTGGCGGTGGCGCGCGATGCGGCGATGCGCGGCTTCCGCACGGCCCTGGTCGAGAAGGATGACTTCGGCAGCGGCACCAGCAGCCGCTCCTCGCGCCTGATCCACGGCGGCATCCGTTACCTGGAATACATGCAGTTGGGGCTGGTCTTCCAAAGCTGCAACGAACGGCGGACGATGCGCAGGATCGCTCCGCGGCTGGTGCGCCCGCTGCCCTTCCTCTACCCGCTCTATCGAGGGCAGAAGCCGGCCCCGTGGAAGATGCGCCTGGGCCTCACCGTTTACGATGCTATGGGGTTTTTCCGCAACGTGCAGAACCACCGCTGGTTGCAGCCGGACGAAGTGAAGCGGCGCGAGCCACTGGTGGCCGGCCGCGGCCTGCTGGGTGCGGCCCGCTTCTACGATGCCCGGGTTGATGACGCCCGCCTCACCCTGATCACGGCCAAAGCAGCCCACGCCCACGGCGCTCTGCTGGCCAACCACGCCCAGGTCGTCGGCCTGCTCCGGGCCGGGGAGCGCGTCGTCGGCGCTCAGGTGATGGACGAGAGGACCGGGCGCGAGATCGAGGTACGCGCTCGCGTGGTCATCAACGCCACCGGCGTTTGGGTGGACGAGGTGCGTGAGTTGGATGAGCACTTCAAGGGCCAGATGACTCGCCCTAGCAAGGGAATCCACCTGGTCATCCCCCGCGCCAGGCTCACCAGCCAGCACGCCGTGGCCTTCGACGTGCCGCGCGACGGACGCCACGTCTTTCTCATTCCCTGGGGCGACTTCGCCCTCATCGGCACCACTGATACCGACTACGACGGCCCGCTCGATGCCCCTGCCGCCACCCGCGAGGATGTGGAGTACCTGCTGGAGGCGGTACAGCACACCTTCCCTGGGGCTCAGATGAAGCCAGACGACGTCATCAGCACTTTCGCCGGTCTGCGTCCGCTGCTCTTCGCCGAGGGCGGGAGCTACGCTCTCTCGCGCGAGCACCAGATAGTGGAGAGTCCATCGGGGTTGATCACCGTCGGCGGCGGCAAGCTGACCACCCACCGGCTGATGGGCAAGCAACTGACCGACCGCGCCGAGAAGCGGCTGGCCGAGGAATTCGGCGTGCATCAGCAGCACGATTGCCGCACCAAAGAGCCGCTGAGCGGTGCGCAATTCGGCCAGGCGCCGGTGTCGGGCCAGGATGAGCAAGTGTCCCGCCACCTGATGGAGACCTACGGCCCCGATGCGGCCTGGATAGCGGGCTGCGCCGAAGGCAACCCCGCCCTGGGCGAGCGCATCGTGCCTGATCTGCCCTACCTGATGGCCGAGGTCGCCTACGCCGTGCAGCACGAGATGGCCCTCACCCTGGCCGATGCTCTCATCCGCCGCACCCACGTGATCTACGAGGTGCGCGATGGGGGTCTGGCCCGCGCTCCCGCCGTCGCCGACCTGATGGCGGAGCGGCTGGGCTGGGACGAGGCGGAGAGAGAGCGTCAGTTGGCCGAGTACGAGCGACAGGTGGTCCTCACCCAGGCCTGGCGGGGGGAGCGGCACTGGTAGATTGGCAGACTGGTTAGTTTGCATTACGGAGTTCGTTGGTGTATACTATGCACCAAAGAGGTTTGCGATGCGTTTACGATTTGAATGGAATAAGGAAAAAGCAGCTTCCAATGTCAAGAAGCACGGGATTAGCTTTTACGAAGCGCAAACAGTCTTTTATGACCGCCTGGCATACATCTTTGATGACGAAGTACACTCAGATGATGAGCCGCGCGAAATCATCATCGGACATTCAAGCAACAATCGTCTGTTGCTGGTCTGTTTCACAGAACGTGCCCCTGCGCTGATTCGCATTATTAGTGCGCGGCGGGCTACTAGAAGGGAGCGGAGAGATCATGAACAAAGCCGATATTCTTGAACACCAGACCGTGGCCCCCGACGACGACATGTTGCCGGAGTATCACTTTGACTATCGCCAAGCACGCCCCAATCGCTTTGCTACCGACATAGTTGAGGGAAGTCTGATTGTTGTGCTGGAACCAGACATCGCTCAAGTGTTCAAGACCCCCGAAAGCATCCAGGCGGTTTTGCGGGCAATTGCTGGGGTGCTGTCCCAACAATCGCCGGAGACGGTGAGCGGTTGATCACAACTCCACTGTGACGAAGAACACCTATGGGGCTACATGCGCGGAGGGCAAGTACGCCGCAGGCACTCCGATAGCGGTACCTGTCACAGCGGTCGAGCACGACCATTTTCCTGCCTTTGAAGACAAAGTGACTACCCTACGGGCGTTCTCAATTGTTATGTCCGAGGCAAAAAACCAAGTTAAGGAGGAACAAAATGCCACTCTTTGGACCACCCAATGTGGAGAAGCTGAAGGCAAAAGGTAACATCAAGGGCCTGATCAAGGCGTTGGGCTATAAGAAGGATGTGTCTATACGCCAGGATGCGGCAAGGGTGCTAGGACAAATCGGCGGTACTCGCGCGGTGGAGCCGCTCAGCACCGCCCTCAAGGATGACGATTGGCGCGTGCGCGGGGCCGCTGCCGAGGCACTGGTGCAGATCGGCGACGCCCGCGCCGTGGAGCCCCTCATCGCCGCCCTCAAGGATCGAGATTCGGATGTGCGCCGGGCCGCAGCCAGGGCGCTGGGAGCAATCGGCGATACCCGTGCTGTGGACCTCCTCTTCGCCGCCCTTTATGACGAAGATGCACGCGAGGCCGCTGCCAACGCGCTGGGACAAATCGGCGATGCCCGCGCTCTGGAGTCCCTCAGCACTGCCTTCAAGGATCGAAATAGCTATGTGCAGCGGGCCGCTGCCAAGGCGCTGGTGCAGATCGGCGATGTCCGCGCGGTGGAGTCGCTCATCGCCATTCTCAAGGAAGAGAATCCTTTGCCGCGCAGGGAGGCCGCCAAGGCGCTGGGACAAATCGGCGATGCCCGCGCTGCGGACCCCCTCTTCGCTGCCCTCAAGGATGACTACTGGGAGGTGCGCCGAGCCGCTACCAAGGCGCTGAAACATCTTGGCTGGCAGCCAGCTACACCTGAGTCGAGAGCAATCTATTGCATTGCGATGGAGGCTTGGGACGAGTGTGTGAAGATCGGCTCGCCCGCCGTGGAGCCCCTCATCACTGCCCTCCACTATGTGCCCAAAGCCGCTGCCAAGGCACTGGGAGAAATCGGCGATGCCCGTGCGGTAGAGCCCCTCATCGTCGCCCTCAAGGATGAGCATTGGGACGTGCGCTGGGCCGCTGCCGAGGCGCTGGGGCAGATCGGCGATGCCCGCGCCGTGGAACCCCTCAGCACTGCCCTCCACGATGTGCCCAAAGCCGCTGCCAACGCGCTGTTGCAGATCGGCGATGCCCGCGCGGTGGAGCCCCTCATCGCCGCCCTCAAAGATTACGAAAGCACAGACATGCGCAAGGCCGCTGCCGAAGCGCTGGCGCAGATCGGCGATGCCCGCGCCGTGGAACCCCTCATTGCCTCTATCCGCCACCTAGTACTCTGTCAACCGTGATTTGATGGGTAAACTTTGTTCACTGGAGTCTGGACAAGCTCGCTTCCTCCTACCACATATAGTAGCAATTGATTGGAATGCACCTGCATATAGT
>DAOUDK010000099.1:0-61644 GCA_034431315.1 Anaerolineae bacterium
ACCCGCCGTGGCATAAAGTGCCACGGCTACGGAGCTGCCACCCCGTGAACGGGGTTCCTCAGCCCGATTCATCGGGCGGAAGCTCCGTAGCACGGCGACTTCATCGCCGTGCGGCCCAGCAACCATTCTCAATACTTTTGACCAGCAACCTCTGCCATAACAGCGGATAACTTCATCAACTCTTCTCGCCAGCTATCCGCTTCCGTCACATAAAATGATGCGTCCTCTCGCACCAAACGCGGCCCCACATTCTCCGAAGTCATGCGCTCCAAGACGGGAATGATCGTACCTTCCGCGTGATGCTCCTTTTGACGCTCGACATATGCAATATAGTTAGGTAGTCGCTTGGCATCGAATGAGAAAGCGCCATATTCATCTTGCCACTTGAAAGGCACCTCGCTGATGCCCGACTTGTTGAATCTCGTTGAAGCAGCACCCTTAATTTGCCCAACAAACTTGGATACTGAAATGGCCGGAGGGATAGCCACGACCATGTGAACGTGATCCATGGTGCCACCGATGGTGTAGACAACACCTTTGAGCCCAACAGCCTTGCTGGTCAAGTAGCCGTAGATGTGCTTCTCGACCTGGGGGGTAAGTAGGGGTTGACGATTCTTGGTTGACCAAACCAGATGGTAGAATAGTTGCCAGTAAGGCATACCTCAAGCTCCTTTAGTTCCCTTATGCTACCGTTGACTGTGCCACGGTGATCCAAAGCCCGATGAATCGGGCGGAAGCTCCGTAGCACGGCGACTTTATCGCCGTGCGGCTACTCCCCAAACAACTCCGCGATGTCTTGCACTGCGCTCCGCCTCTCCCCTGCTCCCATCGCCCGGTAGAACTCCTCGTCGTACTTGCGGGTCTGTACCTGGATGGGCATGGGCACGGCGTGGCCCATGAGGAGAACTTGCTCGCGGGTGTTCAAGCTCGCCAGGGCGCCCCGCAGGGTGCTGCGGTCGGCCACGCCGGTCAGCACGGCATCAATGTCTCGCTCCTCGGTGAGCTTGCCAGAGACGCGGGTGCCGAGCTGGCTCATCACCTCAGGATCAATGCCGCTGGGCCGCTGGTCAATGACCATGAGGGTGACGTGGTATTTGCGCAACTCGCGGGCGATCTGGCCGAAGATGGTCTGCCTGGCCGCCGTGGGATTGAGGAACTTGTGGGCCTCCTCGATGGTAATCATCAGGGGGCGGGGCGCGTCGCTGGGCTTCTTGGTCTCCTCGTAACGCTCGACTTTCCTCTGGTAGAGGCGGCGGATGCGACGAGTGACGACGTTGGCCACCAGCATGTAGTCCAGGGCACTGCTGTAGCGCCCGAACTGGAGGATGATGTGCTTACCTTTATCCAGCGCGGCCACCATATCGTCAATGATATTGAAGTGGGCCTGTTCGGCTATGTATCCCCGCCGCTTGATGGCCCTGAGCTTGCGTTGCAGGGCGGTCGTGGCCTCCGAATGGGCGCCGCTGGACTGACAAAACGCCTGCACCCCGTCGGGCGACATCCCCAACAGTTCCCGCAGCCAATCCTCTTTGTAGACGTCGTTGAGAAGGCCCGCCGTGGCCGCCGTGGTGGGGCGGAGGTCCAGTTCGCTGGCCAGGAGCATCACGTCCTCGGCCTCTATCTGATTGAGGCCGATCTGGAGGGTCACGTCCACGTTTTGGCGAGCAGCGGCTTTCTCGTCCAGCGAGTACACCAGTACCTTGCTGCCGAAGATTTGACGCAGCCCCCTGACCCACACCCCATCTTCCGACTGCTTGTCAAAAGCGTACTCGCTGTGCATGTCGAAGATCAGGTTAACGGCCGCCCCCGACTTTATGATGCCCGACAGGATGATGCGGGCCAGGAAGCTCTTGCCCGTGCCCGTCTGGCCGAAGATGCCGTTGGATCGCTCCACCAGGCGGTCGAGCTTGAGGCAGATGGGGATGTCCATGGTCAGCGGTGTGCCCACGGCGAAATTCAGCCCGCCCTCCTCGCCGAAGACGGTGGCGAAGTCCAGGGCATCGGCCTGGCACAGCTCGGCGAAGTGCATGGGGATAGTGCGCACCGGCTGCGGCGGCGACAACTCATCGGAAAAAGCGAGCTCGTCGCCCTTCTCTAGCATGAGCCTGGGCTTGACCTCAACCGTAGCATAGGTGTTGATGCCTGACAGAGCCTGGGCGATAAAAGGCGAGGCATCGTGAGGCGGGTCGGCCAGCAGCGTAGCGTCGGTAACCCGCAGTTGCATGTCCGAGATCATGCTGAAGTAGCGGTTGTGCTCCCCTTCCACGATCACGAAATCGCCGATGCGCAAATCCTCGGTCGAACAGCCCGGATCCAGCCGCACCGTCAAACCCGCGTTAAACGCGCCGTCGGTCACTACGCCTAGTCGTTTGCGTTTCATTTTCACTCTCCTTCCACTACCTTCACCTCTTCCCCCGTCAGCCCGTACAACCGATACACGATCAGGTCAATCAGTCGGTCGGTGGCAGCGATGCGGGCCAATAGCGGTCGTAGTTTCTCCACCGATGCCTCCCACTCATCCCGGATCAGGTCCGATGCCTCGCGCCCTTTCACGTTCACCTTTGTGATCTTGCGGCGGTTGCGGTCCAGCACGCGCCGTATCTCCGTCCAGTCGTGCTGGTAGTAGGTTTTGAGGTTAGTCTTGAGAGACCACTCCTCAATGAGCAGGCCCGTGTAGCCCGCCAGCCAGTCCAGAAAGCCGCGCACCTCTTCGTTCTTGGCCTTGCGCATTTCGATCATCTGCTCTGCCAGGTGGGCCAGTAGGTCGTGGACGACATCGGCTTGCTCGGGCTCTTCTTCCATCAACAGCCGGGTGGCGACAAAAGCTCGCACGGACACGTCCTCTCCGTGTTCCAGATAGGCCTCATAGCGCTGCAATCCCTCTTCCACCAGCCGCGCCCTCTCCTCCTGCGGCGTGGTGAACTCGATGCGACGGATGGAAAGTCTCTTCCAGTCGTCGGGATAAGCGTCAATATGACCAGGCCGAAAAGTGTTGAGTTGATGTTGCAGAGTCTTGGAATTAAGCAAAGCGCAAAGATACAAAAGACTGTAGCTCTCAGAAGCGCGTTCGCACTCAGTTCTTTCTGCGCCTAGACTGTGAAAGTAACGCCGAACGTGAGAGTTGTCAACGTCACTAAGTGAACGATAGAGAGTGCAAACCATACACGTGTTATCACATATCACATCCCTATCATCGTATGCTACATTCCTAGTCTGTCGCCCAAGCAGTAACTTGGGCGAGCGGTATAGTTCTGGGAAAGTAGGACGAACAAGTCTAGTCGGACACCTATCGCTTCCCCATTCAACGTACTTGATCTCTTCCACTGAGTAGCGGCCCAGATGTTTTCCTTCAGTGTATTCCTTCCAGCATCTCGGAGTCGGGGTAGGACTTACTAGGTCCCGCTTCCGAAACTTTAGCGGATCGTCTCTATCACTGTTCAGCCGCAACCCATATGAGGTAAAGCACAGCATCCCAAGTGGAATAGTTGGAACTGAATAATCTGGTATTCTTTCAGCCGCGCTTGCAACATAAAGTTCATCCGCATTGTTGTTGACAAATTCAGACGACGAACTATTCACATCACCTGGTGTCGCAAAGATGATTCGTCTTGACCGTTTTAATGTTCCGGGGATCTTCCTTACAACAGGAATGATATTACGAATGCCAATACCCTCAAATATCTCCCAAACCGGATAGTGAGACACGCTGACAACGTGGAGTTCATCAAAGTAAATTCTTTTGATAGGCTCAGAGTAAGTGGCTGTATTGAAGGCATCTGGAATGATGAAGCTGAAGAAACCACCAGAGGCAAGAAGTTGTAAGGCTGCCTCCATGAATGCAACATAGAAATCCCACATGTGTTTTAGCGCTACGAAACGCGGCATGGCAGCGATCCGGCGCCGTTCAACCCGCATGTCCTCCCCCATTCGTGCCTTGACATATGGCGGATTCCCCACCACCGCATCGAAGCCCTTCTGATCCTTCAGCGAGTGGCCGAAGCGATCGAAGAAGACCTCGGGGAACTCCAGTTCCCAGTGGAAGAAGCGTTTCTCCCGCCACAGGGCGTGGGCGCGGTCCAGGTAGGGCTGCGCCTGGGCGTCAGGCAACATGCCTCTCCCTGTCTGTACCCACTGCACCAGGCCGGCGTAGTCCTCGGGCGCCATCTCGTTGCCAAAGTAAGCGCTGGCCCACAGGTCGGCGATCTGCCGCCAGCGCTTCAGATGGACTTCCAGCAGCTCTTGGAAGATACGCTCCTTCTCGTGGATGTCCTCCACGCTGTCGCTGGCCAGCTCCTGGATGGTGGCCAACCCGCCCACGGCCAGGCCCATGTCTCGGGTGAAGGCCGACTCGTCGAAGAGCGCCATCTGCTCCTCGGCGACCCGTTTGCGTTTCCTTTTGCTGGGCAGCCCCCCCAGGTCGGCCAGGCGCGCCCCGATGAGGCTGTTGCCACAGCGCAGGTGGTGGTCCAGGAAGGAGAGAGGCTTGCCCTTAGCCGCCGTGGCCAGCCACAACGACAGCTTGGCCAGCTCCACCGCCAAGGGGTTGACGTCTACGCCGTAGATGCAGCTCTCTACGGCACGCCGCCGCCAGTAGCTTATCTCCGTCTCCTCTTCCCCTTTCGTGACTTCCCCTTCACTGCCCTCAGCCCCGGCTCCCAGCCTCACGCCGAAATCCAGGATGCGCTGAGCCAGGTAGTCCGTGGCCTCCACCAGGAAGTGGCCGCTGCCCATGGCTGGGTCCAGCACTTTCAAGTCCAGCACCGCCTCGCCGAAGCCCTCCCGCACCCTGCCCAGCTCCCGCTCCAACAGCTTGCGGTTCTCGCCCCGCGCCGCCTTGAGCTTGGCCTCCAGGCCCGTCAGCCGATCCTGGATGACCCGCTGTTTCTCGTCCACCAGCGGCCCCAGCGTGTTCTCCACGATGTACTTGACGATGTAGCCGGGCGTGTAGTAAGAGCCCGTCGCCTTGCGCTCCCCCCGCTCGGTCACCGGGTAGACGGTGCTGGCGGGGAAGACGACCTCCTGCCCCTCCTCGGCGGGCACGACCCGCTCCCGCTTGCGATCTTTTATCACCGCCATGTCCCGGTCGGCGTAGCGGAGTTGGTACTCCAGCAATCCCTCGTAGATGGAGCCCAGGTGGCGGATCTCCAGGTCGCGGTAATCCACGAAGTCCAGACCCTGAGGTCCCTGAGCCCGCGCCAGCAGGTCGAGAGCCTGCACAATGTATGCATCGCCGATGGCCTGATCCTCCAGAAAGGGGTACTTGGTCGGGTCAAAAAGGCGGCCGTTGTAGGCCGGAACGCCCAGCTCTCCGCTGCCCTCGTTGATGATGTGGAATAGTGCCTTGAGGTTGTCCCAGATGGTAGCCCGGCGAGGGAGGTAGGTCATCCGGCGGCCCAACCTGTCGGCAATCGCCTCTTTGATGGCCTTCAGGCTGTAGAGCCCGGCATAGCTGCGATTCTCCAGGGGCAGCAGGCGGCGGCTCTCGGCGTAGAAGATAAACAGCAGGCGGTAGAGGAGAATCAGGGCATTGTCGTGGATCTCCTTGAGGTCGACTGGGGTGAGAGAGGTGCCTGGGTACCTGAGGAAGCCCTCGGCCAGTAGCCGCAGCGCCTCGTAGACCCGCTCCTTCAGGTCCTCGCTGACCCCCTGGGCGTACTCGCGGCTCTCCTGCAGCACCCGATCCAGGAATTCGGGGAAGGCAGCGCGGCGGAAGAAAAGGTAGAAGTACTTGAAGTCCTCGACCTGTCCCTGCCTGAGGAGGTTGATCAGGTCCACCTCGTAGTAGGAGTCCAGGCGGAAGCTGGACTCGCGGTGATAGAGACGCCACAGCCGCCCGTTGGTCAGCAGACCCCAGTCGCGGCCCGTGATTCGCAGGTAGTAGTCAATCTGGTAGCTGGGGTTGGCATTGGAAAAAGCATCGCCCGCGCCGCCGGTCAACCGCCTGTCGAGGGAGCGATCCCAGCGCTTGGCATCAGCCACAGCCAGAGCGGCCCCGAAGAAGTCCGCCGTGCCCAGGTGGGGGAGGGCGGCACGCCGGGTCGCCTCATCGGGGAAGAGAGCGTAGTCGGGCGTGCGAGTGCCCTCTGGCGAGGGGAGCGAGGCCCCGACGTGGTAGGTATGGTCCAGGAGGTCCAGGATGGGCCGAATCCACTCATCCTCCAGTGCCGACTCGCTCAAGGCAGGCCTCAGCAAGGCTCGCTTGTCAGCGTGGAGCTGGTGGAGAGCCTCCAGAGCCTGAGCTGCCTCCGCGTCGGCCTCGCGCCAGCTCGACTGCCGTGGCAGCAGCGTGTTCAGATAGTAGTCGGAGAAGAGGTAGTGATTGCGATGCTTCTCCAGGGGCAGAGTGAGTTGTTGTGGCGAATCAGACATCGTTCCTCCCAGGTGGTTGGTTCTCCTTACGAACGTTATGTAGCCTGTATCTCCCGTACAACCCAATCAAATATTGCAAGGAACTGCTTGAGAGCGGTCTCATCCTTCAGGGCAGAAAGGGGAATGCCTGGACGCCTGGTAATAGCATCGTCAGGAAGCGATACGCTTGCAATAGAATTGAGCCGACTCAGAAGTTCTCGTCGTTTCTCCTCGGAGTCGAACGGCAGCTTGTATTGGTACCAGTAAAAGTAAATCTCAACCGTGCCATACGTCCACACTGCAAAAAGGCTATGGCCCTTTTCCTTGTGATCAAGCACCGGAACAAATGATCCACTTCTACTGCCTCGTCCCCACCAAACTCGCGTAGTTCTGGAGTGTGCCCAATCCAGGATCTTCTTGGCGACACTCACTTCAACGACGCTATGCCTCGCTTCCAACTCTTGGAAAAAGGAAGGCTCATCCCACTGCTTCCCCGTTCGGCCAGCACTTGATTTGGCCCGCTGGGCCTCTGCGGTCTGGCCGATGACTCTCGGAACGAGGGTCTTGAGCCCTTCACCCACGTATTGCCTGATCTCGACCGCCAACACCTCCGCCGGATCCATCTGCTCGTTCAGGAACTCCACAATGCGCTTGAGCTCAGGAGGGATCTCATCGGCGACGAAGACCAACCTTATCCGCCCCGCTCGCAAATTGGTCTTGACCTGGCCCCAGAACACCTCGACCGCCGCATCGTCATCGAAATCAGCTTCAATCAGCTCTGCCACTAGCTGAGCCGGATCGCCGCCCTGGCTGTCGCAGGCAGCCTCAAACTTGGCACGGATGATCTCGACCGGCCAGTAGACAACGGCGTTGGCTGCATAGTCAAGCATCTGCCCCACCACCTCACGCCGGATACGAGTATCGCTGCTACGTTTGACCTCCACCAGGGTTGGAATCGCGTCCTGGTCGAGGAAGAGGTGGTCCAGCGACCATCGGCCAGTGCCGTCTTCTTCCCCAGGCACACCGACTTCCCGGGACACCAGAAGCCAGCGGCGGGGTGCCGCCTCGTCTATCTGCTCACCAGCCAACAGGTCGGGATAGTTCTCCAGCAGCGTCTGCAATAGGTCTTCGCTGGCATAGGGCTGTTCGCTCAAGGACTGCAACGTCCCGTTCTCCTCAAGAAGGTAGATTCTCCCGCTCATCATTTCGCTTTCTCTCCCCTTTTGCCGCAACGGATATGCAGCGGATAATCGGATGCGCGTCTACTTATCCGCTTATCCGCTGTCCATCCGCTGCCGTTGCCTCAATCGCATACAACACCGTCATCCCCTTTTGCCGCAACGGATACGTAGCGGATAAACAGATGGACGCTTCCTCATCCGCTTATCCGCTGTCCATCCGTTGCCGCTGGCTCAATCGCATACAACACCGTCATCAACCGCTCGTAGTCGTATTTGAGGAGGGCGGCGATTTCCCGCGCGGCCCGCTCCAGCCACTCCCGGTCCTGGCCCCGCTGGCGATATGCCTGGCGGACGTGAGCAGCCAGGAACTGCTCGGACGGCACTTCGCCAGAAGCCGAAAGGAGCAGGCGCAGGTAGTAGAGCCGCTCGCTGAAGGCCCGCACTTCCTCCTCCGTACATTGATACACCGAGTAGTGGAGGGGCGGAGGTTGGGCAGGCAGATGTTGGCGAATGGCTCCGTCCTCCACGCAGCCCACCAGGAGGACGCTGAACTCGGTGCGCAGGGTGTGCCTCAGCTCCGGGTGCTCGTCGTAGATGGCCTCGTCGTAGACCTCCTCGGTGCTGCGCCGTACCGCGCGGCGGCCGGGGTCCAAACCAGCCGTCGTGCCGTGGCTGACCACGCCGTAAACACAGCCCCCATCGCCCACCTCGACCTTCACCAGGCTGCCCAGCGCCGGTGGCCGGTTAAGCTCCAGGCTCTCGGCCACAAACCCCGTGGTACCCGTTTCAATGATCTCACCAATTCTCATCGCACCACCCTAACCCGGACAAACCGGAACTAAACAAGGTTCAAATCTGATAGAAACCACCAAGACACCAAGACACTAAGACACTAAGTTTTTCAGTTTTTTCTTCGTGCCTTTGTGTCTTTGTGGTTAATCTCTTGCCACTTGTGCAATAACCTGACTGGCAAGATTCTGTTGGGATTCATACACCCCGCCTCCGCTTGCTGCGGTCTTTGGCCGAGCGGGTGTAGACAAAGCCCCGCCCCGCCAGGGCCCTCTCCACCAGCTCCTCCACCAACTGCCTCTCCGCCGTGGTGATGACGGCCCGCTCATGGGCCTCTTGCAAGGCGGGGGGGTAGGGCGGATAGTCCGGGCTGCGCTGACACTGGTCGTAGACCAGGGCGTGCACCAGATGCAGCATCCTCTCATCCCGCATCACCCACTGGGGGGCCTCGATGCGAACCACCTCGCCGCCCACGTTCAGGTAGAAGAACTGGATGTGGTGGCTTTCATATTCATCCAGGATGGCCGAGGTGCTCTCGAAGACGTCGGAGCGCCGGCCTTCCTGAAGAAACCCCTCGAACAACTGCCGATCCAGGGCCGTGCTAAGGAAATTGCAGAGCGCGCGCTGTTCCCCGGCCAGGGAGCAATGCTCGCAGTCCGATGGATCGTCTTGGCAGAGCGAGACCCGCAGGGCGTTGGCTACGTCGTGGCTGCCGGTGTAGCTAATGTAGCCAACCACAGGCACGCTGGCCGCCCGGAACCTATTCAGACACTCACAAAATTGATCCAGGAATTCATCCTTGACATCCTGCCCCTCGTTCTGCAACTGCCAGAGGATCAGGGAGCCGTCGCTCAACACTACCATCGGGTCGGGCGTCGCCTGGATGGCTTTCAGCGCGGCCTGCAATTCAGCGATTTGCATCTTCACGCCCAGGCGCGCCCCCTCAATGGGAATGTTCTTTTGCCCAGGCGATAGGTAGAGGTCGCCGTCCTCAAAATAGAGCTGCCCCTCCGAATCCAAATCGGCGTCGGGATGGCGGCCGTAAGTGAGGACGGCGTGGCCAGTGTTGATCACGTAGTAGCGCAGCGAGCTGTGGCGGTCGGGCGGAATCGAGGAGCCGTCGGAGGCGATGACGCTGAAGTCGGTGGGAGGCAACGGGGGCGAGAAGGTCTGGCTGAGGGTGTGGATGGGGGTAGCCACCAGCCAGGGGTATTTTCCGTGACGGGCGTGCACTTTGGCCCGCAGCTCCTCGGCGTCCACGTCGCGCAGGAGCTTCCGCGCCTGCCGCAGCAGATCGCGGCGCTCCTCGGCCACGAACGAGGCGATCATCCTATCCACTTGCTGGCTGATGGGGCCTAACTCTAAGGGCAACCCAATCCCCCTATTGACTCGTTACTCGTACCTGGTTCCTCGTTCCTCATTACCCCGCTACTCCCAGCCAATTATACCTCATAGTGCCCTCCTTGACAAGAACGGACTTGCAACATCAGCCAGATTGTAGTAGAATAGGCTGTAGGGATGAAGTTCAAAGCTCAAAGGAGGACAAAGGCTGGTGGAAGCGCTGAAGGAGAGGATCAAGCGGGAGGGGCGAAATTTAGGGCGAGGCATCCTCAAGGTTGACAGTTTCATCAACCATCAGGTTGACCCGGAACTGATGGTGGTGGTCGGACGGGAGTTGGCCGGGCGATTTGACGGCGCTGGGGCGACCAAGGTGCTGACGGCGGAGATCTCAGGCATAGCCCCTGCTTTGACCACGGCCCTGGTCTTGGGCATTCCGGTGGTCTACGCCCGCAAGACCAAGCCCATCACCATGCCCGAGCGGGTCTATCGCCAGACCGCTCCTTCCCACACCAAAGGTCGCCACGTAGAGTTGATGGCCTCGCCCGAGTTTTTGCGTCCCCTGGACAGGATCCTCATCGTGGACGACTTCCTGGCCACCGGCCAGACCATTTCCGCCCTGGTCAGGCTGGTGGAGGAGGCCGGGGCGGAGCTGGTGGGCATCGGGACCCTCATCGAGAAGAGATTTGAAGAAGGGCGGGCCCTGTTGGAGGGATTGGGCGTCCCCATCGAATCCCTGGTAGTCATCGCCGACATGTCCGATGGCCGCATCGTCTTCGCGGAGTGACTACAACGGATTGGGGAAAGGAACGGATTTTCAGCATATGACATCGAATTTCGAGGATTTACCGAATTTAGCGGCGTGAATTCGGTGAATCCCTGCAATTCGTTGTCATATCCGCCAAACAGCCATCTAGCAACACTTAACCGGGAGACCACCTTTGGGCAAGAAAGAAGGTGTCGAGCTATGGAGAAGAACGGTAGGGAACCCCAATGACCACTGAAGGGGAACAGCGGATTTTTAGAGGACAACAGGGAGGTGCAAGATGAATACGATCGCAGTAAAGCTGCCGGAGCGCTTGACAAAGCAACTACAGCAAGAGCTAGTCTCAGATGAGGCGGTGAGCGAAGCCGTCGCCGAGGCCATTGAGGAGTGGCTGGAAAGTCGCCGGCAAAAGGCAAGGTCGGAGCGGGAGAGAGCGATAGAGGCAATAAAGAGGGCAGGGTTACACCTCAAGACCTCATGGGAGGAATGGAACGAGCTTTTCGCCTCAACCCCGGCCTTGACAGCCGAGGAAGTACGACGAATGATGACAGGAGTATCGCCTCTTTCGGAGGACATTATCGCCGAACGTGACGAGGGACGATAGATGGGCACCTATTACTTCGACAGCAGCGCGATGGTGAAGCACTATATCACTGAGCGTGGAAGCGAATGGGTATCCTCGCTCATCGAAGCAGAAATGGACGAGAAGCTGCAGAATTTGATCGCCATCGCTGAAATCGGCGAGGTTGAAGTGGCAGCCGCTTTGGCTAAGCGACGAAGAATGAACGAGATTTCAGTCACTCAGCAAAGGATAGGCATTGCTACCTTCTTGCGCCATTGTGCTCAGCGGTATCATGTGGTGAAGATGGACTCCACGATCATCAAGCTCGCCATTGACCTCACCCAGCGCCATCCCTTGCGTGGCTACGATGCAGTGCATTTGGCCACGGCCATTGTCCTCAACCGTGCCCTGGTGGCAAGCAAGTTACCGCTTCTCACTTTCATCTCCGCCGACAATGTGCTCTGTAAGGCGGCGAAGGGGGAGGGCCTGCTTATGGAGAACCCCAATGACTACTGAAGCGGTAGCTGTTTTGGATTTCGGCTCCCAATACACACAGCTCATCGTCCGCAGGGTGCGGGAGGCCCGTGTCTATTGCGAGCTCGTCCCCTGGGACGCACCCCACGAGCGAGTCGAGCGCCTCAACCCTCGCGGCTTCATCCTCTCCGGCGGGCCGGCCAGCGTCTACGACGAAGGGGCGCCCACCCTGCCCGATTACGTGCTCGCCAGCGGCCTGCCCGTGCAGGGCATCTGCTACGGGATGCAACTGCTGGCCCACGCGCTGGGGGGCAGGGTCGCCCCGGCGGGGGAGCGGGAGTACGGTCCCGCCGAGCTCGACGTCCTCCGCCCCACAAACCCCCTCTTCGCCGGGCTGCCCTCCTCCATGAAGGTCTGGATGAGCCACGGCGACCGCGTGGAGGAGCTCCCCCCAGGATTCGTCGCCCTGGCCTCCACCGCTAACTCGCCCATCGCCGCTATGGGTGACGAGGCGCGCAGGCTCTACGGCCTTCAATTCCATCCTGAGGTCGTTCACACCCCCCACGGCGGAGAGATCATCCGCAATTTCCTTTACAACGTCTGCGGGCTGAAGGGGACGTGGACGCCGGCTTCCTTCGTCGAGGAGGCCGTGGCTAGGATCAAGGAGCAGGTGGGCGAAGGCTGGGTCATCTGCGCCCTCTCCGGCGGCGTGGACTCCACGGTAACGGCCACCCTGGTGGGGCGAGCAGTGGACGACAGGCTGACCTGCGTCTTCGTTGACCACGGGCTCCTGCGCCAGGGCGAAGTGGAGCGCAACCTGGAGCGTTTCCGCCGCCTGGGGCTCAACGTGGTCTTCGTTGACGCCAAGGAGCGCTTCTTAGGGAGGCTGCAGGGCGTGATTGACCCTGAGGAGAAGCGGCGCATCATCGGCGAGGAATTCGTGCGGGTGTTCGAGGAGGAGGCGGCCAAACTGGGCCACTTCGATTTCCTGGCCCAGGGCACCCTCTACCCCGACGTCATCGAGAGCGCGGCCACGGCCAGCGGGGCGGCGCGCATTAAAACCCACCACAACGTGGGCGGCCTGCCGGCGGACATGCGCTTCCAGCTCATCGAGCCGCTGCGCTATCTGTTCAAAGACGAGGTGCGGCAGGTGGGGCTGGAGCTAGGGCTGCCCGACGAGGTGGTCTACTGCCAGCCGTTCCCCGGGCCGGCGCTGGCTATCCGCATCGTCGGCGAGGTGACGGAGGGGAAGCTAGAGATGCTGCGGGCCGCCGACGCCATCGTGACCGGGGAGATCGAGCGGGCCGGACTGGGGAGGGAAGTTTGGCAATACTTCGCCGTGCTCACGCCCGCCATGAGCGTGGGGGTGATGGGCGACGAGCGCACCTACGAGACGACCATCGCCGTGCGGGCGGTGACCAGCCAGGACGGCATGACCGCCGACTGGGCGCGGCTTCCCCACGACCTGCTGGCCCGAATCGGGGGCCGCATCGTGAACGAGGTGGCGGGCGTCAACCGCGTGGTCTACGACATCACCTCCAAGCCGCCAGCGACGATAGAGTGGGAGTGAGACATCTTATCTGCCACGAATTTCACGAATTAACACGAAAAAGAGAAAATTAGTGAAAATTAGTGAAAATTAGTGGCAAAAAGCCTTCTGGTTCTGGCTTGTCCAGGTTAGGAAAGGAGAGTTAATTGCCATGACACAGACAGAAACCATCAGCAGCTACGCTATTTACGACAAGCTACTCGATTTAGAGAAGAGCATTCGAGAGCTGAGAATGCTCTTCTTGACCACAAAGTCGCCAGCGGAAAGGATTTGTCGCCACCCTGTTTCTCTGGAGGGAATATGGGCTGGCGCAAATATCACTGACGAGGACATTGAGGCCGCTAAACGTTCGATGTGTGGTAGTGAGGTCTTCCCTTGATTAAA
The DNA here is from genome assembly GCA_034431315.1 of Anaerolineae bacterium. Lineage (GTDB taxonomy): Bacteria > Chloroflexota > Anaerolineae > VGOG01 > VGOG01 > JAUWOY01. The sequence continues at coordinate 13,392 of DAOUDK010000099.1, forward strand.
TTGCTGCATTTCGCCGACCTCCACCTGGGGGTGGAAAACTACGGGCGGCTGGACCCCGCCACGGGGCTCAGCACCCGCCTGATGGACTTTCTGCGCGCCTACGACCAGGTGGTGGATTATGCTCTGGAAAACGACATCAGCCTGGTGGTCTTCGCGGGCGACGCCTACAAAACCCGCGATCCCAGCCCCACCTACCAACGGGAGTTCGCCAGGCGCATCCGTCGCCTCTCAGCGGCGGGCATCCCCACCGTGCTGGTAGCGGGCAATCACGACACCCCCCACGCCGTAGGCCGGGCCACCACGGTGCAGATCTTCGCCACCCTGGAGGTGGAAAACGTCTACGTAGCCAAGAAGCCGGAGGTCATCAACATTGAGACCAAAGACGGCCCCGTGCAGGTCGTGGCCCTGCCCTGGGTCACCCGCAGCGCGCTGCTGGCCCGCGACGAGTACAAGAACAAAAACCTGGAGGAAATCAACCAGCTCATCCTGGACAGGATAACCAACATCGTCGAGGGGACCGATGGCTTGATCAGTCAACTGGATCGAACTGTGCCTACGATTTTGGCCGCTCATGCCACCGTCCAGGGAGCGGTCTACGGCTCGGAGCGGAGCGTCATGCTGGGTCAGGAGGTGATTCTGCCGCCCAGCCTGGCCAGGAATCCGGCCTTCGACTACGTGGCCCTGGGCCACATCCATAAACACCAGGTGTTGTACGAGCAGCCGCCCGTGATCTACAGCGGCAGCATCGAGCGCATTGATTTCGGCGAGGAGCGGGAGGACAAGGGCTTCGTGGTGGCCGAGGTGGAGCGGGGGCGGGCCAGTTGGCAGTTCGTGAAAACGGACGCCCGCCCCTTCGTCACCATCAAGGTGGATGTCCAGAGCGACGATCCCACCGCCGAGATACTGGAGGCCATCGCCGCCCGTGAGATTGAGGACGCTGTGGTGCGCATCATCATCCGTATGACCGCCGAAAAGGAGCCCCTCATCAACGAGGGTGAAATCCGCCGCGCCCTGGCAGGGGCCTTTCACGTCGCGGCCATCGTCAAGGACGTGGAGCGCAAAGTGCGGCTGCGCCTGGGCGATCAGCCCATCGAAGAGATGACGCCCCGCCAAATGCTGGAGCGGTACTTCCAGGTGAAGCAGACACCTCCCGAACGCACAGAATTGCTGTTGGAGCATGCCGAGGATATATTTCGGGAGCTACAAGAGGAAGTTTGAAGCTCAAAGCTCAAAGTTCAAAGTTCAAAGATATCGCCCAGGTGTCATTGCGAGGCGCGCTGTTTGCGCCGAAGCAATCCCCTAGCACGCTTGGAGATTGCTTCGCTCCGCTCGCAATGACAAATGCAACATTATCCAGGTAGTTACGCTCAAAGTTCAAAATGGAGGCCCAACTATGAGTCCAAAAGTAGGAACCGTCATGGGCAAGCTCAGCTTCGTCGCTGGGGCCAGGCAGGAACGGGTCACGAACGTGGCCGCGGTTAAACCGGCTCGTGCTATCTTCCAGAAACGTAAAAAGGAGAGCCTGTACTTAATATTTGAGGTGACAGGCGATCCCGTGGGTCGGGACGCGATTTATCGCGAGATGATCAGGATCATCGGCGAAGAGTACTTCCAGGCCCCAGGCAGCGTCACGGCCAAGCTGCGCCAGGCCATAGGAGCCGCTAACTCTTTTCTATTGCAGGAGAATCTCAGCTCGCTCCCCCACGAACAACGCGCCGGGGGCGTCACCTGCATCGTGCTCAGGGAGGGAACCGTCTACGTCGCCCAGGCAGGCCCGACTACGGCGTACGTGTCCTATCAAGGGAAGTTGACGTGCTTCCCGGAAAGCGAGTTGACCGCTGAAGAGGCAGCACCTCTGGGCTTTAAGAGAGGGCTAGCAGTCCGATTTTACCGTAGCAAAGTGGGAGTTGGCGACGTTATCCTCCTGACCAGCGGCTCCCTGGCTCAACAAGGCAGCCTGGAACAGATCGCTCAGGCCGTGGTGGGGAAAGATGTAGACCTGGCCCTGGCTAATCTGGAAGAGTTGGCTGGCGAGGGAGACACCTCTGCCATGCTCATCCGAGTTGCCCCGGTGGAGGAAAAACCCAGAGTCAGCCGCGAAGCTGTCGTGAGGCGGCCAGTCAGGCCCAGAGTCAAACGCGAGGCTGTCGTGAGGCGGCCAGTTGAGCCCAGAGCCAAACGCGAGGCTGTCGTGAAGCAACCAGTCGAGCCCAGAGCCAAACGTGAAGCTGTCGTGAAGCGGCCAGTTAAGCCCAAGGTCAAAGAGCCACTAAAGGAGCGACTACCCCGCCTTGACTGGAGCAGCCTGGAGAGCAGGATGTCGTCAGCCTTAAGAGGAGCGGGCGACTTTCTGAGAAGGTTCCTGCCTGAAAAAGAGGCGCTGTCTCCCAGCGAGCGTGTCCCACGGCCACGCCGGCCTTATCGGCCAGCCAAAGGGCGCAAAAAACTAGCCGAAGGGCGCAGAAACCTCTGGATGGGCATCGCCATCGCCATCCCCGTCATCGTCGTCATCCTGGTGATCGTCGTCTATTGGCGGCAGGCGCTAGACAGGCAAGCTCGCTTTGAAGAGCTTATAGCCCAGGCTCAGCAGCAGATGGAGTTGGTCAGACAGGTAGATGAAGCCACAGCGAGGGGCCATTTGCAAGAAGCCCTCGGCTACCTAGCCGAAGCCGAGACGCTGGGGCCTGGTGATCCTCAGGTGGATGGACTGCAGGAACAGGCTGATAACAAACTGAAAGAGATTGATAGAGTGATCAAGCTTGATTGGATAGTCCCCCTATGGGAGTACGGCGACCCAGGCAGCGATCCCAGCCGGGTGATAATCGCCAACGACATTGACGTCTACGTCCTGGACAAAGCCCTCGATCGAGTCTACAAGCACCTCCTCGACGAGACCATGCGGGCGATGCAGGAGCTGGACGTTGACCCAGTGCTCCTGCGCAAGGGTGATCAGCGGGACCCCATCGTGGTGGGTGAGCTGGTGGACATGGCCTGGGCGGAGACCGAAGGCGGGCGACTGGAGAGCAACCTCCTCGTGCTGGAGAGTGGAGGCTCGCTGCTGGAATATGATCCTGAGAAGGGCATAGGTGTGCTGCCCGTCGGCGGAAGCGACAGGTGGATCCAACCACAGACAGCGAGAAGTTACGAAGGCGACTTCTATCTGCTGGATTCGAGCTTGAACCAGATCCTACGCTACGAACCCGATTACGGCAGCTTGCCTGAGGATTACTTCCCCACCTCTGGAGAGGTAGACCTGGCGGGGGTAGTGGACATGGCCCTGGACGGCCAGGTCTACGTCCTCTACGCCGATGGGCGGATCCTGAAGTTCGACGATGGCCAGCCGGTGCCCTTCGAGATAACGGGACTCTACGAGCCACTGCAAAATCCCACCGCCCTTTTCACCAGCGAAGAGGCGGAGTTCCTCTACGTAGCCGACGCGGGCAACGACCGCATCGTGCAGCTCACGAAAGAGGGGCGCTTCCTACAGCAGTTCCAAGCTGGCCAAGGCGAGGCATTGGATCAATTGAAGGGCCTCTTTGCGAGTGAAACGTATCAACTGCTCTACTTTGTCAGCGGCAACAAACTTCATGTAACCAACATCCCTGCGGAGTAGGAGCTTTTTGCCCTGTCGGGGGAAATGTGCTATAATAAACGCCAAGTTTAGCGCTTTTGCTTCACCTGGAGGCAATACATGAGCCGTACATCGAGGAACCGCCCTTCTTCTCGGTCCAGGCTATTACGTGGTGTGCTCGCCGTGATCCTCATAATAGTCGGGTTACCCCTACTCTTGGCCACTATCTCCGCCGGCCGTGGCTTTTACGTCGCCGTAAGAGAGTCTGTAGCGCATTCTCAGCTTCCTTCGCTGACCAATGTGTTGCCCTCCATCTCCGGCCAAAGCCAAGAGAGACAAAGCAATATCAGCACTGTCGGGGAGCCCCTGCCCGACTGGCAGAAGAAAGAGCGGGTGAACATCCTCCTCCTGGGCATTGACCAGAGAGAGGACCAGCATGGCCCCTGGCGCACCGACACCATGATCGTGCTGACCCTCGACCCTGAGAACAACACGGCGGGCATGCTTTCCATCCCTCGCGACTTGTGGGTGCGCATCCCTGGCTATAGTGAGAATCGTATTAACACCGCTCATTACACCGGTGACCTGAAGAAATACCCCGGTGGCGGGCCTGCCCTGGCTATGAAAACGGTGCAGGATAACCTGGGTATCCCCATCCACTACTACGTCCGCGTCAACTTCAGTGGCTTCGTGGAGGCCGTAGACACCATAGGCGGGGTAGACATCTACGTGGAAAAAGAGATTGACGATCCCCTGTATCCTGATAGCGCTTATGGCTACGATCCCCTCAATATCCCGGCCGGCCTCCAACACATGGACGGCGAGCTTGCTCTCAAATACGCTCGCACCCGTCACAGCGGCAGCGACTTCGACCGGCTCCGGCGCCAGCAACAGGTCATCATGGCTGTGCGCGACAAGGTTCTGCGCTTTGATCTTTTGCCCCAGTTGCTGCTCAAATTGCCCGAACTGCTGAAGACAGTGGGCGATTCGGTGCAGACAGACCTCCTGTTCGACGAGATGCGCAACCTGGTTCAATTGGCCAGCAAGATAGACGACGGACACATCAAAGCCGCCGCTATTGATAGTTCCATGACCGAGCCTACCACCAGGTACAACGGGGCCCAGGTTCTGATCCCTATCAGGGACGAGATTCGCGCCGTGGTGGACGAGATTTTCACCGCCCCCGCGCAGGCAGCCGAGGAAGAGACTGAGGATAAAGACAAGCTGGCCGCGGAAGGGGCGAAGATCATCGTTCACAACGGCTCCGCCGTTGGCAATGTAGCCGCCCAGACGAGCGCTCTTCTGAAAGAACATGGCCTCCAGGTAGTGGAATTCGGCAACGCCGAACGTTTCGACTACCCTACCACCATTATCGTGAACTACACCGGCAAGGACTATACCGTCCAATACCTGGCCCGGTTGCTCAATATTCCGCAGAACAACATCCAGCCGTTTACCGGCTCGTATAGCGAGATTGACATCCGCCTCATCATCGGAGCAGACTTTCAACTGCCGACCGCGCCCTAGCGAGGACTTCGGCTGAGGCTTCGACGGTGAGCTCAGCCGAACCGCTCGGTCGAAGCCCTCCTGATCATCGAAAATTTTAAGGTTAGAAAACTTGCAAAATATCGAGATTTATGATATAATTGTAGCAACTAAATAGTAACCAGCTAAATCAAAAGGAACGTCCGCCGATACTGGCTAACCTCTCGAAAGGGAGGGGCGCAAAGCTACGGGTCTAAGGCTTAAGTTTGAGCTATGACCGCCGGGTTGCCGAAGCGGATTCATTACTTACTATCCACGATAAGTAATGAAGAAGATGCCTGCGGCTTTCCGGTTGAACGGGGCGGCAGGTTTTTTGTTTGAAGCAGAGATGGCGATTGATGAAGGTTTAGAGTTTCATTACTACAAGAAGGGTGGAACCTGCCTTCCAGCGAGGATGATGGTATCATAGAGTTCCTTGTGCATGATTAGTGCAGAGGTTATCGCTACCTGGTCAAGCGGCAGGCACCTGTAGGGCAGCCGTAGGGTAGCCAGAGGGCAGCCGCAAGGGAAACGTCAAGCAACGAATGGGCAGATGTGATAGAATGAGTGATGTATCAGCTCTCTACTCTTTTGACCGGGACAAAGAAGACAGGTTACACTGGAGATACCAGGACGTCGGAAGTCCACATCTGCTGGCTGAGAACAGAGCGGCGGTTGGAATATCGCTTTAGTTTGTCAAAATAGCAGGGGGACAGACAAGATGTACCAAAAAACGATCCTCGATAATGGCTTGCGTATCTTGACCTCCACCATGCCGCACACCCAGTCGGTGAGCATCGCCTTCTTCATCGGCGTGGGCTCCCGCTACGAATCGGACGAACAGAGCGGGGCGTCCCACTTCATCGAACACGTGCTCTTCAAAGGCACAGCGAAACGACCTACGGCCAGAGAAATCGCCATCGCCATCGAACGCATCGGGGGCATCTTCAATGCCAGCACAGGCCAGGAAGAGAGCACCTACTGGGCCAGGGTCACTCAGCCTCACCTGGATGTTGCCATTGATGTGCTAGCGGACATGCTCTGTCACGCCAGGTTCGAACCAGCGGAGATTGATAAAGAGCGAGACGTGATCGCCAGAGAAATCAACCTGACCCTGGACACACCAGATGATCTGGTCCATCTCATGAACAATCAGTTGGTCTGGCCCAATCACCCCCTGGGGCGCGACGTCGCTGGCAGCAAAAAGAGCATCGCTAGCCTGGACCGGGACAAGCTGCTGGCTTACATGAAGAACCACTATCTGCCGAATAACACCGTGGTCAGCGTGGCCGGCAATGTCGAGCACGAAGCGGTAGTGAAACAAATTGCTGCCTGTCTGGGTGACTGGGCCAGGGGAGAGGTAGCCTCGTATCAGCCAGCTAAAGATGGCCAGGCTGAGCCACGGGTGCGGATTCACAACAAGAATACAAAGCAGGCCTATCTCTGTCTAAGTGTGCCGGGCCTTCCTCGTGACCACCCCGATCGTTTGAACCTGCGCCTGCTCAACACCGTGCTGGGAGGGGGCATGAGCTCCCGGCTCTTCAACGGCATCAGGGAAAAGCGAAGCTATGCCTATAGCGTTAACTCCTACATCTGTGCGCTGTATGACACTGGAGTAGCAGGGGTCTACGCTAGCGTCGCTCCAGAGCACGTTGAGGCCACCATCAAAGCTGTTTTAGAGGAATTGGACAACCTCAGGCAAGAAGAGATACCGCCCGAAGAGCTGGCCAGAGCTAAGGACTTCACTAAAGGGCAGTTGCTGCTCTTTAGTGAAGACAGCTTCAACGTAGCTCTCTGGTTCGGCTCTCAGGAGATACTCTTTTCCGAGATCCTGACATACGGGGAAGCAATTGAAGAAATCGAGGCCATAACCACAGCCGATATTCAGAGGGTAGCGCAGACGCTTTTCTTGAAGGAGAAGCTGAACCTGGCGGTGGTAGGCCCCTTCAAAAGAGATAACGGATTCAGAGAATTGCTCGAGTCGTGGAACTATCCAAGCGGAAAACCCATGGGGTAGTTACGACCTGGCTTGCTGGTCTACAACGGGACTGGGGTGCGCCGATAACGGCGCACCCCAGTTCGCTGTGAGAGGGTATTTAAGGCGCGAGTAGCAGACTTGCGTCCGCACTCCTGCCTCATATATTTGCCGCGCTCTCGCCCTCGGTCTTGCCCATCAGGGCATGTCAAAGGTCTGTTCGATAACCCTGACAGCTTCTGAGACGCGCTTGGCATCAATCACACAAGAGACAGTCGAGATAGAAGTACTGATAGCCAGTATGTTTATGCCTACCGATGCCAGAGCGTTGAACATAGCGCCGGCGATGCCCGGACGCTCACGGAAATCGGGGCCAAAGATGGAGACTATCCCCACTTCCGGCTCGTGGATCACCTCCTTCGCCCCTAACTGAGGCCTGATCCCCTCAAGTATGGATATAGCAGCCTCCAGGTCACCCCGGCCGACACAGAACACCACGTGATCATTGTAATTCAGGTCTATGCACTGAACGATGAACTCGACGTTGATGCCTTCGCTTCCCAGAGCGGAGAGGATCGCACCAGCCACGCCGGGACGATCCGGGATGCCCATGACCCCTACTTTGGCCAGGTTGGAGTTCCTAATGACGCCACCGATTTTTACCTTTTTCACTGGATTGCCTCCTTTTGTCAAGATCTAATTAATACGTCCGATACCATTCCGGCAAAGAGAATGTAGCAGGTGATGGCATTAGCCCCCGCGCAGCCGGCGGTGATGGCCGCCAATGCGGCGAGAAGTAAATTCAATGAAATGCCCCGGCCCTCGGCAGCGATGACCATGGCGCCAACGGCGGTGAAGACGAGAAGAAACACCGACAGAGGCTTCGTGAGCTCCACATAGTTCCTGGCCGCTCGGAACACTCTCCTTATCGCCCCCTGTCTGATTTTTCCCTCGAAACCACCCACGATACTCATTCCTACAACCTCTCCCCAGGTTAGATTATAACACAAGCTGGCTGTAAATACAAAAAGACCCTCTCCCGACTTGGGAGAGGGTCAATAGCAACGCGGTCTCTTACTTCACCGGCTCCACTTTCACCGCGCAGACTTTGTACTCCGGAATCTTGCCCGTGGGATCCAACGCGGCGATGGTCAGTTTGTTGGCCGCGGCCTCGGCAAAGTGCCAGGGCATAAAGACGACGCCAGGCTCGGTCTTGCCGCTGACCAGCGCCTTGGCCTGAACCTCACCCCGCCGCGACGCCACTTTCACCACGTCCCCGTCAGCGATACCCAGCCTGGTCGCATCCTCGGTGTTGATCTCCACCAGCGCCTCCGGGTAGATGGTGTCCAACCCCTCGGAACGACGGGACATTGAGCCGGTGTGGAAGTGATACAACACCCGGCCGGTGGTGAAAATGAACGGGTATTGCTCGTCGGGCTCCTCTGCCGGCGGCTGCCAGTCCACCCCGCTGAGGCGCCCCAACCCACGGCTGAACTTGCCCACGTGCAGGATGGGCGTGCCGGGGTGCTCGGTGTCCGGGCAGGGCCACTGCAAGCCCATCTCGCCGATGCGGTCGTACGACATTCCACCGTAGATGGGAGTCAGGCGATTGATTTCGTCCATGATCTGGCGCGGCGAGCCGTAGGTCAGCCCGTCGTATCCCAAACGCCGGGCGATCTCGCCGATGATCCACCAATCCTGCCGGGCCTCACCGGGTGCATCCACCGCCTGGTGCCCAAACTGGACACGCCGCTCAGAGTTGGTGAAGGTGCCGTCCTTCTCGGCAAAGCAGGGGGCGGGCAACACCACGTCCGCCAGTTGGGCCGTCTCGGTGAGGAAAATATCCTGCACCACCAAAAAGTCGAGGCTCTTGAGACACTCTTCGGCATGGTTCACGTCTGGATCCGAGAGCATTGGGTTTTCGCCCATGATGTACATGGCGCGAATCTCCCCCCGCTCCGCTTTGTGGAGCATCTCCACCAGGGTAGTCCCCACCTGGTTGGAGAGAGGCACGCCCCACGCCTGCTCGAATTTCTTCCGCGCCGCCTCGTCGGCCACTTTCTGATAGCCAGGGTAGACGTTGACCAATGCGCCCATATCGCAGGCGCCCTGGACGTTGACCTGACCGCGCAACGGGTTGACGCCGCCACCGGGGACGCCCACGTTGCCCAGGAGCATCTGCAAGTTGGCGCAGGAGAGCACGTTCTGGTGGCCGGTGGTGTGCTGGGTGATGCCCATGGCGTAGAGCAGCGCCCCCGGACGATTCTCGGCCAGCAAGTGCGCCGCCTCAATGATTTCCTCCGGGGTGATACCGCATATCTCTGCCGCCCGCTCAGGCGGGTACTCTATCACCTTGGCCTTCAGTTCCTCAAAGCCCTCGGTGCGCTCCTCAACGAACTTTTTATCGTACAGTTCCTCGGCGATGAGGACGTGCATAATGCCATTGAGCAGGGCGATGTCGCTGCCCGGCTTCTGGCGGATGTGCAACGTGGCAAAGTCGGTGATGGGAATGGAACGCGGGTCGCAGACGATGAGTTTGGCGCCGCGTCGCTTGACCGCCTGCCGGATGCGCATACCCAACACCGGATGGTTCTCCGTGATGTTGGAACCGATGATGAAGTAGACCTGCGCGTCGTCGGCGATGTCGTCGAAGGAATTGGTCATGGCACCGGAGCCATAAGCTGTGACCAGACCGGTCACGGTGACGCTGTGTCAGAGACGCGCGCAGTGGTCCACATTATTCGTCCCCATCACCGCCCGGGCGAACTTTTGCATCACATAGTTCTCCTCGTTGGTGCACTTGGCGGATGATAGGGCGCCGAACGCATCAGGCCCGTATTGCTCCTTGACCTCCCCGAACCTGGACGCCACGAAGTCGAGCGCCTCATCCCACTCGACCTCCTCGAACTCGGCCCCTTTCTGCCGGCGGATCAACGGCCTGGTCAGCCGGTCGGGGTGATGAACGAAATCCCAGCCGAAACGCCCTTTTACACACAGCCAACCGTGGTTGGCCGGGGCATCCCATTTGGATGTCACCTGCACGATCCGCCCATCCTTGACGTTGAGGTAGAATTGGCATCCCACCCCGCAGTAGGGGCAAATAGCCGCCACCTTCTCGAACTCCCAGGAGCGTCCCTGCCACTTGCTCTGCTGGGGCGACAAGGCCCCGGTGGGACAAACCTCCACGCACATCCCACAGAACTCGCACACACTATCCTGCATCGGGCCATCGAAGGCAGCGCCGATCTTGGTGTCGAACCCGCGCTGGATGACGCCGATAGCCTCCACCCCATTGATCTCCTCGCAGGCGCGCACACAGCGCCGGCAGAGGATACACTTGTTATAGTCGCGCTCGTAGAAGGGGTTAGACTCGTCAATAGGATACTCGTGCTGCACACCCGGAAAGCGCGTCTGCTTGATACCATACTGATAGGCCAGGTCCTGCAGTTCACAGTTCCCCGCCCGTTCACAGGTCATACAATCCAGCGGGTGGTCAGAGAGGATCAATTCCAGCACGAAGCGCCGTGCCTCCTCCACTTTCGGCGAATGGGTCCAAATCTCCATCCCCTCTGTCACCTTGAAGGTGCAGGCCGGCTGCAAAGTCCTCTGCCTTTTCACTTCCACCAGGCAAACACGACATGCGCCAATAGGCTCCAGAGCCGGATGGTGACACAGCGTGGGGATCTTGATACCGGCCGACGCGGCTGCTTCCAAAACCGTCTGCCCGGCCTGAGCCTGGATATTCTGATCGTTGATGGTGACGTTCACCGTATTCATCGCCCGTTTCGTCTCCTTTTTTTGATCTGGAGGGAACCTCTTCCGGGGGCTACCCCCGGTAAGGTGCTTGTCACGAATTCCACTCGCCTACTGGGATAGGTTCTTCTGGGACCTGAACACTCTCCCCTGAGACCTTTGCCACGGCGCCGAAGCGCGATGGGCATACATCAAGACAGTTTCCACACTTGATGCACTTGCTTTGGTCAATAACGTGGATCATTTTCTTGCCACCCGATATCGCTTGAGCAGGACAGGCTCTCAAGCAGATGCCACAACCCCGACACTTGTCAGGAAGGATGTAGAAGGAGATGAGGGCCTTACACTTTAGCGCTGGGCAGCGATTATCCACGATGTGGGCGCGGAACTCGTCCTCAAAGTAGCGCAACGCCGACATTACTGGCCCCGGGGTCAGTTGCCCAAGGGCACACAACGACCCCGTTTCCATCCCGACAGCAATCTCGCGGATGGTGTCCAGGTCCTCCAACTTGCCCTGGCCCTCGGTGATGCGGGTCAGTACCTCCAGCATGCGCTTCCCACCTATCCGGCAAGGAACGCACTTGCCGCAACTCTCGGCGGTGGCGAAAGTGAGGAAAAACTTGGCCAGTTCCACCATGCAGGTGTTCTCGTCCACGACGATCATCCCGCCAGAGCCCATCACCGCGCCGAGGTCTTTCAGTGAGTCAAAATCCACCGGAACGTTCAAGTGCTCAACAGAAAGACACCCGCCCAGCGGCCCCCCTGTCTGCACGGCCTTAAACTTCTTCCCATTGGGAATCCCACCGCCAATGTCAAAGATGATCTTGCCCAGGGTGATGCCCATCGGCACCTCCACCAGGCCGGTGTTGTTCACATTGCCGGTGAGGGCAAAGATGGCCGTGCCCGTAGAGCGCCGGGTGCCGATACTGGCGAACCAGTCGGCCCCCTTGACGATGATCTGGGGAACGTTGGCGTAGGATTTGACGTTGTTGATGTTGGTCGGCTTATCCCACAGCCCGCGCACAGCCGGGAAGGGCGGGCGGGGACGTGGCTCACCGCGTCGCCCCTCGATAGAGGCGAGTAGCGCCGTCTCCTCGCCACACACAAAAGCGCCAGCCCCCTCCTTTATGCGCAAGTGAAAGGAGAAGTCGCTACCGAGAATGTGGTCGCCCAACAGCCCGTATTCTTCGGCCTGGGCGATGGCGACCTTGAGACGCCTGATGGCCAGGGGGTATTCGGCTCGGCAGTAGATGTACCCCTCCTTCGCACCGATAGCGCGGCCGCAGATCACCATCCCCTCCAACACACTATGGGGATCACCCTCGATGACAGAGCGATCCATGAACGCGCCAGGATCACCCTCGTCGGCGTTACAGACCACGTACTTGACGTCGCCACGGGCGCGGGCGGTGAACTCCCACTTCATGCCGGTGAGGAAACCTGCTCCTCCCCGCCCCCGGAGGCCCGATCGTTTCACCTCATCAATGACCTCATCAGTCGTCATCTCGGTGAGAGACTTGGCCAGGGCGGCGTAGCCGTCGCGTGCAATGTACTCCCCGATGATCTCCGGGTCAATGAAGCCGCAGTTGTGCAGGACAAGACGCCGTTGCGAACCGAAAAAGGGTATCTCTCCCCAGGCCGGAATGCCTTCATACGAGTTTTCACCAATCACTGCCAAGGCCAGATCGGGACGGGGATCGTCTCTTATTACGTAATCGTTGACCAGTTCCAGGGCTGTTTGGGGTGTGACATTCTTGTAACTAATGCGCGGACGGTCCGGCTTGACGATGTCCACCAGCGGTTCACTGCTGCACATGCCGATGCATCCCACGGCAGTTACATCCGCCTCTACGTCGCGCCTGGCCAGTTCGTCGAGAATGGCTTGTAGCACTTCACCGGCCCCGGCGGCGATACCGCAGGTCCCCATACCGACGATGATTCTGGTGGTCACCTCATCGTGGCTCTCGATGGCTCTGCGTGCTTCCTCCCGGAAGCATCTCAAGTCTTCTATGGTCTCTAGTTTTGGCATCTGCAATAACTCTCTTCCGATGAGGATTAGATGACACTAATCGAGGTTCTCAATGAGGCTCAACGTCTTTTCCGGCGTCAGCCGCCCCGCCACCTGGTCGTCAACTATGGCCGTGGGCGCCAGGGCGCAGGAGCCAATGCAGTAGACCACTTCGTAGGTACACTTGAGGTCAGGAGTCGTCTCGCCCGCCTTTATCCCCAATCCCCGCTCTACGGCCTCGATTATCCGGGCAGCCCCGCGCACATGGCAGGCGGTGCCATCGCACTGCTGGATGATGTGCCGACCGCGGGGGATCAGGTGGAACTGAGAGTAGAAGGTCACCACGCCGAAGACGCGGCTGAGGGGAATGGACAACCTCTCGGCCATGACCTCCAGGACCTCCTTCGGCAGATAGCCATAAGCATGTTGCGCCTTCTGGAGGATGGGGATCAAGCCCCCCCTCTCCTCCCCTACTTCCTGCACAATTTTGTCGAGATCGGTAAGATCAGGAGCTTCTTCTGCCATAATCGAGGTTCCTCCTTAAAAGATGACTTAGCACTCCAAAGCAGGGGGATAGAAAGCGTGGGGTGCTGTCAGCGGATTTTTGGAACGGATTGAACGGAAAAAGCCACGTGCGGAGGCCCAATCCGCTCAATCCGTTCCCGCAATCCGTTGACAGTTTCCCTCACCCCCCGCTCTGACGTGCTATAAAAGATGACAACTATCCACCTGCCTGGCAAACCGCGTGCCATTCTACCACACCCACCGTGCTCTGTCAAGGGCTAGAATGTCACTATGTCAGCAGATGCGCGGCAGTTGCTCGCCGCTGAGCATGTCCACCACCCGCTTCCCCCCCACCCGGCTGCGCAGGATTACGCTGCCGGGATGCGCCTCCACCACCTGCCCGATGATGGCCGCCTCCCTGCCCAGGGGATGGGAGCGCATCGCCTCCAGAACCGCCTCGGCCACCTCCGGAGCCACGATGGCCAGACACTTCCCCTCGTTAGCCACGTAGAGGGGATCCAGCCCCAGGATCTCACACGCCCCTTTCACCTCGTCCCATAAGGGGATTCTGGCCTCCTCCAGCTTGATCCCCACGCCTGCGCTGGAGGCGATCTCGTTGAGGGCGCTGGCCACCCCGCCCCGGGTGGGATCCCGCAGCACATGCACCTCCGCCCCGGCGGCCCGAAGCAGCGCGCCCACCAGCCCGTTGAGGGAGGCGGTATCGCTCTCCAGAGTCGTCTCGAACTCCAGCCCCTCCCGCACCGAGAGGATGGCGATGCCGTGGACGGCGATGGCCCCACTGATCAGCACCACGTCGCCGGGTCTGGCCCGCAGGGGGGAGATGTGGATGCCAGGCGGGACGAGGCCCAGCCCCGTGGTGTTGATGAAGACGCCGTCCCCTTTTCCCCGATCCACCACCTTCGTATCCCCGGTCGCCACCTCCACCCCTGCCTCCTGCGCCGCCCCCTGGATGGAGCGCACCACCCGCCACAAGTCCTCCATCGGGAAGCCCTCCTCCAGAATGAGGCCCAGGGAGAGGTACAGAGGACGGGCGCCGCACATGGCCAGGTCGTTGACCGTGCCGTTGACGGCCAGTCCGCCGATGTCGCCGCCGGGGAAAAAGAGGGGGCTGACGACGAAGGAGTCGGTAGTGAAAGCCAGGCGGACGCCCTCCACCTCTAGCACCGCCCCGTCGTGAAGAGTCTCCAGGGCCGGATTGCGAAAGGTGGGCCAGAACATCCGCTCGATGAGCATCTGGGTCAGCCGCCCCCCTCCCCCGTGGGCCAGGAGGATGGTCGGGTACTCTTGGATGGGGATGGGGCATTGAAATGCAAGTTGGTTTAGTCGTTCCGTCATAACGATCTCCGTGAAACGTGATTTTAACCCGTTGTTCTCTGCCCGTACCGATAGTAGGCGGCGCAGGCCCCCTCGCTGGAGACCATCGGCGCGCCCAGGGGATGATCCGGGGTGCAGCGGGCGCCGAAGGCGGGACACTCCGGCGGCTTCTTTCGCCCCTGCAAGATGAAGCCAGCGATGCACTCCGGCGACTCCTCCACCGCCATCTCCGCCACGTCAAACCGCCGCTCGGCGTCGAAGTCGGCGTATTCCCCTCGCAGCCGCAGGCCGCTTTGGGAGATCACGCCGATCCCCCGCCAGGCCCGGTCGGTCACCTCGAAGATTTGTTGGATGAGCCGCTGGGCCTGGACGTTTCCCCCCCGCCGCACGGAACGGGCATACTGATTCTCCACCCCCCACCGTCCCTCCTCCAGCGCGCGCAGCGTTATGTAGAGGCCCCGCAGGATGTCCAGCGGCTCGAAGCCGGTGACGACGATGGGCGCCCGATACCTCTCGGCGATAGGCTCGTACTCCCAATACCCCATCACGGTACAGACGTGGCCGGGAGCCAGTAACCCCTGCACCTCGTTGCCGGGGGCGCTGAGGATGGTCTCGATGGCCGGGGGGACCAGGACGTGCGCGGAGAGGATGGAAAAGTTCCGCAACCCCATCTGCTTGGCCTGCCAGACGGCCATGGCGTTGGCTGGAGCGGTGGTCTCGAACCCCACGGCGAAGAACACCACCTCCCGCTCCGGGTTTCGTTGGGCCAGCTTCAAGGCATCCAACGGGGAGTAGACTATCCGCACGTCCCCGCCCTCCGCCTTGGTCATCAACAGATTCTTGTGGGAACCGGGCACCCGCAGCATGTCGCCGAAGGAACAAAAGATCGCCTCCGGACGGGAGGCGATGGCGATGGCCTTGTCCAGAAGTTCCACCGGGGTCACGCAGACGGGGCAGCCGGGGCCGTGCACCAAGGTCACGTCGTCCGGCAGCATCTGGCCCAGCCCGAACTTGAGGATAGTGTGGGTCTGCCCGCCGCAGATCTCCATCAGCGTCCAGGGTCGGCTGACCGTTCGTCGGATGGCCTCGATGTATCTTTGTGCTGCTGCTTCATCTCGGTATTCGTCTATGTATTTCATAGTGAACCTACTGAAGGGTATAGGTGGGAGGCTCGCCTTGTTCCGCCGCTATCTCCTCCAGTTCGGCCAGAAGCTCCAGTGTCTGCCGGGCCTCCTCTTCGTCCAGGCGGCTGAGGGCGAAGCCGACGTGGACGATGACGTAATCCCCCACCTGCGCCTCAGGGGTAAAGGCCAGACAGACCTCCTTGGCGATCCCCCCGAAGCTCACCTTACCCATAGGGATGTCAAGTTCGTTCTCTTCTATGCTAATGATTTTTCCGGGAATTCCCAGGCACATAGTTCCTCCAAAAACTGAACAGGGTCTCCTTGACAGTTCATGTCGCCTGTGGTATAATATTCTCAAGCGGGAGGCCGCACGCGCTCCTATCCTTAACCGGACGGTATGCTCGACGGCTGCAGGCGGCACACCGAAGGCCGCTCTCCCGTGGTCTTATCGGCCGATGATCTGTCTCAGCAGGTCATCGGCCTTTAACGTCCTATCGGCTTTGGTCTGTCCGCAATACACGGCCAAGGCCTTTTTGTGCGCAGACGACCTCTTCCCCACGTGGCCGAAGGCGATGTTCTCGGCGTCAAAGCCGGGGTCGTCTCGCCACAACAGAGGCAGTAATGTGTTCTTGACGTCGTCTTCGTGGCCTGTGTACTCCACGTCAATCGTAACCTGTTCCCCCGGCGGCAACTCGCGGATCAAGTAATATAGTGCTACAGCGAACAGTTGCAGGATAATCCACTTACGTCGCCTGCCCTTGCGGCGCTGAACCAGAACGCCGATGGCCTCTCGCTTCTCCCTGGCAGGGATGCGGATCGTGTACTTTATCGTTACTCAATGCCAGGGCAGTATCGCCCGACTTCTCAATCTTGTTGCTTTGGTCTACTTGGTAGGGCAAGGGTTCCGCCTCAAATGCAATCTGCGACTCTGCTACAGCAAGCTAGCGGCAACGGCCACCTGCCCCAGAGCGATGCCCCCGTCGTTGGGGGGGATGCGCTGGTGGACATAGACGCGGAGACCAGCTTCGCTCAGGCGACGATAGGCTCGCTCCAGGAGGATGCGGTTCTGGAAGCAACCCCCGCTCAGGGCGGCACGTTCCACCCCTAGCGCCTGGGCCACGGCGACGATCCCCTCCACCAAAGCATTGTGAAACCGCGCCGCCATCACCCCCACCGAAACCCCCCGCCGCAAATCCACAAGCAGCACCTCCAACATCTCCCCCCAATCCAACACCAGGAGTTGGGACTTTGGATTTTGGACTTTGGACTTTGGATTTTGGATTTGAGATTTGGTCATTGACAACGGATAGGCATCTGTCACCGTCTCATCCACCGCGTACTCCAGCATCATCGCAGCCTGGGCCTCGAAGCGGATCTTCTGACGCAGGCCCACCAGGGCGGCCACGGCATCGAAGAGACGGCCCGCGCTGCTGGTGAGGGGTGAATTCACTCCCCGCTCCAGCATCCGCCGCAGCAGGCGGCGCTCCGAAGGGGAGAAGTCGACCACCGGGGCCAGGTGCTCCCATTCGAAGACCTCCGGGCCAAAGTGCTCCCACAGCACTCCCAGTGCCGCCCGCCGTGGCTCCCTCACCGCCGCCTCCCCGCCCGGCAGTCGGAAGGGGCGCAGATGGGCCACCCGCTCGAAGCCCGAGGCATCCCCCCACAAAAACTCTCCGCCCCACACTGTCCCGTCAGAGCCGTAGCCGGTGCCGTCCCAGATCACCCCCAGCACCGGCCCCTCTACCTCATTCTCGGCCAGGCAGGCAGCTAGATGCGCGTGGTGGTGCTGGACGGGGATCCGTAGGGGCAGGGCTTGCCCCTGTCCTTGCTCTGGCAGGACATCCGCGAGGGATGCCCCTACGTGCCCATCGGCAACCTTGCGGGCCCACTGAGTGGAGAAGTAATCGGGATGCAGGTCGTGGGCGATGGCGAGAGGCTCCACCTCGTAGAGGCGGAGGAAGTCGGCAATGACCCGCTCGAAGGCAGCGCAGGCCTCCGGCGTGTCCAGGTCGCCGATGTGCTGGCTCAGGAAGACCTGCTGCCCCACGCTCAGGGCGATGGTGTTTTTCAGGTGCGCCCCCACGGCCAGGATGGGAGAAGGTCCAGACTTCCGAATTCTCACCGGCAGGGGGGCGTAACCCCGCGCCCGTCGCAGCACCAGCTCTTGCCTCAGCACTACCCGCACCACCGAGTCGTCGCAGTGGCGGACGATGGGGCGGTTGTGAACCAGGAAGAGGTCGGCGATGCCGCCCAGCCGCTCTCGGGCCTCGTTCTCGTCAATGCAGATGGGCTCGTCGGAGCGGTTGCCGCTGGTGGCCACGACGGGGAAGCCCAACTCCTGCATCAGCAAGTCGTGGAGGGGGGTGTAGGGCAGCATCACTCCCAGGTACGGGTTGCCTGGAGCCACTGCTTCGCAGACTTCCGAAGACTTCGGCGAGCTCAGTCGAGCCGTCTGGCAGACTTCGGAAGTCTTCCGTCGGCGCAGCAGCACGATGGGCGATTCGGGGGAGGTCAGCACCCGCTCCTCCAGGGGGGAGACGAAACAGTGCTCCTTGATCACCTCCAGGGAGGGGTAGAGGAGGGCGAAGGGCTTTTCCTCCCGCTGCTTGCGCTCCCGCAGCCGCCGCACCGCCGCCTCGTTCCGGGCGTCAACTATCAGGAGAAAACCGCCCAACCCCTTCACCGCCAAGATGCGCCCTTCCCGCACTGCCTGAGCTGCCTCCTGGATGGCCTGGTCGCCAGTGAGGTGAGGAGCACTTTGAAACTGCTCCTCACCTGAATATAGAGCCACCTGGGGGCCGCAGACGGGGCAGGCCACCGGCTGGGCGTGGAAGCGCCGGTCCAGGGGATCCTCGTACTCCCGGCGGCAGTCGGGGCAGAGGGGGAAGTGGGCCATGGAGGTGTTGGGCCGGTCGTAGGGCAGCGCGCGGATGATGGTGAAGCGAGGGCCGCAGTGGGTGCAGTTGGTGAAGGGATAGCGGTAGCGGTGATCGCTGGGATCCCCCACCTCGCGTCGGCACTCCGGGCAAGTGGCGATGTCGGGGAGGATGAGGACGGTCTTCTCCCCTGCTTCCTCGCTGTGGCGGATGACAAAGTCGGGGTAGCCGACGGGGTCGAGGAAGGAGAACTCCAGGCTCTGGATGATGGCCAGGGGGGGCTTCTCCCGCTCCAGGCGCAGCAGGAACTCCTCCAGCACCGGGCGCTTCCCCTCGACCTCAATGAACACCCCCTGGGAGGAGTTGAGCACCCAGCCCCGCAGGCCCGACTCCGTGGCCAGCCGATAAACAAAGGGGCGGAAGCCCACCCCCTGCACCGCCCCGTGAATGGTCACTTTCAAGCGTTCTATCACACTCTTCGTTCCTCGTCCATCACTACTCCTCAAAGTGTACCGTTCCTGACTCGATGGCGATTACAGCTTTGTAACGTAGCAGAAAATCCATGCCCAGCAAACCGTCCACAAATGTGCCCGGTGGCAGTGTGTAAGCAGTGACAGGGAAATCCTCCATCTGCTGCCCCAGACAGTGAAACCAAGACACGCGCACCACGGGAGCTACAATGACCCCGCTAGCAGTGATCACCCTCGTCCTTCGCAAGGGATGGTGAGTGTCATAACCGAGCACTTCCAATACCTCCGTAGCATAGTGTAGCTGGAGCCTGTGTCAAGTAGCAATCGAAGCACCGATGCTTGGCCATTGCTTCCCCCAACCGCTGCCCTCAACAGCAACAACCGGCTCCGTCTTTCCAAGCGATAGGTCTTCCTCCTGACGCTCACAACACCACCGCCAAGTCTTCCGGGATTTCCCCGAGGTATTCTATCGCTATCCTCTTCTCTTTCAGAGACAGGAGCCGCTGGTAGATCTCATCTCTGTGCACTGAATGGGCCAGCACTTCGCCTCCAAGGACATTCAGATCATCGTCCAGGTCCTCGTAGCCGATCAGCACCCATTCTCCTGCAAACCTGTCTCTTATCTCTTGCATACTCATCACCTGACCCATGTTCTTACCCCTTTCGCCGCAGTTCCTTCACCCCGGGCGAAATTATTGACCCTATTATACTCCACTTCGCCTATCCTGACAAGAAACCCGACAGCCCCCGATTCACGTCTATTCAACAAAGCAACAGGCCAGGGGATCTTTGTCCCCTCGCCTGTGTTCCTCTTAGCTTGACTTTCGTGGCTACTCTTGGCCGCTGCCGCCACAGCACGCCGGGGCAGCCTTCGGGGGGCGACCTACTTCACAAAAGTCAGCACCAGCGTGCGGACGTTGAGCAGGATAAGCAGAGCGCCGATCAGGATACCCATCACGCGGTGGGGGAGCTTCTTGCACAGCCAGGCGGCGATGGGCGCGGCGATCACTCCGCCGACCAGTAGAGCCGCCACGATGTCCCAGCGGAAGGCCTTCAGCCCAATGGTCAGAGCAAAGGTGATCGTCTCGGCCAGGGTGACGAAGAACTCCACCACGTTCACCGAGCCTACCACCTCATGCGGTTCGCTGTTCTCGGCCAGGATGAGGCTGGGCGTGGCCACCGGCCCCCACCCCCCGCCTCCCACGGCGTCGAGGAAGCCAGCCACCAGGCCGAGGATGGTCATCCTGGGCCTGGACAACTGCTTGCCAGCCATGCCCCATTCCTTCCGAGTGAAGAAGCGGTAGACAATGAGGCAACCCATGACCAGCAGCAGCCCGGCCATCCAGGGCTTGATCGTCTGGCCGGGGATCAAGGACAGGAAATAGGCTCCCAGCACCCCGCCGATGACGCCGGGAATGACCAGAGGAAGGACTATCTCCCTTTTGACGTTACCGAACTGATGGTGTGCGATCCCGGAAACCAGGGTGGTCACGATCTCCGCGGTGTGCACCGAGGCGCTGGCGATGGCCGGAGCCAGACCAATGGCCACCAGCAGCGAGGTCGAGGACACGCCGTAGCCCATGCCCAACGTCCCATCAATGAACTGGGCAGCGAAGCCTGTCAGGAGCATGCCGATCAAGAAGGTAATATTGAACATAGAGCATCAGCCATTTGCGATACAGCCTCTACGCAAATAGAGGTAGCCGTCGCCATTGACGACTCCCTCCAACAAGACGTACCCTCATCATCGTCAACCAGCACAGCCCACTGATTCCAGCTCCTGCAAAACCATGTCCACGGCTGTGCTGATGGTAGCCTGCACCACTGGGGTGCACTCCTCACCAAAGGTCAGCACGTCCTCGACCTCGATGGCGATGATGGAGATGGACTCATCGTTGGGCAACGTCATGCCCATACCCCGCCCCAGAGCCAGCGCGCCGGGCAAGGAAAGGTCGTGCGTCGAGCCCGAATGTAACGAGGCCCGCAGGTCGTTGGGATGCAGACGGTGAATGTCACCCGGCTTGCCATCGCGGGCTTGGATCGCATCCACCATGATGATCCGTTCGTAGCCAGCGATGACATCCAGCAATCGCAGCCCACCGACACTCGCTTCGGCGAAGGTTACGTCATCCCGTTGGCATTGCGCTGCCACTGCTCGCACCACATAAATGCCCACCCCGTCGTCGGTCAGGATGGGGTTGCCCAGGCCAACTACCAGCATCTTCAAGACAATGGTCCTCTCAAAAAAGTAGATTGGTAAATTGGGAAACTGGTAGACTGGTAAATTGGTCTCTCCGACCAATCTACCAACTACCAATCTACCAATGTACCAATCTACCGACTACCAATCTGCCAGCCCGCTGGCTACCCAACGAACTGTGTCAGCCGCTCCACGATGTTCTCCTCAGCGTCACGCACCAGCACCTCCAGCGGCATTTGGCCGGGCAGGGTGTGCGTAGCGCAGCCCAAGCAGGGGTCGTAAGAGCGGAAGGCCATCTCCACCCTGTTCAACAGCCCCTCGCTGATCTGGCCCGCTTTGATAAACGCCTGCGCCGCTTTCTTGATGGAGATTGACATGGGCGCGTAGTTGTTAGTCGTGCCGACGATGAGGTTACACTTCTGGACGATGCCCTTCTCGTCGGTGATGTAGTGATGGGTCAGCGTGCCGCGCGGCGCTTCCACGATGCCCACCCCCTCGTCCGGCGTCTCGGTGGGGACGTTGCGCACGTGCGGGTTGGTGATCTCGGGGTCGGTCGCCAGCTCGACGATGCGCTCGGCAGCGTAGAGCAACTCGATCAGGCGCGCCCAGTGCGTGGCCAGAGTGCCGTGCACCGGCTTGCCGCCCAGCGTCGCGTAGAACTGCTCGTAGGCTTCCTGCGCCAGCGGTGTGGTCATGCCGTCGGCGGCGTTGAGCCGTGAAAGAGGCGTGGCCTGGTAGATGCCGCTGTCCATGCCGGTCACGAACCCCTTCCAACCCACTTTCTTGAGGTAGGGGAACTTGAGATAGGTCCAGGGCTCGACGCGCTCGGCGATCACGTCCAGGTACTCCTCCGGGCTGTACTTGACGAACTCGTTGCCCTCTGGATCCACGACGCGCACCCTGCCATCGTAGAAGTTGACCTTGTTGTTCTCGTCCACCAGGCCCATGTAATACATTGGCGTGGTGAAGGTGTCGGAGAGGATCATGTCCAGGTAGGTCTTGTTCCCCAGCACCACGTCGTGGAACAGTTGCAGGCTGAACTGACCAAACTCGACCAGCTCGTGCCCCCAGGCCTCGATCTGCGCCCGCTCCTCCTCGTTGATGGCCTTGCTCACCCCACCGGGGAGGGCGCCGACCGGGTGCACCGTCTTGCCGCCCAGCATGCCCACGATGTCCATGCCCATGCCTCGGCTGCGGATGACTTTGCCACCGATCTCCAGGCCAACCTTGTGGATCAGCCCTAAGATGTTGCGCTCGGCGGGTGGCGCGTCTGGCCCCAGGACGAAATCGGGTGCAGCCAGGATGTAGAAGTGGACGGTGTGGTCGGCGACGTAGAAGGCGGAATAGAGCAGTTCACGCAGTTTCTTGCCCGTCGGGGGCACCTCTACGTGGTAGACCGCGTCGCAGGCCTTGGCCGAGGCCATGTGGTGCGCCTCCGGGCAGACGCCGCAGATGCGCGGCGTGATGCGGGGCATCTCCTCCACGGGCCGGCCTTCGGCAAACTTCTCAAACCCTCGCAGTTCGGGGATCACCAGGTAAGCGTTGGCGACGTTCCCCTCCTCGTCGAGGAAGATGTCAATCCGCCCGTGGCCTTCCAGGCGGGTGATAGGGTCAATGCTGATTTTCCTCATAGATTCTTCTCCTTGTTTGGAAGTTGGACGTTGGATGTTAGACGTTGGATATCCTACCTCTAACCTCCAACCTCTAACCTCTAACCTCCAATCTCGTCCGGTGCAGCAGCGACGCCGGCAAGCCGAAGCGGTAGAAGGTGCCCACCGGGTCCACGATCTCGCCCACGATGCGGGCCGCCTCCTCCTCGGTGTCGGCGTCTACCACCGAAGCGACGGCCGAGAGGAGCGCCGCCCCCTGGTCAATCACGTTCGGCGCCGGCCCGTAGCAGCCCCGGCAGGGCATGCTCACGGTGGGGCAGAGCGCACCGCAGCCACCCCGCGTCGCCGGCCCCGCGCAGATGATGCCCTGGTCAAAGAGGCAACGCCCAGGCTCAGGGATGATCTCGTGGGGACGGTAGAACTTCTCGATGCGCTTCTCCTCCCGCTTGTGCTCGCACTCGTCGCAGACCGTCTTGTCGGTTGCTCCCACCACGCTCCCTTTGGGCGGGAGTTGGCCGCTCAGGATGGCCTCGATCACGGCCCAGATCTGGGGAGCCTGCGGCGGGCAGCCCGGCACGAAGTAGTCCACGTCCTCCACCTGCGCCAGCGTCTTGACCGTGTTGTAGAACTGCGGAATGGTCACCTCTCCCTCGGGCATCTGGTAGGAGGTCTGCGGCAAGATGCCCTCAGGGTTGTCCACTGAAGGTATTTCCAGGTAGACCCGCTCGAAGATGGACTTCCGGTCGAAGAGGTTGCCCAGGCCGGGGATGCCGCCCAGGTGAGCGCACGACCCAAAGGCGACCAACACTTTCGACTTCTGCCGCAGCAGATGAGCGATGTGCTCGTTCTCGCCGGTGCGGATAGCGCCGTTGAAGAGGCAGACGTCCATGTGGCCGTCGGGCATGGCCTCCACGTCTTTGTACTTAAAGTCCATGGCGACAGGCCAGAAGAGGATGTCGGCCGCCGCATCCAGGTCGAGGACCTTTTCTCGCAACTCCAGAATGGCGATGTCGCAGCCGCCGCAGGAAGCGGCCCAGTACAGTCCTAGTTTCAGCTTATCAGCCATCAACCTAATCCTCCTTGCTTTCGAGTTCACGCTTCCAGTTGAGCGCCCCCAGGTCACGCACCTGCGCGGTGAAATCGCGCACCAGTTGCGCCCACTTAGGAGCCTCTGCGCCGGAGATCCAGCCCCAGTGGAAGCGTTCCTGCTCGATGCCATACTGCGCCAGCAGTGCCTCCACCAGCGGCATGCGGCGGAAGGTCTTGTAGTTGCCATTGTTGTAGTGGCAGTCTCCGGGCGGGTGGCAGCCGGAGACGATCACCCCATCGGCTCCCTCACGGAAGGCCTTGAGGATAAACACCGGATCCACGCGCCCTGTGCACATCACGCGGATGACGTCCACGTTGGGCGGCTGCTCCATGCGAGAGATGCCAGCCGTGTCGGCCGCGGCGTAGGTACACCAGTTGCACAGGAAGCCGACGATTCTCGGTTCAAAGTCCGTACCGTTCATGAGCGTACTCCTTCCACTTCAACAAGTTGTTCTACCGGCATACGGAAGAGCCCCTCAATCTGGGCCATGATCTGCTCGGTGGTGAAGTGCCGTCCCGCGATGGCTCCGGCCGGGCAGGCAGCCACGCACGTGCCGCAGCCCTTGCACAATACCTCGTTCACGCGGGCCACGTTGTCCTCCTCGATGAAACTGATGGCAGTGTAGGGGCAGAGCTCAATGCAAGTCTTGCAGGCCGAGCAGAGTTTCTCGTCCACCACAGCGACCTGCGGTGAGATAGTCACTTCCCCCTTGTCCAGCATCGCCAGGGCCATAGAGGCCGCCGCGCCGGCATGACTCACCGTATCCGGCACGTCCTTGGGCCCCTGGGCATTCCCGGCCAGGAAAACGCCATCGGTGTTCGTCTCCACCGGGCGCAGCTTGGGGTGCGCCTCGGCGAAGAAACCGTCCTCGCTGCGGCCCAGGCCGAAGAGTGAGGCCACCCGGTCGGCGTCGTGCGGGGCCTCGATGGCCGTGCTGAGCACCACCATATCCACGTCCGCCGCCACCAGCCGCCCCAGGTCAGCATCCTCGGCCTTGACGCGCAGCTTGCCATCGGGGAGCACCTCCACCTCGGCGCCGCGGCCACGCACGAAGGTCACGCCCTCCTCCTGCACCCGCTCGTAGAACTCTTCGTAGCCCTTGCCGAAGGTGCGCATGTCCATGTAGAACTCGTACACCTCGGCCCCGGTCTTGTCGCGCACCAGGTGGGCCTGCTTCAGCGAGTACATACAGCAGAAGCGGGAACAGTACTTGTGCGCGTTGTGGTCCCGGCTGCCCACGCAGTGGATGATGGCCACGCGCTCAGGCTTGCGCCCGTCGGCCAGCAGGATATCGCCGCCGGTGACCCCGCCGGCGTTGGAGAGCCGCTCAAACTCCATAGCGGTGATGATATTGGGCGACTCGCCGTAGGAATACTGGACAAGTTGGGCGGGGTCCCACATCTCGAAGCCGGTAGCGACGATGATAGCCCCCACATCCAGTTCCAGAATCTCGTCTTGCTGGTCAAAGTTGATCGCGCCGGCCTCGCACACCGTCTGGCAGGCCTCGCAGGCGTCCGCGATCTCGCCCTCGGTGAGGTCGTTCTGGCGGAAGCGGATACAGGCGTCGGTGTCAATCACCGGCACCAGCGGCATTGCTTGCAGCGAGGGCACCCAGATGGCGCTGGTGGGACCCAGTGGCTTTGCCTCGTAGACCGCCGCTTTCTCTAGCACGATCTCAATAGCACCGGTGGGGCACATGATGGTGCAGGCCCCGCAGCCGATGCACAGGCGGGTCTTTTCCAGGAAAGGTGGCCCCACCCGCCGCTCAATGCCCCGCTCGGAGAAGTTCAGCACATCGGCCTTGACCAGTTCGTGGCACGTGCGCACGCAGTGGCCGCAGAGAATGCAGTTCTCGTCGGGGGTGTCGGTGGGGAAGGGCGGCTCCGTGATACCGTACTCCCGCGCCAGGTCCTGGATGACCAGCACGTTGGGGCAGCGAGAGAGCAGCAGCCCCAGGACCAGTTTGCGGGCCTCCAGCACGGCCAGTGAATGGGTCTGCACCACCAACCCATCCACCGCCGGATAGGTGCAGGAGGTCTCCAGCGAGGTGCGTCCTCGTTGCATCACCTCCACCGTGCAGAGGCGGCAGGCGCCATAAGGTGAGAGGAGTGGGTGGTAACAGAGAGTGGGAATCTCGATGGCGTTCGCCTTGGCGATCTCGAGAACAGTCTGCCCCTCATCGGCCTGGATTTCTTGTCCGTCAATGGTAAGTGTGACCATATGGCTCTCCTATCGTTTTATATGATCGAAACTGACACAAGGTGTTTGGAAGTTGGAAGTTGGAAGTTGGAAGTTGGAAGTTGACCTCCAGCCTCCGACCTCTAATTTCTAATTTCTAATTCCCATCTGCGACCAGAACCCGCTCGGCGGCCGGGACGAGTTCTAACTCCATCGTCTCCAGCCACTCCAGATCGCAGCGGATGCAGCGCTTGCACTCCTCCTGGATCGTCCTCTCGTCGAAGGGGAACTCGACCTCGTTGAAGTTGCCCCGTCGCCCCTCGATGGCGAGTTCTCGCGCACTGGGTCGCACAGCCTTGTAGTACTGTTCCATATCGAAACGCTGCTCAATGACCTCGTAGCCGGGCCTGACCACGAGTTTCTCCACGCGGCCGGTGAGCAGGTAATGATCCACCTCGTCGGCCACCTGGTTGCCCTGGGCCACGGCCTGGATCACTGTGGCCGGGCCAAGCACTGCATCGCCGGCGGCGAAGACCCCGCGCCGGGTCGTGGCCAGCCCCTCACTCACAGCGAAGGTCGCACCACGTCCGGTCTCAATGGCGCTGTCGCCGTCCATCCAGAAGAGATCCGGCTCCTGGCCGATGGCCGGGATGAGGACATCCACGTCCAGCGTGAACTCCGAACCGGGGATGGGGCTGGGCCGTCGCCGGCCACTGGCGTCAAACTCGCCCAACCCCTGGCGCAGCAGTTCGACGCTGGTCACTTTGCCGTTACCTATCACGCGGCTGGGGTTGGTCAGGAAGTGGAACTGAATGCCTTCTTGCTCGGCTGCTTCCACCTCGTCGTCGCGGGCGGGCATGTCGGGCCGGCTGCGGCGGTAGACCAGGTGCACCTCGCTGGCACCCAACCGCCAGGCCGAGCGCACGGCGTCAATGGCCACGTCGCCGCCGCCGACGACGGCCACCCGCTTGCCGCCTAGATCGGGGGCCTTGCCCAGCGCGATGTCGCGCAGGAACTGCGTGCCGTGGTAGACCCCCTCCATCTCCTCACCCTCGATGCGCAGCTCACGGCTCTTGTGCGCGCCGATGGCCAGGATCACCGCTTTGTAGCCATCTCTATCCAGCAGATCATCCAGGGTGAAGTCCTTGCCCAGAGCGGTGTTCAGCCTGATCTCGACCCCGGCCCGCTTGATGTTCTCGATCTCCACGTTGAGCACGTCGTGGGGCAGGCGGTACTCAGGGATACCAACGGCCATCATGCCGCCCGCCACGGGCAGCGCCTCGAACACGGTGACCGGGTAGCCCTTCTGGGCCAGTCGCAATGCCGCCGTCAGGCCCGCTGGCCCGGCGCCGATGACCGCCACTTTCTCCGCCTTGGCCTCCTCCAGCCGCCGGGGCTTCCAGGGCCGCTTCAGTTCGTGGTCGGCCATGAAGCGCTTGATCTGGCGGATGGCGACCGGCTGGTCCAGTTCGCTACGGCGGCACTTGTCCTCGCAGAAAGCCGGGCAGACGCGGCCACAGGCCAGGGCGAAGGGATTGCGCCGGCGATGAACTTCCAGCGCGTCGGCGTAGCGGCCCTGGGCGACGAGCGCCACGTAACTGGGCACGTCCACCTCGGCCGGGCAGGCGTTGGTGCATTTGGCCCGCACCAGTCCCTTGCAGACGCCAGCGGGACACCTCTGCTCCCTGATGTGGGCTTCGTACTCCTCGCGGAAGTAGCGCAGGCCGCTGAGAACGGGGTTGGGCGCTGTCTGGCCCAGACCACACAGGGAAGTCTCCATGATGATCCGCCCCATGCTTTCCAGCAGGGCCAGGTCGCTTTCCTTCCCCCTGCCCTCGCTGATGCCCGTCAGGATCTGGATCATGCGCCTGATCCCCTCGCGACACGTGGTGCATCGCCCACAAGATTCATCGCTGAGGAAGTCGAGGAAGTACCTGGCGATGTCTACCATGCAGGTGTCCTCGTCCATGACGACCATCTCGCCGGAGCCCATCATCGAGCCCACCTCGGCCAACTCCTCGTAGCCCACCAGCACGTCCAGGTGTTGAGCGGGGACGCAACCCCCTGAGGGGCCGCCGATCATCACCGCCTTGAACTGTTTGCCGCCGGGAATGCCGCCGCCCAGTTCGTAGATCACTTCCCGCAGGCTGATGCCCATGGGCACTTCCACCAGCCCGGTGTTGTTGATGGCGCCGGCCAGCGAAAAGAGCTTGGTCCCCTTGCTCTTCTCGGTGCCGATGCTGGCGTACCACTCGGCTCCGTTGACGACGATCTGCGGGACGATGGCCAGGGTCTTGACGTTGTTGACGTTGGTCGGCTTGCCCCACAGTCCGCTCTGTGCGGGGTAGGGCGGTCGGGGCCGCGGCTCGCCGATGCGGCCTTCGATGGAATTCAACGCCGCTGTCTCCTCACCGCAGACGAAGGCCCCGCCCCCCCGGGAGATCTTGACGTCGAAATCGAACCCGCTTCCCAGGATGTCCTGGCCCAGCAGGCCGTACCCCCGCGCTTGCTCGACGGCCAGGTCGAGATTCTTCAGCGCCAGGGGGAATTCGTTGCATACGTAGAGATACCCCTCGTGGGCACCGATAGCATAGGCACAGATGATCATCCCCTCTAGCACACTGTGCGGATCGGCTTCCATCAGACTGCGATCAGTGAAAGAGCCGGGGTCACCTTCGTTGCCGTTGGCCACGACGTACTTGACGTCGCCCGGGGCTTTGCGGGCGAACCCCCACTTGAGGCCAGTGGGGAAGCCAGCCCCGCCACGACCCCGCAGCCCTGATTTTTTCACCTCCTCAATGACCTCCTCGGGGGTCATCGAGGTGAGCGCTTTGCCCAGCGCCTGGTAGCCTCCGACGGCAATGTACTCCTCAATAGACTGAGGATCGATCAGCCCGCAGTTGCGCAGCACGATACGCATCTGCTTGCCATAAAAAGGAATGTCCTTGTAGTAGGGCACGGCTTGGTGGGTGGCTGGCTCCTTGTAGGTCAGCCGTTCAACGATACGCCCTTTGACCAGCGTCTCCTCCACCAGTTCCGGCACGTCAGCGGACTGCACCTGGCAGTAGAGGATGCCCTCGGGCTGGACGATGACGATGGGTCCCATGAAGCAGAAGCCACGGCTGCCCGTTTCGACCACCCGTATCTCATCTGCCAGTCCGCGCCGGGTTACCTCTTCCTCAAGAGCCGGCCTTAATTCTAGAGCGCCAGCCTTTGTGCAGGCTGGGCAGCCACAAACCAGTACGTCGGCTCGATATTGTTGCGTCATTCGTCTACCTCCTCATCCTGGGACGCGCCCCACGATCCATTCATCCACCACTTGGCCCCCGATCAAATGCTCCTTGATGATACGGGGCACCATGGCTGAGGTGACGTCACCATAGGTCACGCGGGGCTCATCACCCTGCTGGATATCCACCAGGGGCTCCTTGGAGCACATGCCGATACAGCCGACAGTGGTCACGTGGGCGTCAATGTTGCGCACTTCTAACTCGGCCAGAATAGCGTGCATCACCTCCCGCGCACCGGCTGCGATGCCACAGGTGCCCATGCCCACAGTGATGGTCGTGCTTGTCTCGGTGCGCGCCTTGATATCTCTCTGAAGGCTCTCCCGTAGCGTTCGGAGTTCCTCGAGACTCTTTAACTTTGGCATCATACTACCTCCTGCCTCCACCCGCTTCGTCAGCCCCCGGACTCACTTCACCGGCGGCCAGTCGGTCAATCAACTCCTCAGCCTTAACGGACGACATTTTGGGGTAGACCTGGTCGTTGACCAGTATGACGTGACCCTGTGCGCAGGCTCCCACACAGCGGACCGCTTCCAGTGAGAACTTGTTGTCGGGAGTTGTGTTGCCGGCTTTGACACCTATTTTCTTCTCGACCGTGTCCAGAATCCGCGGCCCTCCACCCACGTAACAGGAGGTGCCCAGGCAGACCTTGATGATGTAGTCCCCCTTGGGCGTGAGGCTGAAGGCCTTGAAGAAAGTGGCAATCTGGTAAACCTCGCCCAGGGGCATCCTCAGTCTCTCGGCCGTCGCCTCCAGGGCCTCGCGGGGCAGGTACTTGTACTCCACCTGGATGTCCTGCAGGGCGGCCAGACTGGAAGTTCTTTCCGCCGGATAGCGGTCGAGAATCTCGCTTACCTGAATCTCACTCATCGTTCTCCAGGCCTCCTTTCTCCGACGCTGATCTCGCCCATCTTGATCAGTTTCAAGCGCGGGATGCGCCGTGTCAGGCACTCGGTCCAGCACAGACCGCAGCCGGTACACTTATCCTCGTCCACGTAGCGGGCCTTCTTGCGCACTTTGACCTTGAAGTTGCCCACGTAGCCCGAAACTTCCTCGACCTCACTGTAACTCAGGAGCGTAATGTTGGGATGCCGACCGGCATCCATCATCTTGGGCCCCAGAATTCAGGTGCTACAGTCGAGGGTGGGGAAGGTCTTGTCCAGTTGCGCCATGTGCCCGCCGATGGAAGGCTCCCGCTCGACCAGGTAGACCGGGTAGCCGGCGTCGGCCATCGTGAGGGCCGCCTGGATGCCGGCGATGCCCCCGCCGACGACGAGCGCGGCTTTGGTGACCGGTTCCACGCGCGGCTGTAACGGTTCCTGTAGCGCCACTCGCCACACGGCCGAACTGACCAGCCGCTTCGCCTTGGCCGTGGCTAGCGCGATGTCCTTGGTGATCCAAGAGCAATGCTCGCGGATGTTGGCCATGGCGAAGTAGTAGGGGTTGAGGCCGGCCTCGGCGACGGCGGTCTGGAAGGTGGTCTCGTGCATGCGCGGGGTGCAGGAAGCGACCACCACGCGGTCGAGGCCCAACTCCCGGATGTCGTCCTTGATCGCGTTCTGACCAGGCTCAGAGCACGTGTACTTGGACTGACGGGCGACGGTCACGTTGGGCAGCCGGCTAGCGAAGGTGACTACCTCGCGCACGTTGACCGTAGCGGCGATGTTGATGCCACATTCGCAGATGTATACGCCGATTTTAGGTTGCTCCATAGTCGTCCTCCTCCTTTCATTGTAGATTGGTAAGGCTATCAACGGATTTCTGGAACGGATTGAACGGAATCTGTCACACGCGAATCGCCTAATCCGTTCAATCAGTTCCCCGAATCCGTTGACAGCTCTGCTTTGAGCCAGTCGGGGACGAAGAGCCACTGGCGGTTGACGTGGTGTTCGGTGATGTTCTTCGGCGGGAAGATGCGCCGCCACTGCAGGCTGCGTGTGCCAAAGTTGAGCAACAACCCGACGGGACAACCGGTCACGGCCATGTAGCCGATGACCTGCGCGATGTGGCTGTTGTCCAGACCACCCGATAGGGCTTTGATTTCCACGATCACGATGTCCTCAACGATGAAATCTGGAATGTAGTAGCCGATCAGCACGTCCCCATTTGCGCTGTCGTAGACCTCAATGTTCTTCTAGGCAACGTAGGCCAGATCACTCTCGGTGAAGTGCACTCCCAGGTCGCGCTGGTAGGTATCCTCGCGATACCCTGGCCCCCGCTTGCGGTGCACCGCCATCCCATCGCCTACGATCTTGTAGGTTAGAGTGTCGTAGGGTGTTTTCACAAGTTTGCTGGGCATTGTCTTGCTTCCTGGTCAGTGGGTCGCTGTCAACGGATTTGCTGTCAACGGATTTCTGGAGCGGATTGAACGGATACTAGCCGCCTCCAATCCGTTTAATCCGTTCAATCAGTTCCCCGAATCCGTTGACAGCACCCTCGTCGGACACAGCCATGTCTCCTTGCCACAGACCTGCAATCACATTCACAAGTACTCAATCGACACCAATCTGCCCCGTGCCTTCAGGTCGTGCACCAGTTCCTCCACCACCGCCTGCCGCAGCGGGACGGTGTGGACCGCGTCGGCGGCCTGGACCAGGTTGACCGCCAGGCCGACGATGAACTGGATTTTGTCGGCCGCCAGCAGCGCGCGGGCCAGGCGCGTGGCACCGTCCTCCGTCCGGGGAAGGTCACGGGCGTCCCTGGCATCCGCCAGCCGCTCCCGCGCTTTGCCCAGCGTCACCAACCCTTCCGTGACCAGGTGCACCCCTTCCAGGCACAAGACGGGCGGCACCTCAGCCCAGCCGTCTTCGGGGCGAGGCTCCAACTCCAATTCTGCCCCCAGCAGCCGCGCGGCGATCTGGGCGGTGGTGTCGCCGCAGATGATGCGCACTCCCGGCTCGGCCATCAACTTCTCCAGCGCCACCCTGTCCAACGCCGGGTCGGCTGGCGGGCCGCTCCACACCGTCGCCGAACGCCGCGGCCGGACGTGCATGGCGATGACGGTGACGTCCCGATCAGGCTCTTCCTCGGCGAGCCGGCGGTACGTGCGGATCAACGCCCCGAGCAGTTGCTCGGCATCACACCCGGTGTCCGTCCAACGTCGGGTGGAGATGGCGATGTCCCTCCACCCCCAGCGCCGGCTCCATCCCTTCACGTGGATGTACCCCTCGCTGACCATCGCTATATGATCGCCATCCTGCAGGAGGAAGCGGCACTCACGGACCAGACGCCCATGGGAGATGTCTTCCAGCACGGGCAGCAAGACCAGTCGGCCGCCTCGGGTCAGAAACAGGGGAGGGGCGTCACATTCCACCAGGTGAGCCTGACATCCCCCCAGGACTTGCAGGATGGAAAAGGGCACGTGCTCGCCGTTGGGCAGGGCGGCGAGTATGCTCTCCACCACCGTGTCAAGCGATGCCCCTCGTTCCAGCATGGAAGCCGCCCTGTCTGCTATCGGCGTCGCCTTCGCCTTTCCCTCCACACCGCCCTGCGGGCCGCTGGCAAGAATGACGAGAAACTGCTCTTCAGTTTGAAAAGTTCTCACCACATCGCCGCACACCTCCTTGCCCGCTTTGACCAGGCTTTGGTGTGCGTTCTCAATCCAGAGACTCAAGAGCACCTCACTGACCGAATTCCATCCACCCACACGCCCCTGCCTCCCTCACCCACGAGGGCCAGGGAGAGCTCAGCTACCGTCGCTTCCGCCATCTGCAACGTCGTGCGCTGAGCCATATCCTTCAACCGATGAGCGTCACCGCTCGCCACCAAGCCGTAGCGCTCCAATTGCGGGAAGCGGGCACGGGCTTCCTTCGGGCCGACGAGGTGAGAGATCTCTACCCCCACGATCTCCAGGTCAGGTGGGATGAACCCCAGGTTGGCGATGATGCTGTAAGCGGGCCGGTCCACATGGGCAGGGACACACAAACCGTTCAGGTGAGAAACTCGTTGGACGACTTCTTCCACCGAAAAGGAGGTCGAGGTCAAAAGCAGGCGATCGTTGTGACCCACGATGTCCCCTTCAGCATTGAGCACCACCTGAATTCCAAACACGTCCTCCCTATTCTTCAGGGGAGGGAGATGGGCATAGACCTCTTCCTGCCAGAGGGCGGCTTGTTCCAGGGTGTCGAACAGACAGAGCATGTGCACCTCCTCCCGCGTCTGCACCTCCATCCCTGGCCATACCGTGATGCCTGTCCCTTCAGCGGCAGTGAGCATCGCTGCTGCGTTCTCAGAGGAGTTGTGATCGGTGATGGCAATCAACCCCAGGCCCAACTCCTGCGCCCGCTTCACGATGAGTTCTGGAAGCATCTCCGCCTCTGCGCAGGCAGAAAGTACAGTGTGAATGTGCAGATCGGCGAGAAAGAAGCTCAACGCAACATTCCAATCCTTGAAAATGGAAAGGGGAAGGTGGAGAAGGGAAAATGGAAAGGGGAAAATGGATCTTCCATCTTCCATTCTCCATCTTCCATCTTCCATCTTCCATTCTCCATCATCCCAGCTCTTCTTCCCCCTCGGCGATGAACTCCCGCAGCCACTTCCGCACCGCCGGGTGCGCCAGCGGCACGTCCCCTAACTCAGCCCGTATCTCCGCCGTATCGAACTCGAACTCTCGTTCGCCTACCCGGTGAACGTAGTGCAAATCACACTGCCCGGCCAGAATGAACGCCAGCAGCGTGCCGGTTATGTCACCCAGGGGGACACGGTCAATGTGGCTGTGCTGGAAGGTGGCCTGAAGGGTGGCGCCCTTCCCCAACTGCGAAGTGACGGTCAAACTCCCATTGCAGAGTTCGGCGGCGGCCTTGAAAAGAGGAAGGCCTAATCCAACGTGACGCGTGCTGCGCGTGGTGAAGAAGGGGTCAAAAATGCGAGCCAGTTGCGCCTCGCTCATCCCCCGACCGTTGTCTCGAATGGTAATGATCAGCCGATCCGCAACCAGGTGCTCTTCAATGATCAACTCGACGGAAGTAGCTCCTGCCTCCAACGAGTTCTCCAGGGCGTCCAGGATGTGCAAACTCAGCTCGCGCATTTGAGTGGTTCACTATGAGCCGGAAGCCGCTACTCCACCCCTGGCACGCCCAGCTCAAACAATCTGCCGACCACTGTGAACGTCGTGAGTTCCGTCGTCAGGATGGGGATGCCTTCCTCCTCTGCCTTCTCCATAGTAACGGCGTCAGGAATCATCCCTTCGGTAACGATGATGCCGACCAGGTCGAGCAAACTGGCCACGGCCACGATGTTGGGATGGCTCTGCAGAGTGACCCAGACATTGCCCGCCTGCGCTTTGGCCATCGCGCAACTCAGCAAATCAGCGGCGTAACCGCCTGTAACCTCCGCACCCAGTTTCTCTGCAGCCGTGCGTACTTCCAATGAGAGTTGACGGCAGAGTTCTTCTAACTTCATTTCAAGCTCCCCGGCCTTCGCTGCGCAGGCCTTGCCGATCCAAATAGATCACGATTTCTAAAGAGGTCCACTTGCCGAAGGAAGATTCCAATCGCATCTCGTCAGCGCATCTCTGAATGTTGGTCAGACCCATGCCCGCCCCAAAACCAAGCTCCCGGATCCACTCTGGCGCTGTCGAAAAGCCGGCCTGCATGGCCTGCTTGACGTCGGGAATGCCCGGCCCCGTGTCCACCACCCGGATGACGATCTGTCCGGGCTGGACCTCGGCTAAAATCTCTCCCCCTTCGTCGGTGTGGAGGATGACGTTCATCTCCGCCTCGTAGGTCGCGATAGCCACCCGGCGGACGATTTGTGGCGAGGCTCCCAGACGGCTCAAAGCACTCTTGATCTTGCTGGAAGCCTCTCCGGCGTGATCTAAATCACGGGCCACCACGTCGTAGCGCAGAAAGATGCTGGTGCGGTCGGAGACGATGTCTTCGAAGATGTGACTGGCCCGATAGCGGTGTATCTCCTCTTCGTGATACTCAACCTCCAGCTTCTTGAGCAACCCCTGTATGATATCGCCCCGGGTGAGGATGCCTACCAGGCTTCCCTTCTTGTCAACAACAGGAAAACGGCCAAAGCCATAGTGGGTGAAGCGGTTGACAGCCAGGATAACAGGTTCATCGGCGCGGAGAGTCACGGGGCCTCGGATCATCTTTTCACCTACTGGGACCCCCATTTCCCCCCCTGCCAGGGCTTTGATCAAATCCTCAATGGTAATGATGCCCACCAGTTTGCCGTTCTCCACCACCGGCGCTCCGGAGATGCGGTGTTCCCGCAAGACCTCCCTGAGCTCAGCCATGGAAGTTTGTGGAGTAACGGTGACCACCTCCCCGGTCATCACCTCCCCGATCTTCAGCTCATAAACTAGCTCCTGAAGCCTGGTGATCTCTGGCATTTCGATTACCGGACCGCCGTGTGTCTCCTACGGGTCCTTCGGCCTCCCTCTCACGCAATGCGACAAGAGATGTCGCAGCCCCTCATGCCAGCCTGGTAGAGGCGACCGCACATCTCGAACATAGTGTAGGAGGTGGCCACCAGGGGGATGCCTTTCTCTTTCGCCAGGGCGATAGTTTCCGGTGGAGGACGCTTGCCGCGCACGAAGACGATGGCCGCGATGTCGGCCATCTCCGCCGTGCGCACCGCATGGGGGTTGACCAAGCCGGTGAGCAGCAAGGAGCCAGGCTCGGCGAAGGCCAGGACGTCACTCATGAGATCCGCCGCACCAGCGCACACGATCTCCATGTCGAGGTCGGCCTTCTCGGAGACCAGCTCCCCTTCCAAAATTAAGATTATCTCGCGGAGTTTCATTAAACACCTACCTGCGCAGCCAAACATATCAGGGCGCAATCGGCTGCGCGTGAGTGTGCGCCACTAAGAACACGTCAGGGAAACCCGGAGGGCCAACGCAAACTGCTTGACTACGATTCCGGTAGCTGGGCCAGCACCGGGCTCACCGGCACAACGTGCCGTCGGAGCATCAGCGCGCTCTCCGGAAGCCCAAAGGCCAGTCCCATCAACTGGGGCAGGAACAGCACCGGGATGTGCAACGGCCGGCCCACCAGTTGGGAGACCTTGTCCTGGTAACTATCCAGGTTCATGTGGCACATCGGGCAGACGGTGACGATGCAGTCGGCCGGTTCACACGCCTCCAAGATCGCCCCCACCATCTGGAGGCCCACGTCCGGCTTGGTCGTCAGCAGAGATGTGCCGCAGCAGAGGGCCTCGTAGTTGTGGCGGTGAACAGTGGCTCCCAGCGCCTCCAGGATGCTGATCATCGAGGTGGGCCGCTGGTCGTCGTCGAAGGGGCTGTAGGGACGCACGGTCTGACAGCCATAATAGGGGGCAACGGTCAGCCCAGCCAGTGGCCGCTGCACGCGGGCAGCGATGGCCTCCGGATCAAAGTCGTTGGCCAGAACGTCCAGCAGGTGCCGCGTCTGGACTGTGCCGTGGTAGGTCAGACCCTCTACCTCCAGCGCCTGGTTGATGGTATCGAGCAATCGGGGCTGCGAAGCGATGGCGGCGGCCGTGCGTCGGAAATTGGTGTAGCAGGCGCTGCAGACAGCCAGCATCTCTCGCCCGTTGCCGGCCTGCTCGGCCAGGGCCAGGTTGCGGGCCGGCAGTACCACTCCCAGCAAGTCGCTCATCGTCGAGGCGACGCTGGCCCCACAGCAAGTCCAGTCTTGCAGCTCTTCCACCTCCGCCCCCAGGGCCTCCAACACCGCCAGCGTTGAGGTCCCATACTCCAGAGCGGAGCCTTCCGCCGAACAGCCGGAGTAGTATAGATATTTCATTGCTGCGCCTCCAGTTCCGCCACTCGCTCAAACAATCGGTCCAGCCGGCCCTCGCCGCCCAGGCGGGGTACCTCCAGGTGAGCTTTTCCTCGGGCTAGCAGCGTGAGCCCTAATTTAGCGTAGCCCAGTGCAGCCAGGGGGTTGGTCGCCAGGAAGTAACGGACCATGAACTCTATTTCCTTCATGCGCCCATACCGACGCATCACGTCGCCGAAGGCCCGATAGAAGGCGGTGCTTTCCCGCCACTCCGCGATCCTCTCCTGAAGCGCCAATTGCTTGAGTTTGACGATGGTCTCAGTGAGGGGGATGCCTCGGGGGCAGCGGACGTGACAGGTGTAGCAGAGGCTGCACAGCCATATCGCCTTGCTATGAAGCACCTGGTCCCGAAAGCCCAGTTGGGCCAGCCGCCACATCTGGCGAGGGGTGAGGTCCATCGCGGGGGCGGACGGACAAGAGGCGGTACAAGTGCCGCACTGGATGCAGCGACTAAGTAGCCGCCCCGCTGGGGTGAGACTGTCCACAAAGGTGGGGTCTCGTTTCACTGTGGTTAGATTGATAACTTCGGAAGTTGCCAAATGACACCTCCTGATTCTCTAAAACCCGTCGAGTAAGTAAAGAACGATCCGAAAAGCCCTTATGCTCAATCTGCCGTTCCAGTCGTTGGCGTAGTATATCACAAACCGTAATCCTTGTCAATTGCTAATCAGGTAATACCCTACAGATTCTAGTCGGGGAAAACCCTACACTCCCTACAGGAAGCACTCCAGTATTATATAGAATTCTCAATCCATGTCAAATCAACTTTTTGTCAATTTGACAAACAGACGCAATCATGATAAACTGAACGCCGCTGTTCCCCAAGAACCATTCCGCCACCTGGCCCGCCAAGCGCGCGGCACATTCAATCTGGAGAGGAACTCAATTGCATGCCCCTTGACTACCTCCCTATCTTGATCCTCGTCATAGTCGCCACCGCCTTTGCCTGTCTAGCTCTCATCGTGCCCGCCCTCTTAGGTCCCCGTAAGCCCACCGAAACCAAGCTCCTCCCTTATGAGTCCGGCAAGATTCCCTTCGGCGACGCCCGGCGGCGTTTTCCGGTCAAATATTACCTAACTGCTATGTTGTTCATCGTGCTCGATATAGCGGTGATTTACCTGTATCCCTGGGCGACGGTGTTTAGAGACCTCAAGGTCTTCGGTTTGATAGCCATGGCTATCTTCGTGATCATCCTCCTGGTGGGATACGTCTACATTTGGAAGAAAGGGGCTCTGGAGTGGGATTAGAGACCAAGCTGGGAGATACGATCCTCACCACCACCCTGGAGAAGCTGGTCAACTGGGCCCGCAAGTCCTCGCCCTGGCCGCTCACCTTTGGGTTGGCCTGCTGCGCCATCGAGATGATGCACAGCGGGGTCTCCCGCCACGACATCGCCCGCTTCGGCGGAGAGGCGTTCCGAGCCTCGCCCCGCCAGTCCGACATCATGATCATATCTGGCCGGGTCTCGCAGAAGATGGCCCCGGTGGTCAAGCGCCTCTACGAACAGATGTTGGAGCCCAAGTGGGTCATCGCCATGGGAGCCTGCGCCTCCTCTGGGGGAATGTTCAACAACTACGCCATCATCCAGGGGGTGGACAAGATCATCCCCGTGGACGTTTACGTGCCGGGCTGTCCACCTCGCCCCGAGGCCCTGTTCTATGCCATCATCAAGCTGCAAGAGAAGATAGAGCAAGAGAAGTTCACAGATTATGAGTGATGAGATCGAGAAACTCAGAGCCCAATTCCCGGAGGCTGTTTTAGGGATACAGGAGTTCCGCGGCGAGATTACGATCACAGTTCGGGCCGAGGAGCTGGTGGATGTTTGCGCTTTCCTCCGCGACGACCCTGAGCTGCGGTACACCATCCTCCTCTTCGTGACCGGGCTGGATCGTTCGGACCTGGGGATGGAACCGCGCTTCGCCACCGTCTACCAGCTCTATTCCACCCCACACCGTCGCCACCTGCGCCTGAAAACACCCACCTCTGGAAATCCACCCAAAGCCCCAACCGTCAGCGGCGTCTGGCCGGCGGCTAACTGGCACGAGCGGGAGGCCTACGACTTGATGGGCATCGTCTTCGAGGGACATCCCGACCTGCGGCGCATCCTGCTGCCCGACGACTGGGTCAGCCATCCCCTGCGCAAGGATTACCCGCTGGGGGGCGAGCCGGTGGTCTTCTCCGCCAATCGAGAGACCCCAGAACTCGAATCCCTGGGGCGGCAGATCATGCCAGCTGAGTCCGAGCCGCCCACGCTCCCGCCCGGCGTTGACGCCGAGAAGTACATGATCCTCAACATGGGGCCACAGCACCCGGCTACTCACGGCGTGCTGCGGGTGGTCCTGGAGCTGGACGGCGAGACGATGATCAGCGCGCACCCCGACATCGGCCACCTCCACTCTGGCATCGAGAAGACGGCCGAGCACAAGCTCTACCAGTTAGTCATCCCCTACACCGACCGCATGGACTACGTGGCGGGGATGAACAACAACCTGCCCTACATCCTGGCCGTGGAGAAGTTGCTCGACGTCGAGATACCACCGCGCGCTCAATACCTGCGCGTCATCTGCTGCGAGCTGCAGCGGCTGGCCTCCCACCTCATCTGGCTGGGCACCAGCGTGCTTGACCTGGCGGGCATGCTCATAGGCCTGCTGATGTATTGCTTCCGCGACCGGGAGGACATCTACAACCTCTTCGAGATGATCTGCGGCGCGCGCCAGACCCCCACCTATTTTACCATCGGAGGGGTGCGCTGGGACGCTCCTGAGGGCTGGCCCGACGCGGTGCGGGCTTTCGTCGCCGGGCTGCCCCAACATCTGAAAGAATACGACACCATGCTCATTGATAACCCCATCTTCAAATCCCGAACGGTGGGCATCGGAGTGCTGCCCCAGGAGGACGCTATCGCCTACGGTGTGACCGGGCCCTGCCTGCGGGGAAGCGGGGTGGAGTACGACGTGCGCCAGGCCATGCCCTATTCCAGCTACCAGGACTTCGAGTTCGACATCCCCACCCAGCCCGAGGGCGACGCCTACGCCCGCTATCTGGTGCGCATGGAGGAGATGCGCCAGAGCATCCGCATCATCGAACAGGCGTTGGACAAACTGCCCGATGGCCCGGTGAAGTGCGCCGACCGCAAGATCGCCCTGCCGCCGCGAGACGAGCTGGACACCAGCATGGAGGCCCTGATCCACCAGTTCAAGCTGGTGACCGAGGGCTTCAGCACCCCGCCGGGGGAGGTCTACGTCAGTTGTGAGAATCCCAAAGGCGAGTTGGGATTCTACATCGTCAGCGACGGCGGCCCCAGGCCCTATCGCTGCAAGATTCGAGGCCCATCGTTCTCCAACCTCAACGCGGCCGGGATCATGGCCAAGGGGCAGATGCTGTCGGACATGGTGGCCATCATCAGCTCGATTGACATCACGTTGGGAGAAGTGGATAGATAGTATGCTGTCTGAGAAGGCTAGAGCGGAGATAACCGAGCTCAAAGGCAAGTACCCCGACCCCAGGTCCGCGCTGTTGCCCGCGTTGGAGATCGCCCAGCAGGAGCATGGCTGGTTGAGCGAGAAGATCATGCGGGAAGTGGGCCAGGCCATGGATCTGCCGCCGACCGAGGTGGCTTCGGTAGCCAGCTTCTACACCATGTTCTACACGCAGCCGGTGGGTGAGCATATTATCCAGGTTTGTACCAACATCTCCTGTTCGCTGTTGGGCGCGGAGCACATCGTTGATTATATCAGACGCAAGCTGGGCATAGAGGTAGGCGACACCACCCCCGACGGCAAATTCACCCTGCTCACCGTCGAGTGCCTGGGCTCCTGCGGCACAGCCCCGATGATGCAGGTGGATGAGACGTATTACGAGAATCTAACTGAGGAGAAGATAGACCGGATTTTGACAGAGTTGGCGTAAGGGAGGATGAACATGCAAAACATCACCTATTCGCAGGTTCAAGAACTGGTCATGCGGTTGCCCATCAAGAAGCTGTCCACCGCATACCGCTTGTTGGTTGATTTAAGTGCGAGCGATACAGACTCGCCTTCACTTCAGGAGGAGTTCATGCTGTTGCCCCTGGCAGAGCGCCGACGCCTCATGGCAGAGGCCGCGACGCGCGGGGCTAAACAAATGGCAGCTCACTACGAGCAAACGGCTTCAGAGCGTCAAGCATGGCAGGCGGGGGATTTCGTTGACTATTAGTCGCGGAGAGATTTGGCTGGTCACTCTTGACCCGACAGTCGGGGCAGAGATTCGGAAAACTCGCCCAGTCGTTGTCGTCAGTTCGGATGCAATCGGTGCGCTACCAATCAAGTTAGTCGCGCCACTGACCGAGTGGAAAGACTACTTTGCGGGGAATGTCTGGCATGTGAAAGCCACGCCAGACAGCATGAACGGATTGGCAAAGACCTCAGCGGTGGACACGCTGCAACTACGCGGTGTTGATACACAACGGTTTGTCCAGAAACTGGGTAGGGTGTCCCCTGAGGTTATGCGGTCAATCGTTGCGGCGATTGCGGCGGTCATCGAGTATTAGCAACTGGCGACAGTGTTTACCTTGCTCACCGTCGAGTGCCTCGGCTTCTGCGGCGCCGCGCCGATGATGCAGATAGATGAGATGTACTACGAGAATCTGACTGAGGAGAAGATAGAGCGGATTCTGGCGGAGTTGGCGTAGGGAGTACATGCCACTTGGCACTACATGAAACTAGGTGGC
The DNA here is from genome assembly GCA_034431315.1 of Anaerolineae bacterium. Taxonomy (GTDB): domain Bacteria; phylum Chloroflexota; class Anaerolineae; order VGOG01; family VGOG01; genus JAUWOY01. The sequence goes on from DAOUDK010000099.1 coordinate 55,377, forward strand.
CTGACTAACAACAGCTTCGCCAGTCAACAAGTTTGGCAACGTTCATTGTCCAATGCTTGAAATCAGCATCCAGGAGCGGAAAAGAAAGGGGTGATTCATGAACCATTGAGACCGAGATTGGTTTGAGAGGGAACCACATTCTATTGGCATACGCAACGGTTGACCTGGAAACACAGGTCACCCACCTACCTAAAGGAGGTAATCTCATGAAACTCAGCATCCTATTTATAATCAACACCATCGTCGCAGGCGTCTTCGGCCTCGCCTTTGTGTTGGCAGCGCCGACATTTATGTCACTCTACGGCATCACGCTAAGTCCGGGCGGGGTAATCGTCGCGCGACTCTTTGGAGCAGCGCTGCTCGGCTATGCTGTGCTCACCTGGTTCGCCAGAAATGCCAGAGAATCCGAGGCGCGGCAGGCCATCGTCCTTGCCCTCTTCATCGGCGACGTCATAGGCTTCATTATGGGTCTGCTGGGCCAGCTTTCTGGCGCGGTGAACACTCTTGGCTGGTCCACCGTCGTAATCTACCTGTTGTTGGCGTTGGGCTTTGGGTATTTCCAGTTTCTGAAGCCAAGTTCTTAACGAACGACCTTCGCTCAACAAGGTCGGCGTTTAGCCAACCGGGTGACAGCTAGATCAAAAGGGGGCAGAGCGCCAGACGAACAGTGATCACAAGACGATGACAAGAGTTCAACGTTGCCAAACAAGCGCCCGCCGCTCACGCCGCGCTCTGCCCCCGACCGTTCATCTCAGGCGAATGGAGGAATCATGCCAACACAAAGAAAACGTCGCACCACTGCGGAGGATCTGTATCGTTTTCGACTGATTACTGACTGCCGAATTTCGCCGGACGGCCGACACGTCGTCTTTTGTGTCCAGCGAGTAGACAAGAAGACCGAGAAGAAGTATTCCAACTTGTGGATTGCTCCCACCGACAGAGGGCGGGCTCGGCAGTTTACCTATGGCGATCAAGCGGACGGCCAGCCCAGATGGTCGCCCGATGGCAGTGAGATCGCCTTTATCTCCAATCGAGGCGATGAAAAGCAACCGCAAGTTTGCATCATCCCCTTTCACGGTGGGGAAGCACGACCGCTCACCGACCTGAAAGGCGAAATCGCTGCCTTTGAATGGTCACCCAATGGCAAGCAACTCGTCTGCCAGTTCCGCAAAAAGGACAAAGAGGCCATCAAGCGGGAAAAAGACGAGCAAAAGAAGAAGCTGGGCGTTGTTTCGCGCCACATCACGCGGATCTTTTACAAACTGGATGGGAGCGGGTTCTTGCCCCAGGATCGCTGGCATATCTGGACGATAAACGCCCGCACGGGCAGAGCCAGGCAATTGACCGACAGCGACGTTTACGACGAGTGGGAGCCGCGGTGGTCGCCAGACGGGAAGCAAATCGTCTTCTGTTCCAACCACAGCGAAGACCCAGATCTCGATCCGGACGCCATAGACCTGTTCGTCATTCCGGCCGAGGGTGGGGATCTCCGCAAGATCGAGACACCTGTGGGATCGAAGGGAAATCCCACTTTTTCGCCGGACGGAAAATGGCTGGCCTATCTGGGGCAAGAGGGACGGGGGCAGTGGTGGAAGAACACTGGCCTGTGGGTTGTCCCAGCCCTTCGACAACCCTTCGACGGAGCTCAGGACAAGGCTCAGGACAGCGCGGACGGCAGCGGAGAGGCGAAGAACCTGACGGAGAAGTTTGATTTCGACGTGTCTAGCGTGACCATTAACGATCTTCCGGGCCACCTGCCGATGACGCCGCCCACCTGGTCGAAAGATGGGAGCAGGCTCTACTTTCAGGTATCGCAGCACGGGAACACCGTCCTCAAATCGGTGGCGCTGGATGGGGATGAGCGCAGTCTGCAAACGGTGATCGGGGACAAGGGGGGCGTGGGGTCGTTTAGTTTTGACCAAGAGCAGTCGAGGCTCGCCTATTTCCATGCCAACATGACCGACCTGGGCCAGGTCTGGGTGCGAGACCTGGCCACCGGACGCTCACGCAAACTGACGCGCGTCAACGAGAATCTGCTGCGGGCTCGGGATCTTGGAGAAATCGAGGAAGTTTGGTTCAAAGGCGCGGCCGACAACGATTTGCAGGGTTGGATTCTCAAACCGCCGGGTTTTGACGAATCGAAAAAATACCCCTCGATTCTGGAGATCCACGGCGGCCCCCAGGCGCAGTACGGCAACTTCTTCATGCACGAGTTTTACTATTTGGCCGCCCACGGCTACGTCGTTCATTTCTGCAACCCGCGCGGTGGGCAGGGATACGGCGAGGAACACACCAGGGCCATCTGGAACAACTGGGGCACGGCAGACTACGACGATTTGATGGCCTGGGTTGATTTCATCCAGCAGAAGCCGTACATTGACCCCGAAAGGATGGGCGTCACCGGCGGCAGTTACGGCGGTTACATGACCAACTGGATCATTGGACAAACGGACCGCTTCCAGGCGGCGGTGACGCAGCGGAGTGTCAGCAACCTGATCAGCATGTACGGCTCCAGTGACTTCAACTGGGCCTTTCAAATAGAGCTTGGAGACGAGCCGCCCTGGGAGAATCTTGAAAACTACTGGCGACAGTCCCCGATGAAATACATCGGCAACGCCAAAACACCCACCCTCGTCATCCACAGCGAACGGGACTTGCGGTGCGACATGGAGCAGGGCGAGCAGATCTTCGTGGCACTCAAGAAGTTGGGTGTAGATACCGAGATGGTCCGTTTCCCAGACGAGCCGCACGGCCTTTCGCGCGGGGGGCGCACAGACCGGCGCATTGAAAGGCTGAATCACATCCTGCGCTGGTTTGACCACTATTTGGGGGAGGGTGACGGATAAACATAAAGGATTCGATGAGAGAGAAAATTCGAGCACGTCTCCAGGATATCGCAATCAGGGAAAGGGTGCGAATCCTCTACGCCTGTGAGTCGGGAAGCAGAGCGTGGGGCTTCCCATCGGCCGACAGCGACTACGACGTGAGATTCATCTACCTGCATCCCAGGGATTGGTACCTGTCCATTGACCTGGAGCGAAAGCGCGACGTCATCGAATGTCCTATTGATGACCAGCTCGACATCACCGGCTGGGATTTGCGCAAGGCACTCCAACTCTTGCGGAAGTTCAACCCGCCCCTCATGGAATGGCTGGGGTCGCCAATCGTCTATGGGGAAGAATTCACGATTGCTGCCAAGATGCGGGAGTTGATGTCGAAGTACTATTCCCCTGTGGCCTGTTTGTACCACTATCTGCACATGGCCCAAGGCAACTATCGAGATTACCTCAAAGGCCCGACCGTCTGGATCAAGAAATACTTCTACGTGCTGCGCCCGATCCTGGCCATCAACTGGATTGAAAGAGACCTGGGCGTCGTGCCGACAGAGTTTCGGGTTTTGGTTGAGCAAGTAATTGACATCCCCGAACTGAAGGAAGAGATTGGTAAACTCATCAAAGCCAAGCGCCGGGGCGAAGAATTGGATCGTGGCCCGCGCATTGCGCCAATCAGCGATTTCATCGAGAGTGAACTGGCGCGTCTTGAAGGCAAGCAATTCGAGCACGAGTATGATAAGCCCGCAGCGCCAGTAAGCGAATTCAACGACCTGTTCAGATCGGCTCTTGACGAGGTGTGGTCATAGGCTCATACTTCTTGAAGGCCGATGATGCAGATAGATGAGATGTATTACGAGAAATCTATTCGCTTGCTCACCACAAGGAGGTTTTACCAATGAAAAGAACCAAACTATGGCTCTTGCTAATAACACTGGGGATGATCCTGCTCCCAACAGCCTGTGCGCCTGAGGCCACACCAGCGGCCCCGACCCCCGCGGAAGCTACCCCAACATTGAAAGCTGTAGAGGCGACTCCTACGCCCGTCCCACCAACAGCTACGCCTATGCCACCGACGCCAACACCAGTCCCACCAACTGCTACGCCTATGCCGCCGACGCCAACACCAGTCCCATCAACTGTTACACCTATGCCGCCGACGCCAACACCAGTCCAACCAACTGCTACGCCTGTGCCGCCGACGCCAACACCAGTCCCACCAACTGCTACACCTATGCCGCCGACGCCAACACCGGTCCCACCAACTGCTACACCTATGCCGCCGACTCCTACGCCCGTCCCACCAACTGCTACGCCTGTGCCGCCGACGCCAACACCAGTCCCACCAACTGCTACATCTACACCCAAAACGCCAGGCTCTCCCAAAACTGATGGCTTCTACACTGTGGGAGAGGAAATTGCACCAGGGAAATGGCATTCCACAGGTACCGGTACAAATTGCTATTGGGCACGCTTGGAAGCCAATCAGAATATTCTGAGTAATCACTTTGGCATGGCAGGTGGTACGGTTACGCTTCTGGAGACCGATTATGAGGCGCAATTCGAGGGTTGCGGTACGTGGGAGTACGTCGAAAATGCAGAGCAAGCACTTCAGCCTGACGCTACTGATCTGAAAGGTGATGGTTTCTACACCGTGGGTGTTGAAATAGCACCAGGCAAATGGGAGTCCACTGGCACCGGTGCTAACTGCTATTGGGCACGCCTGGATGAATACCAAGAGACCCTACTCAACCATTTTGGTATGGCCGGTGGCACAGTTACAATTCTCGATACCGACTATGAAGTGCACTTCGAGGAGTGTGGTATGTGGAAGTATGTTGAAGGTGTAGAGCGCACGCTTCAGCCAGATGCCACTGAGCCCAAAGGTGATGGTTTCTACACCGTGGGTGTTGAAATAGCACCAGGCAAATGGGAGTCCACTGGCACCGGCGCTAACTGCTATTGGGCACGCCTGGATGAATACCAAGAGACCCTACTCAACCATTTTGGTATGGCCGGTGGCACAGTTACAATTCTCGATATCGACTATGAAGTGCACTTCGAGGAGTGTGGCACGTGGGAGTATGTGGGGCCATGAACCTAGGCTTTGAATAGCTCATTGAAGGTGCGGTGGAGAAACAGAGCTTGGTGGGGAAGATACCTAGCGGAAGTGCAAGGCTTGTGCTGGCGGAAGGTTCGACAAGGCTGCGAACAGAGCCTGTTGAGGCAGGCGAAAAGGAAAGAAAATGAGCCCACTTCCCAAAAGATGCTGTGCTAGCATGACCTTTGACCGCCGTTGAATAAATCGCTTAATTGAACTTCGGACATGCTCTACCCCCAATATATAGTGGTGCGGCAAGGAGTTGCTACTACATGTTGGATAACACTCTTGGATTATTGGGGTTCAGTTATGCGGTTATCGGCAGACGGTCAAACCTCATGCTAACAACGAGTTAAGTACCAACACAGCAGCAATGCGTAAGGGGTTGAAAATGACAGAGGTAAAAGTTCCCACTTTTGATGCCTTTATGAATCCTGTGATTCAAGCTCTCAAAAGTCTCGGTGGATCAGGCACAATCGAAGAAATCAACCACAAAGCCTCAGAAATCGAGGGCCTCTCTGATGAGCAACTTGAACTCTTGCATAACCCAGAGAAAGGTGGACAGACCGAGGTTGAATACAGGCTCGGCTGGACAAGAACCTACTTGAAGAAGTATGGAGTACTTGAGAACTCCAGCAGAGGTGTCTGGGCACTAACACCCAAGGGCAGGCAACTCGACCGTGTAAATCACAGAGCGGTAACGCGGTTTGCGCGGGAGCAAATGAGGAAGGCTCGTGTAACTTCAGCAGAAGACGAGCTTGACGAAACCGAGGAAGAAACAACTTGGCGAGATGAACTACTGGACGCGCTTATGGAAATGGAACCATCTGCATTTGAGCGGCTTGTGCAAAGATTGCTCCGTGAGTCGGGCTTCATTCAGGTTGAAGTGACTGGGCAGAGCGGCGACGGTGGCATTGATGGTAAGGGGATTATGCGTTTAGGTGGGTTGCTCAGCTTTCACGTTATCTTTCAGTGCAAACGCTATCGAGGCTCAGTTGCAGTCAGTCAAGTTCGAGACTTTCGAGGGGCAATGGTTGGGCGAGCAGATAAGGGTCTGCTGATCACAACGGGCAACTTTACCAAGGAGGCCACGAGAGAAGCAACCCGCGATGGTGCGCCAGCGATAGATTTGATAGATGGAGACCAGCTCATAGACAAGCTGAAGGAGCTTGAGCTGGGTGTGAAAACGGAAAAGGTAGAAGTCGAGAAAACCACGGTTGAGAGTGTATCGGATAATGTGATCTTATGGCAAGTTAACAATTGAATAGCACTTTGTTCTTTCCTCTCACGCTCGATTTCTTGCGCTCAACGTCAATTTGTGGCATCATTGGGACAA
>DAOUDK010000100.1:0-6557 GCA_034431315.1 Anaerolineae bacterium
CCCCATCAGCTTGAAGGGAGATGGCGACTTGGGGGATGAATTTCGCTGCGGCCGGGTGAAGGTGATCGTTACTCCCAAGACTCTCCCCCACCATTTCTGGTTAGGGGTTGCGGACCAATCGCAGAAGAAGCAGTAACCACTCACACCTGAGCATCTTGAGCTCGCCGAAGTCAGGCTCATGATGCTAGGCGGGAGAGCCGAGAGCTGGAGATAGAGACAGCGCCGACAGAGTCGTCGTGCGTTGTCTCTATTCTTTGGTCCCTACCAGGTACACAGCCGTCCAGGGCTGGTAGCGGCTGAAGAACTCTTCCCTGGAAATCACCTCGTCACCTTCTTTTATGATACGGTAAAGGGTGACATCAACCCCATCCCGGGCCCACTCGACTTGTTTGGTGGTCCCATTGGGTAGCGTGGGATCGTCTTCGTATACAGGCGGCTCATGGGGTATCACGTTATCCTCAACAGGCCCCTCCATCTCCACGGTGCGCCCGACCTTGGTGCTGTAGAAGCGGAAGGTCAATGTGCCTGTTTGCGCATCGGCCTCGGTTTCGATGAGAAGATAATAAGAGGTATCGTTCAGAAACTTGAGATCAACCCATGGCGAATAGATGGTGGCGTCCAGCCCTACGGGAGGCTCGTACCAACTCACCCGGAAGCCGTGGGCCGAGCGCTCAAGAATGGGGAATGCACCCCAGAAGGCGGCCCGGAAGGCGGTGGTGGATACCTGGCAGACGCCGCCGCCGATACCCACCCTGGTGCGATCCCCAAAGATAATCAAGGATTCCTCGTATCCAGCCTCGGCACTAACGTCACCCAGGTGTTCGTTGAAAGAGAAGGTCTGTCCTGGAGGGATGACCAGGCCGTGGAACTTAGAAGCGGAAACCTGGATGTTTTGTATCCGGCCCGCTGACGAACCCTTGAAGTGAGTGACACCCTCGCTGACTAGCTCCACGATTCCCAGGCTAGGCCCGTCGTCATCAGCCACCTGAGGCCTGACGGCCAAGATGGGCAGAGTGATCTCCCGGTCAGTGGTGGTCACGTGGGCGTTGATAAGTCGCATCGTCTCAGTGATGTCTAAGGCCCGCCCCTCTTGGCTATTGAAGGTAGGGGTCAGGACGCCTGCCGTCTCATCGAAGTCGAAGCGGGCATTTTGGGGAGACCGTTCAATCTGGCCAGCCAGGCCCTCAACAAACGCCTCAAGCTTCTCCTGATCCAGTTCAACTTCCAACTTTGCTGCGCTATCGTCCTCTTTGACCTGGCGGATGATCAACATATCGGAGATGCTCTCCTGGCCTAGAGTCCAGGATTCCAGATCTCCCACCAGCTCACCTAACGCTTCGAAATTGGGGCTGAGGAGCAAAGGGCTGCCTATCATGGTCTCTACCAGAGCCTGGGTCTCGCTGACGTCGGTGATGAGAGGTGGTTGTTCCTGTACAACCAGCTCTACCTCACCTCCTGAGAAACTGGCAAGGCGTTCGTGAAGAAGCTGGTACGTGGCTGCCAGGTGCACGTCCCACCCTACCTGGCCGGAAGTGACCTCGACCTCAAGGCCGTCTACGGTCAGATTGGCATTGTGGACTGGCCGATTCACCTCCCGGGCCAACTGGCTCAGGAAGACCATCGCCGCACCCGTGTCGAACTTGAGGATAGGCTCGACCTCGTATCCACGCCTTAGCGCTTGAGCCTGCTCCTGCAAGCTATCCCAGAGGGTGGCTTCTCGCCCCACTGCGTGGGCTGAAACCGCGGTGGCCGCTGCATTGAGGCTCACGCCCAGATCCGAAGGCGAAACCTGCCACGCCTGCTGGCCATAACGCAGGGTCAACTGCTCCCCCTGGTAAGGATTGAACTGGTGATCCAGGAGAGCCATAGCCTCGTTTAATCCAAGTCCGCCCAAATCGAGGCCCCACACAGTGACCTCAGGATAGATGCGATCTTGATACCGCCATTCATAGATGCGCACCACCAGGAATGCGAGCAGAACGATGGTCGCCAGAACATAGGCCATAAAAATGACCAATTGGGTTATCCAGTGAATGATTCGTTTCCAGAACATGGCTTTTTAAGTCTCCGTTAGCAGGTTTAGCATCGTCTCGTGGATCAGGCCGTTGCTGGCCAGACAGTCCCCGGAACCAGGGCGCCATGGCCGGCCGGCCAGGTCGCTGATGGTGCCTCCAGCCTCCTGGATTATCACGCTGCCGGCTGCCACGTCCCAGGGTTTCAGCGAGAGATGAAAATAGGCGTCTGTCCAGCCGGCAGCCACAGAGCACAGGCCCAGGGCCGCTGACCCCGTGCTGCGCAGCGTCCAGACTCCAGGGGCGATTTCAGCTACCAATTGGGCCATTTGGGAACGCAACTCTTGCTCGCGAGCCCAATCGAGGCCGACCACGGCATCCATCAACCTCTCGGCAGCGCTGACCTGGATCCTATCATCGTTGAGGTAAGCACCCTGACCGCGTTGAGCTCGGAACAATTGATCGCGGAGCGGATCATAAACCACCCCCAGGATGAGCTTCCCCCGATGGCTGAGGGCAATCGAGACCGAAAAGCACGGGAAACCACGGGCGTAATTAGTGGTGCCGTCCAGGGGGTCAATGATCCAGCAATAATCGGACGCGCCGTCAGGCGTCTGGCCCACTTCTTCGGCCCAAATATCATGGTCGGGGTACCGGGATCGAATGATCTCTACTGCTTTGGCTTGGGCCGCCAGGTCGGCCTCGGTGACGATGTCTCGCAGCCCCTTGTTTCTGATTTCGTGAGACTTCCCGAACTCCTCCAGGAGAATTTGGCCCACCTGGCGAGCGGCCTCAATAGCGGTCTCCAGCACGGCTAGACCTCCAAATGCATGGCGACTATTCCTCAACTATTTCGATCTGCGTCGGCTCCTCGACGATGATCTCCGGCGCGCCCTCGTATTCTTTGACCAGGCCAGTGACCCGAACCAGCTTATCCAGAAAGAGATCCTCCGGCGGTTGAGGGAACTTGTCCCAGGCATCGGGGAAGATGACGGCTGTGAAATACGCGCTATAATCCTGGTGGAAATTCAAAAAGACCACCTTGCCTGAGTTGTAGGTTGCGACCACCCTGCCTTCTACAGTCACGACCTGGCCGTAGTACTGGGCGGCGTCTTGCCAGGAAACCACGCCCTCCGCCGGGGTAGGTGTGGCCTGGGCAGCCGATGAGGTGGGCGTGGCCGATGGCTGAACGGGAGTAGCCGACGGTTCGGTCGGCGTGGCTGGTGGCGGGGTAGGAGTGGGCGGCGGTTGGGCCGGGGTGGCTGACGGTTGAATAGGAGTAGCCGACGGTTGAGCAGGAGTGGCTGCCGGCTGGGTGGGAGCAACTGGCGTTTGGGTGGGAACAGTCGTCGGACAGGCAGGACAGGGCGGGCAAGAGGTGTCAACCGTCATTTCGATCTGAGCGGGCTCTCTGACTATGATCTCAGGTGCTCCCTGGTACTCCTCAATCAGCCCCGTCACGCGCACCAGTCGCCCCAGGAACAACTTCTCCGGCGGGTCTAGAAACTTATCCCAATCGTCAGGGAATATGACCGCTTTGAAGTGATCTTGATAGTCCTCGTGGAAGTTCAAGAAGACGGCTCCGCCAGAGTTGTAAGTCTTGACCACAGCGCCTTCCACAGTCATGGTCTGCCCATAGTACTGACCAGCGTCTTGCCAGGAGATAACGTTGTCCTTCCAGCCACTCGGCCAAAGCGGCCCGTCTGGGGATGGGGCTGGCGTGTAGGTAGGATAGGGAGTGTAAGTAGGGTAAGGGGTGTAGGTAGGATAGGCGGCAGAGCCAGCCGATGTTCCGCAGCCGGTTATCCCTAACGCGGCGATCAAAGCAATGGTGATGATGGGTAGAAGGACTTTTCGCATTTGTTCCCTATTGGATAACTCAGAGGTTGCTGCCATTTGTTAGGATGTCTTGGATTTGAGACAGAAGATCAGGCAATTCCTCTAGGCATAGCTCAACGTCCTTTCAATATCGGCGGCAATATGTCTGTACCTGGGATTTTCCATGCTTCGGTTCAAGGTATCAAAAGTAGCGAGGTCTACTTTCCTGCCCAGTATCTCTTCAAGGTAGTAGGCCAGTCCGACAAACTCCAGTCCCAGCGGTTTCACGAACTGGACAAGGATGTCAATATCGCTTTTCCTGGTCTGAACGCCTTTCGCAAATGAGCCGTAAATGGCTATTCTTGCCACGCCGTATTTTTCCTGCAAGTACGGCAGGTCTTTTCTAAGCGTCCGCAAGATTTTTTCTTTGGTCAGAGGCTTTTTCATCACTTCCCTTCTCCTTGCGCTGATGTTGGATAACTCAGAAGTTGCTGCCATTATAGCAGAAAGAGTCAGTTCGGTCAAGAACCGAAATAAACGAAGGCCACGAAAGCATTTCGTGGCCTTTTGTGTATGCATCGGGCGTGGACGTGAAATGACGCTGCCTGCAATCAGGTGAACTGGGCGATGGCCATCAGGATGGTCATGATGGTGCCCAGAAGAGCCAGCGTCCCCACCGTCCAGCGGGTCATGGTGCTGATGTGCCTGTACATCTGATCGAAGCGCTCGTTCATCTGGGAGTTCATCCGATCGAATCGCTCGTTCATCCGGTCGAAGCGATCATCCATCGTGCGGTGCAGGTCGGTGATGCTGGCCTTCACATCGGCGACGTCGTGTTCTAGGATGTCCAGGCGCGAGAGCACCTCGCGATACTCGTCGCGACGCACGGCGCGTTCAACCAGGACAATCTCAAACCACTGGCTAAAGTCCCCCGCTGCCTCTGGGCCCAGGGTTTGCTGCACACTTTGGGGCATTTGGGGCAAAGCAACTCGCATGTTATCCTCCTGAGTGAAGTTTCTCTCTCTATTGTACTGTTAGTCGGGCCTGGTGTCAAATCACTACTTCCCAAACAGAGCCACGCTCTCAATATGATAAGTCTGGGGAAACATATCAACAGGCTGCACTTCCACCAGTTGATAACCACCATCGGCCAGCTTGCGAGCGTCTCGAGCCAGGGTGGCGGGATCGCAGGAGACGTAGACGATGCGGCGAGGGGCTAGCTCGATTAGGGCCATCAGCGCTTCTGGCTTGCACCCCTGGCGGGGCGGGTCTAACACTGCCAGGTCAATCTGTCTGTCCAACTGGGGCAAAAGTGCTTCCACGCTCCCCTCGATGAACTCCACGTTGGCCAGCTCCGCGACATTCAGGCGGGCGTCCGCCACAGCGCCTGCATCTTCCTCGATGCCGATCACGTGGCCTACTTTGTCGGCCAGGCTCAGGGCGAAAGTCCCTACGCCGCAGTAGGCATCCAGAAGAGTTTCGTCACCTGCTGGGGCCAGGTACTCGCCGACCACGCGAATCAACTCCTCGGCGGCAGCGGTGTTGACCTGGAAGAAGCTGGTAGCTGAGATGCGGAATCTGCGCCCGGCCACTACCTCGGTGATGTGGTTGCTGCCGATCAGGTTGACGGGGGTGCCATCGGAGAGAAGCAGGACACAGGAGACGGGCAGGTCGCTCTCCAGGGCCGGCGGCAGGTCGTCGTGGGTCTCGAAGATCATCATCAGGTCGCCGGTGTTGACGCCGGCTCGCAAAGAAAGCCGTGCCAGCCCCGGTAGTTCAAGGTCGAGGGCGGCGAAGAGTTCCTCCAGGAGGGGATGCAGCAAGTGGCAAACCTCAATGGTCTCCACCCGGCGGCCACTGGTGGCCACGAAGCCCAAGCGGCCGTCATCGCCGACGGAGAACTGGACGTGGTTGCGGTAATGCCAGGTTGACGCGCTGGGGATGGGCCGTTTCACAGGGACATCGGGGAGGCGGCCGAGGCGGGCCATTTGATCGCCAACCACCGCGGCCTTGAGCTCCAGTTGGGCCTGATAGGCGATGTGCTGCCACTGGCACCCGCCGCACTTGCCGGGGCCGAAGTGAGGACACGGGGGATCAACCCGGTGAGGCGAAGGGGAGAGGATTTCGACGAGCCGCGCTCTGGCGTAGCTCCCCTTGTCCTTAACGATCTCTACCAGAGCCTCTTCGCTCGGTATGGCGTAAGGCACAAAGATCACCTTGCCTTCGTATCGCCCCAGGGCATCGCCGCCGTGGGCCATAGCGGTTAGGTGTAGCTCGAATCGTTTTCTCATCAGCCCTATTGTATCCTATGTAGCCTAATTGGTCAAGGAAAGAACCCTCGCCAGCGGAAAGCTGGCGAGGGTTCTGTTTCTCAGACGAGCGAGGCGAATGTCGCCATAACCCTATCCGTTGATGATCCTCTCGGCCTCCTCCCGATAGGCATCCATCACGTAAGGGATGCCGGAGACTTTGGCCGCTTCCTCGGTGAGGGCCATCAGATCGTTGCGACTGATGGTCGAGACCCGGAAGTTGCGGCTGCCAGCCATGAGTTGTTGCAGACCGACCTTGACTTGTCGGCGAATGTCACTTCGGTCGAAGAGATCCAGCGCCACTAGTACTCTGTCAACCGTGATTTGATGGGTAAACTTTGTTCACTGGAGTCTGGACAAGCTCGCTTCCTCCTACCACATATAGTAGCAATTGATTGGAATGCACCTGCATATAGTG
>DAOUDK010000101.1:0-35939 GCA_034431315.1 Anaerolineae bacterium
GCTTTCGTCGTTTGCCGATGGTCATCTTATCTTCTGTGGGCGTAGTTCCCTCCGGTAACATTATCATTTGAGTGAACCATACCGTTTCGGTAACATTTTACATGAATGAATGCGGGGTGTTGCCAAAGGAGATGAAATGTTGTATACTATGCCTAGCCACATGGACTTGGGGTTACGGAGTCGCGACTCCAGCAATCCCAACATTTGCTCTTGATGGCCCAAGAGACGGACTCTGTGAGACTACGCACCAGGGAGATTTCTGAATGCCAGCCAATAACACCAATATCGAAAAACGACTCTGGGACGCCGCCGACGAGCTGCGGGCGAACTCGCGGCTCAAGGCGTCCGAGTATTCCATCCCAGTGCTGGGGCTGATCTTCCTGCGCTACGCCGACCACAGATTCGCCCATGCTGAGCAGGTGATCACGGCGGAGCGAGTGCCAGCCACCACACGCCGCCAGCGCCCCATCACCCGGGACGACTACCACGCCCAGGGCGTCCTCTACCTGCCCGACAAAGCGCGCTTCCAACACCTGGTGGAACTGCCGGAAGGTGAGAACATCGGGCGGGCCATCAACGGCGCGATGAAGGTCATCGAGGCGGAGAACCCAGACCTCAAAGATGTGCTGCCCAAGACCTACAACCGCCTGGGCAATGACATCCTGGTCACTCTACTCAAGACCTTTAACGCTATCAAGATGGACCTGGAGGGCGACGTCTTCGGGAAGATCTACGAGTACTTTCTGGGCAAGTTCGCCATGAGCGAGGGGCAGCGGGGCGGCGAGTTCTTCACCCCTACCTCCATCGTCCGGCTGATCGTGGAGATCATTGGGCCTTACCACGGGCGCATCTTGGACCCGGCCTGTGGATCAGGTGGCATGTTTGTGCAGAGTGCGCGCTTTGTCCAGCGGCATCAGGGCCAAAGCAGCGATGTCAGTCTCTATGGTCAGGAGCGCGTAGCCGAAACCGTTCGCCTGTGCAAGATGAATTTGGCGGTCCACGGCCTGGCCGGCGACATTCGCCAGGGCAACACCTACTACGAGGACATCCACCGCAGCGTGGGCAAGTTCGATTTCATGATGGCCAATCCCCCCTTCAACGTCAACCGCATTGACAAGGATCGCATCAAGGATGACCCCCGCTTCCCCTTTGGCCTGCCCCGCGTGGACAACGGCAACTACATCTGGATCCAGGTCTTTTTCAGCGCGCTGAACGCATGGGGTCGCGCCGGCTTTGTCATGGCCAACTCCGCCAGTGACGCCCGCGGCTCCGAGCTGGAGATCCGCAAGAAACTGATTCAGACCGGCACGGTGGACGTGATGGTCGCTGTGGCCTCTAACTTCTTCTACACCGTGACCTTGCCTTGCACCCTCTGGTTCCTGGACCGGGGCAAAGCCGGGACTGACCGCCATGACAAGGTGCTGTTCCTCGACGCCCGCCATGTCTACACCCAAATTGATCGCGCCCACCGCGAATTCACCCCGGCGCAGATCGAGTTCCTGGCCAACATCGTGCGGCTCTACCGAGGCTGGGAGCCGGAGACGGCCCAGGGCAGCGCCGACCTGATGGCGGAGCACTTCCCTGACGGCGTCTACCAGGATGTGGCGGGACTGTGCAAAGTAGCGACGCTGGATGAAGTCGAGTCACAGGGCTGGAGCCTGAATCCCGGACGCCACGTGGGCGTGGCCGAGCGCGAGGAAGAGGACTTCGACTTCGCCGAGCGGCTGGTGGAACTGCAGGAAGAGTTGGAGGTGCTCAACGCCGAGGCGCAAGAGTTGGAAAGCCAAATAGTAGAAACCATCACGGAGCTGCTAGAAGGGATAATTCAGTGAGCTCTAGGAACGCTCAGTGGAAGGAACTAACACTTCGCCAAGTACTCTCTCTTGAATACGGAAAAGGGCTGCCGCAACGCAAGCGGATCAGCGGTCCGTATCCTGTTGTGGGTTCCGGCGGAGTCACCGGCTACCATTGCCAACCGCTCATAAGTGGGCCGGGTATTATCGTTGGACGTAAGGGATCCATAGGCACGGTCTACTTTGAGAAACGGGATTTCTGGCCCATTGATACGGTCTACTATGTTGAGCTGGACACAACAGAACACGATTTGAGATTTGTCTATTACATGCTCCTGCAACTCGACCTGAACAGGCTCAACACCGATGCCGCGGTACCAGGTCTCAACCGGAACGTAGCATATGGTCAAAGGTGCAATATCCCTCCTCTCCCCACCCAGCACAAAATCGCCGCCATCCTCTCCGCCTACGACGACCTCATCGAGAACAACACCCGACGCATCGCTATCTTGGAGGAGATGGCGCAAGCGATCTACCGCGAGTGGTTCGTCCACTTCTGCTTCCCCGGCCATGAGGAGGTGGCCCTCGGCCCCGTCCCGGAGGGCTGGGAGGTGGTGAAACTGAGGAGCATCGCTGATGTGAACGCCTCCAGCATCAGCAAACGCAATGCGCCAAGCCACATCAACTATGTTACTATCAGCTCAGTTTCCACTGGCCGAATTGAGAGGATTGAGCCAATGGCTTTTGCTGATGCTCCAAGTCGAGCACGCCGCGTTGTAAGACATGGAGACACCATCTGGTCTACTGTCCGCCCAAATCGTAAATCATACTGTCTGATTCTTGACCCAGTGCCCAACATGATTGTTTCCACTGGATTTGCTGTCATCACACCGCGGACCACACCGTACACTTATCTCCACCATGCCGTGACTACGCATGAGTTCGCTGAGTATCTGACCAATCACGCCACTGGCGCAGCGTATCCGGCTGTGAACACTGGCGATTTTGAGAACGCTGATGTCATGCTGCCTCCTAGTGAGCTTCTGCATACATACCATAGGATCGTTTCGGATTTCTATATTGAGAAGCAGATCCTGCACGCAAAGAATGATGTTCTTCGTCGCACCCGCGACTTGTTGTTGCCGAGACTGGTATCAGGAGAGATAAAGGTTGGCAGAGTGAGAATCGACGGGTAGGAATAGAACCATCTGGGGGATGGAGACGATAACGTGTCTTTTGTAATGCATGGGGCTCGTGAAATACTTGACATTGCTGGGACACCTCCGGTTCTAGTCGAGTTGGTAGAAGAACTAGAGAGAGCCGTGAATAAGGGATCTCCGAGAGCATTTGATCTTGCGAAGTCTTTAGTAGATAGCGTCTGCCAAACCATCCTAAACGACAGAGCCGCGGCGGCGAACGGGCAGTTGGATACGCCACAGTTGTTCCGGAACACTCTCCAGAATCTGCAGCTTTTGCCTGCCGACCATCCCGACTCACGTGCAGTGCACGAAGGATTAACCAGGACGGTGCGAGGATTGCAACAATCAGTCCAAGGGCTTTGTGAACTGCGAAACCGCGAAGGGATAACCTCTCACGGACCAGATGCGTACACACTATCTCTTGAACCAATCCAGATTCTCCTAGCAGCCCGTGCCGCTGACACCATCGTTCATTTCATATACAAGGCTCACAAGCGCTATCCACCGGACACAGAGAAAGGCCGCCTATACTACGAGGACCACAAAGGCTTCAATGAATATGTCGATGACTTGCACGAGGCTGTTCAAATCTTCGATCTAACTCTTTTGCCGAGCCAAGTTCTTTTCTCCACTGACGAAGATCAGCAAACCTATCGAGAGTACCTTCTTCAATATGAGGCCATGTACGAAGAACTCGAAGACTGATAGATCGAAGAACAAGGATTGAGAAGGCAAATGCCCCTAACTCCAGACGCCGAAGATGCCCTAGAACGCGCTACCCTCGACCTCTTTGAAGAGCTGGGCTGGCAGACGGTCAACGCCTTCCGCGAGACCTACACCGAGGCATACGATGTCTCAGGTGGCGGGCCTTCCCTTGGCCGGGCCACGCGGGCCGAGGTGATCCTGCACCCCCGGCTGGAGGCCGCCCTCGCCCGGCTCAACCCCGATCTACCCCCGGAAGCCCTCCACCAAGCTGTCGAGCAGCTCACCCGCGACCGCAGCGCGATGACCCTGGTCCACGCCAACCGGGAGATCTACGCGCTGCTCAAGGACGGCGTCAAGGTAGCCTACCGAGGCGCGGATGGCGAGGAGCAGGTGGAGCGGGTCACGGTCATTGATTGGGCCAATCCTGCCCACAACAACTTCCTGATGGTTCAGCAGTTCTGGGTCACCGGCGACATCTACACCCGCCGCGCTGACCTGGTGGGCTTCGTCAACGGCCTGCCGCTCCTCTTTGGGGAGCTAAAGGCTCACCACAAGCGTCTCAAAGACGCCTATCGCAAGAACCTCAGCGACTACAAGGACACCATCCCCCACCTCCTCTGGTACAACGCCTTCATCATCCTCTCCAACGGCAGCGACAGCCGCATCGGTACCATCACCTCCGAATGGGAGCACTTCAGCCCATGGAAGAAGATCAACAGCGAGGGCGAGGAAGGCATCATCTCCCTGGAGACCCTGATCCGAGGCTCTTGCGCACCGGGTCGCTTCCTGGACATTGCTGAGAACTTCGTCCTTTTTCAGGGAGTGCGTGGTGGTCTCATCAAGATCGTGGCCAAGAATCACCAGTACCTGGGCGTGGAAAAGGCTATCACAGCGGTGGGTCAGATCAGGGATAACCGAGGGCGGCTGGGCGTCTTCTGGCACACCCAGGGCAGCGGCAAGAGCTTCTCAATGATCTTCTTCTCCCAGAAGATCCTGCGCAAGCTACCCGGTAACTGGACCTTCGTCATCATCACCGACCGCATTGACCTGGACGATCAGATTTACAAGAACTTCGCCCGTTGCGGAGTCGTCACTGAGCCGGAAAAGCGTGTTCGGGCGCAGAGCGGTGAGCACCTCAAGCAGATGTTGAGGGAGGATCACCGCTACGTTTTCACCCTGATCCACAAGTTCCACACCCGCAGGGGCGAGCGCTACCCCAAACTCTCAGACCGCTCCGACGTAATCGTCATCACCGACGAGGCGCACCGCAGCCAGTACGACATCCTGGCCATGAACATGCGGCACGCGCTCCCAAATGCCGCCTTCATTGGTTTCACCGCCACCCCGCTGATGGTCGGGGAGGAGAAAACACGGGAGGTCTTCGGCAGCTACGTCAGCACCTACAACTTCAAGCAATCCACCGTAGACCGGGCCACCGTCCCGCTCTACTACGAGAACCGCATCCCCGAGCTGGAGCTGACCAATGAGCAACTGAACGAGGATATGAATCGCTTGCTGGAGGAGGCGGAGCTGGACGATGCCCAGGAAGCAAAACTGGCGCGCGAGTTCGCCCGCGAGTACCACCTCATCACCCGCGACGACCGCCTGGAAAAAGTCGCTGAGGATATTGTACAGCACTTTATCAACCGGGGCTACCTGGGCAAGGCCATGGTCGTCTCCATTGATAAGCTCACCACCGTGCAGATGTTCAACAAGGTTCAGAAATACTGGTGGTACGCCATTGAGGACTTGCGGGCCAGGCTCGCTACCGCGTCGTCGGAGGAGCGGGCCGTGTTGGAGGCCAAGATTGCCTTTATGGAAGAGACCGACATGGCCGTCGTCATCTCCCCAGAACAGGGGGAAGTGCAGAAGTTCAAGGAGAAGGGTCTGGACATCCTACACCATCGAAGGCGGATAATGACCGAGAACCTGGACGAGGAGTTCAAAGACCCTGCCGACCCCTTCAGGCTGGTCTTCGTCTGTGCGATGTGGCGGACCGGCTTCGACGTGCCTTCTTGCTCCACCATCTACCTCGACCGGCCGATGCGCAACCATACCTTGATGCAAACCATTGCCCGGGCCAATCGCGTCTTCGGGGAGAAGGTCAACGGCTTGATCGTGGACTACGTCGGGATCTTCCGCGACCTGCAGCGGGCGCTGGCCATCTATGGTACCGGACCGGGTGGCGAACTCCAGCCAGGCGAGGAGCCGGTCGAGGACAAAGAAGCCCTGGTCGAGCGGCTACGCGAGGCCATTGAAGAGGCTACCACCTTCTGCGACGAGCGCGGCGTGGACATCAAGCCGATCCTGAGCAGCGAGGGCTACGAGCGGATTGCCTTGATGGATGACGCCGTCGAGAAGATCATCATCAACGACGATCTCAAGACCAAGTACCTGGCCCTGGCCTCCAACGTGGACCGGCTCTTCAAGGCCATCCTGCCCGACACGCGGGCTGGGGAATTCAGTCCCAAGCGAAAGGTCTTCACGGTACTTGCAGAAAAGATCCGCGCGCTAACGCCCGAGGCCGACATCTCCGAGGTGATGGGCGCGGTTGAGGAGTTGCTGGACGAGTCGGTCTCCGCCAGGGGCTACGTCATCCGCGAAGCCGGGGTCTTCTACAATCTGAGCCAGATAGACTTCGAGGCGCTCAAGCAGCAGTTTGAGCGGGGGCGCAAGCGCACCGAGGCTGAGAAGCTACGGGGCACCATCAATGCCAGGTTGCGGCGCCTGGTGCGCCTGAACCGGAGCCGGATGAACTACTTGGAAGAGTTCCAGAGAATGATTGATGAGTACAATACCGGCTCTCGCAACGTCGAAGAGTTCTTTGACAAGCTGATCGAGTTCGCCCAACGACTTGACGAAGAAGAGCAACGTGCTATCGCTGAAACTCTCAGTGAAGAAGAGCTTGCCGTCTTCGACATCCTTACCCGCCCCGAGCCCGGCCTGAAGGAGAAAGAGAAGCTTGAAATCAAACGTATCGCTCGCGAGCTCCTAGACACTCTCAAGCGAGAGAAACTGGTGCTCGACTGGCGAAAGCGCCAGCAATCCCGCGCGGCAGTACTGATCGTTATCAAAGATATGATCTGGCGACTTCCCGAACGCTACACCAACAAGATGTGCCAGCAGAAAAGCACCCAAATCTACCAGCACGTCTACGACAACTACTGGGGAGCAGGGCGGAGTATCTATGCAATGGCGGCGTAGGAAACACTCCAACCATGCTCTAAAGCCACAACCCCAACCATGAAAAACACGTCCAGTGATCTTCCCCAGTCGTGTTTTCGGCGCATGATTTGCATCGGAATTCCGACACAGGATACTGAAAGCGGTAATGCCGGCGATGGCCGCACTGTCATGCCAGGCATTTTCCCCACACCCGTGGGGGTGAACCTCAAAGGGCCAGCGTAAGTCTGCTGGCCCTCTTTTGTTGCTGTTCAATTGACAGTCTTCCCCCGACCGCTCACCCACCAAATCCAACCTCGCCGACGAATGGTTGACCTCTGCACCTCATTCTGTTATAATAGGCCCGCACAGCCATTGTTTTTCATCACCGATAACTGGAGGCTAAAACTGAATATGTCCTATCAAGTTGATTTCGAGCCCCTCGGTCGGCGGTTGCGAGTTGACCGGGGCATCTCTATACTGACCGCTGCTCAGCAGGCCGGGGTGGGCCTGGCTTCTATCTGCGGGGGAAAGGGCACCTGCGGCCGCTGCAAGGTGCGGGTCCTCGAAGGCCAGCTCTCACCGTTTTCCCCACCCGCGTGGGGGTGAACCGCCCGGCTGCTCCGCCAGATTTTATCGTAGTAGATGGCGACCCGACCAGGTCCTTCCCTGCCAATGGGATCATCCAGCAATTAGATGATTGCGACTCCAGCCTGACGTTCGAGAAAGCCGACATCTACAGCGGCAAGAATATCAGGCTGGGCAAGGAGCGGGTACTGCGCCACGTCGTCCTCCCCTACCGCCTGGTACGCTCCAGCAGGAGCTTCAGCTTCTACGAGCGGATATAGCGCAACGGATAGGCAGCGGATAAGCGGATAGCTGGCCAATGGCTCCATCCGTTTATCCGCTCCGCCGCAGGCCATCCGCTGCCTGGAGGTGATCTTGTCTACCCACATCGCTGTCCGCGTCTCCTACCCGGAACGCGGGGACTACAACTGGTACGAGGCCCTGGCCACCTACGCCGAGGTGGGCTGTGTGGAGGTGGCCTTCTACCGGCCTGAGCTGTTCTTGCAAAGGGTGACGATGGAGAAGGTGCTAGCCCCTTTCTCTGTCCTGCCCCTGACCGCCACTTCGGTGCACATGGCCCAGGCGAAGATCGCCGACTTCGGCGCCTTCCTTGCCGTATTGCGCAAGACCATCTCCATCGTCCAGGGGCTGGATTGCTCACTTATCGTTGTCCACCCCACCAACGCCCGGCTCGAAGAGGTCGAGGGAAAGATCGCTGCGGCGGTGGACCCGCTGTTGGCCCAGGCCGGGGTGACGCTGTGCTGGGAGACGTTCGCTGGCCGACGACGGTTTCTGTCAGGCATCGAGGGCATCGCCGCCTTCTGCCGGGGACGGCAGCACCACGCAGCCTGCTACGACACGGCTCACCTGCACAAGCCCCAGGCAGAGGTGCTGGCCGACGTCGTGGACTACAGCGATTGTATCCGCTGCTTCCACTTGTCCAATCGGGGAGCAGAGGGGAGACAACAACACCTGCCGCTGCGCCACCCGGAGGGGGCTCTCGACTTTGAGGAAATCGTCGCCGCCATCGTGGAGAGTGGAATGGAGGGGCCGCTGACGCTGGAGTATTTGCCGCAATATCATCACCACCTGCTCGAGGATGCCCTGTGGGTGGATCAGATGCTCAGGAGGTGAAGACGTGCCCACTCTCTCTACCCCACCCGGCACCGCCCAACTGGCGTTCACGCTGGAACTGACTGGCTGGGAGAGCTACCCGGTGGACGAACATGGGGAGTTCATGACCGGTCGACCGCCAGAGGAGCGCGCCGCCGCGCCCTTCCGCAAATACTCAGACGAGTGGATCAAGTACCGCGTGACCCTGGAGATGCTCGACCAAACCATCCTGGAAGACCATGGCACGCTGCACGCCGACTACGACTGGACATGGCTGGTGGAAGGGCTAGAGAAGCTGGTGGCTGGCGAGGAAAACGAGTTGCGCTTCGAGCCGATGGAGCCGGACTTTCAGTTGCGCATTGAGCTGGCGCCAGAGCCCCAGTGGGAGCCGGTGGAGGGGGAAGAGGAGCCACCAGCCCCAGAGGGGCCACTGGACGACGACTTGTTCGACATCCATGCTGAGATTGACCTGGAACGGGCTGCTCGTCGCCGCGGCTACGGTGGTGAGGGGCCAGCCGCTCATCTGGTTCTGGAGCGGGCCGAACTGCACCGCTTCCTGGAAGAACTGCGGGCCGAACACGCCGCCCTTGGCCAACCACCAGAGGGAGTGGTGAGCAGATATAGCGCAACGGATAGGCAGCGAATAAGCGGATAGCCAACTGCTGTCCTCATCCGCTTATCCGCTCTGCCGAAGGCCATCCGTTGCCGAGAGAGAGCACGGGTGCGCAGAATGAACGGATCAGGCGGGGCCAAATCCGACCATCCTGCCAATCCGCTGTTCTTACAGGGCAATGCAGTTGGCGATCAAGGTCATGCAGGCAGCGGGGGATGCGGTCAGATGGAAGCGAGGCTAGGGCAGGCGGTTGATGAGGGCTTTGAGGCGGGGGAGGTCCTTGAAATCGAAGATCAGGCCGAACTCGACGCTGCGACCGCGCAGCACCTTCCAGGCTGTCTGGAGACGATACCGGAGCGACGAGTCGCCGGTAAACTCGGTCAGGTAGAAGGTGACACCGAACTCGTCCTGGGCCAGTTCTACCCAGGCCCAGAGCCGGGTGTGACCGCCGCCGCAGGCGCAAAGGAAACGCTCGTCAAAGGATTGACTGGCGTTGTAGACCTCTTCGTCCAGAAGGGTGCGCAGGTCAGGCAGGTCGGCCTGGCGGCGTTCCTCTTCCAGGGCTTTCAGTGCTTGGACGATTTCTTGACGGTTCATGACAGGTCTCCTGGTCACTTTGCTGCTGCGACAAGTTTTCCAGAGCCGCTTCGCGCTTGAGCTTGAGCTTGTAGTGACCGGCCCACTCAGAGAAATCTTCGCGATGCTGTCCATCGTCTAACTTGCCCTGGGAATAGAGTTTGTAGAAGTCGGCTGAGCTGATCCAGTAACGACGCTCGAACTTGCGGAGTCCTCGCTCGGCCACCTGTAGGTCGTCCAGGATATCACTAAGGGTAATAGTCGCCATTTCACTCACCTCGTCGGTTGGCTTGTCTGCCATAATTATACTCGAAAAAAGGAATAGAGACAAATGACAATGGTTCGATCCGCTTTCAGGTGGTCTCCCTGCGAGTGTTGCCGGATGGATGTTCGGCCGATATGACAACGAATTCAAGGGATTTACCGAATTCACGACGACAAATTCGGTGAATCCTCGAAATTCGATGTCATATTTTGGCACGGTCAGGCCAGCAACACCTAAGGGGGGAACTACCCGCTTTCAGGATACTCAAAAGGAGTTAAACTATGGACAACTTCACCGCCCACCAACTGCACTTCACCTATGAGGTGCAGACGACCATCCTGCTTAACGAGCACCAGGGCTCGGCTATTCGCGGCGCGCTGTTCTATGCCTTGCGAAATCAGTTCTGCTTCAACAAAAAGGTGAAG
Organism: Anaerolineae bacterium; assembly: GCA_034431315.1. Taxonomy (GTDB): domain Bacteria; phylum Chloroflexota; class Anaerolineae; order VGOG01; family VGOG01; genus JAUWOY01. The sequence continues at coordinate 10,419 of DAOUDK010000101.1, forward strand.
GACTGCGGAGAGTGCGCGCTCTGGGCCACTTGCCCCATTTGCTTCCTGGTGGCGACTCGCAACCCGGAGGGCAAACGTGGAGTGGATGTGCCACGACCGTACGTCATCGAGCCGCCCCTGGACGGCAAAACCCGCTACCAGCCCGGAGAGACCCTGGTGTTCGGCTTGACCATGTTCGCTCAGGCACTCAGCTTCTTCCCCTACGTGGTGCTGGGCAGTCAATCGCTGGAACGAGGGGGGCTGGGCAAGAAACTGCGGCGAGAGGACGGCCGCTGGCGGCGGGGCACTTTCACCATTCGAGAGATCGGCGCCCTGAATCGGCTGAGCGGGGAGCGACAGCCTGTGCTGCGTCAGGGAGACACGATGGTCTCGGTGCCCGAGCTGCCTGTCACCAACGAGCAGGTGTTGGCGCGGGCGGCACAGTTGCCCAGGGATCGCATCACCCTGGTTTTCAAGACGCCCACGCGCATCATTGAGCAGGGCAAACTCCAGCATCGCCCAACCTTCCGCCCGCTGATCCAACGGCTGCACCAGCGACTGCGCGACCTGACCCGTGAGTTCACCGACACCCCCTGTTACAACCCATTCGATCCGATACAGGATACTGAAAGCTGGGAGCTCGACTTCCGCCAGGTGATGGCCCAGGCCGAGGGGGTGCAGGTGGTGAAGGATCAAACCCACTGGGTGGAGCTGGACAGTTTCTCCACGCGGCGAAGCGCCAGCACGCCCATGGGTGGCTTCGTGGGCCAGGTGACTTTTGAGGGAGATCTGGAGCCGTTTCTCCCCTGGCTGGTGTGGGGGGAGATCGTGCACGTGGGGAAGGATGCGGTCAAGGGGAATGGGTGGTATGAGATAGCGAGCAGGAGAGAGTGATGCCCATCATCCAAAATCTGATCGTGGACAAGTACGGGGCCTTCGTTGGCAAGCACAGCCAGCGGCTGCAGGTGATGCGCAGCGGCGACGGGACGCCATCGGAGCGGCTGGTGCAGGAAGCGCCGCTGCTCCACCTGGAAAGCGTGCTCATCAGTGGCCGAGGCATTGGCATCTCCGCCGACGCCATCGAAGCCTGCACCAAAGAGGGTATCCCCATCCACTTCGTGGATCATCGGGGGCGGCCCTACGCCGCGATCTACTCGGCCGGGCTGACGGGCACTGTTCTGACGCGGCGGGCGCAACTGGAAGCCTACCACGACGAGCGCGGCCTGACTTTGGCCGTGGCCTTCGCCAGGGGCAAGGTCACTAACCAGGCTGGCTTCCTGCGCTACACCGCCAAATATCGCCAGAAAACCGATCCGGAGCTGTACGAGGAACTGCACCTGTACATCGGCGAGGTACAGGATCACCTGGAGGAACTACGACGCTTGGAAAGTGATACGGTCGAAGAGGTACGCTACCAAATCCTCTCGGCCGAGGGGCGGGCGGCGAAGAAGTACTGGAGTGCGCTCAAGCAGATCATCCCCGAGCGGTACGGTTGGCCGGGACGGAAGACGCGAGGAGCGCAGGATCCGATCAACGCGGCGCTGAACTACGGGTACGGCATCCTCTACGGCCAGATCGAGCGGGCGCTGGTCCTGGCCGGGCTCGATCCGTACGCGGGATTCATCCACACCGACCGGCCGGGCAAGCCCAGCCTGGTGTTCGATCTGATCGAGGAGTTCCGACAGGTCGTCGTGGATCGAACCATCGTGGGGATGGCGAACAAGAAGACGTCGCTGGAATTGGATGAGAAGGGGCGGCTGGTGAAGAAGAGTCGGCGGGCTATCGCGGAGAAGGTGCTGGCGCGGCTGGAGGCGGCGGAGCGATACGAGCAGAAGCGACAGTCCTTGCGCATCATTATCCAGAGTCAGGCGCGACACATCGCTACCTTCGTGCGCGGTGATCGTGAGACCTACGAGCCCTTCGTCGCTCGCTGGTAACTGGCTAACTCACGATGAAGTGCTTACTGGTATACGACATCTCGAATGACCGCACGCGGACGAAGATTGCCGACTTCTGCCTGGACTACGGGCTGGATCGTATTCAGTATTCGGCCTTCGTCGGTGATCTGACGCGCACCCATCGGGAGGAGCTGATGCTTAAGATCGGCGACCGATTGGGCGATCGGTCCGGCAAAGTGCAGCTCTTCGCCATCTGCAAGACAGATTGGCGGCAGCGGCTGGAGATCATCCAAGATGAAAATGGGGAATGAGGCCAAGGATCGCCTGATTTTCACCGTGACCGACCTGAAGCAATACACCTATTGCCCGCGGATCGTCTACTACACCTACTGCCTGCCGCTCATCCGTCCGACCACGTACAAAATGGAAGCTGGGATCGCCGCGCACGAAAAGGCGGGGAAAGGAGAGCGGCGGCGCACGTTGGCTGCCTACGGGTTGAAGAAAGGCGAGCGGCGCTTTGACGTCTGGCTGGAATCGTCTATACTTGGCCTGCGGGGGCGGGTGGACATGGTAATCGAGGTAGGAGATGGAGAAGGGCGAGAGTTGATCCCGGTGGAGTACAAGCAGACCCGGCGGCGCATCGGACGCCACGTCAAACGACAGTTGGCGGCGTACGGGATGATGTTGGGGGAGACGTGGGGAGGGGTGGTCCGACGAGGCTTCGTCTACTCCCTGGTGACGAGGAAAGCAGAGGAGGTAGCGCTAACGGAGCGGTTGCGTGGGGAAGTGCAGGAGATAGTGGCAGCGATGCGGAAGATGGTAGAGCGGGAAGCCATGCCCGGCCCTCCCCGGTCGCGCCGGTCGTGTGTCAACTGTGAGTTTCGTCGTTTCTGCAACGACGTTTAGTCTCCCTGGGCGTTGAGTCGCAAATCGGGCCGTTGGGAGAGCAAAAAGACATTTGCGACCCAGCACATGATAGCGGGCTCAAGCGAAGCGGGAAGGAGGTAAGATGGAAGCCATAGGAAGCTCTCTAATCGTGTTTGTCGGCCCATCAGGGCATCTGAGGCAGATTCACCGCACCAAGCGGGGGGTTACAATCCAGACGATCCGACACAGGATACTGAAAGCAGGCTGGCGTCAAATGTAGCCTCTACCTTCTGCGGGTTACAATCCAGACGATCCGACACAGGATACTGAAAGATTGACGCCTCGCGATGTCCCCAATCATGGCCGTGAGGTTACAATCCAGACGATCCGACACAGGATACTGAAAGCTTACCAGGTACTCGGCAAGGATGGACACCCAAAGTAGTTACAATCCAGACGATCCGACACAGGATACTGAAAGCTACACGCTGGAAGAGGAAGGCGTCGAATTCGACGAGGTTACAATCCAGACGATCCGACACAGGATACTGAAAGTCGAAGGTAATAGTCTCCCCGCTCACGCCCTCGACTGTTACAATCCAGACGATCCGACACAGGATACTGAAAGATAAGAACCTACTACGTCGTGGCGCACATTGCAACGTGTTACAATCCAGACGATCCGACACAGGATACTGAAAGTATAGTTCAATGGAAGATGTCAATTCAGCGGTCAAGGGTTACAATCCAGACGATCCGACACAGGATACTGAAAGGCTGGACATCCAAGTCGGCTTCCCCCACCACCAGTAATGTTACAATCCAGACGATCCGACACAGGATACTGAAAGCCAGCAGGTCGTTATCACCGTCAGCCGTTCCGCCTGGTTACAATCCAGACGATCCGACACAGGATACTGAAAGTCGGTGTATTCCCAGGCGTCCCTCGCCGCCTTGTCTGCGTTACAATCCAGACGATCCGACACAGGATACTGAAAGTGGAGACGAACAAGAGCGACGGGATCGACTTCAGGGCGTTACAACCCAGACGATCCGACACAGGATACTGAAAGCAGGTGTGTGAGGTGGTGGGTGCTTATGCCACGGTGTTACAACCCAGACGATCCGACACAGGATACTGAAAGCTGACATCTATGATTATATGGAATTTGGGAGAATTGTGTTACAACCCAGACGATCCGACACAGGATACTGAAAGGGGAGATCGCCATCACGACCCGAACCCGAGCACGCAGTTACAACCCAGACGATCCGACACAGGATACTGAAAGCGGTAATGCCGGCGATGGCCGCACTGTCATGCCAGGCATTTTCCCCACACCCGTGGGGGTGAACCGCAAAGGGCCAGCGTAAGTCTGCTGGCCCTCTTTTGTTGTTCAGGACGTTGGCCTTCCCCCGACTGTTCTACCCCCAAGTTGGAGTCAAGTTTAGTAGCGCTTAACGTGATTACTCAGACATATCCGGAGAACGCGGGAACACGGAAGCATGGAGGACATGGAAGCACGGAAGTTCCGCGACTCCGTACCTTCCGTGATTCCGTGTTCCAAACTCTAACGGAGATTGCTTCGCACAAACCGCTCGCAATGACAACAGAAAGCCTACTTGCCCCTAATTGAAATGCACCCTTCGCCCCGAAACAGTTGACCTCTGTACCCCATTCTGTTATAATGGACCCGTATGGGCTATCCGAGCCAAATACCAAACTCAAAGGAGGTGTACGATGAAAGGAAAACGGATTCTCATCAGCGTGCTGGCCCTGGCAGTGGGACTAACCCAGGCTCAGGAACCGGGGCCACAAGGCGAGGCGGGTGTCCAGGCGTCCCCTGTAGGTGCCACTGCTTCGGCTCCGCTCAGCACAAGCTTCACCTACCAGGGCCGCCTGACCGATGGCGGCAGTCTGGCCAATGGCAGCTACGACTTTCAGTTCAAGCTCTACGACGCTGCCAGCGGTGGGGCGTGGGTGGGCACCATCCCCAAAGATGACGTCACCGTGAGCGATGGCCTGTTCACGGTGGAACTGGACTTCGGCAGCGCCTTCACGGGCGATGCCCGCTGGCTGGAGATCGGCGTGCGGCCGGGCGCGAGCGCTGGCGCTTACACCACCCTCACGCCCCGCCAGGCTCTCACTGCGACGCCCTACGCCCTTTACGCCCTGGGCGCGCCCTGGTCTGGCCTCACGGGCGTCCCGCCCGATTTCGCCGACGGGGTGGACGCTGATACCCTGGGCGGGCTGTCCTGCAGCAACGGCCAGGTAGCCAAGTGGAACAGCACGAGCAGCCAGTGGCAGTGCGGCAACGACGAGACCAGCGCGGGCGGCGGCGGCTGGTCCCTGACTGGCAACGCCGGCACCAATCCCGCCACCAACTTCCTGGGCACCACCGACGACCAGGCTTTGGAGCTGCGGGTGAACAACGCCCGCGCCCTGCGTCTGGAGCCCAACGCCACCAGTCCAAACCTCATCGGCGGCTTCAGCGGGAATAGTGTGACCGGCGGGGCAGTTGGCGCCACTATCGGCGGCGGGGGAGAAAGCGGTGACATCAACTATGTGACCGATGACTACGGCACGGTGGGTGGGGGCAGGAGCAATAGAGCCAGCGGCGACTCCGCTGCCGTCGGCGGGGGTGGGCACAACACCGCCAGCGGCGACAGCGCCGCCATCGGCGGGGGCTGGGACAATGAGGCCAGCGACTATGCAGCCACCATTGGTGGGGGTTCCAACAACCGGGCCTATGGCACCGCCGTGACCGTTGGCGGAGGGTACTTGAACTACGCTGACGCTGAGAAGGCAACCATCGGCGGGGGTGAATACATCCGGGTAACGGGTCGGGCGGCCACGGTGGCCGGCGGTTCTCACATCACAGTCACGAACCAATACGCGGCGGTGGGAGGTGGTCAGCACAATATCGCCAGTGGTGACTATGCTACCGTAGGTGGGGGCGGGTATAACACCGCCAGTGGCTTCGGCGCGGTCATAGCTGGTGGCGGTGGCTTCGACTCTTTATGGTCTATTGAACTCAGCAACACCGCCAGTGGGGAATCGAGCACCATCGGCGGGGGCATAAACAACACCGCCAGTGGTGCCTGGGCCACCATCGGCGGGGGCCAGGCCAATACGGTGAGCAATCAGAGCGCTACTGTTGGCGGGGGCAGCGGCAACGTCGCCAGCGAGGCTTATGCCACTGTCGGCGGGGGCGACGGCAACACCGCTAGTGGGATCTACGCCACTGTCGGCGGGGGCGACGTGAACGAGGCCAGCGGCGAAGAATCCACCGTCGCCGGGGGGCGGGCCAACGAGGCCAGCGGCGGAGATGCCACCGTCGCCGGGGGCGAACTCAACACCGCGAGCGGCAACCACGCATCCGTTGGCGGGGGCTTTTGGAATACCGCCAGCGGCGACTCCGCCACCATAGGCGGTGGTGAGTACATCAGAGTGACGGGTCAGGCGGCCACGGTGGCCGGCGGCTCCTACATCACCGTCACCAGCGAATACGCGGCTGTGGGAGGTGGTCTACATAACACCGTCAACGGCGAAGGCGCCACCGTCGGCGGCGGCGGCTTCAACACCGCCAGCAGCGGAGGTGCCACTATCGGCGGCGGCAGCCTCAACACCGCCAGCGGCGACGGAGCCACCATCAGCGGGGGTGCGTTCAATGTGGTTACGGGGACGCTCGCCAGCATCGGCGGAGGCTACTGGAACGCCGCCACGACCGACTACGCCACCATCGGCGGGGGTGCGGGCAACATTGCCAGCGGCGTGTATGCTACCGTTCCTGGGGGACTAGTGAATGCCGCCGAGGGTGAGTACAGCTTCGCTGCTGGTTATCGGGCGAAAGCCAATCACGACGGAGCCTTCGTTTGGGCCGACTCCACCGATGTTGACTTTGCGTCCACCGCAGCCAATCAATTCGCGGTCCGCGCCAATGGTGGGGCGCTCATCACCGGCGCCAATGATGCGCCCATGCTGACTGCTACCAATCTTGGGGGCGGCGATGGGCTACGTGTCAACAAGAGTGGCGATGATGGCCTGCAAATCGGCGATGGCGCAGACTTCCCCAACTACGGCGTCTACATACCCTCTGACGGTGTCTCGTTCACCGCGTTGTACGTGCAAACGGCTGACGCCAACGGCGAGTGGGCGCTGTCCACCCTCGACAAAATCAGCGCTGCCAACGTGACTTTCAGTTCGCTGACGCTGGTAGCAGTAGTGGATGGCGCCGATTCCCTCACGCCAGGCGATCTGGTCGCAGCGGCAGGGCTGGCCGATCCCTTGCCCGATACCCTGAGCTCTCTGCCGCGTGTGCGCCTGGCTGATGCCAAGACCTGGCCTGGCGTCATCGGCGTCGTCGAGAGCCTCATGGTGCTGCAACCCATGCCGGGCAAGGCCGATAAAGACGGCCACGCGCCGCTGGAACTGCACAGCGTCCCCGGGCCGGCCAAAGCCGGCGACTACGTGGCCCTCACCGTGCTCGGCGTCGCCCACGTGAAAGCCGACGCCACAGCCGGCGACATCGTGCCCGGCCAGCGGTTGACGGCGGCGAGTCGGTCTGGCCACGTCCGTGCCCTGCGCACTCGAATGCTGGAGGGCATGATGGTGACCGAAGGCGCGCCGGTGATCGGCATCGCCCTGGCTCCACTGGACAAGGACACTGGCACGATTCCGGTGTTCGTCACACTGCGGTAAGGTGAAAGGTGGTGAAAGATGAAACACTTCACAATGACAGGCCGAACGACAGTGCTGGTGACAATCGCCTTGCTGCTAATCGTCTCCACGGCCCTGGCTCGATCAGGCTACGACCTCTCCTGGTGGACGGTGGACGGCGGCGGAGGCACTGCTAGCGGCGGTTCGTACATCCTGGTCGGCGCCATCGGCCAGCCCGACGCTGGCATCCTGACTGGCGGCGATTACACCCTCGGTGGCGGATTCTGGGGTGGCGGCGTGGCGGCGGGGTACAAAGTCTACCTGCCGATGATACTGCGCCAGTATCCGTAGGGGCGGAACGCGCTGTAACTCGCTACACTGGGGAGAAGTGAGCCGGGGCACAGAGTCCTGGTTCACTCTTTCCCTGTCCTGTTCGCGCGAGCGCCGCCGTTGGGCTGCAATTTGGAATGGGCCAGCACTTCAGTTCTGCTGGCCCGCTTTTATTGCTTTTCAGATGGCTGCGGCTTCGGCCTGTGCCCCAACCGCTGCCAGCATCAGGCAGCCAGCGCCCCTGTCATGGTGCTGTTACGGACGGGAGCAGTTTTTCCGAAATTGGGCATTTGACACCTGCCTCAATCTGTAGTACAATCGTAGCATAAATCGGAATGTAGCACCGTCGTAGCCCTTGTCCCAATTGTAATTCAGCGAGGAGGGTGATATGAAAGATTGATAGCCGACCCCTAGCCCGGGAGCGATCCCGGTGGGTGGTCGGCTGTTTGTTTGCGGGGTGGCTTCTGGGCAGGTGATAGAGGCAATGGCCGAATGGGCGAATACTCAGAAGAAAAGGAGGTGCAGATGGAGAGTATCAAGCAGATCAATACCACGATCTGGCAATGTATACTGCAAACACGGTGTCCAATTGCTTCAATACTCTAGAAACAACTAAGGAGGTTCAAAATGGCCGAAAAAGAAAGGCTAGAAAAATGGGGTATGGGGCTGCAGGTTGTATTCTGGATTGGCTTAGTGAGTGTGTTGGTATTAACGCTCTTTGGGCTTTTTCAAGCAAGGACTGGACCTCTCTTACTTTGGGGTCTATTCGCTGCATTGATGATATTGCTGCTGCTTTCTTTAGGAATCCCAACAAGCGGTCATTGGTATGGTGTTCTGATCGATTCTCGCAACAGGACGAGCTTGTCTCGCTTGCAAATAACCCTGTGGACCATCATGACACTGTCGGCATTCCTGGCTGTCGCGCTGCCGCGCCATTTGGAAGGAGGACTGTCCACGTTAACGGACAAGCAGGTAGCTGATTGCAGGGCGGATATCTTCAAAGCAGAAGATGTCAAAAACCTAGATCCTGACCAGGCCAAGTTGGTTGAGGAAAAGGCTGAGGTGCATTGCAAAGGCAAACACCCACTCCGCATTACTTTCCCGGCAGAGCTGGTAGCGGCTCTAGGCATCAGCACTGCGTCACTTGCTGGGTCAAGCTTGATAAAGGGTTCAAAGAAAAGCAGAGTAACTGGCAAGAAGTACAAGACTGAAAAAAGCAGGGAGGCTACGCTCCTGGAGGAAGATCGCAACAAGAAGGAAAAAGAACGTAACAAATTGGATATGGATAGGGAAGAAGCAGAATCTCGACTTAACGAACTTGAAACGAAGATTGCAAGTGAAACTGACGCGGCAAAGAAGGCGGAACTGGAAGAACAGAAGAACGAAGCGCAGCGTTATAAGAAAACGCTAGATGCCGACTTTGTGGAAGTCACTAAAGCCCTTGCTACTAGTGAAATGGCATTGAAAAATGCTGAAGATAGCGTAAGCAAAGAAGGTGAATCAGCGGAAGGTCTGTTGTATGTGAATGATAAACCTGATGATGCCAAGCTGGGAGACCTGTTCCAAGGGGACGAAGTCGGCAACTATAACATCATTGATCTGTCAAAAGTGCAGATGTTTTTCTTCACAGCGGCAGTTCTAGTGAGTTACGGTGTCGCTTTATACACACTGTTACAAGGTAGTGCATGGAAAAACCCCCTCGGCGTAGACTTTCCTGAATTCTCAGCAAGTTTGATAACTCTACTTGGCATTTCCCACGCGGGCTATTTGTCGGTCAAATCTGTTGATCACACCAAGACCGAAGAGACATAGGTCAGGTTGGAACTCTCGTTACCATTGTCAAGGGTGACTGACGATGATTAGATCAATAGCTACAATACGCTCCAAGAGGTGGCAGTCGCCTCTAGTGTATGCGTCTTTGCTTTATCAACTTAGAAAGGAGAAACGTTCATGAGCGAAAGCAGCAAAAACTATGTCATGGGTAAGGTCACACAGTTCGATCCTGCTGCGAAGGATGGCGTTATTCGGATCGAAGAGGAGGGCGAACGCGTATTCTTTAAAACCTCTGACATTCTTAACATCAGCGAAGTTGATGTTGATCAGTTAGAGGGTATGGTAGTGATGTTTCGCAAAAAAGAGCAAGGTTGGCGTAGGGAGGCTGAGCAACTGATTGTAGTCAAATAGCATCCAGACTCCTGATTCATCTCATCAGCGGTGACCTTTGAAGCAGCAGAGATGGAGAGTTACACTGCGATTTGTCGCTCTGTGTATGACGGCAACAAATCGGAGTATAGCGTCCTTGTATCCTCCGTGGCAATTGCAGTCCACAAAGGTACAACGCCACTGCAGCTTTTGTCCCAATCGCAACCGGCAGAAGAGTATGACACCGTCGCAGCCCTTGTCTCAATTGTAATTCATCGAGGAGGGTGATATGGAAGATTGATAGCCGACTCCTAGCCGGGGAGCGATCCTGGTGGGTGGTCGGCTGTTTGTTTGCGCAAGCGCTGCCTTTGGTGTATAATTGGGGTGAGCTACCATCCACTGTAGCGGGGATGTGCATAACGACACGCTGGCGCTAACGTTGGCTGTGACACAGATTTATCGTATTATCGGGATGGCCTTAGCAGAGTGCAAAGCCGTCTCTCACTCAGAACTGTTCAAGAGCAACGATTGGAGGTTTGCTATGATTAGACCCTTTCTATTCCGCTTTGCCCAACCATGCCTTTCGCCTGAGCGCGCGGGCAAGAACCCAGACTACGCTTACGATGAATCCATAGATATGGTCCGGTGGCTAGGTTCTCCAGATTGCCCACCCGCGATCGAACAACATGGAAGAGAAGGGCCAATAACTAAGAAGAAAGACATCGAGAAGGGTGAGGATCAAAAGGACCGCCGCATGTGGAGGCAACGGTGAGGCTTCATGATCTTGATCCTTTCAAATAAGTGGGATATCACCGTTGACTTCGTTGTCGCTGAGTTGCGTGCTCGCGGATGCGACTTCTTGCGAATTAACACGGAAGATCTTGCTTCAGGCCAAGCGACGATCTGTCTTCCAGATCTTAGGATTCTGGTATCCAAACGCGGAGAAGTTTACGATTTGACGCGCGCCGTCAACGTGATTTGGAATCGTCGACCAGGAAAACCGTTCGATGACATACCCCGAAGCGCGAGACCCTCACCTGCGACACAAAGCTTTGTGAACGATCAATGGTTCTCATGGTTGGAAGCTCTTCAGCTTATCCCTGATGTTATGTGGATCAACCACCCACAAGCAAACGACGTTATGGAAAACAAGGCTCGTCAACTATTGGTGGCCGCAAGAATCGGTTTCCAAATACCTGAGACCGCTATCACAAATGATCCGGACGAAGCACGGCAACTGGCAAAAAGGCACGGCAATCGACTCGTGGCAAAGGCACTGTACTCTCCGCTGATTGAAGAACCTGATGAAGATTTCTTTGTGTTCACAAACGAAATCACTGTTGCTGATCTCGCCGCAGAGGAAGAAATCAGGATTAGTCCGTGCATATTTCAGCAGTCCCTAAGCCCGAAGATTGATTATCGAGTCACAGTTGTGGGAGAAACCGTTTTTCCAGTAAGAGTGGAATGGCAAAACCAGAAAAACCTACATATAGACTGGAGAACCGAGAAGAGCGAACTCCGTTTCGTTGCATGCAGTCTCCCCTCTGAGACAGAGGATCTGTGTAGAAGATACGTGAAGGCTAGTAGCCTGATTTTCGGCGCGATAGACCTAGTCGAGCACGACGGAAGATTCTTCTTCCTCGAAATTAATCCTAACGGCGAATGGGGATGGTTACAAAAGCCAAACAATGTCCCGATTGCCGAGACGCTATGTGATCTAATGATCTTTTACGATAAAGAGAAAGAGACATAAATGCCAGGTTTGCTGAAGATCATCTTTTGGCTTTGGCCACCTTACGAGGAGCGCATCGCACGGAAAGCTATTGATAGCAGAATCTTTGGTAGTTATCAGGAGAGAATGAAGTCGATTCAGGCAGAGATTAGCAAATCGCTTCCCGAAGACGCAAGACTGCTAGAGGAGAGTGAATCTCTTGCTAAACTAGTGTTTGAATCCGAGAGTGAGAGAAATGAGACCCTTGAGAGCAAGGCCCTTGCATTCATTTCTGCCTTCGGAGTGACAGTCAGTGTTATTTTAGCTTTGCCAGCCCTGTTCAGCGAGAAGTGGGATATTTCAACACCTACTGCTTTGACTGTAGGGGTCTTTTATGGCCTTGCGATAACACACCTTTTGGTGGCTGTCTATTATGCTATTTATGCTAGGCGCGTGGCGGGCTTCGCACTTCCTAACGCTGACGAGTTTGTTGAGGCACTTCAAGAATGCAGGCAGTCAGTTGCTGACCGCATTGTAATGTACATCTCTCAGGCGAAGTTCAACCAACCAATTCTGTTGAAAAAGGCCAATTCTCTATGGGTGGCTGAAACTATGTTCATCCGCGGTCTGCTTCTTGTGGCGATAGCTTCTCTCATAAGTGCGGGCACAATGCTTTTCACAGCAGGCTTTACTCCGGCGGAGATATGCGAGGTGCCTGATGTCGTGGGGCTGGATCAGGCAGCAGCCGAGCGCATGCTCACTGAATTGGAGTTGCAACCTGTCAGGAGCAACCAATATGCCCCAAACGTCATAGCCGGAGCTGTGATTTCGCAGGATCCGCCGGCAGGCTCGAGAATGAAGCCATGCCACGGAAATGTGACTATCGTGATTAGCCTCGGACCGTTGCCTACCCCCTCACCTACCTATCTGCCGACCAATACACCAAACCCGAGTAAGACGCCCACCCCCATCTCGTTGGCCCCCACGCCGATGCCCACTGTTTAGCTTGGTGAGCAAACTCCTCAGGCTTTGGCCTTCCCTCGACCGTCCCCCCAAGAAATCTGACCTCGCGGTCAAATCGTTGACTCCTACAGCCTATTCTGCTATAATAACCCGCGTCTGCACTGCACTTCATCTACCGATAACTGGAGGCTGAAACCAGATGTTCTATCAAGTTGATTTCGAACCCCTCGGTCGGCGCTTGCGAGTTGGCCGGGGCATCTCCGTACTGACCGCCGCTCAGCAGGCCGGGGTGGGCCTGGTTTCTATCTGCGGGGGCAAGGGTACCTGCGGCCGCTGCAAGGTGCGGGTTCTCGAAGGGCGGGTCTCGCCGTTGAGCGAAACGGAAGGGAAAAAGCTCAGCCCAGATGATGTCGCCAGGGGCTATCGCCTGGCCTGCCAGGCCGAGGTGCTGAGCGACCTCAAGCTCCACATCCCACCCCAATCGCTGACCGCCGCCCAGCGCACCCAGGTGGAGGGGCAAGAACTGACGGTGCCCATCGTCCCCGTGGTGGTGGGCTGCGACGTTCAACTCCCCCCACCCACGCGGGAGGACATCCGCTCCGACCTGGATCGAATGAGACATCATCTGGCGGAGACGCTGGGCCTGAGCGACTTGACCGTGGACTTCGCGGTGCTGCGCCAACTGCCCACCCGCTTGAGGGAGGAGGGATGGTCAGGCACGGTCGGCTTGCGAGGCCGTGAGGTGGTCAGCTTCGGCCCGCTGGGGCGCGGGCTCCTGGGTCTGGCCGTTGACGTGGGGACGACCAAGCTGGCTGGCTATCTGGTGGAGCTGGAGACGGGGCGGACCCTGGCTGCGGCAGGGGCCATGAATCCCCAGATTGCATACGGCGAGGACGTGATGGCCCGCATCGCCTACGCCATGGAAGGGGAGGAGCAGGCGGCGACTTTGCAGGAAGCGGTCGTCGGCGCGGTGAACGACCTGGCCCGCGACCTCTGCACCCAGAGCGGCCATCATCTTGAGGAGATAGTGGAGGCGGTGGTGGTAGGCAACACTGCCATGCACCACCTCTTTGCCGGGCTTCCCGTGAGGCAACTGGGCCTGGCGCCTTATCTGGCGGCGGTCAGCGAGGCTTTGGATTTGAAAGCCAGGGAGGTGGGGTTGGAGATCGCCCCCGGCGGCTACGTCCACCTGCTTCCCAATATCGCTGGCTTCGTGGGGGCCGACCACGTGGCCATGATCCTTTCCACGGAGATCGGCGAGGCCGAGGGGACGGTGCTGGGGCTGGACATCGGCACCAACACCGAGGTGGTTCTCAGAGCCAATGGCCGCCTCATCGCTTGTTCCACTGCCTCAGGCCCGGCCTTCGAGGGGGCGCACATCAGGGATGGCATGCGGGCCGCCGAGGGAGCTATCGAGCGACTGCGCATCACCGCCTCTGGGGTGGAATACCAGACCATCGGCGACGCCCCACCGGTGGGGCTCTGCGGATCAGGCGTTTTGGATGCGGTGGCTCAACTGCGCCAGTCGGGGATTGTGGACGAGCGGGGAAACATGGGCGATCATCCTCGCGTGCGGCGCACGGATCACGGCCCAGAGTTCGTCCTGGTGGCAGCCGAAGAGGAAGGGAGCGACCGTGAAGTGGTGATCACCCGGGGCGACGTGGGCGAGATTCAACTAGCGAAGGGGGCCATTCGAGCGGGGATCAACATCCTCCTGGACGAAGCCGGCCTGTCCGCGCAGGAGATTGACCAGGTAATCATTGCGGGGGCCTTCGGCACCTACATTGACGTGTCCAGCGCCATCGCCATCGGCATGTTTCCGCCCCTTCCTTTGGAGCGCTTCAACCAGGTGGGCAACGCGGCGGGGATGGGAGCCAAGCTGGCTCTCGTCTCCCAGGAGCAGCGAGCCAAAGCTGCTGAGATCGCTCGCCAGGTCGAATACATCGAGCTGACCAACGACAAGCGTTTCGTTGACGAGTTCGCCAGGGCGATGTATCTCAAATGAGCTAGAGTTGAGTCATGACCAAGAGGTGTGAAACGTAAAATGTGAAACGTGAAACGTGAAAAACGCGAAACGTCATTGGTGTAGGTGGCAGGTATCGTTGATCAGCACGGCGGTGAAGATACCATCCTGGTAGTCGAAAATGTTGAGGCAGGCGTTGTCCTGCTGGATGCGCCAGAAGTGGGAATTGTACAGGCCGAGCATAGCGCAAACCAGCACCTTGTTCACCACCTGATGGGCTACCAGTAAAATAACCCGACCATCGTGGCGGGCGGCCACTTCTTTCAGAGCGGCCATGCCTCGGAGGCGCACCTGGCGCAGGCTCTCGCCGTGGGGAAATTTGACGCGGTGAGGTGTCTCCAGCCAGCGAGGATAGAGGTCGGGATGGGCCTGGGCGACCTCGTCATGTGACAGCCCTTGCCAGTCGCCGTAGTTGATGTCAATGATGCCTGGCAATGGCTGCACCAGCAGGCCGAGTTGCTGAGCTGTTGGCCGGGCCGTCTCCACCGCTCGCTGCAAGGGGCTGGAGTAGACGGCGACAATGGGGCGGTTGGCGAGCCGCTCTGCCAGGGCCTGAGCTTGAGCCAGCCCTGCATCATCCAGCGACAGGTCAACCCGGCCCCGGAAGCGCTCGCCGCCCCCAGCTCCGACGTTCCACTCCGTTTGGCCATGCCGCACTAAAATGATTCGGGTCATAACGAGAAGATCGAGTTTTTCAACCTCAAGGTGTCCATCGCCAACCTGCAAGCGATGATTTGTTCGCGCACTAGCTCTCTTGCAAAACGTGGACGACCGCCCGAATCGCTCAGAGTCCGTACATTACCAAAAGAGCTAATCGGAACTATAGTTCTTGAAGAGCAAAGGTAGATAGCTCGTCCAGCACTGCGTATATACAACGGTTACGGGAATTATTAGCGGGCTGTGCTCGTAATTGGTCATTATACTGATCGCGGTGATCCCCGCCGTGTAGACGCGGTAGTCTTGCAATTGACTTGAGTCTATGGAGACTGTTGCAAGAGATGGCGTCAGACCTGCTGGGCCGCTGATGGAGAGCCAGTCATCTGTCGGCATAGCGCGCCACGTGGAGGCGTTTGTATTTGGATTGGTGATCGTCCGCGACGGGAGAACGCCGTGGTCGCAGACGCGACCCAAGTCAACGACATTGGCGGGCTCCACTTCAAGGTAGTGGGTCGTTGTCATCACAGCGGCGGCCGCATCAATGCGTCCCCAGCCGAAGTATTCATCCAAACCAGGATCGCCCAGGTCAACGGCTGTGGACTCGATGATGACCTCTACCTGGTCGTGCGTCAAATTGGGGTTAACCGACCAGATCAATGCTGCCAATCCCGATACCTGGGCAGCGGCCGCATAAGTACCGACGAGAGGGGCGGCTGGTTCACAGGAAGGGTAGATACAGACACCATAGATTCCGACTCCAGGCGCAGCGACGTCCACCATGTCGTTGTAGGTTGAACCACTCCATCGCTCATCGTCACGGTCGGTGGCAGCAACGGAAACAACGTACTCAAGAGCTGCTGGATACTGGTATGCATCTGGGGGAACGGGATTATTTACTCTGGGATCGCCCGATCCAGCGACGATAAGAGCGCCCTTAGAATGAGCATAATTTATTACATTCTGCGTCGAATGGGGGTAGTCGGAGGAGGTAAGGGAGAAGCCTAGGTCTATAACCTTGGCCCCGTTATCAGCGGCATAGAGAATTCCCCCATTTATGTCAGCAATAGACCCACCTCCCTGATCTAGCACTTTAACGGGCATGATCTCAGCTCCCCAGGAGACGCCGGCGATGAGTATGCCGTTGTTGGTTTCCGCTGCCGCGATGCTGGCCACATAGGTCCCGTACCAATGATCATCCTGGGGTTCGCCGGGCGATTCGCTGGGCCAATTGACAAAATCCCAGCCATGCACATCGTCTACAAAGCCATTCCCATCGTCGTCTATCTCATTGCCTGGTATCTCGCCTTTGTTGGTCCATATCTTATCCTTTAATTCGGGATGGTCGAGATCAACACCCGTGCTAATGACGGCGATAATGATTCCATCGCTACCAGTGGTGATGTCCCAAGCAGCAAAGGATTCAATCTTGGCAAGATTCCACTGCAAATACGGGTCATCGGGCCAGACAGCCGTAGGTACAGGACTGTAATGGGGCTCGGCCGCGATAGTATTTGCAGCCTGAACGGTGTAGTTTGGCTCGGCGTACTCCACCAGAGGGTTGCGCCTTAGCTTCTCTATCGTCTCTAGCTCCTGGCCCTCAGGCACGGAGAGCAGCATGATGCCAAGCTTGTCCGGTTCGTCCAGGACACTCAGGTCCTCAGCGAGGAGCACAGATTGGACGTTGGCCTGTGGAGTGCCCTCTTTGAATTTGACGATGATCTCGCCTGCCTTGAACTCCATCGCGCCAGGGGCTGGGTCGGTGGTCGTCGGCGTTGGGTCTCCGGCGAAAGCAAGGCAGGGGAGAAAGAGTAAAAAGGTAACCAAAAGGAAAAGTAGGATCCTTCTGATCATTGGTATCATTGGTATATTCTTCATTTGCTCTTCACCTCCGCGTCAGCGGTCTACTAAGAGTTTCTCAGCAGAAGCCAAGCAACAGCAAAAAGTTGCTTAGCACTCCAAAGTAGGGGGATAGAAAGCGCGAATCGCTGTCAACGGATTCCCTTCGGCTTTGCTCAGGGCAGGTTTTGAACGGATTGAACGGGAGATGTCACGTGCGGAGCTCCAATCCGTTCAATTCGTTCCCGGAATCCGTTGACAGTTACCCTCATCCCCCCGCTTTGACGTGCTGTGAAAAGTTGTAGATAAAGAGTAGCTAGAGGCCAAGAGCGAGGAGGGAAGGTAGCTCTAGCCCCCAGGGACGAACTCCAAATCCTAAGCCGCCTTCTGCTCCTCTTTCTCTCCCTTGTCTTGCTCTTCGTCCGCGCCAGTCACAGCGCTGCGGAAATCGCGGATCGCTCCGCCCAAAGCGCCTCCCACGTCGCGAAGGCGGCTGGCTCCAAAGAGCAACAGGATGATCAAGAAGAACAGCAGCAATTCAGGCACCCCTATTTGTCCAAACATATTTTCCTCCTTTGAGCAATTTCCCTTGATGTTTGTGTTCTTCGAACGACTCTTCAAGAACCGTGCATTGATCACTAGAATTATAGCACGGTATTGATAACAAGACAAATCAGCACCGCCTGGGATTTCCGCCGCCACCGGGCTTGCGCAAATCGGCCATCGGTGATAAACTATAGAGAGGACTTGGGAGGAGGTTTTTTTATGGCTGCTCAGGCACTCTACCGTAAGTGGCGCCCACAAACTTTCGACGAGGTGGTCGGCCAGGAACACGTGACTCATACTCTCCAGAACGCCCTGCCAGCCGGGCGTATCAGCCACGCCTACCTTTTCACCGGCCCTCGGGGCACGGGCAAGACCTCGACGGGGCGCCTCCTGGCTAAAGCAGTCAATTGTTTGTCCACCGATGACAACAAGCCCTGTAACCAGTGCCGCATCTGTCAGGCGATCAACGAGGGGCGGCTGCTGGACCTCATCGAGATAGACGCCGCATCTAACCGGGGAATTGATGAGATGCGGAGCATCAGGGAGAGGGTGAACTTCCGGCCCAACGAGGCCCGCTACAAGGTCTACATCCTCGATGAGGCCCACATGCTGACCGAGCCGGCCTTCAACGCCTTGCTGAAAACGCTGGAAGAACCGCCGCCCCACGTGATCTTCGTCCTGGTCACCACCGAACCCCGCAAGATCCCGGACACCATCCTCTCCCGCTGCCAGCGCTTCGACTTCCGACGCATTCCCCTCCAGGACATGGTCGGCCATCTGAAATATATCGCCGAGCAGGAGGGTCTGGCTGTGGAGCCGGCGGCATTGGAGCTCATCGCCCGCAGCGCGACGGGAAGCATGCGCGATGCGGAGAGCTTGTTGGATCAGTTGATTTCATACGGCGGTGAGGAGATCACTTTAGCCCAGGTGCAGTCGGTTTTAGGCACCGTTCCCTCTCAGGCGGTGGGGGAACTGGTGGATCAACTGCTGGCCCGCAACGTGGCCCAGGGACTCAACGTTATCAATCGGGTTATCGGCGATGGCGTTGATCCCCGCCAGTTCAACCGCCAGGTGGTGGAGTACTTGCGTGAGCTGCTCCTGATCAAAGTCGGTGACGACTCGAGCCTGGTGCACGTCACGCCCGAAGTCTTGCAGGAGATGAAGGGCCAGGTGGCGCAGCTCTCGATCAGGGAACTGATCAAGATAGTCAAACTTTTCAATCAGGCGGGTCTCGACCTCAAAGCCAGCGTCCAGTCACAGTTGCCTTTGGAATTGGCCTTCGTGGATGCCACCCTGGGTGAAGAGGAGGAGGCTGCTCCGCCAGCGCCTCGGCTCAGCCCTGGAACCGTTCCCAAGACACCCGCGGGGCCAAGGGCGGCCTCTGCTCCCCGATCAGCTCCAGCGAGTGAGCCAGCTAAGGCTGTCAGAGAGAAGCCCAGGGAGGAGCCGAGAGCTGCCTCCGCGGGACTGAAGTTGACCCTGACCACCGTCAATAGTCAATGGGGTCGGATCCTTGGCGAGGCGAAGCTTATAAACCGTTCCGTTGAGGCCCTGCTCAAATCCTGCCGCCCCCTGGGGGTGGAGGGTCAGGAGGTCGTGCTTGGCTTCCAGTACCCTTTTCACAAAGAAAAGATCGAGGAAGCCAAGAACAAGGCTCTGGTAGAGAGTGTCGTTAGCCAGGTGGTGAAGAGTTCGTGTCACATCCGTTGTGTGCTCTCGCCCAGGGGCGAGCGACAAACGCAACCTGTTCAGAAGTCAGTCAAGAAGCTGCAAAAAGACACCGTCGAGAATGAGGAGGCAGTCGGGGACAAATACTCGTCCATCGCCGGGGATCCCCTCATCCAGGAGGCGGTGAGCAAATACGGAGCTCAGGTCGTGGATGTGCAGTGAGCTATCCTGTGCATCAATGAGCTTTCATTTTGCTACGGAGGGGCGTCCGCGCCCCGATTTCGTGGTCACATTGCCCCTGCGCGGGGCGAGGATGCCCCTTGGCAGCTAGTTTGGTAAGTGAAGCATCGGCAAGGAGGTACGCCATATGAGCAAGAAGAAAAGGAAGTTTCAGCCCAGAGGCGGGCAGATGGACATGATGCGGCAGATGCAGAGGCTCCAGGAGGAGATGGCTAAAGCTCAAGAAGCCTTGGGCGAGGAGACCATCACCGTCACCGCCGGGGGCGGGGCCATTACCGTGGTGATGACGGGCCAGCAGAGGGTTCAGTCCATCTCCATCGCCCCCGAGGTGGTGGATGCCGACGACGTGGAGATGCTGGAGGACCTGGTCACGGCGGCGGTGAACGAGGCTCTGGAGAGATCTCAGGAATTGGCGGCGGAGCGGATGGGCGCGTTGACCGGTGGACTGAGCATCCCTGGGTTGATGTGAGAAAGCGTTTTCAGCCTCTCCCAATTGCGTTGGGCGAGGTTTCTGCGTTGGGCGAAGGCCTCTGACTGAGCCCCCCCCGTCTCGGTCGGGAGACCTTCGGCGATCAAAGTCCCGACTTGATAGCACAGGAATTTGGAGTATGAGATATGCAAGTTGCCCCTGAGCCTGTGGCCAGGCTCATCGAAGAATTCAGACGGCTGCCGGGCATCGGCCCCAAGACCGCTTCGCGCCTGACCTTTTTCTTGCTCAGAGCCCCCGCTGAGCAGGCGGCGTCCCTGGCCGAAGCTTTGAGTCAGATGAGGGAGTGCATCACTTTTTGTTCCACTTGCTTCAACATCACCGAGGAGAGTCCCTGCCCCATCTGTCAAGATGACGGGCGCGATCGTTCTATCATCTGCGTGGTGGAAGAGCCCCTGGACGTGCTGGCCATCGAGCGAACGCGGGAGTATCAGGGCCTCTACCACGTCCTGCACGGCGTTATCTCGCCGATGGAGGGCATTGGCCCCGAAGACCTGAGGATCCGCGAGCTGATCAACCGCCTGCGGGGCGGGTCTGTGGAAGAGGTGATCCTGGCTACCAACCCCAGCCTGGAGGGCGAGGCCACGGCCATGTATCTGCACCGCCAGTTGGCGCCACTGGGCGTGCGGGCCACCCGTCTGGCGCGGGGGCTGCCGGTGGGCGGGGATCTGGAGTACGCCGACGTGATAACCTTGACCCGGGCTTTGGAGGGACGGCGGGAGATGTGAGAAACGAGGGTGCACGAGAAATGCCCATCTCAAACTGAGATGGGCATTGGTTCACTTTGATCTTGAGGGTGAGCGATGGGATTCGAACCCACGATCTCCTGGGCCACAACCAGGTGCCTTGACCACTCGGCTACGCTCACCACAACTTGTCTTGATTTTACCACAAAAAGCCGAATCGGGCAAATGAAGCCGTGAAACGTGAAGACGTGAAACGTGAGATAGAGTAAAATGCGTGCGCAGACTACAAGTTTTGAAAGCTTGCTTCAACAGATGCCTGAGACCCTCTCTCCCAATGATAGGGAGTTAATCGAGAGGGCCTACGAGCTGGCTGAGGTAGCTCACTCCGGCCAAAAGCGGGCCTCTGGCGAGCCATATATCCAGCACTCCTTGACTGTCGCCCAAATCCTGGCCGATTTGCGTCTGGACTCCGCCACCATTGCGGCGGGGCTTCTTCACGACGTGGTGGAGGACTCCATCTTCACCGTAGAGGATCTGCGGCAGGACTTTGGCGACGAGGTGACCAGTCTGGTTGATGGGGTCACAAAGCTGAGCCAGATAGACAGGCTGAGCCAGATGACCCACAGGGGTTTGCAGGACGAGGAGGCCGAGAGTCTGCGCAAGATGTTCCTGGCTATGGCCGATGACGTGCGAGTGGTGTTGATCAAGCTGGCCGACCGCCTGCACAACATGCGCACCCTGGAGTCTCTCTCCGAGGAGCAGCAGCGGCGCATTGCTGCGGAGACCCTGGAGATATTCGCCCCCCTGGCCAATCGCCTGGGCATCTGGCAGATGAAGTGGGAATTGGAGGACCTGGGTTTCCGCTA
This sequence comes from Anaerolineae bacterium, assembly GCA_034431315.1. Lineage (GTDB taxonomy): Bacteria > Chloroflexota > Anaerolineae > VGOG01 > VGOG01 > JAUWOY01. The sequence continues at coordinate 31,978 of DAOUDK010000101.1, forward strand.
CTTGGATCCCCAAAAGTATTGGGAAATCACGGCAGTGCTCGATGAGCGGAGAGCCGACCGAGAGCGTCGCATCGCACGCGTGATTGAGATCCTGGAGAAGAAACTCAAGAAAGAGAGCTTGGAAGCCGAGATTTCAGGACGGCCCAAACATATTTACTCTATCCATGAGAAGATGAACCGCAAGGGCCTGCCCTTCGAACAGATCCACGACGTACGGGGCGTACGCATCATCGTCAACACCGTCGGGGAATGTTATGCTGTGCTGGGAGCTGTGCACAGCCTATGGCGACCTATCCCTGGCGAGTTCGACGACTTCATAGCTATTCCCAAGGATAATATGTACCAGTCCCTCCACACCGCTGTCGTGGGGCCCGATGGCAAGCCATTGGAGGTGCAGATCCGCACCTACGAGATGCACCGTAGAGCTGAGCTTGGCATAGCTGCTCACTGGCGCTACAAGGAACATGCGAAGCGCGATGTCGCCTTTGAGGCCAAGATCGCCTGGCTGCGCTCACTGATGGATTGGCAGCAGGAGGTAACCGATGCCTGGGAGTTCATTGATTCGCTGAAAAGCGACGCTTTCCAGTATAGTCGCATTTATACCTTCACCCCCAAAGGTGATATCATTGACCTGACGGCTGGCTCCACCCCTATTGATTTCGCCTATCGCATCCACACCGAGATCGGCCATCGCTGCCGCGGGGCCAAGGTCAACGGTAAAATTGTCCCTTTAGACTACCAACTGCAGAACGGCGATCAGGTGGAGATTTTGACTGCCAGACGTGGCAAGCCCAGCCGCGATTGGCTCAACCTCCACCTGGGCTACATCAAGACGTCCAGAGCCCGACAGAAGATCCGCCAATGGTTCAGACGACAAGATCGAGTAGAAACAGTAGCTCAGGGGCGGAAAATTCTGGAGAAGGAGCTCAAACGCCTGGGATTCGAGCAAAAGAGCCACGAGGAGATTGCCACGCTCCTCAAATTCGACAAGGTCGAAGACCTCATGGCGGCCATCGGCTATGGCGACATCAACACCCAACAAGTAGCCGCCAAGCTGATAGAGGCCGAGGAGGAAGAAGAGGAGCCGGAGCTGCCGGAAGCTGCTCCACCGCCCCCGGAAGTTTCCGGAGTTACGGTTAGGGGAGTGGGCGATCTGCTCACCAGGGTAGCTGGCTGCTGTCACCCTTTGCCTGGCGACCCGGTGGTGGGATACGTTACGCGGGGGCGGGGTATAACCATTCATCGGCAGGATTGCCGCAACATCCTCTATCTTGAAGACAAGGAACGTCTCATCGAAGTAGACTGGGGAGAGGACTTCGAGCAGGTGTTCCCAGTAATGATCCAGGTTCTGGCCTACGACCGTACCGGGCTGATGCGGGATATAACCGAGATCATGGCTGAGGAGAGGATAAACATAAGTGCCGCTAATATTGCTACTCACCCCAAAGATCACACTGCCGTCATCACGGCCACCCTGGAGATCAGCAGCATTGTCCAGTTGAGCCGTATCCTGGACAGGATTGAGAAGTTGCCCAATGTCTTCGAGGCTCGGCGCAGGGCAAGTTAACAAAAAGACCCGACAGGTTTTGCAAACCTGTCGGGTCTGATTTTTCTCATCAGGGCCCTATCCCGTATCGGGAGGCATTTTGTCCACAGACCAATAACGCTGTACTGCTTCCGATTGCCGCTGGTCCGCGAGCCAGTCCTCGAAGGTCTGGAGTTGTCTTTGCTCCAGGATTTCGGGTGCCAGCTCCCGCTCCTCGTGTCCCAGCACCTCGATGATGTGATAGCCGATGGTGTTCGAGATCGGTTCGCTCATCTCCCCCACCGCCAGGCTGAAAGCTGCCTCTTCGAACTCAAGTGTCTTCTCCCCCCTGGGGAACCAATCCATGTCGCCGCCGTTGTCCTTGCTTTCCCAATCCTCGGAGAAGTTCTCAGCCAGGAAGGCAAGGCGGTCGTCGCTCTCTTGCAACTGAGTCAAGAGATCTTGGACTTCCTCTTCCTTTGCTCTGGCCTTGGCCGCCTCGGCCTCGATAAGAACATCCAGAGCGGATAGGGCGGTGTCCTCGTCAATGTCCTCCTCCAAGAGAGTCATGATAGCCTGGGCTTCTTCCTCAGTCTCCACCAGTATGTGGCTGGCCTGTACCTGGGGCTCTGGCTCCTCTGACGTTTCATGAACGGAGATGATGTGCCAGCCGAATTGAGTCTCCACTGGCTCGCTGATCTCACCTGCCGGCGTGCTGAAGGCCGCTTCCTCGAACTCTAGCACCATCTGGCCCTTGGAGAACCAACCCAGGTCGCCGCCTGTGTCCCTGTTGCTGGTGTCTTTAGAGAAGTTCTGAGCTAGCAGGGCAAAGGCGTCCTCGCTCTCCCTCAGTTGGGTCGAGAGTTCCTGGGGGTCTTTCTCGGCCCTGATCTCTTCCTCGGTTTTGACTTCCTCCGTCTCGGCCAGAAGCACACGAATTGCATCTAACGCGCTCGTTTCATCAACGCCTTCGTCGAGCAGGGTCATGATCGCCTGTGCCTTCTCTTCGTTCGTCACCTGTACCTGGCGGGCGTGCACCTGATCGGCGATGGTGGGCACTTCCTGGACCATTGCCTCTTGCAACTTCTCTCTCCAAAGCAGGGCCTCGAAGATGTCGCGGAAGTCCGCTTCGGAGAAGCCAGCCCGCTCATCCAATGCTTCCAGAGTGGTGGCGTACATCTCCTGGAATCTGTCCAGCGTCACGGGCGTTGCAGTAGGGGTTGGCGTTATGGCCTGGGTAGCGGTGATGATGGGCGTTGGTGTAGGGGTGGGAGGATTCCTTTCGTAGTCGAATTGGGTCTCTATCTCCAGTTGCACTTCCTCGGTCGTAACCTCTATCCCTCGCCTGGTTGCTTCCTGGCGGATCAACTCGTCGTCAATCAAGTCATCCAGTACCTGCTGGCCCAACTCTTGTGGGTTTCCCAACTGACTTTGCAATTGTTCAACTTGCTGCTGGTAATAACTGACGATAAACTCGGAGCTCTGGTCGTTTGGATCCAGGCGGGCTAGCTGGTCTTGTAACATGGCCAACTGATTCTGGAGGTTAGAGCGATAGTAGCGCACCATTTTCTGATAGGTATCGGTGCGGATGGGCGCTTCGCCCACCGTTGCCACGGGCTCCTTTGGCTTGACCAGGTATTCTTGATAGAAACCAAAGGCGACCAAAACCACTACCACAACGGTAATAACGGCTGCAGCAACAAGGATCATCCGCCTTTGTCGTTGGACTTTCTTGCTGAGCCTTATTTCCTTTTTCGTAAGTTCATTAGCCTTCTTCTTTTTCTTCTTCTTGGCCATCCTTATCCTGTCTCCTCAATAATACTAAAACGAATCGGGAATGGAACGGATTCTTGCGCCCAATTCGTTTTATTCCCAATTCGTTGTAGTATTTCGGCAAATCTAACTAAACAAAGGGCATAGGAGCAAGTCGTTCCTATGCCCTGTTCGACCGCTCGTATCTGCGCCTTAGCTGTAACTCCGAAGATGTTCAGCAACGTAGGGCAGAAAGGCCAAGTGTCTGGCCCGCTTGATAGCCACGGCCAAACGCCGCTGGTGCTTAGCACAGGTTCCCGTCCGACGGCGAGGCTTGATCTTGCCTTGGTCGCTGATAAAGCGGCGCAGATGTTCCGGTTGCTTGTAGTCTATAACATCAACCTTTCCTGTGCAAAAGGCACACACCTTGCGACGTTGGGTGAACCTCCGTTTCCGACCACGATTGTCCTGGCGCCGACTACTTCGTGTCCTCCGTTCGTTTGCCAAATTTACCTCCCAATCTACGATTAGCTTGATTGCCTAGCTCGACAATGTTAGATTTCACCCCAGGTGTCATTGCGAGCTGCTCCATGTCGCGGTCGCGCCACTCATTGTGTAAGAAACCAACTTTTGATCGCCGAGGTCTCCGACCGAAGGCGGGAGGGCTCGGTCGGAGACCTTCGCC
>DAOUDK010000102.1:0-9313 GCA_034431315.1 Anaerolineae bacterium
CACAGAGTCGGTGTGGCCGGTGAGGGGCTGGCCGAGCCGCTGTCGTGCCGCGACGTCCCACAGAATGATGGTGTGGTCCCCACTGCCCGAGGCCAATGTTTTGCCGTCTGGGCTGAAGGCCACGCTGAAGACATCGTGGGTGTGGCCAGTGAGGGGCTGGTCGGTAGGTTGACCGGTCGTAACATCCCACAGAATAATGGTATTGTCGTCACTGCCCGAAGCCAACGTCCGCCCATCGGGGCTGAAGGCCACGCTCCACACCCAGAAGATGTGGCCCATGAAGGGCTGGCCGATAGGTTGACCAGTCGCAACATCCCACAGGATGATGGTTCTGTCCCTACCGCCCGTGGCCAACGTTCGCCCGTCGGGGCTGAAGGCCACGCTCAATACAAAGTCGGTGTGGCCGATGAGGGGCTGGTCGATGGGTTGACCGGTCGCAACATCCCACAGGATAACAGTATTGTCGTCACTGCCCGAAGCCAACGTCTGCCCGTCGGGGCTGAAGACCACACTCCCCACGACAGCCGTGTGGCCGATGAGGGGCTGGCCGATGGACTGACCGGTCGCAACATCCCACAGGATGATGGTGTTGTCGGCGCTGCCTGAGGCCAACGTTCGCCCGTCGGGTCTGAAAGCCACACTGTGCACCCAGTTGGTGTGACCGGTGAGGGGCTGGCCGATGCGCTGACCGGTCGTGACATCCCACAGGATGATAGTGTTGTCGGAACTGCCCGAGGCCAACGTTCTGCCATCCGGGCTGAAGGCCACGCTCCACACCCGGTGGGTGTGACCCCGAAGGAAAGTGGTGAGGTGGGATTCGTATTCCAGTCCGGTGAGCAGACTGCCTCGAGCTTCCAGATTGTTGTCAGTCCGATAAGCCTCCAGGCTTAACAACAAGGCTAGGTCAGGCTGATCATCCAGGTGAACGAGGGCTTGAGCGGCCAATTGGCGGGACAAGGAAATGCGCGCCTGTTCCGATGCCTTATTGCCTTGTACAAATGCAAACACGGTCGCTATTACTGCCGATAGCAATGCCACTGCCAGCACTGCCACCAACAAGCGAAGACGTCTGCTAGCTCTGGCTTGCTCTTCAGCTCGTAGCCGCTGCTCTTCTGCCCGACGCTCCGCTTCGGCTCGTTCCTGCTGACGCGCGAGTTCCTGAATGCGCTTTATCAAGTATTCGTTGGCGAGTTCGTAGTAATATGTTCCGCGCCGCGCTGTTCTGTAGACTACTCGTCGTCCTTCGAGGTATTCGAGGATGGTCCGTGTCGAAGATAGTTCTTCTCTGCCCTTGTCCTTTCCAAGGGCACTCAGTCCTCCCAACCGGTCTTCACTCACGACGTCCCGCGTACCAGATTCCGTAATCAGGTGGCTGAGAATCACTACGGTCTGAGACCTTAAGGCCGGCTCAACCCCCGCTAACTCGGATTCCAAGAACCCCTCGATAATTCCCTTGACTTCGCCTAACTCCTGAAACTCCTTAACTGTGATCTCAGACGTTGTTAGGGCGTACTCTTCCCAAAGGCGACTACAGATAATCTGAAGTTGAGTCGGTTGTATCCGAACATTGGGCTGTCTGTTGGACAGGTCCTGGATTATCCTCCCGGCAAGCTCAGGTGTCAGCTGAGAAGGAAACGGATTCGTGTTTTCAAAAGGTCCGAGAATGGCTTTTCTAGCACCGTCTTGGTCAAGATATTGCAGATGCACTCGGTGATCAAAGACCTGTGGATACTTCTTGGCCAGAATCTCCAGTTTTCCGAGAAAATCCTCTCGAATGACGATGATAACTTTCGCTTTCAAGCTCTCATCATTTACGATCTGAAAGATCGCATCCAAGAGCTTAGCCTGAAGAGCCTCTTCCTCCACAGCCTTGCCTCTGTCCTGGGCAAACAGTGTAAACAACTCCTCAAATTGATCAAAGATGAGGACAGGGTAGGCATCTGTCTTGCGGATTGTCTTTAGAAACCGCTCCAGAGAGCACGACACGACTTGGCTCCCGGTATCGGTCTCTACAGATTTGTCTTCCACAAAGATTGATGGCAGAAAACATCTGTCATCCTCGTCTCCTATTGGGATCCTTTCGACCAAGATGGGCTCTTCTAGAGTTGGCCTGACACGTAGTCGCTCTGGACTCAGCCCTTCCTTCTCCAAGGCAGGGACAAGCCCTGCGTTGATCAACGAAGACTTGCCGGTTCCAGATTCCCCGAACAATAGCACCAGACGAGAGACCAGGACCTTGGCCAAGAGCTCAGTAACCGTCTCCTCTCTGCCAAAAAAGTATGCTTTATCCACATACTGGAATGGCTGGATGCCTCGATAGGGAGATGCTAGCCCGTCTCGTCCTTCACTACTTCTCATGGTATTCGACCCCCATACATTCTTTGTACAGAGCAGGGACGAAGTTCCATAGGTCTTCCTTGACAAAACTGACCATCGGCTTCGCCCCTCGCTCCCAAACCCAAACCACAAGGTTGTCAGGGTAAGGGTCCACTGAAAAAGACAGGGGAAAGTTGGCCACATCTACATGCCATCGCAGAGTCCTGAAAAGCAGGCGTAGATTGTAATCTTTGAGGCCATAGCCGATGAACAAGATTGGCCACGAATTCAGTCGAGCCCGGATGTTTTCATGAATCGGGTGGTAATGGGCAACAGCCATTTTTTGAACAAAGCGGATGTAGTCTTCTTCTGTCACCACGATGGATTCGGGCTTATCAATATCCCCATGGAGCTTCAACAGAATAGGGTTCTCTTCTAGCGGATCCAGTGGAACTACTTCAGCCGAAGCAGTAAGTTCAGGGTCATATATTCGAACGATAGGTTGTTTAGGTCTTCCATCTCTTGTATCCGCTCTGGCTAAGGCAATGTCGAATAGGTGATCGTAATTGGTGGTGACCACGATAGGGAAAGGCAAGGCCGCCAACATATGTAGGGCCGGTGAGGGTATGATCTCAGGTTCTGTGATTTCCTCCTCAATAGCCTGAACCAGCGATCGGCGCGATCCGCCCGGTCTAAATTCATAGTAGAGCGCGACTCTTTGGAGATTAGTTACGTCTTCGTCCGGGTATCCACATCTTGCCGCCAGTTGCCGGGACAGTTCTGCTCCGCTTGGGGGAGCATCCTTATACTTAAAGCGCGATCCTTCGGGAGAAGGGGCCGAGGCCATGGCACCAAGAAACAAGATACACTTCCCCTTCTTACCGCTTTCAATGATTTCGTCTGGGATTCGCATACCAACACCCTCTTTCTTATCAAGACGTGCGACATTCCCTTCCACCCGGAGGTCTACACGTGAACATTCCCAGCCTTGAGCAACGCTAGATGCTGTAGCGCGATAATGGTCTTGGCGTCGCCGATCTCGCCACGCGCTAACATATCCATGGCCTCACGAAAAGGAAGCACCACGACCTGAGTGTCCTCTCCCTCTGCCACGACGCCTCCGCCTTTGCCAATGCGTTGGCGATGATCCACCTCGCCCAGGAACAGATGAACGCGCTCCGATGTGCCGCCAGGGCTGGGATAGAAGGTGGTGATGTACTGCAAATCCTCCTCCACCTCGTAGCCCGCTTCTTCCAGCAGTTCCTTGTTGGCTACTTCCTTGACGGTCCGGCCTTCATCCACAACCCCGGCCACGATTTCCAGCAGCCACGCCTGCTTGGCGCTGTCGCCCTCACGCTCATCAGGGTCGAGGCTGGCGTAGACAGGATAGCGAAACTGGCGGACCAGGATCACGGCATCGTCGTGGGGATCATAAAGCAGCACGCCCACGGAGTCACCGCGCTCGAAGTTAATGCGGGTGACAGGGGCGCTCATCCGGCCATCAAAACGCCGATACTGGAGTGTTGCGCGGATGATTCGAAATAGCTTGCCGAACGAGTAATCCTCGGCCAGGTCGAGGATCTTCACCCACGGGCTGGCGTCATTTGGCTGAGACGATCCTGACGGCATAATCCTATTGCTCCGATCTCAAGAAAGCGAAATACAGCCATACGTGGAAGGCAAAGAACGCCAAGCCGAATAGGGCCAGTGGCCCTAGGACCAACAAGGGAAACGATCGTCTGGCGGTCAGACTCAATAGCGCTCCTCCCGCCACGTAGGCCACGCTGTTCAAGAAAGCGATCAGCACGGCCGAGTAGAAGAACACGGTCCACGGCTTGTCTGGGGGAGGGAGGGTCTCGGTCTTCCAGACAAAGGCTTCGCGCAGCTCATCAGGCTTGAAGTCTTTCACGTGCTGGATGTAGAAGTCCTTGATCTTGTTCATCGCCCGGGCGCTGTCGTGCCAGGCCTGACGCAGGCGAGTGATCTTCAGGAAATACAGCCAGCCGATACCGCACAGCAGCCACAGGAGCATGGCTCCGACATCCTTCGGGAGGCCAGTGTTCTGTGCCAGCACGCCAACTGCGCCCGAAACCACCACAGCTGTGACCAACAGGTAGAAGTTGACCATGGTGTGTCGGTCCTGCATCGCCTCGCTGGCCGTAACACGGGCATATTCGAACTCCCAACCGAGGATGTCAGATGAGTCCAGGAACTCCTTACCCTGCGTCTCTTGAGTTTGCGTGGGCGGCTGGCTGGGCTTGTCGCCGGCACGCCGGTTCATAGCCAGGATCGCCAACAAGGTCAATACGTTTGCGACCAGAAAGACAAATGAGATGCCGATTTGGAAGAGGGTGCGTATCATAATCATAGGCAGTGACCTCCTATCACAGACCCCCGCGCGGGAAAAACACGGATCGGCAGGATTAACGGATCAGGCGGTTTGGATTGAAGAAAAATCCGCCAACTCCGCACATCAGCGTTCTTGAGAGGATAACCGCGGATCGGCAGGATTAACGGATCAGGCGGCTTGGACTGAGAAAATCCGCAAATCCTGCGAATCCGTGTTCTAAACCCGTGGCCCCGCATTAACCGCCCGAGGTGCTTTCCTCTTCCTCTTCTTCCTGTGGCACAGCGTCCTCTCCCGGCTCCGGCTTGGCCAGCACAGTCTCAGCCACTTCTTTGAGCTTCAGCACCGCCTGCTCCGAGAACATGCCCACCAGGGCACCGAGGCCCGCGAAGCCAAAGGGACTGGTTTGCTCGATGGTCGCCGCGGGCGAGAAGAACCCGCCTCTGATGACGAAATAGAAGACGAGCCCCAGGGTTGAGCCGACGAAGGGCAACAGGATGTACTTCGCCAACCAGCTCCACACCAATTCCCGGTTGCCGACGTACCAGTAGAGCGACCGGAGGGCATGTACCAGGCTGCCCAGGGCACCAGCCAGCGCTACGATGAAGATCAAGCGGACCTCGTCCGAAACCGCAAGCGTCCAGAAGAGGAAGGCCACTGGCGATGAGGTCGGCGCCGACCCTGTGGCTGGGGTTGGGGGCGGCCAGAACTGTACCAGGCTGTACAGCAGGAGGATGGAGGCCAGGATGAGGTAGGCCGTGATCAAGATAACGCCAATCGGGCCTACTAGACTCGCTCCTACCCCGGTACGCTTCGGCGCGGCGGGTTCTTTAGGTTCTTCATTCACTTCGGTTGTCGTGTTGAGTTCCTCAGTCATGTTTCTCTCTCCTTTTCTTGTTATTGATGTGGGGGCGTCGGCCCACCACGAGCGGTGAATCCAGAATGTTTAGCTCATATTCTACTCCTTTTTGCCTCAGCGTCAAGCAGATGAACGCGGATCTCAGCGGATGATGTCCTCTGCCTGCGTAGAGCGGCGCTCACCAGCAGTTCGGGCGGGGTCGAACCGGTCTGGCAGATGCTGATTATCGGCGTATTCTCTTGACCATCGTCAACTCGCTGCCCTCGGCAGTGAAGTGGAAACAAACCTCATCCATGAGTTGGCGCATAAAGTAGAGGCCCAGGCCCCCTTTCTTACGTTTGTCCAGGCAGCATGTGGTATCTGGCGGGGGAACGGCATCTGGCTCGAAGGGGTGGGCGTTGTCGCGGATGGTGACCACGAAGTCGCCCTCCGCACACTCGCAGCACAGGGCGATTTCACCCTTATCCTCCTCCCCGTAGCCATGCTCGATGACGTTGACACAGGCCTCGTCCACGGCCATCTGCACCTCGAAGGTGGCCTTCTCGTTCAGGCCCGAGGCCTGGGCCGCCTTGGTCACAAACTCAGCGATAGTGGCCAGGTTCTCCAGGCGGCCATCCACCGTCAACTCCCATCGCTTGGGCATTGTCTCTCCTCTAAATGCATTTTAGTACTACCAAGGTGAAATCGTCGAACTGCGGCTCTCCACCGATGAAGGCGGTCACCGCGGTGTTGATCTCGTCAATCAAACCCTGGGCCGTGAGGCTTCGATTCTCGACGACGATCTCCTGCAGTCGCCCCTGGCCGAACTCTTCTTTCCTCTCGTTGATGGCTTCGGTCACGCCGTCGGTGTAGAAGACGACCACATCGCTTTCGGCCAGCTCCACCTCCCGTCTCTCCAGTTCGATGTCCTCGATGACCCCCAGCACGATGCCCTTGGCCTTGAGCAGCAGCATACGATCCCGCTGGCTGAGAATGGGCGGGTTGTGGCCAGCGTTGACGTAGGTCAGTTTGCGGCTAGCAGGGTCGAGGATGGCATAGAAGAGCGTGACGAACATGCCAGAGCTGGCATCGGCCAGGATGAGCTCATTGGCCCGTCGTAAGGCTTCGTCCGCGGTGGGGCTGCCCACGGCACTGGCCCGCACCAGGGCACGACAGAGGGCCATGAAGAGGGCCGCCGGCACCCCTTTGTCGGAGACGTCGGCAATGACCAGGCCCTGCCTGCCATCGGGCAAGCGGATGAAGTCGTAGAAATCGCCACCCACCTCCCTCGCTGCCTGCCAATAGGCGGCGAGGTCGAAGCCGGCCATCTTTGGACAAACCTCGGGCAGGAAGCTGGTCTGGATCTCTCGGGCCACCTTCAGTTCCTGGTCCACGCGCTCGCGGGCCTTGATCTGGTTCACCAGTTGGCCGATGGCGATGGCCGTCGCAGCCCGGTCGGAGAGCGCCGAGAGCAGCTCCCGATCCCAACTGGTGTAAACCTCGTCTGAAGCCTTGGGGCCCAGGGCCAGAAGACCGATGAGCTTCTCCTTGGCGATGAGGGGCACGGCCAACATCACGCCCCACCGCGTCAGAGTCCCTTGAGTGGCCTCGATGTCCACTATCTCGCCCTGACCCAGCCTGGCGATGAGTGGATTGTCCTCCTCCAGGCTTATCTCAGCCCCCTCTGGCAGCCCTTGCCCCTCAACCAGATGGTAGTCACCCTGGGCCTCGCTCCGCAGGAGAACTGAGACGTGGGCGATGTGCATCGTCTCGCTCACCCGTTCCACCAACTGGCTCAGGGTGTCGTCCAGGCTGACGGCGGTGCGCAGCGAGCGGGCGAAATCCGCCAGGAAGCGTCGGTAGTTCACGCGCTCGCGATAGAAAGTCCTGTCCACCACCGATTGCAATCGGGAGCGCAAGGGCTCGAAGAGGACGGCGACCAGTAGGACGAAGGGGATGGCCAAAACTGGCGAGGACTGCCCGAAAAGCTCTTGCGAGACGGTTTGCGTGAAGGTCAGTAAGGCGAAGTAGAGCAGGGCCAGGAAGACGGTTAGGGTTGAGTAGACCATGCCCTGGCTAATGAGTCGCTCCAACTGGAAGAGCCGATACTTGACGATGGCATAGGCGATGGAGAGAGGGAAGAGGATGAAGAAGGGGATCACCACCTGGGGGGCCACGACGGAATACCAGACGGAAGAGACGGTAGCCCACATCCTACCGGGGACGAAGGCGATGATACCAGCCAGCAGGACCACTTTGGCCTGTCGGCGGACGGTGGCCGACTGTGTCCGCCAGTAGGTTTGGGCCATCAGCGCCAGAAAGAGGGCGGTGCCCAGGCCGAGGTAAACGGAAGCTAGCCGCTGAAGGGTGAGGCGCACCTCTGGAGCAGAGAAGAAGAGGAGGGAGGGGATGGCTAGAGCGATGGCTGGCGAGTGGGGGACGAATTGCAGGCGGGGATGTCTTCGTACAAGCCCCTTCCTCTCGGGGAAGATCAGGGCCAGGTGTATCCCCGTCGCCGCCACGAAGGGGAAAGTGACCACCCAAAGGCGGGAGAACGTGTGATCGGCGAGCATATCGAAGAGGGTGACGACGAGGACGGCGAAGGAGAGGCAGAAGAGCAGGAAAACCCGCCCTACGTCAACGTTAGGGCATTGGGTGTAAACTAGCAACCCCAGGAGCAAGTAGGCGAGCCCGCTGACGTAAGGGATGGCGAAGAAGACCACGAACTCCCGCCAGCCGAATCCCATCGTGGAGATAGCTATCTCTTTCGTCTCCGCTCCCCGTTCCACGGTGTAGGTGAGGACAGCGTCTACCCCCCTCGCTCTCACCAGGTTTATGACCTCTTGGCTGGAACTGACCGGTTCGCCGTCAACCGAGAGCACCCTATCGCGGTGCTCCAACCCAGCCTCGGGCCCCGTCCAGCCCTCGTCCCAGGACTCGCTGACCAGGAGGTTGGGGTCCAGGAAGAAGCCGGGGAAGGTCTGGCCGACCCATTGCAGGGCCAGGGCCAGCACCAGGATGCTGATCACAGCCACGGCCACGATCAAGCTGGGGTAGAAGATATGGGCGACAAGTAGCCTTCTTTCGGTCACTATCGGCCTCCAGCGTCACAGCCGCTTGGCGAGGACACCCGGCATGGCGCAAGCAAAGACCGCCGCGCCAGCTTGGGGTCAGGAGTCTAGCTCCTGACCGTCGAGGGCGGTCTCGTGCCAACTGTCTACGATGCAGACGGTGCTTCTCAGAAGCTGCCCACAGCCTCGACGGTGTCGGGGTAGATCTTGAAGAGGGGGGTGAGGCCGGCCAGGTCGAAGACATCGGCGATGCGGGGCGGCATGTTGGCCAGGCGCAGGTCACCTCGATTCCAGCGTTTACAGGTCTTGAGAGTCGAGATGAGAACCTTTATTCCCGCGCTGGAGAGATATTCCAGGTTCTCGAGGTCCATGCAAATGCGGAATCGGCCCGCATCCACGATTGATCTGAGAACCTCATCCAGGTCCGGCGCTGTAGAGCTGTCAACTCGGCCACTTACTGCGACCACGTCAACTCGCTTCAACTGCTTGGCGGTGATTTCCATTTCGATTTTCCTCCTGTGTATTATGATATAGATTCGGGGCAGTGCCCCAGGCTCGCTGCTGTGGGTGCTGACCTTCCCTTATTATAACCCAACGACGGCACTTACGCAAACTAACAAAGCCCGGGATTTCGAAGCAAAACGGGGTAGGAAAATCAACCCCAGGATTCTGGCTTCCAATCTTAGCAAAATTGGGGGAGAATAGGGCATCTCATATCAAGGAGGTGCTCTATGCACATTC
>DAOUDK010000103.1:0-68624 GCA_034431315.1 Anaerolineae bacterium
ACGCCCCACGAACCACGACGTGAGGCCACGGCTGCATGTTCGGGACGCATATTGACCGCCATACGACCCCGACGACTATAGTCGTGCCATTCGCTCAGTTTCTCGACAATCTGGTACGTCTCTCCGTGCCAGACAAATCGGTCAGGACAGCCTGGCTTCTTTTCCAGTGTTGGCGGCTTGTCAAAATGGACCTGTATAGGTTCGCCGATGAATCGCAGTGGTTTGATCTCCAAGTCATCAGTCCCTTTCGCGACTCGCTTGCCTTCCCTCTGGCTATCTTTTTGGTTCGTAGTCACGCACGAAGCCCTTTACTTCGACAAGCCCTTGGTCCTCAGGCCCAAGGACTGAGGGCTCAGGACACAGCAGCGCAATCACGAAAGCGTTCTGGGCCACGACCACGAACAGGGCGTAGTAGTGGGTGAAAATGGCCGCCGCCGTTGCCAGGAAGTAGGCGAGCCACAAGATGTCAAGACTTCGGAGGTTTCCGTTAGCCTCTCTACTGGCAAAGTCGCTTTGATTACCTGGTTGTCCTGCTGGCAAAACTGCGTCTGAAAACCTCCGAAGTCTGAACTGCCCTCTCTCGTTGGACACGATCCTGGCCAGGAGAAACATCGAGAGGGTAGTGAAGAAGGTCGCCAGGGCGTACATGCGCGCTTCTTGGGAATAGTAAACCAGAAAGGGGGAGATGGCGCAAAGCAGCGCTGCCAGGAAGCCCACCAGCTCGCCGAAGGCCAGCCGCGCCAGACGATAGACCAGAGACACAGTGAGCACCCCCAAAACGAGGGACAGAAAGCGCAGGGCGAAGACGCTGGAGCCGGTCAGCTTGACCCAGAAGTAGAGGAGAAGGTGATAGAGCGGGGGATTGGTTTCCGTGCGAGGGGAAACGGCGGAAAGCAGGGGCAGGCTGGCCACGTACGCGCTGTGGGCCTCGTCGCCCCAGATCTCCTGGTGATCCAGGCGATAGAGTCTGAGGGAGAAGGCTGTTAGCAAGAGGAGGATCAGGATGGTGTTCCTGAGCTTGATGGAAACGTAGCTAGATCTTGTCAAAGAACATCAACACGCCCATCAACACGAACAAGCCCGCCGCGCCCTTGCGCAGGATGTCGGGCGAAACGAAGCGGGTAATGACTTGTCCGGCTAGCGTACCAATCAGAGTGACCGTGATCAAGGCCAGCGCAGCGCCCAGAAAGACCGTCCAGGGGCGGTCAGTGTTGGCCGAGCTCAAAATCACCGCCAATTGGGTCTTGTCCCCCAGCTCCGCCACGAACAACAGAACGAAAGTGCTCCACAGCAGTCTCCAGTCTGCCACGATGTCGAATCCTTTCATAATTTCTAATTTCTAATTCCCCATTCCCTGCTCCGGCCAGACGGGGTGGAACATCATCCACTGTTCCGGGCGAGCGCGCACGTGCTGTTCCAGAATGTCCGCCAGCCGGCGGACGTTGGTCATTATGTCACGCCGTCGGTCGCCGGTGCGGATCATTTCGAGAGGCTCTGTGACCTCAAGAGCGTATCCTGTGTCGGGCTCGTAATAACAACTGGCCATGATGACCAACGCGCCAGTCATCAGCGCCAGCCGCACTGGGCCGACGGGCAGGTAGGCCGGTCGCCCAAAGAACTCGACCAACTCTCGATCCTCTGGGATGGGGCGGTCCATACCGGTCAACACAATGCCGCCGCTCTTCAGACGTCGGATGGCCGCCCGCAGCGATTGGGGCGTGATCGGCGTGACCTCAAACCCGGCCGTGGCCCGCAGGTAGTTCAAAAGGTGAAACCCTGCCTGCGGGTCCGCCAGGGAGAGCATCTGGATGGGCAGGTCTCGTGCGCCTAAGGACAGGGCAAGGAGATCAAAGTTGCTCATGTGGGAGGCGAGCATCAGCACGCCCCGACCCCGCGCCGTCTCGGCCCGGACGAAAGCCAGTACCTCATCAGGAATCGGCACCGCCTCGGCGAGCACCTCTTTTGGCTGGCCGATGGCGTGAAAGAAGTCGTAGTAGGTCTGCCCGGCGTGGAAGAATACCTGGCGCGTCATCCGGTGCAGCGTCACGTCGTCGGCTTCCGGGCCGAGGATCTGGCGCAAGTTGGCGCGCACCGTCCAGTAAACCTCCGGCTTTCGGCGAGCGATGATGTTAGCGGCGGCCCGCGCCAACCCGTACCCCACCCGACGCGGCATGTGCCGGCCGATAACGATGCCCAGTCGCGTCATAGGCTTACTGCTGATAAAATCTTGAAGACGCATCAAAGCTTCATCCTCTGTTCGCTGAAGGTCTCTGTTCGCTGAAGGTCTCCTGACCGAAGCAGCAAGGGGCTGCGGTCAGGAGACCTTGCCCAACCTCAAGAAGACGCATCAGAGCTTCGTCCTTCGCTCATTCGTGGGAGACAGGCGGCGCGGTTACCTGGAACTCGGCCGACTGGAACAATCCCCGCACCTCGATGAGCACCGGCAGCCCCCGCACGATGCAGAGCGCCAGGGATATCCAAGTAGCTACCGAAGCAACGATCCATACACCGTGCCAGGCTGCGTACCCCCCCGTCTGTAGCCCCAGGGCCAGGGCCAGCAGTGTGAAAGCGACCGCTTTGACCACGGCGTAGCTGCTGCGCATGGTACCCGACTTCACCAGCCACCGCCCCCACGAAGTACGCATCATACTGTGCGCCGACTGTCCATGCTGCAACGCCACGTTGCGAATGGAATCGGTCAGCGCTCCTCGAATGACGACCGTAAGAGGCACGACCACCGAAATCAGCCTGAGATGAGCGTAGGTCACCCACAGGACGATCTCCACAGCCCGATCGGCAGCGATGTCCAGCGCGCTGCCGATGAGGGTCTGCTCGCCACGCCGCCGAGCGACGATGCCATCCAGCGAGTCCATCAAAATCAGTCCCACGATGAGAGGCGCGTCAATCAATTGGCCCACCGTTCCGCCAAAGTAGAGCAACAGCACCACCACAACCAGCAGCGGAAACCGCAGTACCGTGATCAAGTTCGCTACGTTCGTTCTACCACTTCTCATTCATACCCCCTTCATCAGTTTCTTCTAATTGTACTACAAGCTGACCAATGTGGCAAGCCTCTTGCTTTTCTCCCGGAAACTGATATAATTCCACCATCCACCGTGTCCTTTTGAGAGGCGTGGGGTTATACTGTATGGGAATAGAGACTCGGAAAGGATGACCAAATCATGAAAAGAGTGGTCAGTGTCAGCCTGGGGAGCTCCAGCCGCGATCACAAGGCCCAGATCACGCTCCTGGGGCAGGACATCAGCCTGGAGCGCATCGGCACCGACGGCGACGAGGAGAAGGCCCGCCAGCTCTACAACGAGCTGGACGGCAAAGTTGACGCCTTTGGGGTGGGAGGCATTGACCTGACCCTGCGCGTGCGCGACAAGCACTACCCGCTGTACCAGGCCCTCAAGCTGGTGAAAGATGTGAAGCACACCCCAGTGGTGGACGGCGGCGGGCTAAAGCACACCCTGGAGCGGCGGGTGATGCAGTTCGTGGAGCAGGAGATTGGCGACGAGATATCGCCCCAGCGGGGGATGCTCACCTCGTCGGTGGATCGCTTCGGGATGGCGCTGTCCTTCGCCGAGGCAGGCTATGAGATGATCTACGCCGATCTCATGTTCGCCCTGGGCCTGGGCATCCCATTGCGCACTATCCGCAGCGTGGAGATTCTGGCCGCTGTTCTGTTGCCCATCCTGGGCCGTCTGCCCATCAGCTTCATTTACCCAACGGGGGAGAAGCAGACCGTCAACGAGCCCAGGTGGGAGAAGTATTACCAGTGGGCATCGGTCGTGGCTGGCGATTTCCTGTACGTCAAGCGCCACCTGCCTCTGCGTGTGGACGATAAGGTCGTAGTGACCAACACCACCACTCAGGAGGACGTGAGGATGCTGACGGCGCGGGGGGTGAAATACCTGGTCACCACCACCCCCCGATTGGAAGGGCGCTCCTTCGGCACAAATGTCATGGAGGGGGCCCTGGTAGCCGCAGCCGGCCAGGGGCGGAAGCTGACCACGAGCGAACTGGAGGAGCTGATCGAGGAACTGGGTCTCAGACCGACCATCGAGAAGCTGAATTAGTGCTCAAGAGGCACAGAAACTCTGGAGGAGACAAGTGAGCCAAGCTAAGATCATCGTCAATCCATACGCGGGTCGCTGGAAGGCGCAGCGAGCCATCCCGGCTATCGAGCGAGCGTGCGAGAAAATCGGCCTGGACTACGAATTGGTCGTCACCGAGGGGCCAAACCACGGCACTGAGCTGGCGCGGGAAGCGGCGCTGGCGGGCTTCTCCCCCATCGTCTCCGCCGGCGGCGACGGCAGCGTCAGCGAGGTGCTCAACGGCCTGATGCAGGCCGCCGGCAAGGACGTGGCTGGCCCGCTGGGCGTCATCCCGCTGGGCTCGGCCGACGATTTCGCCGACATGCTCGGCCTGGAGAAGGAGGTCGAAGCAGCCTGCCGGCGCATCCTGGCGGGACACACCCGCACCATTGACGTGGGGTGCGTCAACGGCCGCTATTTCGACAACAACTCGGCGGTCGGGCTGGAGCCGATGGTGACCATCACTCAGGCGGCGATGAAGCGGATCCAGGGCACGCTGCGCTACATTCTGGCCGCGCTCAAGACCATCCTCAGTCACCAGCCCTGGCAGATGCGGCTGGCCTGGGACGATGGGGAGTACGAGGGGCCAATCGCGCTGGTCTCCGTGGGCAACACCCGCCGCACGGGGGGCGCGTTCTGGATGACGCCCCGCGCCGAGATGGACGACGGCTACCTGGATTTCGTGTTCGCCGGCGGGCTGGGGCGGCTCAAGTTGCTGCGCCTGCTGCCGACCACCTTCGACGGCAGCCACGTCGAGCACCCAGCGGTAACCTACCTCCGCACCACCCGCCTGACCATCGAGTGCGATCCGCCCACCCCCATCCAGGCCGATGGCGAGCTGGTTGATTTATCTGCGACTCGCATCGAATACACCATCCTGCCCCACCGGCTGCGGGTGATCGCGCCGCCACGGAGAACCGGGGAGTCTGGAGAAGACGATGGAAGAGAGGTTTGATGCGGTTATTTTGGCCGGTGGAGTGCTCGACGAAGCTGATCCTCTATCGGAGTACACCCAGGTATCGAAGAAACCGCTGATCAAAATCGCCGGCAAGGAGATGGTACGCTATGTGGCGGAGGCCGCCGCTGGTTCGTCGCGGGTGGGGCGCACCTTCGTCGTTGGGTTGAGCCCTGAGGACGGGGTAGAGTTCGCCGTGCCAGTGGAGTACGTGGAAGCCACAGGATGTATGTTGGACAGCATCGTGGCTGGCATGGAACGAGTAATGGAAGTTGACCCTGGTGTAGAGCGAGTTGTCATCATCTCGGCCGACATCCCCCTTCTGACGACGGAGATGGTGGATTATTTCATTGACACCTGCCTGGAAACCGATCACGATTTGTACTACACTGTCGTGGAGAAATCAGCTATCGAGGCCCGTTTCCCAGGATCGAGGAGAAGTTTCGTGCCTTTGCGCGGCGGCTCTTTTGCCGGCGGCGACATCAATATGGTCAAAGTCTCCGTCCTCCAGGCCAACCTGCCCTTGGTTCGCCAGGCCATGGGGTTCCGCAAGAATGTCTGGCAGCAGGTCAGGCTGCTCGGCTTCGGGACGCTCATCAAATTCGCTTTCAGAAGGCTCACCATCGCCGATGTTGAACGAGTGGCCAGCCAAGCCTTGAGATGCCGGGTGAGGGCCATCATCACTCCCTATCCCGAAATGGGCATGGACATGGACAAGCCGCATCAACTGGACATAGTGCGGGCTATCCTCGAAGGCGGACCGGCATGAGTTTCGCTGGCGGGTTGGGTGAGCTTCTGAACCGGCTGGTCGCTTTGGACCGTGGACTGAGCGCCCGCCTCACCCTGGGCGAAGAGGCGGGATGGCGGCGAAGGATCGCGGTGGTGGGAGCCCACCTGGGGGATGGGCTTCTATGGTTTGTCATCGCCGTCGTAGCCTTGGGGCTGGGCAGCGAAGAGACCAGGCACTTCGTCCTGCGAGCCGCGGTCCCTGTTATCGTGGCCGGGGGATTGACCGCTGCACTCAAGTTCCTGATGAGGCGCGGCCGGCCCCAAGAGATGGCTGGCTTCTACTCGACCAGGTACGACCACTATTCCTTCCCCTCAGGACACGCGACGCGGGCAGCCTGCCTGGCCCTGGTTTTCAGCCACCAGTTTCCCGGCTGGGCCGTCGCCTTCTATGCCTCAGCCCTCTTCGTCGCCCTCTGCCGCGTAGCCCTGGGCATCCACTACGTCTCCGATGTCCTGGCAGGGCTGGCCGTAGGCTTTTTCACCTCGTGGGTCATTGTTTCCATGCAGTAAAACGTAAGGGTTACGCGACGTAAGATCATCACGTTTCACGCCTCACTTTTCACGCATCCCCATCAGCACCTTCTCCGCCGTGGCTGGCAACTCTTCGATCCACACCCCCGTTGCGTCGTGGATGGCGGAGATTATGGCCGGGGCGGTGGGCAGGGTGGTCATCTCCCCCACCCCTGTGGCCCCGTACGGGCCGGTCGGGTCGGGCGTCTCGACGATGATGGGCACGATCTCGCGTGGCATGTCCAAGACCGTGGGGATGAAGTACTCGCTGAACTTGCGGGTCTTGACCACCCCCTGCTGCTGGATGTACTCCTCCATGAGGGCATACCCCTGCCCCATGTGCACCCCGCCGCCAATCTGCCCTTTGACCATCTGCGGATTGACGGCTCGCCCCACGTCGTGCGCGGAGTAGAGCTTGAGCACCCCCACCTCCCCCGTTTCGGCGTCCACTTCCACCACGGCTATCTGGGTAGCGTATCCATGGCTGATGTGGGGGTCGCACATGCCGGTCTCAGGATCGAACGGCGTGGTGGGTCTGGCGTGGCGGCCGTGGAAGGTGTAGCGGGCCTCGACGTGGGTCTGGCCCTCCTCGGCTCGCAAGGCCGCGCGCCACTTATCCTTAGCAAGCTGACAAGCCGCCAGCACCGCGTTGCCGGACATGTAGACGTGGCGGGAGGCGGAGGAACTGCCGGCGTCGGGCGTCTCGGCCGTGTCCACCAGGGCGATATCTACCCTCTCCATGCCGACTCCCAACACCTCGGCCGCGATCTGGGCCAGGGCAGTATGCACCCCCTGCCCCACTTCCGAAGCCGCGATCTTCACCACCGCCCTCTCTATCTGACCAGGCTCATCTAGGGAAAGCTCGACCACAGCCGTGGACTTGTCGTCGAAGCCCATGCTGTATCCCACGTTCTTGTAGCCGCAGGCCACCCCCACGCCGCGCAGCTTATTGTCTACTGACGGGAGCGGCTCCGGCCGCACCCAGTGTCCATTCTCCTCACGCCAGCCAGCAGCCAACGCAGCCTGCCGCAGCGTCTCTTTCATGCCCACCCCCGGCGGCATGGGATTGCCCGTGACCGCTATTGAACCGTCCTCGAATAGGTTCTTCATCCGGATCTCCACCGGGTCCATGCCCAGGGCCTCGGCCAGCTTGCCCATCTGCAACTCGTAGGCCACCGGCGGCTGGGTGGAGCCGAAACCACGCATGGCCATGCCCACGGCGTTGTTGGTGTAAACAGTGCAACTATCTATCTTGGCGTTGGGCACTACGTAGGGGCCAGCGGCAAAGCTGGTGGCATTGGCCATCACCACGGTGCTCGTGCTGGCGTAGGCTCCAGCGTCGGAGATGAGTTCAATCTCCATGGCCGTCAACTTGCCGTCCTGCGTGGCCCCGGTCCTGTAGCGCATGTAGTATGGATGGCGCTTGCCGGTGCGGCACACCGACTCCTCGCGGCTGAAGACCATCTTCACCGGGCGGCGGAGGCAGAAGGCGCACAGGGCCAGCAGGTGCTGGATGAACATATCCTCCCGCCCACCAAAGGCCCCACCCACGGCGGGCACGATCTCGCGCACGCGGTCTTCGGGCAGATCCAGCAGATGGGCGATCTGGTGCAGGTCGTCCTGGGCCCACTGCGCGGCGGCAATCACAGTGACCCGCCCCTCTTCGTCAATGTAGCCCAGGCCGGCTTCGGGCTGCAGGTAGGCGTGCTCCACGTAGGGGGTGACGTAGTAGCCTTCGACGATGACGTCAGCGTCGGCGAAGCCAGCTTCCACGTCCCCCTTGCGAATCTTGAAGCGCTCCAGTACGTTGGTGTCCCTCCCCTCGTGGACCAGGGGCGCATCGGGCCCCATCGCCTCCCGGGCGTCGTCCACCACGGGCAGCGGCTCGTAGCCCACCTCGACCAGCTTACGGGCCGCCTCGGCGACGCGCTCGCTCTCGGCCACCACGATGGCGATGCGGTCGCCCACCCAGCGCACCTTGCCCCCCTCGGCCACCAGCACCGGCTGGTCCATGATGTTGATGCCGTACTCGTTGACGGGGACATCCTTGTAAGTGAGGACGGCGACCACGCCTGGATAGGCCTCGGCCTGGCTGGTGTCAATGCGCAGCACCCTGGCGTGGGGGTGCTCGCTCCACACCACTTTTGCATGGAGCATCCCTTCCATGTAGAAATCGCCAGGGTACTTGGCCTGGCCCGTGACCTTGGCCTGGGCGTCAATGCGTGGTAGACTCTGACCGATAATACTCATCTTCATGCTTTCACCTCCACTCGCTGGATGGGAATCCACGAACAATTATACTGCAAAAAGAGACAAAAGACAATTTACAGCCACCGCGCCCGTGAATCTCCAATCACTTTAGGGCCGACAAGCGCGGAATCAGTTAACGATGTCTCGACCCAAATAGGTTCTTTGGGGAGACTTGCACAAAACCCCAAAATGACTATAATTATGGTCAGAAACCATGACGTCCAAACAGCCTTTTGAACTCATCTACGATCCCGAAGTTGCGCAACATCTGAAAGCGATTGACCGCAAGCATCATTAGCTGATTCGGCGCACCATCGAAGAACAGTTGCGCTACGAGCCAGAGGTCGAGACACGCAATCGTAAACCTTTGCTTCGACCTTCTGTGTTTGATACGGCGTGGGAGATGCGCTTTGGCCCCAACAATCGGTTCCGCGTGTTCTATCGAACTGATCCCTCAATCGGTGAAGTACACATCCTGGCAATCGGGGTCAAAGTGGGCAATCGGCTGTTCATAGGTGGAGAGGAGTTCGAGTTATGAAAATCGCGCCTGTATCAGAAGTGAAGGCCCGTTTCAGCGCCTATCTGGAACGATGTCAGGACGGGCCGGTTATCATCACCAAGAATGGCCGTCCTGTGGCTGTATTGATCTCCATTCTGGAAGACGATGAACTGGAGCGACTTGTGTTGGCCCACACCCCCAGGTTTCGTCGCCTGTTGGATGCCGCCGAGCAACGCATCCAACAAACAGGTGGCGTCAGGCACGAGGAGTTCTGGAAATCGTTCGACACGGCTGGATAGCAAAGTCGTTCTTTAGCAAGAACACACGACCTCGGAGGTCTGGGGAGACCTCCGAGGTCTTTTTCGTGTCTCAGGTGGGCCGCAGGTGCGACCTCGTCGCCTTGGCGGGGCTCGTGCTCCACGAGGGCTTGACAAAGACATCGCAGGCCGACATCGCGGGCATGGGAGCCCACTCTGCTAGCACGCCTGTGTCATTGCGAGCGGTCTGTGCGAAGCAATCTCCAAGCGTGCTAGGGGATTGCTTCCCTTCGACAAGCTCAGGACAGGCGGCGCAAACAGCGCGCCTCGCCATGACACTTGGCCTGGAATCTAACGTCGTCGAGGTAGTTACCGAGAGTGAAAATGGATCATTGCGCCACGGAAGCCGAGGGCGGCCTCCAGCATGGACTCGGGCAGGGTCGGGTGGGCGTGGGTTGTCCAGGCCAGGTCGTCTGCCGTGGCCCCCACCTGCACCGCCAGCGCGCCTTCTGCGATCAGGTCGGTGACGTGCAGCCCCATCAGGTGAACGCCCAGCACGCGCCCGCTGCCAGCCTCGCACACCAGCTTGACCAGCCCCTCGGTCTCACCCAGGATTTGGGCCCGTGGGTTGGCCGAAAACGGGAACCTCATCACCTTGACGTCCGCTCCCTGGGCACGGGCCTCGGCTTCGGTCAGGCCGACGCTGGCGACTTCGGGGCGGGTGAAGATCACGCTGGGCAGCGAACGGTAGTCCACGGCGCGCCTGCCGCCGGTCACGTTCTCGGCCACCACGCGGCCATCAACCATCGCCTTGTGCGCCAGCATCATCCCGCCGACGGCATCGCCGATGGCCCACACGTTTGGGAGATTCGTCCTCAGGTGCTCGTCCACAGCGATAGCGCGGCCGTTCATCTTCACGCCGAGCTCGGCCAGCCCCAGGCCACTGGTATTCGGCCAGCGGCCCACTGCGACCAGCACGCGCTCACCCTCGACAGCGACCTCACCTTTGGCTTCGTCGAAGATGACGCGCAGCCCTCTCCCGGCCAGTTCAATCGCCTGCACCGTTGCCCCAGTGTGAATCGCCATCCCGCGCCGCTGCAGGATGGCCGCCAGCCGCCTGGCGAGCGACTCGTCTGTTCCCCCCGGCAACAGCGTCGGCATCATTTCCAGGACGGCCACCCGGCTGCCCAGTGCCTCGTAGATACAGGCGAACTCCAGCCCGATCACGCCCCCACCGATGACGATCAGGTGCGCCGGGACGTCGGTGATGTCCAATGCCTCCGTGCTGGTGATCACGCCGGGTAAGTCCAGGCCGGGGATGGGCGGTCGAGCCGTGACGGAGCCTGGGGCAAGGATCACGTGCCGGGCGGAAATCTCCACTGCCTCCCCTACCGCGTCGGTGACGCGCAGCGTGTCCGGGCGGACGAGGCGTCCCTCACCCCGCACCAGCGCGACTTTGCGCTTCTTCAGCAGTTGTTCCACGCCGCCCACCAGCCTGTCCACGGCAGCCTGTTTGTAGGCCATCAGCGACGGCAGGTCGGGCAGTGCGCTGGGAATGGAAACGCCGAACTCGCTGGCCCGCCGTGCCTTGAGCAACAGTTCGGCGGAAGTGGTCAGGGCCTTGGTGGGGATGCAGCCGACGTTCAGGCAGGTCCCGCCCACGCGACCCTTCTCGATGAGCGCCACGCGGTCGCCGAGTTGGGCAGCTCGCAGCGCAGCCACGTAACCACCCGGCCCGGCGCCCAGGATTGCAAGATCATAAAAGTCAGACAAGTCGCCCTCCATTCTGGCCCTGACGCCCTGGATCACAGTATCGTAGTCCCCAACGGCCTCACTCCCACGTTATGCGCGAAGGCAGTTATACATGTCAACGCCGTACACGTTTCGGCGATGTGCTGCCTGTGATGGGAACCACGACCAGAAGCATCAAGATCGTGGCCGTCACCGCCGAGCCGAGGCACCAGCTACAAATGGCGCGAACGACGAAAAGCTCCAGACAGGTCAGGTAAATAGAGAAGAGGATGCCAAAGAGGGTCAGCCCCAACAGCCCCAGCGCCGACAGGTTAGCCCATCGTCCGACCAGGTACCTTTGCCCTACCCACAACGCACCGATGGCCAGGTAGTACAGCACGCCCAGCACAGCGACGGGGATTCCCAGCATCAGGGCGTAGGAGCTGGTTTGCACGATATTGCACTCGCCGATAGGCCCGCAGAGAGCTTCGACGTGGGTGATTTCCACGTAAGCCAGGTAGGCGGCGATTATCAACCCCACCAGGTCCAAGATGGGGATGGCCCACGTTTTGGCATAGGTAAGCGGTTTGCGATCTGACTGTAATAACCGGCCCAGGCATTGCCGGGCAGTCCCAACACGCCAGGCGGCGTAGCCCAGGGCGGCCACCATTCCTGCCAGCACCACCCAGGCCAGGGCAAAGCCCACCGGGTCTGGGGGTGGCGCTTGGGTCCCGACGGGCTGAAGCCCCTCGCTGCCGATGGTCATGTGGGCTTCGGAGACCGCCTGGGCCAGCCCAGGGATGTCGGGCCAGCCGATGCCGCCGGCGGCCAGTCCCTCCTCGACCAGGGAGGGGAATTGCTCTGGGATTTCGCGGCCACCCACCAGCACCACATCGCCGACCACCAGCGTGGGCACGCCCTGCCGCTGAATCTGGTATCGCTGGACGGCGGCATTATAGAGTAGCAAGCCGGCCGACTGAGAGGTATCAATGGCCATGATCTGGAGCCGGTCGCCGTAGTCGCCAGCCATCGGCGACAGCAGCTCGTCAATGACGCTATGGCAGGCGGGACAGGTAGGGGAGCGAAAAAGAATGGCCTGTACCACCGGCTCGTCAGCCTGGACTGCGGGCAGCACTGAAACCAGCAAGAGCAACAGTATTAGCAGTACGGTCTTTTGTCTCATAATGCCCAAACTCACTCCTCCTATCAACCGATCAACGTCTGAACAAAGCGCGCCAGGCTGAAGAGCCCGGCGCCGATGAATGTCCAGGCGGCCACTTTGCGGACTACCAGCTCGGCTCGCCCCAGCAGATTGAGCCCGGCTGCCGCCCGCTCCAGGCCCAGCGCCAGCGGCACGCCCAACACCAGGACCGGCACGCTCGTGCCAATCCCAAACAGCAGCGGCAGAGCAAGCCCGGCGGCTGAACCGAAGGCCATCGGGATCAAGATGCCGAAGTAGAGGGCCGCGCTGTATGGACAAAAGGCCAGGGCGAACAGGAAGCCTAGGAAGAAGGCTCCGACCCCACGCCGCTGTGCGACTCGCTCTTGTAACCGCATGAGTAGCCCGGAACCCGCTGTCAAGTTGGGCCGGATCACGTCCAACAGCACCAATCCCACCAGGATCAACAACGGCCCCAGGCCGACGTCGGCCACGTTCTGAAGGCTGCCGGCCAGTTGGCCCACCCTCGCCCCAGTCGTCAACACCACCAGCCCAACCAGGCCATAAGCTATCGCCCGGCCCAGGGTGTACAACACGCCGCTCGCCACCACCGCCCGGCGGTCGGTGAACTGCTGGGCCGTGTAGCTCAACGCCGTCACGTTGGTCGCCAGCGGGCACGGCCCGATGGACGCCAGCAGCCCGACCAGGAACGCTGCCAGGAACGGCAAATTGGTCGTGGCGATGATGTCCTGAATCCAGGAACCGAAGTCCATTACTGGCCTCCGTAAGCGATGTTGATCTCATCACGCAACGTCGCCATAAACCTCGCCTCGTCGCTCCGCGTGAACCAGATGTCGCTTACAAGCCAAGTGTACTCGATTCCATCCTTCACGATACCCAGGTAGAGGGACGAGCTCAAGGCATCGTACTTCTCTGCCAGGGCTGCGTTTTGCGGCTTCTGAACGTCGGCCACCACCAGGCTCATCTCGCCGCTCTCGAGCTGGTCGGTGAAGTAGGTATCGAACGTCTTGCGCACCAGCCGTTCAGCTTCGATACAGCTTGCACAGCGCTGGGTGCGATGGAAGTAAGCCACCTCGACGTGTTCTGCCTGGCCGGGGGGAAGCTGGTCCAGGTCATTGATTGGCTGGAGCTGCGAAACCGACGCCGTTGCGGACTGACCAGGCCATGCTCCGATCAGCCACAGGCCAGCGCTGATGACCACCAGCGCGACCAGCACGATGGCTGCTATTAGCCCGGTCTGGCCGTCTCCAGACCGGGGTCGGGTCGCCGTGCGTGTTTTGGAAGATCGCGGCTTTGTTCGACGTTTGGTCATGTCATCCTCCTGAATGGGTTGGGTTTAATGTTTCCCTCTTCGTTCAATCTTTTTTCACCTGTCCCCTACTCTCACTTGCTGCATTCTCCTCGAATCTTATCCATTCCAGAAGTTTCTTTTCCGCAGGACTTTGCCCAGGGAGACCAGGCCCAACATGATCGGCACTTCCCAGAACAGGCCAACCGTGGTTCCCAGAGCTGCATACGAACCGACACCGTACATCGCTACCGCGGTGGCGATGGCGATTTCAAAGTGGCTCGAAGATCCGATGATGACCGTGGTTATGGCCTCCCTGTATTCCAGTCCGAAGGCTCTGGTGATCAGAATATTGTATCCGACCACGATGATGAACCCAAGCAACAGTGGAACCGAGACTAACAACAGTTGATCGAAGTGCTCAAGCATAACTTGCCCATTCAGCGAAAAGAGCACGATGAGCGTCGCTAAGAGGGCCACGATAGAGATCTTGCCGACAGCAGGGCGATATGCATTCTCGAACCACCGTTCCCCTCTGGCCCTGATCAGAACCCGCTTGCTTACGATTCCAAGGATCAGCGGAATTCCGATAAAGACGAACGTTGAGATAACCAGCAACCCTCGATCTATGGGGACGTTTTGAATGCCTGTCAATAGTGAAACGATCGGCACGTAAAGCACCAAAATGGTGATGGTATTCAGGCTCGTGTTGACCACGTTCTGCTCCTGGTTCCCTTCGGACAGCTTGCCCCAGACGAGAACCATCGCAGTGCAAGGGCTCGACCCCAACAAGATGACGGCGACGATAAGCTGTTCGTTTCCCCGCAAAAACAGATATGCCAGCCCCGCCGCAACCAAGGGCGCGATCACCCAATTGGAAAACAGGGTCATTACGATCGGTTTTGGGTTGCTCTTTAGCTTTTTCAGTTCGGATACTTGCAGATTGAGCATGGCCGGGTACATCATCAGAAACAGACAGATGCCAATGGGGATCGAAATCCCACGGATTTGCCAGGAATCAATAGCCTCGCTGATGCCAGGTACTGTTTGGGAAAGTACCACCCCGCTAACCATGCAAAGCGCAACCCATAAAGCCAGATACTTTTCGAATCTACTCATCGTGTTATTTCTCCTTTATCTAATGTTTTTTTTGAAGCTCGCCCTGAATCAGAGCCGGGAGTTGCTCCCGCTTCCCCGGTCCGCTTCGCTCTCCATACTCGATTCGTCCACCATAGCCAACCGCACCTGTTTCATTCACCAGTGCTCTGGCGCGCCAGGGCCGTGGTCAGCCATTGAGTCACCTCAGCCTTGGAGGGAATCCGGCCTGAGCACACCACCTGCTCATCAATGACCAGCCCCGGTGTGGCCAGGATAGCATAATCCATGATCCGATTCAGGTCGGCCACTTTCTCGACGGTGGCCTCAACGCCCAGCTCTGCCACCACCTCCCGAACGTAGGCTTCGACCTTCTGACAATTGGGGCAGCCAGGCCCCAGCACTTTGACATTCATCGTTTTCCTCCCTTTTGTTTGTAGATGTTTTAGATCTCATGTCACAGCACTGCCAGCGCCAGCCCGAAGATATAGCCAGCCAGGGTGCTGAACACGGTCACCAGCCCCACGTACACCCAGGTACGCCTGCTGCCCAGGATCTTGCCCGTGATCAGGATGCTCTGCACCGACAGCGCTGGGTCGGCCAGCAGGTAGGCCAAGAGCGGCCCGCGATGCATCCCCAGTTCGAGGAACATACGAGCAATGGGCACCTCCACCAGAGTGGGGAAGTACATGAAGACGCCAAAGATCACCCCCACCAGGTTGGCCAGTATCGTGTTGCGCCCGGCCAGGGTCTGGATCCACTGCTCAGGGGTGAGCACCTTCACCACCCCAGCGCCGAAGACGCCCATGATCAGCAGGGGGAAGATCTGCTTGACGAAGCGCCAGGTTTCCCAGAGCCACTCCTGCAACTGGCGTCGCTCCAGGCCCCGCGCGGCTACCACTGCGATCCCGGCCAGCAGCACCACCTCGCCAATGAAACGCCCCGTGAGGCCAACCACGACGCTGCCAGTGGTATCAAGCGTCGGCGCGGCGATCAGCAGGGTAGCGGCCACAAGGATCATGGTCGCCCAGGTCCAGCCGTTGGTCTGCTCCAGCACCGACTCCAGCCCCCGCCAGGCAGCCAGGGCGATGACCACCAGCATGACGATGAGCAGCGCGCCCTGGAAGCTCAGGTGCACGCCCTCCAGCGCGTTTTGAAGGCTGGCCGGGACGTCCAGCGGCAGGGTCAGCGAGAACCAGGTGCGGGTCAGCACGTCCACTTGCAAGGTGCCCACGATGAGCACCGCCAACAGCAGCCCAAAGAAGGCCCACACTGCTGGCCTGACTTGTGCCTTTTGGTCAAACAGGCCAACATCCACTGCCTGGCTGTCCTTGAAAATGGCGGCCATGATCAGGCCGATGGCAACGCCGAAGACGATGGACAGCACAATGCGAGCGATGGCGATGTCCATGCCGATGGCCGCGCCGGTGTAGGCGATGGCCAGGATGTTCACCGCCGGGCCGACGAAGAGGAAAGTGATGGCCGGCCCCAGCCCCGCGCCGCGCTTCCAGATGCCGGCGAACAGGGGCAGGATGGTGCAGGAACAGACGGCCAGCACAAAACCGCCCACCGAGGCTGCCGGGTAGGAAATCCATTTGGATGCCCTGGGGCCCAGGTAGCGAGTCACCATTTCCTTGGGGATGAGCGCGCTCAGGGCCCCGGCGATGAAGAAGGCCGGCACCAGGCACAACAGCACATGGGCGGCCAGATAGTCCAGCAAGCTCATCCAGCCGGACTGCAACAGCATGAAGATGTAGTCTACGATGGTGTTCATGGTGCGATGTCAGATCTCCTTTTGCTGGTGAGGGGTGCTGGCCGGGTGGTAATGTACGTAAACCCGGCGCAGGAGCTCGATGCGCTGGTACAAAGTGTGCTCCACTTGAGAGGCGATCTCGTCGCCGTCAGCGACACTCAACGAGCCGTCAACCCCGATGGTGACGTTGACGACCAGGTATGGGCCGAACCGGTGGGCATGGATTTCCTCGACCTGTTTCACCCCCGGAACGGTGCTCAGCAATTCGGTGATCTGCTGAGCCAGTGACCGTCCAGGCACGGTGTCCATCAAGTCGGCAGAGGATTGGCGCAGAATCTCAATCCCTGTGCGCAGAATCACCATTGCAACCAGCGCTCCGGCCAGCGGATCCACCCAGGGGTAACCCATCCGGCCCAGAAAGATGCCGATGGCCGCCGCTGAGACGGAGAACACGTCGTTGCGGTGGTCGTAGGCCAGCGCCAGCACGGCGACGTTCCTCGTCTGCCGGCCGATCCGCTGGGTGAAGATGGTCAACCCTATCTTGAGGACCAGGGTGAGCAATGCTGCCCACAAGGCGCCGACCGTGGCTCCGCCGAAATCGCCCTGTCCGGCCAGCAGGTCGTACACATTGTTGACCGCGTTCCAGAAAATGGCCACGGCGGTGGTGATGACAAACGAGCCTACGACCAGAGCAGCGATGCTTTCCAATTGGCGGTGGCCGTAGGGGTGCTCGGTATCGGCCGGCTTGCTGGCCTTCCGCATGAACACGCTGACCACAATGCAGTAGGCCGCGTCGGAGGTGGAGTTGATGCCGTCGGCGAGCAGGGCGGGGCTGTGGCCCCAAATGCCGATGGTCGTTTTCAGGGCGGCCAGAAAGATGTTAGCCGCCAGCCCAAGGTTGACAGCCAGGATACCTTTGCGTTCTCTCTGTTCTGAGTCCATATCAAGCCGCAATTCCTTCCAGGGCAGCGAGGGC
This sequence comes from Anaerolineae bacterium, assembly GCA_034431315.1. Classification (GTDB taxonomy): domain Bacteria; phylum Chloroflexota; class Anaerolineae; order VGOG01; family VGOG01; genus JAUWOY01. The sequence continues at coordinate 17,384 of DAOUDK010000103.1, forward strand.
CTGGCGAGCCGCATCCAATTGGTCGTGAGCGATGGAGCCCATCAGGTCCAGCACCCGGAACACCCGCTTGTCTGTCACGCAATACATCATTCGCACCCCGTCACGTCGCGCTACCACCAGGTTACCGGCCCGCAGGACAGCCAGATGCTGGGAGATGTTGGCCTGACTCGCCGTCAGCTCTGGCTCCATCTCACAGACACACCGCTCTCCTCCCCGCAGCATCTCCAAAATGCCAATGCGGGTAGGATGCGCCAACGCCTTGGCCGTTATAGCCTGGAATCTGTAAGCACGAGCGCTTCGACCCTGCTCAGCACGAGTATCCATGTCCCACCCTTCTTTCTCCAACCATATTAGAATAATCGAATATAATTATAGAACAGGGGCACGGATTTGTCAAATGGAGTTTTTGCTCTGTTGTTCTCCAATCAAAAAGCCCCTCGCCTGCCGAATCGCATTTGAGGGGCATCTGTCTCTGACCGCCCAGGTTAAGTCTCGGCTACCGGCAAAGTGAAGGTGAACTGCGTCCCCCGACCAACTTCGCTTTCTACCTCGATCCGCCCGCCGTGGGCCTCCACCAGTTGCCTGGCGATGGCCAGCCCCAGCCCCGTCCCACCCGTGGCCCGCGACCGCGACTTGTCGGCCCGATAGAATCGCTCGAAGATGTACGGCAAGTGATCAGGAAGGATGCCCTCGCCGGTGTCGCTGACGCTGAGCTCGACCTCCGATTCCCTCGCCTGAGCTGCGACGACGACTTCCCCGCCTGAGGGCGTGTGGGTCAGGGCATTGCTCAACAAGTTACCCAATACCTGCCCAATCCGCTGGGGATCAACGTCCACCAGGGGCAGATCCGCAGGCAGGTCAGCCTGCAAGGTGATCCCGCCGGCTGCCGCCTGGGCACGGGCGGCCTCCATTGCCCTGTTTACCAGATCGGCCGGGGCCACCGGTTGGCGCTCCAGCCTGAGTTGCCCCGCCTCGGCCAGGGCCAGCTCCTGCAGGTCGTCCACCAGGCGGTTGAGGAGCATGGCCTCTTCGTGGAGGGAATCAATGATCTCCCGCTTCGGCTCAACTACGCCATCCTGCAGGGCCTCCAGATAGCCCCGGATGTTGGACAAAGGAGTACGTAGCTCGTGGGCCACATCGGAAACCATGCTGCGGCGCAAGTCTTCGAGCCGGGTCAGCCCGTCGGCCATGGCGTTAAAGGCCCGGGCCAGCTCGCCGATCTCGTCGTTGGATTGCACCTCCACTCGTTGGCTGAGGTCGCCCCTCTCCATCCGCCGGGCGGCGGCAGTCAGAGTCTCCACCGGCTTCAGGATGCGGCGCGAAAGGCCCACCGTGAGCAGCACCGCAGCCAGGCCAGCGACCACCGCGGCCAGCAGCAAGGTGCGGTTGATGCCGGCCAAGAATGCCTCTCTCTGAGGATCATCGGCCGGGCCAAGAGGATTGACGTAGACAGCACCCACCAGCACTCCACGCTGCCTGATAAGAGCAACCGGGGCAGCCCAGTCCTGGGCCACGGTCTGGCCTATGAGCTTATTCGCGGAGTCGGCGACGATCCGCCCCTCCCCGTTAGCCAGGATGATTCGCTCCCCCGTGATCTGCCCTATATGCTTGACCCACGGCTGAACGCCAGACCAGCTTCGATTCCGCATATAGTACCCGGCCAAAGACACCTCGAACCGCTGGTGGCGCATCATCCCGCCGCGCTCCACGTAGCGCTGGAACTCGCCGCTGGTGGCCCGGCTGGCCAAGAAGGCCACTATCCCCACAGCCACCACGATCACCAGGATCAACGCCACCAGCACCCGAAAGCGCAAACTGTGAAACAACATCTCAACTCCAAAATCCAAAGTCCAAAATCCAAAGTCCAAAATCTTTTGAGCTTTGAGCTTTGAACTTTGAGCTTCTAATTAATCCTCAGCAAACTTATAGCCCATACCGTAAACTGTCTTGATGTAGATCGGATTCTGGCGGTCCGGCTCGATCTTCCGGCGCAGGTTCATCACGTGGACATCTATGGTGCGCTCGAACCCCTCGAAGTCGTAGCCAAAGACCCGGTCCAGTAGCTCCAACCGGCTGAAGGCCCGACCTGGCTCCCTGATGAGCACCTCCAGCAGCTTGAATTCGGTGGGGGTGAGGCTGACGGGTTTCCCCCCTATCTGAACCTGGTGGCGAACGAAGTCCACCAGCAGATCGCCGAAGCGCACCTCGGAAGGCCCTTCGTACTCCTCTTCGCCGACTCGACGCAGCACCGCCCGCACCCTGGCCAACAACTCACGGGGACTGAAGGGTTTGGTCACGTAGTCGTCGGCCCCCAGGTCCAGCCCGATGAGCTTGTCCGCTTCGGTGGTCTTGGCCGTGAGCATGATGATGGGCACTTTGTTGCCCTCACCCCGCAGGATGCGGCACACGTCAAGCCCGTCCATGCCCGGCAGCATCAGATCCAGCACGATCAGGTCCGGCTGCTGCTGGCGGGCCAGCTCCAGGGCCTGCAGGCCATCGTAGGCAACTGACACCCGATAGCCATCCTTCTCCATATACGCCCGCACCAGGTCTACGATCTTTCGGTCATCGTCCACTATCAAGATCTTGGTTTTAGCCATGTTCACTCCCTCAACGGAAAGGGGAAAAGGGAAGGGGGAGGATGGAAAATGGAAAGGGGCAGGGGGAAAGGGGAAAGGGGAGAATGGAAGGGGGAACTCAATCTCCATCTTCCATCTTCCATTGTCCATTCTCCATTCTCCATCTTCCATTCTCCACTCTCCATTCTCCGTCTACTCAAACCGCAAAGCGTCAATAGGATTCAGCGCAGCGGCCCGGCTGGCGGGATAGAGACCGAAGAAGAGGCCCACGGCGATAGACACGCCCAGGGCCATGGCCACGCTGTCGGTGGTGACCAGGGCGCTGGCACCTCCCATCAAGGGGGTGATAACTTGCGCGCCGCCGTAGCCAGCCAGGACACCAATCAGCCCCCCTAGAAAACTAAGCGCCATTGCCTCCACCAGGAACTGGGCCATGATGTCCCGTCGTTTGGCCCCCACCGCCTTGCGGATGCCGATCTCCCGCGTCCGCTCTGTCACCGATACCAGCATGATGTTCATGACGCCGATGCCCCCCACCAGGAGAGAAATGGCAGCGATGCTGCCCAGGAGCACGGTGAAGGTACTCATTATGTCCTGCATCGTCTCCACGATCTGCGTCTGGTCTTGCACGGTAAAGTCATCGGCCTGTCCCTGCGCCAGGCCATGGCTGGCCCGCAGGATGGCAGTCAACTCGGCCTGAGCCCACTCCATCTTCTCTGGCGAGACTACCTGCACGTTGATGGCCCCCAGGGACGTATTGCCCGCTCCGCCAAACTTGAGTTGAGCTGTACTTAACGGGATGAACACCTGGTCATCCAGGTTTTGAAAGCCGCCGACCCCCTTGGCGGCCATAAGGCCCACGACTTGATAGTTCTGCCGGTTGATCTTGACACGTTTGCCCAGAGGATCAACGAGCGTCCCCTCGAAGAGCTCCTCGGCCACTGTCGCTCCCAGGACGGCCACCTTGGCCTGATTCGTGAGATCCAGGCTTTCGATGAAGCGCCCTCGGTCTACCTGCCAGTTGCGCACTGTCGGGTACTCGGGGGTGACCCCCAGCACCGTAGTCTGGGTGTTCTTGTTGCCGTAGACCACCTGCTGACCCCAGACGGAGTACTCTGGCGCGATGGCGGATACGGCACTGGCCAGGTGGGCTATGGCTTCTACATCATCATTGGTCAGGCTCTCGGCGCTGCCGCCGCCCATGGAGATGCCACGGAAGGACACAGCTCCCGGCGAGATGACCAGCATGTTAGAACCCAGGCTCTCGAACTGTTCTGTCACTTGTGCCTGGGCCCCGGCGCCGACGGCCACCAGGGCGATGACCGCCGCCACGCCGATGATGATGCCCAGCATCGTCAGCCCAGAGCGCAGTTTGTTGGCCACCAGTGACCGCAGGGCCACCTGCACGCTTGCGAAGACGTTCATGGCCGCCTCATCCCCCCGCCGCTGCCGGGCATCATCATGCGCATAAAGCCAGACAGTTGATCCTGCACGGGTTGGTACTCGACTATCACGCTATCGCCTTCGATCAATCCCGACATTATCTCTACGTACATGCCATCGCTCAACCCCACCTGTACCTGCGTGGTCATTACTGGGCCTTCCGGCGAATCCTGCACCATCACCACATTGCCCTCTTCTCCCTGCTGCACGGCCATGGCCGGCACCAGCAGTGCGTTCTCGCGCCGTCCCACAACAATCGTGAGATTGGCCGTCATGCCCGGCTTGAGGGCCACGTCCTCTGCCCCTTCCAGGCTAACGGGCACCTCGTACATCAAAACGTTCTGCATGAGGCGTCCTTGCAACGGCACCTCCAGCACTTCGCCCCAGAAACGCTTGCCGGGAAAGGCATCGAAAGTGACCTCCACGTCCTGGCCGATTTCCACCAGGCTGATGTCGGTCTCGTCCACGATGGCCTGCACCCGCAGGTTCGAGAGGTCTGCCAGCGTGACCACGTTGATGTTTGACGAAACCAGGTCATCCACCTCGGCCCCCACTGAGATGATCGTGCCGGCAAATGGTGCGATCATCGTCGCCGCCTCTAGCGCGGCCTGGGCCTCCTCCAGGGACGCCTGCGCGCTGATGACCCTGGCCTGAGCCACCTCGAGTTCTTTGGGGTCGGAGCCGGCCTCGATCTCGGCCAGCGTTTCCTGGGCTTTGGCCAGGTTGTACTCGGCCTGGGTCACCTGAGTTTCAGTCCGGGCCAGCTCCAAAGCGTCGGCGCCGGCTTTGATCTCGGCCAGGGTTTCCTGGGCTTTGGCCAGGTTGTACTCGGCCTGGGCCACTTGAGTCTCGGCCCGGGCCAACTCCGAAAGGTCGGGGTCGGCTTCGATCTCCGCCAGGTTTTCCTGAGCTTTGGTCAGGTTGTACTCGGCCTGGGTCACCCGGGTCTTGGCCCGGGTCAGCTCCAAAGCGTCCGGGCCGCTTTGCAGATCGGCCAGATCCTCCTGGGCGTCGCGCAGCGCCTCCTCGGCCTGGGTCACCTTGCTCTGAGCGCTGCTGAGGGATGATTCGGCCTGCGCCCGGGCGGCTGTCAATCTCTCCTCAGCGGCCAGCATGTTGCTGTATTCCTGGTTGAGCTTTCCTTGGTCAATCTTCCCATTCTCGAACTTTTGCTGGGCCTCCCAATAGTTGTTCCGGTACCAGTCCGCTTCGGCCTCAAGGGTGCGGAGTTTGGCCGCATTGTCTGGGTTGTTTTCGACCACGATCAATTGATTCCTGGCACTTTCCAGGTTTGCAGTCGCATCGCGGACAGCGACCTGGGCCGCCTCGATGTCAGGGTTGAGCAAAGTTTCCAGTTCCTCCTTGGCATCCTCCAGGTCTATCTCGGCCTGGGCCACGGCCAACTCGACTGAAGTCAGATCAAGTTCGGTGGTGGGGTTCCGCACCTCCTCCAGGTTCTCCTTGGCCTCGGCCAGGTCTAGTTCGGCCTGGGCCACGGCCAGCTTGGTCTGGGTCAGATCGAGCTCGGTCGCCGGGTTCCGCACCTCCTCCAGGTTCTCTTTCGCCTCCTCCAGAGCCACCTCCGCCTGAGCCACGGCCAGTTTGGCCTGGGTCAGATCAAGCTCAGTGTAAGGGTTCTGAGCCTTGTCCAGGTTGTCCTCGGCTACGGTGAGATCGGCCTCCGCCTGGATCACCGCTCGCTCCAAGGCGGTGGCGTCAATGCGGGCCAGCACGTCTCCGGCCTGCACTTTCTGCCCTGGGGCGACGCTCAACTCGATCAACTGGACTTTGTTGACATCAAAGCTCAGGTCTACCTGGCGGGGGGCGTAGACCTCCCCGGTGGGGGAGATGGCCGCTACCAGATTCCCGCGTTGCGCCGTGAACACCTGGGTCAGGTCGTCAGGCGTCTCACTTGCACGGTTCGAGAGCCAATTTGGTACTATCCTCACCCCGACTACCACAAGGATCAGGATCAGAAGGACAGGCCACCACTTCAACACGCGCTTCAGTCGCTGCATTTTACTCTCCTCCTGATGGCTGATCGAACCGGAACGCCCCTACGGACATGACGGAGCGGGCGGTGATGCTGCCATCGTCATTTTGCGGGCCTGATACCACCACCGCCTCACCGATCTCCAGATCGCCCACCCCCACCGACATGTTCTTTTGAATAAGCGTCGTGTCAGTGGTCTGCACCCGGATGAGGCCCTCATCGGTGTTGATGATCAGGGTCTCGCCCTCGACGGCCTCGATGGTGCCCATGGTACCCATGGCGCCCATCATACCGCTACCGAATTGTTGGGCGTCACCCTGTCCTCCCTGGGGGAACATACCCTGGCCGGGAACCCGACCGCCTCGGACCCCCATTCGCTCCTGCATCAGACTCGTGATATCCTGCCCGGCCTGAGACTTGCCATAGGACATCCCCGCCCAAAATGCGCCGCCCCCTACGGCCACAACGAGCAATACCACTGCTACCCCAATCCAAATCTTCTTCATTCTCTCCTCCTCTCAATCTCTAATATCTAATCTCTAATTACCCTCCACCGCCGCCAGCGTCACCTCCGCGTCCAGCGGGTTCTCCACCGGCTCGTCGGCCACGATCCTGCCATCGAGCAACCGCACGATGCGCCGCGTGTGCGCCGCGATGTCGGGATCGTGGGTCACGAAGACCACGGTGATGCCCATCTCGTGATTTAGTCGCTGCAGGACAGCCACAAGCTCGGCCCCAGAGCGGGAGTCCAGGTTGCCCGTCGGCTCGTCGGCCAGGATGATGTCCGGCCGTGTCGCCAGCGCGCGGGCGATGGCCACCCGCTGCTGCTCGCCGCCGGAAAGCTCATTGGGGCGGTGGCCGATCCGATCTCCCAGGCCGACCATTTCCAGTGCCTCCGTGGCCTGCCGCCGTCGCTCCCGCCCGCTGGTGCCCCGGTAGATCAGCGGTAGCTCTACGTTCTGGAGCGCTGTCGTCCGGGGCAGCAGGTTGAATGTCTGGAACACAAACCCGATTTTGCGATTGCGGATCTCGGCCAGCGCGTTGTCGTTCAGCGCCTTCACGTCCACGCCAGCCAGGTAATACTCTCCCGACGTCGGCTGGTCCAGACAGCCCAGCACGTTCATCAGGGTAGACTTGCCGGAACCAGACGGCCCCATGATGGACAACAACTCGCCTTCGTCCACCTGCATGGAGACCCCGCGCAGAGCATGAACTTCTATGTCACCACCCATACGGTAAATCTTGGTGATGTCGCGTATCTCGATCAGTGACCTGTCAGACATTGCTCTTTCCCCCTACGGCTCTATTATAGCAGACTTCTGTAAAGGTTTGATGAAGAAATGATGAAATTCCGATAAAGAGCATTGCGCACCACCTCATCTGCGTCCCAGCGGGACGTGGGCCAGCTCGGGGAGAGCGGTTCGCAGTGCGATCAAACCTGGATCCATGACGTTGACCTGGCGTAGCTCCTTCAGCAGGTTATGCTCGCTGCCTCTGAAATTCCAAAGATGTTCACTGTTCATTCGAGAAAGACTGAAGCACCTTCCAAACGGGGTCACTCTGATTGTAATCCAACTCTCCGCAGTAGCCCTGGTGAATGTACTGCCAGAGGATTATACCGTCCACTCCCGCCTCGAAGGATCGCTGCATGAAATCCTCGATAATGGGCACCCTTTCTTCCAGGATTCCTGGGCGGATAAGGCGACCGTTCTTTTTGTAGGCCCGATGGTAGACTTCGGTGTAAAGAACGGGCAGGTCCAATTCATCGGCAATTCTCAACTCCCGCTCGTACCAGACGTTGGTCCAGATGTGAACCGTCACGGCATCAATCGAGGGAAAAGTGTGCATCTTGCGCCAGGCTGCCTCCCCTTGAGGCTGAGGCCCCCCAACGGAGATCATCCCCACGGCCACGGGCCGGCAGGGATCGAGTTCCTTTATCTCCTCAGAGGCCACCCTGGCCCATTCGACCAGCGCGTTGTAGCAAGACTGCCTCCCTCCCTCAGGAGCACAACTGGGCTCCCCCATCAACTGCCACAACGCCACCTCAGGATAGTCTCTCAGCCTGGTCACCACACTCCTCAGATGGTCCATATACTCACCTTTGTACCCTGAGCGAAACCAGCCTTCGTTCTTGATGGGATAGTCTGCCGCCATGTAGGCGTCGAGGACGATGATGAACCTCAGACCGTACTCGCCACCCAGGCGGATCAACCGTTCCACCCGATCGAGTCCACCGTCCCGCGCATGCTTAGGAAAAACGGGGATACGGACGGTATTTCCGGACTGGGACAGGAAGGAGAGTATCTCCTCCCACTGGTCATCCGGGAACCACTCTTCCAGGATATAGGCCACGTTCATGCCGATCAACCGAATCTCTCGACCATTGAAAGTGAGCTTGTCGCCAGTCCTGACGACGCGATCAGCACAGAGCACCATGGATTTGGTGAACAGCGGTAGAAATATCTTCTCCCTTTCAACCAGCTCAACGTCTCCCACGAGCACCAGGGGAAAGATGAGCGTGCTCCCCCCCTCGGTTTTACGTGCCTGCGTAACTGCACACGTCTCGGGGAGTTCGTTCTCACCCTTGGGATCACACGAGCCAGAAAACTCTGTCTCGAACACGCTGCTCGCTCCGGATTCACCTGCCTCAACCAAAGGGAATGGAGAGCTTGCACTTTGCCCCTCGTGTGTTGGATTGGACAGGGCCAGCGCACAGCCTATCGTGACCATCGAGGCCCAAATCACTATCTTTGATAGTATCCAGATTCTCCTCTTCTTCTTCATCTGCCAACCTCCTCGACCGAGTATCGAACCCTCGAAATCCGTCTGCCCTCTGGCGAACTCTTCGGCACTCAAGGCCCTCTTGCCCGCCAGTTGTACCTCGGTGATTGTATCACATTTTGAGCTACTGGGCAAGGTTCACTTGAATGGGCGATAGGAGCAGTCGGTCGGCCAAGGCCTCGCCCTCCTGATAGATGGGCAGCCGTTGCATGGTGGCTGGCGAGTAGATGCCCAGCTCCACCTGATACTCCCCCGCCGGCGCAGTTGGCTCGATGGGCAGGCTGTGCCATTGGATGAAAACGTCGCCCGGCTCCCAGCTCGTCGGCGAGACACTCAAGCCATCGTAGCTCCCCACCACGACGCTGTGGGCATCCAGTAGATGGACGAAGATGGCCAACGGAGGGTCCGCAACCTGTAGAACCTGCCAATAGGTGAGCAGTTCGATACCGCCGTCCGGATCGCTGGGCATGTACTCATAGCCCAGGAGGGCCACCTGGTGGTTGAAGTTGACCGGCGGCGCGAGGGGGTATAGCAATCCTTGTGGATCTCCGGGCGCGAACTCGACGGCCGGGCTCCAATAGATGGCGGAGCTCTGCTGCACAGATGCCAGCTTCTCGGCCAGCGCATCGCGGCCCACCAACCGATAGGTGGCGTAAGACCCGTCCTCAGCAACGTGCAGCAGCTCGCTGTCCTGCTGAAACCGCTGCTGGAGCTCGGGTGAGAAGGGGAAGACGTCCTGGACGACGTAGCTTACCTCCTGCCCCTCGGCCGGCAGGAGAAAGCCGGTGTGGTGGTCGAACCATTTGAGCTGTGTCGCTTCGCTGTCCACCGTGAGCGCCCGCGCCTGGGCGTCCAACTCGTTCAGATTCACGCCCGACAGGCAGGCCACCGACCCGGCGGCCTCCGCTTCCTCGCCGCCCACCTCGTAGATGAAAATCGAGTACCCGATCTTCGCCAGCGGCTGCCGTTCCCGGAACCAGGCGAAGAGGTCGTGGTCGGAGAAGTAAACGCCCTGCAGGTTGGTGGCGCTGATGGCGTACACCCCCGGCGCGGGCTGGAGCGGATTGAAAGCTACCCCTGTGACCTGCCCCGGATAGTAGAGATAGCTGGGCAACAGATGGTGAGGGATGTCGTAGCCGTAAGCGTCGGGATAGGTGCTCCCGAACCAGCTCAGATACACTTCCTCAATGCCCTCCCGCTCAATGTACCTCTCCAGTCCCTTCAGGTCTTGGCCCCAGTCCAGATTGGAATCCACCAGATAGCGCCAGCCGTTGTCGGACCCGCCGACCAGCTCGTTGAAGTAGGCCAGGTAGTCGGGGTAAATGCGCGCGCTGCCGACCAGGTACCAGACCGTGAGCAGTAGACAGGCCACCGCTGCTGGCATTTTGCGGAGATCGATGTTGCGCGCGACGCCGCTGGCGAAGACGAAGAGGAACGGAAGGATGGGCAGGATGTGACGATAGCCGATGTTCAGCGATTTGCTGCTGAGACTGATGGCCAGGTAGACCAGGACAGGCAGCAGCAAAGGATAGGCCGACCGCCAGGCCCGCCGTTTCACCATCCAGACAAGTGAGATGCACAGCAGGATCAGCGTTGGCAGAGGGGTCTTGATGGCAAAAGCGACGGGGAAGAAGTCCCATCGTGCCGCGGTGAAGTAGTCGCCGTGTAAGAAAGCCAGGTGGCCCCTCTCCAAGTGACGGAAAACCCCCTGCAAGCCTTTGATGTAGGTGGGGATCGGCACCGAAATCCCTCCTTCCACCAGTGGCCCCACCTCGAAGCCATACACTGCCCAGGCTACCAGGCCAGCCAGCGCAAGCATGAGGCCAAGACAAATCCAAAATCCAAAGTCCAAAGTCCAAAAATGATCTCTCGCCTCACCCTGCCTACTGATCAAGATGTGCGCCAATCCAATCAACGCCAGGATGGGGATCAGCACCAGGGCTGAGTATTTGGACACCAGCGCCAATCCCAGTGTCAAACCGGCCGCTGCCAGCCGCGGCCGCGTAGGATAGTTCAGCCAGCGCCAGAAACAATAGACGGCAATGAACAGGAAACAGGTCACACCCAGGTCGGTGGTCGTCAGGCGGCCGTGGGCCAGGATATTGGGATCGAAAACGTAGAGACCCAGTGCCAGGAGACCTGCCAGCGGCCCGTGGAGCTCCGTGGCCCACCTGAAGACGAAGCAGCCCAGCAGGATGGCCAGAAGGATGATCGGCAGGCGAGCCAGCAGGAGGATCCGATCGGCATTTTGGTTGGCATGCCAGAGAAACTGGGTAGCGAAGGTGATGGTGTGGGCGCGCTCCCAGGCAGGGTTGTCTATGGGCAATCTGAGGTCGGGCAAGAGCAACAGCGGCGCGGCGCTCAGAGAGTTGACCAAAGGTGGATGCGGCACATTCAGGCGCAGGTCGCCAGTGCTCAGGTAAGCGTACCCCCGCGCGATGTGGTTTTGCTCGTCCATGGTCGGGGACTTCAGGAGGGCACTGGATACCATCAGGGCGCACATCAGTCCCAGCAGTCCTATGGCGATAAGGTTGACGATCTTGCTTCGATCAATGTGTATCACTGGCCTGTTTTCTAGTAAAGCACTCGAGTTTTGCGATGGAGGAGCCAAAATGATGAGAGAGCAATGGAGGACACTATCAGAGATTTGGCTTGATTCTACCCCAAAGTCGCTTGGTAGTCAAACCATTTCAGCAGCCAGTGGGCCTAACAGAAAGCAGGAGGCGCTTTCGCGTCCTCCCGCTTTTGCTCTTCGGGCTGGGCATCGTACTATGCGTACGGATTGCCGTCCCTTCCCTCGCGAATGGAGTAGTGTTTCCAGCGGATGAGTTCGCGCGCTTGGTCGAGGAGCTTCCTGGGCCGTTTGCTCATTTTTTCTTCTCCACTGTTAGGTGGTATGAACGTGTTCTGACGGAATGCGGACCGTTTTCTCTGGCCGCGCTTTTACAGAGCGATGAGGGAAGCGCGTGCGTTTGTGTTCTCTGGCTGGATATGGTATAATAGATTTGTTTGGTGTCGAGGGTTTTGTACTTAATTTTAGCACAAATCTCCAAACATTTCAAGCGTGTTATGCGGAAGTTATTCTGCATATACGCAACTATGCGGAGAAATTTCCACATAGTAATTGTTAGCGGGAAGGAGGAGATGCAATGGTCGAAGTAACAATAGAGGAAGGTATCGCGAAGTTCGAATTGAAGGGTTTGCACAAGCTATGGGCAGTTAAGGGATGTGTGCGCGTGCCGGTCAAGAATATTAAGGATGTTCGGCATGATCCGACAGCAATGAAAGGGCTCTGGAAGGGTTGGCGAGTCCCGGGCACCCATATTCCCGGAGTCATTGTTGCCGGCACTTTCCGCGGTCGCGGCAAAAAATGTTTCTGGGACGTATCAAAACGAGAGAAAACCATTGTCGTGGAAATCGAAGGCGGTCCGTACGACAAAGTTATCGTGGACGTTGAAGATCCGAAAAAAGTGGTCAGCACACTAAAGGCTGCCGGTGATAAGGGAGCCCGCTAACCAATCGTTGGAGGCGAATTCTCATCTGCTATCGCAGATTCGAATCGCCTCAACTCAACCGTTAGGCCGCCTTGCCCGTCTGTGAGGAGATTGCAATGACACTACCCGACATCAAGATTACGTCAGAAATGCTCTGGTTGAGTGCCTTTATCACTGCGCTGATTGACGTGGGATTGATTCTGTTTCTAGCTCGTCGCATTCAACGACCCCGCTTTCGGCAATTACACTGGCCTGTCGCGCTTGCTGCAGGTGTGTTTTGGGTGAGTTATGGGCTAATGCTTTTTGCACTGACTTGGGAATCCTTCTATGCCAAGTTTCTGCTAGACCCGGCTAACCGCAGTCTGGCTCGTTCTATGCTTGAGTTGCTCCCCTATTCTATCATAGGATTGGTGCTCTGGTGGCTGGCTGTACGGTTGCCAGGTAATCCGGCCGTGAACTTTTGTTTGCTGGGCGGTGTGCAATCTGTGCCAGAGCATTTGTGGGGCATTTATCGGCTAGGTATGCTGGACAAGGTGTCGTTCCTGCAACAAGCGAGTGCGGCTTCTGTGCTCGCCTTTGCGGTGCCTGAGTACATTCTCTATTGGGGCAGCATCTTAAGCATCGCTATGTTGATACAGAGCAGCCAGCAATGGTGTAAGCACTACTGGATATCACGGGCAAGGAAGAAGGCTGGCTAACCAGGGCTTGCACCCGACCGCGCTACGCGCGCGCAAATCGGCGGTTCTACGCGCTTTCAAGGAGTCTTGTAGCGAGGGTGGTTTCTCGCACCCGCGCGGCGGGTGAAGCCGGTGCCGTTAGCCAGCCTTGTAATAGTCAGGGGGTAAGTCGAGTTCACGATCCTTGTTTAACAGAGCGCGAAGCGGGCTGGAATAGGGGTTACAAAGTTGGCTTCAAGCCTAGCTGGGAGTTGGAAAGGCATTTTGAGCAGCAAAGTGAACAATGGTTAAGCTACCTCTGCGTAAAGGGTTACTCATATTTGTCGGTGTCCTGTCAGTCGGGTTAGCCACTGCGGGTATTTTTCTTCCACTGTTGCCGACCACGCCTTTTCTGCTACTGGCGGCTGCCTGTTTTTTTCGGAGTTCGGACAGATCCTATCGGTGGTTAATCACACACAAATGGTTCGGTCTCTACATCAAGAACTACCGGGAACATAAGGCCATCACCAAGCATAGCAAAGTTGTGATTCTCCTGTTACTCTGGGGCACTCTTGGTTATACGGCTATAGGGGTAATCAGCGCCCTGGCTGTACGTGTTCTGCTATTACTAGTCGGGGTGGGAGTCACGCTACACGTGTTGAGTTTGAAAACGCTGACCCCGGAAATGATGTCCGAGAAGCGCAGAACGAAGGGTGTTGAGGGGGAGACAAGTCAAGGTGCGGCTATACATAATTGTCAAGAGCGTGCTGCAAAGAGAAGGGCTGGCTAACCAGCCGTTAGGCCACTTGACATCCCTGATCTTATCAGGTCCAGTGTGGGCCTCGCTGAAACTGGGGCCGACAGCAAAGCGGGAGGTTTACAACACCTCCCGCTTTTGCCGTGGGGGCGCTAGATTCGACGTCCGTCTAGGATGCTGGCCGCTCCCCCAACGTAACCCGAATGCGCTGCCGACGGCCATCGCGCAGCACGGTCAGTGTCACTCTCTGTCCCACCGACCTGTCGGCCAGGTAGACAATGAGGTCGTCCATCTCCTGCACCGCCGCATCATCTATGGCCACGATGATGTCGCCGTCGGTGGTCATGAGCGTGCCCTCGAAACTTGCCTGGCGGCTACCGCCATTTAGCTCAGCTTGGGCCGCTGGGCCACCCTGGACCACCGCCTGCACCAGCACTCCTTGATCCACTGTCAAGTCCAACTCCTCAGCGAGGGGTGGGGTGATGCTCACGCCGGTGATGCCCAGCCACGGGTCGGCGTAGCGCCCGCTGGCGACGAGGGACGGCGCCACTCGCTTGACGGTGTTCACCGGCACGGCAAAGCCCACGCCGGCGTTGGTGCCGCTGCGGGAGAAGATCAGAGTCGTCACGCCGATGACCCGACCCTGGGAATCCAGCAGCGGGCCGCCAGAGTTGCCGGGATTGATGGCCGCGTCGGTCTGAATGAGCTGCGGCAAGGAGAAGCCACTTTGCTGGCGCACCACTCGCCCCAGGGCACTGACGATGCCCGTCGTCATGGTCTGCTCGAAACCAAAGGGGTTGCCGATGGCGATGGCTCGCTGGCCCACGCGCAGCGCGTCAGAGTCGCCCAGTTCCACCGGATGCAAGCGGCTGGCGGGCACATCCACTTTTATCACCGCCAGGTCGCTGTCAGTGTCAGCGCCCACCAGTTCGGCCTCGGCGGTGGTGTCATCGGCAAAGCTCACCACGATGCGCCTCGCGCTCTCGACGACGTGGTTGTTGGTCACGATGTGGCCCTCGGTGTCCCACACAAAGCCGGAGCCAGCGCCGCTCGAACTTCCGGTGGTGACAGCAATGTGCACCACCGAGGGACTGACGCGCTCGTAGAGCTCGACGAACAACTGCTCCTCTAGATCGGCCAACGTTTGGGACGTGGGCGCCATTTCTGGGTTGGTATCGGGCAACTGCTGGGGTGTGGGCGCCATTTCTGGGTTGGTATCGGGCAACTGCTGGACTGTGGGCGCTACCTCTATGCCAGTATCGGACAGTAAGCTGACGGGCAGCACAGTTGGCGCGGATGTCTCCTCGACCGGGAACGATGCGATGGCCTCGCTGGGTTGCACGCCCGGCATCGTGACCGCCAGGGCCCAGATCAGCAGGGCCAGCAACCCCAGAACAGCCAAAATCCTGAAAGACGTAAATCGTGTCATTGACCTCTCCTAAAATGAAACGAGGGGAACGAGACCGGAGTCTCGCTCCCCTCACTAGCGCGGCCAGCCCTCCTCAGCCGACCGCAGGGTGGATAAGCTACAGCGCCTTTAGAGCGAGGAGGAACTCGGCGCCACGGACGGGGCCCACTGCGGGGCGAATCCGCCGAAGCCACGCTTCATGCCATGCCCGAAACCACCCCTCATGCCCCCGAAGCCGAAGCCACGGCCCATGGGAAAGAAGCCCTGGTCCAGTCCCTGAAGCAACCAGTCGGCTTGCCCCTGGGTAATGTACCCGTCCTGTAGGGCCTGCGCGATGGCATCCCGAACAGCAGCCTCCATGGCAGCTTGGTTCGCAGCCTCTACAGCATCCCGCAGGGTCTGCAGGTCAACACCGGCTTTGTCGGCCAAGTCGGCTAGCGTACTGCCGCCCCACAGTTGGGTAGACAGTTCATCGGCGGTCATGCCGAGAAGCTCAGTGGCAGCTTCCAGCCCCGCCTGCCCGCCGACGCCTCGGCCAAAGCCGAAGCCACAGCCCCAGCCATAGGTCTTGGGTGTGGGTGTGGGCTCGTCAGCGAATACGTACGCCGCTCCAGCCAAGCTCGCCACCAACACCACGATCAGCGCTACGCCGCCCAGCACGACAAGTCTCTTCTTGGTCATTTGCTCACCTCCTCTCGTTTGGTGTTTGGGTTAGCTCTTTCCTAACCTGCCTCTATTGTACCAGAAGTGAATAAAGAGGTGATGAAGAAGCTGTTAAGGTTTGATATAGATTCAAGAGTGCTACCTGCCTCCAGCTTGAAAGCCCTTTTAACTTGAGGGACCGGGGGGCTAAGCTGTTCCGTCAGTATGTGGACAGAAGCAGACTTCTTTGATATAATAGACAGTGTGCTGATCTGCCGTATTGTATAAGTACGGAGCCTGGAGGCTGCTGTGAGAAAGGAGTCAGAGATGAAAGGGGTAACCGCGACCAAGCTTGCTTTGATTGCGATCATGCTCCTGGCTGCCTATCTGCGCTTGAGCAACCTGGAGCTGACGGAGTTCAAGCTGGACGAAGCCCACGTCTGCAGCAGGGCGGCCGAGTTCCTTGCCAGCGGCCGTCCGCCGCTGGTAGGCATCGGCTCGTCAGTCGGGGCGGCCAACCCGCCGCTCTTCATCTACCTGATGGCCGTTCCTGTCTCGCTCTCTAGGAACCCCACTGTCATCGCCGGCTTCATCGCCCTGCTCAACTTGGGAGCGGTGCTGGGCTGCTATCTCTTGGCCAGGGAGCACTTTGGGAAGAAAGTCGGTCTGATCGCAACTCTGCTCTTCGCGGTCAGTCCCTGGGCGGTCTTCTATTCGCGCAAGATCTGGGCCCAGGATTTGCTGCCCCCGTTCGTCGGACTGTTTTTCGCGGCGATTTTCTCGACGATAGTCAAGCGTAAGCCCAGGCAACTGATCCTGGTCTTCCTCTGGCTGGCCTGTCTGATTCAGCTCCACCTCTCGGCTCTGGCCCTCATTCCCCTGGTTGTCTTACTGCTCCTGGTTTTCAGGTCAAGGATTAGCCCTGTCCCCCTGCTGGTCGGTCTACTCGTCTTCGGGCTGATCTTCACGCCGTACATCTATTACGACGCCACCCACGGCTGGACCAACCTCAGGACTTTTATTGAGGCAGCGGGCGGGCCTGCCACTTTCGACTTGAAGTCCGCGCAATATGCCACCCAGATCATCGCGGGCCGGGACTACCACGCCCTGGCAGGGGCATCCTTCGAAAGGTTTCTGGCTGAGATCGTGGACTTCACCTGGTTAAACGCCGTCGAGACCTGGCTCTTCCTCTGCGGGGTCGCTTACCTGGCCTGGCAGGTTTTCAGAGGATGGCAGCGTGGGCGAAAGGACGGGGTTTCCGATGAGACGGCGAGGTTTACAGTCCTGCTGGCCTGGCTGCTGCTGCCCGTGCTTTTTTACGTCCGACACACGACGCCAGTGTACCCCCACTACTTCATCCTGCTGTATCCAGTGCAATTCATCATCATCGGTGTCTTCGTGGTCAAGGTGCTCAATTGGCCCAGTTCCCTGGCCAGTAGCTCTAAAACCTCGCCGTTGGTACGCTTTCTCGCGGGCAAGGTTCTGCCTGTTTCCCTGGTGGCCCTGATCCTGGGTCTGGCTCTCTGGCAGGTACACCTGACGGAGGCCTTTTACAACTTCGTGGATCGCAACGACACCACTGGGGGGCACGGCCTGCCGGTGAAATACCACCTCCAGGCGGCAGAGTCATTGAAGCGTCTGGCCGAGGGGGCGCAGGTGCTGATCCTCTCCGATGGCGCCGTGCCCGCCTGGCACGAAACCCCAGCCGTGTTCGACTTCCTGCTCCAGCCTGAGATAAGCCCCCGCTTCATAAACTATCGGGAGGCGTTGGTCTTCCCGCGCGCGGACGCTCTCTACCTTCTGACTCCTGGCGATAATCCCGCCATTTCTGTGCTGGATGAGTATGCGCAGGAGCTTGTGAACGAGAGGATCAGCATACGCGGCGGGCCAGATGCTTTCAGGTTCTACCGCTTCGATGCCGAGTCCCTGATTCCCATCAAGGCATCTTTAACGGACGGGGACACGCCTGTTGCCCTGGACAACGGCGTGGAGATCCTGGGCTACGCTGTGAGCGGGGAGGTCAGTCCAGGCGGTGCCTTGCGGCTGGCGCTTTATTGGACAGTGGGGACAGTGCCCGATGCAAGCTATCACTTCTTCAACCACCTGGTTGACGATGAGGGGCAAAGGTGGGGGCAGCGGGATGGCCCCGGCTACCCCGCCGGTCAATGGCGGGAAGGGGATGTAGTCGTCAGTTGGTTCGACATCTCGATCGCGCCCGATGCCCCACCCGGTGAATATTGGGTGCTGACGGGCATGTACACCTACCCGGGGGGAGTGAGGGCTTCAGTGTTAGACGAACGGGGTCAGCCCATCGGCGGCTCGTTGCGCCTGGGGCCGATCGAGATAGATTGAGATCCCTCTTCTTTTCATGAGGATGGTGTTCAGGAACAGCAAGGAGCGTCTCTGAGCCTGCCTGATCAACACATAGAAATGGGGAGGAGCGTCCAGGCTCCTCCCCATTTCTCGAAAGAGAGAGCTACTCCTCCCCCTTCAGCTTGGCGATGCGCTCCTCGACGGCCTGCGCTTCCTCCCGCAGGCCCTCCAGGTACTGCTCGAGCCAGGCGATCTTTTCTGCTTTGGTCCAGAAGCGCGGCCCAAAGCGGAAAGGCCCACCGCAACCGCAGAAGTCGCCGTGACGATGGCCCCGATGCCAGCCACCGTGATGGCTCTCGGATTCGCAACACATGTTCTCACCCCCTTTCATATTAGTATCTGGTAATAAACTAATGGGCTGAAGCAAAAAAACAACACCTACTTGACAGCCACGAAGTCCTCACCAAGTGTCTCCAGCACTTTGGTTTTGTACTGCCCCAGCCTGTCTCGATCAAGCGAGTAGTGCACAAAGTAGCCTTGCCGCACCCCCCTGACCAGTCCGACTTGTTTCAAAACACGCAGATGTTGCGAGACGGCCGACTGCGAAACTCCCAGCTTACAAGCCAGGGCATTGACGCATAATGCCTCCCCCATGCACTCGCCCGGCGAGCACTCGCTCAGCAACTTGACCAACCTCAGCCGGGTGGGGTCCGACAAGGCCTTGAATATCCCAGCCAATTCCTCTATCTCGTTCATTGCCATCGCCCAACTTTATAAGTATCCACTAATACACTTAAATTGTACCACAGCTTTCGGGTTTTGTCAAGAGGGAGTTTTCTCAACATCAACCTGGTATCACTCGTTCCTCACCGCTGTAGACATGCATTTGCTCACCACGAGCATATCCGATGAGGGTGATGCCCCGGGCTTGGGCCAATTCCACAGCCAGATCAGTGGGCGAGGTGCGCGAGACCAACACGGGCGCCTGCATCTTGGCAGCCTTGTTCAACATCTCCGCCGAGAGTCGCCCCGTGGTCAAGAGTATGCGATCCCTGGTGTCAATTCCCCCCAGCAAACACTGCCCCTGGATCTTGTCCAGAGTGTTATGTCGGCCCACATCCGAGGCCACGACCAGCAACTGCTGGCCGTCGCTGAGAGCCGAGGTGTGGACGCCGCCTGTGGCGCGGTAGAGCTCAGACTGGCGGTAAAGCCGTCGCATCAGGCCGAGGATTTGAGACGGTGTCACTTTCAGAGTTGAATCAATCTGGCCGGTCTGCGCAGATAGATCGGCGAAGGTAGTGCCGCCCCCACAGCCGGAGGTGAGCACACGCCTGGTCGGCAGCTCGACGTCGTGGGTCAAGCGCACCTCGATCGTCTCTTCATCATCGCAGACCCGCAGCAGCGCTACGTCGTCCAGGCCACTGATGATGCCCTCCAGATAGAGGAAGCCCAGTGCCAGGTATCTCAAATTACGGGGAGTACAAAGGAAGGCGACCAACTCTTTTCTGTTGACATACACCGTCACAGCGACCTCCCGCACTACTTCTTTTTCCATAATTGCCATGCCAGTGGCAGTATAACGGCTATAGCTCAAGCTACGACTGGCTATGCCCATCAATTCCTCCTCGCCAGAGCCATTTCCACTTCCAGGCTCCTGGCTTTCTCCAAATCGGCAGGGGTGTTGATGTTGAAAAACGAAAGGCACTGGGGATCGAACAGTTTTATCTCCTGCTCTTCGACGTAGCGCACTAGCACCTCAGGGAAGAACTCAATGATTCTGCCGCCGCCGCCTGCCAACACGCGCTCGATAGGCTGCAAGCATTGCTTCGAGTAGATGGCGTGCAATGGTTCTGTCAACTCACCGATCCTGGGGATGACCACATCCTGACCGGGGGACAAGAGGATCATATAGCGCAGGAGACTGAGGTCCAGAAAGGGCATGTCGCAGGCCACCACCAGGCCGTACTCGCTGCGGGCTGCCCTGAACCCAGAATAGATGCCCCCCAAAGACCCTTTGCCAGGGTAGATATCGCCCACCAGCCTCGCCTCCAAATGATCATACCTCTGGGGAGAATTAGTGACAATAATCACCTCGTCGCCAATTCGCACCATTTTCTCCACGATTCCCTCGATGAGCACTCGGCCACCTATCCTCAGAAATGCCTTGTCAGTGGCCAGCCTCTTGCCCTCTCCCCCAGCCAACACGATGCAACTAATAGGATGTCGAACCTCTCTCTTACCCTTACCCATTTCCCCAATAGTATACAGCAAAAGCCAACCTCTGTCTAATCGTTGTCATCCAGCGTCCTCTCCAAACAAAGAGAGCGGGAGAGGAAAAACAACCTCTCCCGCTAAGCTGCGGGATTTGCCAAAGAATAAAACATGGGGATTTTCATCCCCATGCAGCGAACTCAAGTGCGCCCAGGCGCACTCAGATTAGGGGCAAACAGGCGTTTGCCCCGACATCAGCCAGTCTTGGCTTTTTGGCACCCGCAGGCCCGTTATCCGGCCGTGCGCTTCTCGATGTAGGCGACCGCCGCCCCAACCGTGGTGATCTGCTGAGCATCGTCGTCGGGAATCTCTGCTCCGAACTTGTCCTCGAAAGCCATGATCAGCTCCACCAGGTCGAGGGAATCAGCCTCCAGATTCTCGCGGAAGTTGGCCTCAGGGGTGACCTCGTCCGGGTCAACCCCCAGCACTTCGACGATGATAGCCTTTATATCCTCGAATGCCGACATTCTCTCACCTCCTCAGTGATAATAATTAGCCTCTATTTTACCAGTCTTGGCCGATATAGTCAAAAACCCATTTGACAAGAATCGTCACCGCTGGTAATATTGCGTAGAATGGCCTATTCATTTGAACACCATCGGTGGCAAAAAGTTACGGAGGTTTCAACCCATGCACAACCAACGCAAATCGGAGCACCTGCGCATCCTGCTGAAAGAAGACGTGCGCTTCCGCAATCTGACCACAGGCCTGGAAAGGTACCACTTCGTTCACCAGGCCCTGCCAGAGATGAACCGCGACCACATCGACCTTTCCACCAGTTTGCTAGGCAAAGACCTGAGCGCGCCTCTGATCATCTCCTCCATGACTGGCGGCACTGAGGAGGCCGAGACGATCAACAAGAACCTGGCGATGGCGGCGCAAATTTTTGGTTTGGGCATGGGCGTCGGTTCGCAGCGAGCGGCCCTGGAAGAGCCCAGTTTGTCTCACACCTACCAGGTGCGAGACGTGGCTCCCGACATCTTGCTTTTGGCCAATCTGGGCGCTGTGCAGTTGAACTATGGCTACGGCGTCGAGCATTGCCAGCGGGCGGTGGAGATGATCGAAGCCGATGGCCTGATTCTGCACCTGAACCCGTTACAGGAGGCTCTCCAGCCGGAGGGCAATACCGATTTCTCAGGGCTGCTGGCCAAGATCGAGGAGATCTGTCGGGGGCTGTCTGTGCCAGTAATCGCCAAAGAGGTGGGCTGGGGCATCTCCGAGAACGTAGCTCGCAGGCTGGCGGACGCCGGCGTGGCCGCTATAGACGTGGCTGGAGCTGGCGGCACCTCCTGGAGCGAGGTCGAGATGCACCGGGCCGTCAGCGAGACCTCTCGTCGTATCGCCGCCGCCTTCGCCGATTGGGGCATCCCCACCGCTGAATCCATCCAGATGGTTCGGCGAGCCGCTCCTGATGTGACCTTGATCGCCAGCGGGGGCATCCGCACCGGGGTGGAGGCCGCCAAGGCCATCGCCCTGGGCACCGACGCCGCAGCCCTGGCCGCGCCTTTCCTGCAGCCAGCTACCGTCTCACCCGAAGCGGTAGGTGAAAAGATCAGGGAAGTCCTGGAGGAACTGCGCACGGCCATGTTCTGCGTGGGGGCTGGGAACCTCCAGGAGCTCAAGAGCGTCCCCCTGTTGAAAGCGTTTTAGGAACCCAATTGTTCGGCAAGGTCTCCTGACCGCAGCCGGCCTGGGGGCTTGGTCGGAGATCTTCGCCCAACGGGAGAAAGCGTTTGAGGAGCAACCCCACCATGAGCTTGAAAAATACCTTTGAGATATACCTGCCCCTCGTCGAAGCAGAGTTGCACAAGACCCTCGACCTCTCCCCTCCCCACCTGACGTCCTTCTATGGCATGATGCAATATCACCTGGGCTGGCTTGATGAGAACTTTGCCCCCAACATGGGTGGCGCAGGTAAGCGCGTGCGGCCCATTATGTGCCTCTTGACCTGCCAGGCCACCGGCGGCGATCCTGAGCAAGCCTTGCCGGCGGCCGCGGCCCTTGAACTGGTGCACAACTTCTCCCTTGTTCACGACGACATTGAGGACAAGAGTGACCTGCGGCGGGGCCGCCCCACCGTCTGGAAAGTCTGGGGCATGCCCCAGGCCATCAACGCGGGTGACGGCCTGTTCGCCCTGGCCCACCTGACCATGCAACGCCTGGCTGCCAAGGGGGTACTCCCTCGGCAGGTGCTCACCGCCCTGGAGATCCTCGACCAGGCTTGCCTGGCCCTCACCGAAGGCCAATACCTGGACTTGAGCTTCGAGACCCGTCTTGATGTTGATGTGCAGCAATACCTCTCCATGATCCGGGGCAAGACAGCCGCCCTCTTCAGCGCGGCTGCGCAACTGGGGGCCCTCGTCGCTGGGAGCGACCCCGCATCCATCGCCCGCTATCGGCGCTTCGGCCAGAACCTGGGCCTGGCCTTCCAGATCGTGGACGACGTCCTGGGCATCTGGGGCGATCCGCAGGTGACGGGCAAACCGTCGGCCGACGACATCCGGCAGCGCAAAAAGACACTGCCCATCGTCCGGGCCCTGGAGGAAGAACAAAAAAACGAGGCCAAAGGTCTGAGGGAGATTTATCAGCGGGAGACCATTGGCGAGGAAGACATGGAAGCCGCGCTCAAGATCCTGGAGGGCTTGGGAGCGCGTCACTACGCCGAGGAAATGGCCAACGACTACTACCAGCAAGCCCTGGCTGAACTCAATGCCACGGGGATGGAAAACGAGGCCCAGGACGATCTGAGGGAACTGGCCGCCTTTCTAGTCGAGAGGACGTACTAAACTTATCGGACAAATTGGCTGACGAAGGTGAGGTACCCCTGCCGACCACCTCTCCGGTTCCAGCGGTTGATGGATTTGCGGACGCGCTTCAGGCAGGCGATGATCTCATCCAGGGTAATGGGTCCCATGGAGAAATCTACCGGCTCACCCTTCTTATTGGAGAATGGCATCTCGCGTCCTAGCCGCCATTCGCACATCATCTTGACCAAGTCATAGACTTTGTCCGCCAGGGGATCCAGGGACGGTGGTGCAGTCTGGCGGCCCCTCGCCTCAGCTCGATACGCTCGGAGCAGGGCCTCGATGGCAGCCAGGGCCTCCCAGTCGGTCATCTCAGGATGATTGCGATACACCTGGGTGATGCCGAACTCAATGTTCTGCAAGACATCCTGGTAGCGCTCCTCGAAAGGCAGGCTCGGGTCCCTCCGTTCAGCATCGGGTCGCACTATTAGTTGGGGCTGCTCTTCATCAGGTTCCCTCTGCCTTATCTCATCAGAGACCTTGGTGAATTCCACCAATGGGATGGGGTTGTCATCGCCCCCCAGCGGCAGGTCTTGCTTCTCTTCGGGGATAGCGTCCAGGTTAACGATGCCTGCTAAAACAAATTTCCCGCCGACGTCCCAGTGAGGTAGGGGGTGCATGAGGAATTCCCTCACCTTTTCCAGGTTGATGACCACCGTAGGGCAACGGGGGCAGAACCATCCTATATCGCCGCCGCCAATGATGAAGTCATCAGTGATCTCTTCCTCACGCTTGGTGATAACCAGGTAACCCGCACTGTGCGATTGCAGAGGGCCGCCGCACCGGGGGCAGGGGCCGGGTTGTCCCTCAAACTCCCGATAGATGCACTCGCGCGGTATGCTGATGTCAATCAATGCCCAATCCTCCTCTCCATCTCACATTCAACCTTCCAACCCACTCAAGCGGCGCGTCAGTCGGCGGGCGGCCGCTTCGCAGTAGGCGCGTACATCCACCCACTTTACCGGCGTCAATAGCCTGGGCATAGGCTGCGGCTCTGCATCCTCAAAGTAGGCCAGCGCCCGAGCCGCGATGGGCAGAAAGCTGGGCCGGTCCTCATACTTAATAAGTGCCAGTTCCAGCAAGCGGTCCAGTGTCACGATGTCTCGTAGACTGTACAGGTCAACGAAGTCGCGGCGTGTGCCCCGTGAGTTGATAGCGGCGAGTTTCATCAGCCCGATGTCGGTGGGCGAGGCAAGCTGTATCCCCTGATACATGACCGTCGGCTCTAACAGGGGGTGGTGCTGATGGATAAAGCTCACGTCCGCATCAAACAATCGAGTGAACAACATGCCATCCTGTTCCGAGGCGACTACGAACTGTCCGCTGGCGTCCAGAGCCATGTCCTGAGCCTTGTCCTGAGTAGCCGCAGGCGTATCGAAGGGCTGCCGAAGGGCCCGACGAATCGCCTCACGCTCGGGGGCGAGAAGACGGCAGTTGGTGCTGAACCAGTCCAAGTCTGTGGAGACACGATGCCCGATCTGCAACGCCAGCGCTGTTCCGCCGGCCAGGTAAAAATCGCTGATAAAAGGTTGCTGGCGCAGATAGGCCAGCGCATGGTGACAGGCGGGTGTGGTGGTCAACTCATAGAAGTCTACCATGGCTCCATCCTCTTGGCCTCCACTGCCCACTCTGGTGCAACGTAGTCCGTTACCCCTAGCGCCAGTCGCCATAGGGCAAACGAGCGCCTGGACAGCAAACGAAACCCGTGCCGCCACACCCACTTGGCCACGCTGGCTTCGCCGTAGGTCACAAACAGCCAACGAAGTTGTTCCCACGTGCCCCGTTCCAAAACCCGCTCAATGATGACGCTCTTGTGACATTCGAGGTGCATCGTATCAAAGTCATATTCTGGAAACAGCCACGCGGCGTCGGCGGGCAGGTGATTATCGGCCATAAGTGACCCTTGTTTCTGGTAGTTCACCTCATCCCCCCAGTCCTTCGAGAATCTGCCGAGCAATGTGATGGTAGACTTCCGGCGGGCCAGCGATCCTCTCGTCGAACATCTTGATGAAAGTCTGGTGGATCCGCTGTCCAAGGGACGCCGGATCAGCGTAGGCAGTCACATAGGTCAGCACCTGGCTGATTTCCGGGTCATACTCGTCGTCTGGACAGCCGATGGCCAGCAGGCCAATGGGGTCGGCCTGGTCTATGGCTTGTTTGACGATGGTGCGCAGACGTTCCTGGCCGCATGGCAAGGCCGTCGTCATCATTTCTACTCCCCTCGCTGCCCTCTGTGAGACAACTGACCGATCCGATACCGTGCCTGCCGGCTCCCGATGCCGGGCGCGCCGGGCATCGCTTCGGAGAGCATGCGCAGCCAGGAGAGTGCGGCCTCGTAATTGCCCTGGGCGGCCAGAACGTCGCTCCACGTCAAGGCGTAGAACCGGAATTCTCCTGACGTAAACTTCCGTAACTTATCCAGGGGGATCAACAACTGCTCCGCCTCGTCAACCTGACCACGCTCCAGGCAGGTTTGGGCCAAATTAGTGCGGGGAAAAACGTACCGTGGGAATTTTTCCACCTTTTGTCATCGGTTTCTCCTTGCGGTGCACTCAATCGCCTTCGCCGCAGCATGTTTGGCTTTTACGTTAGATTTGCGTTAAGTTTGCGTTTGATTGTTTCGTTTAGTCAACTGGTAGAACACACCCCGCCCTACACCGGCACGTTCAACCAGTCCCTTTTCTACTAATTCCGTCAGGTCGGCATAGGCTGTGGCGTTGGAGACGTTGAACAACTCTCGATACTCTCGATTGGTGATTCGTCCCCGCTCCGCCAAGATAGCCAATGCTCTGATCTGTCGCTCGTTAAGCGACAAGCGGTTCACATCCGGCACAGTTACCGGCCTAACTGCATACAGCGTTACGGTCACCACGCCGCCGTCATCGGTAATGAGCGGTGGTGGCGCGCCGGCGGCCTCCATCTCGCGGAAGACGCGGTCCACCCCAAAGCCCAATTCCTCGATGTAGCGCCAGGCTTTGAGCACACCGACGATCTGCGGATTGCGGGAGAAGTGACGGTGGCGGATGTTCTTTACAGTGACGATGCCCGGTAGCCCACCGGGGCTCTCTACCTCCAGTCGGTCGTCGAACATGCGCACCTGGATGGCTGTGCCAGTGATGCTGTAATCGCGGTGCGCGATGGCATTGACGATGACCTCACGCCAGGCGAAGTCAGGGTACTCAGGTTGTTCGGTCATCTCCAGCCCTCGCAACCGGCGACGCGTCCGTACGAAGGTGCCAGCCAAGTCCCAGGTGAGGCGGATCAGGCGGGGCAGCGGTGTGGTGAGCTCTTCGCGCTTGACCAGGTTGAAGGCTTCACCCAACTCAATAGCCGTGCCCTCAAACTTGAGGAAATCCACACCTGCCCGGGGCAGCCAGCGGCCAGGTTCGCGAGCGAACAACAGAACGCCAGCCACAGTTAGCGTGTCCTCGATGAGCAAGTTGAGGCCGCGCAGGATGCGCTCTACCGGCTGATCAAGACCTCGCAGACGGGCGTATTCTTCGACCAGGCATTGGTCCACATTCTCCAGCGTGGCGCCGCGCACCGGTTGGGTCTCGTAGCTGGCCTGGCCCTTGGCGAAAGCTACTCGCAAGGTCTCATCCGCGCTGAGTGGCTGGTTACGGTCCAAAACACGCAAATAGACCCGGCCGTTGTTATGATTGTGCACCCGAGAACTCACCGGTACGTCAATAACCAACACTTGACGACCCCGGCAGGACGCAAACTGATAGTCAATCTGAACCGAAGGGGTACAAAACTCATAGGCCGCGCGCAATAGCCGCTCGGCTTGCTCCTGGTCAGCGACGGGATCCAGGCCCGAAACCGTCCCGTCATCCTCGACGCCGATCAGCAACCGGCCGCCGTCAGCGTTGGCGAAAGCGATGAGGGTGGTAGCTAAGTCGCGGGGATGGATGCGAGGGCTCTTTCGCTCCAGGGTCTGACCCTCGGGCACTGCGATCAAGTGCTCCAGATCCTGCTCCTTCAGCAGTTCAATCATTGGCTACTCCTCTCTTGTTGCCCCCATTATACACCCCCCAGCGACCAGCGTCAAGAACGAACCGCGCCCTCGCCTCGCTATCGCCTGAACTCTTGAGGTCGGGCTTCCTCTTCTCCAACGCCGCCTCGATGATAAGGATAGCACAAGGTGGGTTTGATGTCAAGAACATCAGGCCAGCTCTTGTTGCCTCAAACAGTTTCCTGTGCTATACTTCTCAGGCAGAGATTCAACTACACAGAAGAAAGGACTGAGGCACATGAAAGTAGTGACGACAGAGGAGATGCGCCGCATCGAGAGGGAAGCCGATGCGGGAGGGCTATCTTACGCCACGATGATGGAAAACGCCGGGCGAGCCGTAGCCGAGTCCTGCCCCCCCTTCCCCCCCAACTTTGGGGGGGAAAGAGGGGGGGCGACGGACAGGCGGATACTGGTGCTAATTGGTCCCGGCAATAACGGAGGCGACGGATTGGTGGCCGGCCGCTACCTGCACGACGCTGGCGCTTATGTCACCTTCTACATCTGGAAGCGTCGCACCGAAGGCGATGAGAATTTTCGTCTGGCAGCCGAAAGGGACATTCCCACCCTCTGGGCCGAAGAAGATGATGGCTTCGCTACGCTGCGCCGCCTTCTGGGCGAGTCCGACGTGATCGTTGACGCCCTCCTGGGCACAGGGGTCGCGCGGTCAATAGAGGGATCGCTCAAGGAGATACTAGCTGTGGTCGGGGAGGAAATAAGGAGAAGAAGGGAGCCAAAGAGAAAAGAGGCCCTTTTCTCGCCCTCACTTCCCTCATTTGCTGCTTTGCCCTCTTTGCCTGTTCTCGTCGCCGTGGACGTCCCCACGGGGCTCAATTGCGACACGGGAGACATAGATCCAGCGGCCGTGCCTGCCGACTTGACGGTAACATTCGGCTTCCCCAAGCGAGGCCAGTTCCTCTTCCCCGGCGCTGAGTACGTGGGCCAGTTGATCGTCGCCGACATCGGGATACCGCCGCATTTGGCCGACGATGTCCAGGTGGAGTTGACAACGCCCGAAATGGTAAGAGAGCTCCTGCCCCCGCGTCCCATGAAAGCCCACAAGGGCACCTTCGGCAAGGCCCTGGTAGTGGCCGGCTCGGTCAACTACACCGGGGCGGCGTACTTAGCCAGCGCCGCGGCTACACGAGTGGGAACCGGCCTGGTCACCTTGGCCCTGGCGGAGAGCATCCATTCCATCCTGGCCTCCAAGCTCAGTGAGGTCACCTTTCTCCTCCTACCCCAGAATCTGGGCGTCCTCGTTCCTGACGCCATCAAAGTATTGGGCGAGAGGATTCAGGATTACGATGCCCTCCTGCTGGGACCGGGTCTGGGTCACGAGAAGGAGACAGTGCAGTTCGTGCAGCAATTGCTGAAGGTAGAACCAGGCAAAAGTGGCCGCATCGGTTTCCTGGCCAGCGAGGAGGCCGCGGAGGGCAAGCTCTCGCTGCCGCCGCTGGTCATAGACGCCGACGGCCTGAACGCTCTGGCCGACACCCCCAACTGGTGGGAACAGCTCAAAGGGCTGAGCATCCTCACCCCCCACCCCGGCGAGATGTCCCGGCTGACAGGGATCACAGTGCGTGAGATTGAGGCCGACAGGCTAGAAGTGGCGCGGCAGATGGCTGAGAAGTGGCGCCAGGTCGTAATCCTGAAAGGGGCCTACACCGTTATCGCCAACCCTGAGGGAGGAGTCGTCATCAACCCCTTCGCCAATCCGGGCCTGGCCACGGCGGGCAGCGGCGACGTGTTGGCGGGGGCCATCGTAGGCTTCCTGGCCCAGGGCCTGGTGCCCTTCGACGCCGCCCTGGTCGGGGCCTACGTTCATGGGCTGGCGGGGGAGTTGGTGCGAAAGGAGCTAGGAGGGGCGGGGATGGTGGCTGGCGATCTATTGCCCATGTTGCCTAAGACCATCAAACTCCTACGCGAGGGCGGGTAGAGGGGGAAGCTTTCTGGTGGGGAATTACCTGATTAAGGGTATCAGGCGCAAAACACAAAGAGCCATCCTGTTTCCAGGATGGCTCAACAGTTTTAGCCAAGGCGGATAGCGGCCCATACCTGAGCCGTTGCGCCCTCTTTTCAGGATACTGCGAATGGAAATGAGCCTCTGTCAGCCTGCGCGTTGGCGCTATCGGCTCCACCCGCTTGTTAGGCCGCTATCTCTGTGACCAGAGCGGATTTCTCTACCGCCTTTCCTATCTCGTATAGAAAATCTGGGGACATATCCGCTCCATTATCCCACACTATAGTATCCAAGTCTGGATTGACCCAAACGGTCTTGAAATAGTTGATGTCTTTCAATGGCTCAAAGATTTCCCCATCCAAATGGGGCTCTAGGTCAGCTAGCCTTACACTCCCGTCTTCAAAAGACAGCAGCAATTTGTATTCGGATACATACGTCACACTTTTCACAAAACGCATGTTGCTCCTCCTATTCCAGAGATGGTATCTTCCGCAACGGCTTTTTCGCCATAGCCAGTTGCCAGTTTTCCATCAACTCGTCTCGATGCTCAAAGGCCCACTCCAGAACCAGCGCAATTACTCGCTTGGGTAAGCGTCCCTCAATAAGTTTCAACTCGGAGATGGAGAAGACTCCCGTCTGACCTCCATACTTGGCATGGAAATGCGGTATCCCATGCTCTTTGTAATATATTGCGACAACGATACCGAAAAACCTGCTAATCTCTGGCACACAATGTCTCCCCATGCCTTGATATGCGAGACGCGGACGTGCCTTTAACTGCGCCGCCCGCAGCGCGGGGCGGATTCACTATTGATTAGGCAGAACATTTCCGTCTAACGCCCCTTGGATAGTCTCCCTCTTGAATGTTGTCGCTATGCCGATGGCAGCCCGATGCTAACCCTTCGACCCCTCGGCAGACCATGCAAACCAGAAGCAGTCATCCTTGCCTTAAGCTGACACCAATTCATTGATTTCAACAACCATTTCGTGCCGGCTTTGCTCCTGGAACCGTTCAACGAACGTTCGCACTTTCCCTTTCCGTACCTCGTCAGATAAATTAATCACCGTTTGCCTACCAGGTTTGTATTCAAACACCATAACCAATGGCGCGTCTTCTACATAGCCAAGGGTCATACCTAGCAATATTTTGCTGACTAGTTGGAGGTTAGCTCGAGTCAAAGCCGTATCGTTGTACGAACCCTGGAAAATATGTGCTCCATTTGGCATTTGTGCAGCCAAGGCTGGATGTTCTAGTTCGCGGTTCAGAAATTCAGCCAGGCGATCTAAATTCTTGTCTGTTAAGCTGACCTGATTATTTTTTCCCATGATATTTGTCCTCATATGCCTTGCGATAAGAACGCCAGTGTCGCTTGATATCCTCAATGGCTTCTGTTAGAGCAAGTTTCTTGTCGAGCCCTGGCTGAGCAATTTTTCGTTGCTCTCGTGTAGGTGATATTATGTCTTTGTGGAAGAAACCGTGAGCTTCATCGAATCGTACTATTGCTCGCCATTTGCCATCAATGTAGGCCTCATACTGGATTACGAAGATTGATCTAACCTCCCCACGCTCAGTCGTGAAATGAACTCGCAAGCGGTCTAGTCCTGTTTCAAAGTCTTGTATCCAGAATTTCTCGCCCATGACGAAATCTAATCTACCTAACGCCTGAGCTCAGCTTGGCAGGCTGACAGAATCCTTTTTGACCAAGGACGCGGTTCGGCGCATCTCACTTGCAGACGAAGCACTTCGCCTACAAAGACGTTGCTAGTGACTTTGAAACCTACATGGCCAAGCTTGACCGCCCGGGTTGGCAGGGGCAGCAACAAGATAGTCTCCCTCTTGAACCCTGTCACTATGCCAATGGTAGCCCGATACTAACCCTTCGACCGTAAGCGGAGCGACCTCAGGACAAGCGCCATCGGGCTGAAAGGGCAAAGCACCCTGAAGGGCGCTCAGCTTCAGGGTGCTTCTAGCGCCCTTCGCCCTTTCAGCCTGGGGGCTTCGTCGTGAGCTCAGCCGAACGGTTCAGCCCCAGGCAAACCCGGCAACAGTTCAGCAACACCCAAGCGGGAGACCACTTGTGAGAAGACGGCAGATAATCGAGGTGGGCTAGGCCTCGGCCTCGGCCTCAACCTTAGCCTTGCCCTTGCCCCTTTCCTCCTCCAGCTTGGCCACCAGTTCCTCTTTTTTCTTGGCCGCGGCCTCCTTGCCCTCGGCGATGGCCTCCTCGATTCGCACCTTCTTCTCCTCCAGGATAACCTGGCCCTTCTCCCGAAGCTCTTCGGCCAGTTCCTCGGCCTTGTCTCTGAGCTCGATGCCCTTCTCCCTGAGCTGCGCCTGAGTCTCCTCGCCAGCCTGAGGGGCCATGAGCAAGCCTGCCGCGAACCCCACCAACCCGCCGACGATGAATCCGGCGACAAACCAGCCACTCCCATTGTCGTTAGCCATTGTCAATCCCTCCTATTTCAAAGATTTTAGTCGCGCGCTCTAGTCGCTGCGCATGCTTCGCCATTTGGTCAACGTCCGTATGGCCCTTTTCACCCCAGATGTATAACTGACCACCTTGATTATCGGCGACACCACGGCGTCGCTCACAAAAGTGGCCGTTCCCCGCACGGTGTTGACCGTTTCGTTAACAGTATTGATCGTCTCGCTCGTGGAATCGAGGATCGGCGTTATCTTCTTCTCCAGGGTCTGGATCAACCACCACAGCATGCCGATGACCACTCCCAGGAGCAGCAGCACCACGATGGATTCAAGGGCGAGGATGATAACGGAGATGTCTCGAATGATGGCCGTCGCTTCTGGTGCGTTGAAGAGCAAATAGCACATCACGACCAACAACACTATCACCACCACCAGGATACCGATAAGGGCTATCTGGATCTTCTTCTTCTCGGATTCGTTCACGTTGCTCTCTCCTTTATTAACACTGGACTGTACATCATTAGACATTATAGGGATTTAATTTGACGCCGTTGTAACTGACGTGTATACTTCGGAACTTGCATAATCAGTTCACGAAGGAGAAAAGCACCGATGGTCAGTTACAACAAGCTCTCTCAGAATCGTCGCAAGTTCTTGGCTATGACGGGGTACACGGTCGAAGAGTTTCAAGCACTATTGCCTCACTTTCAAGTTCAGTTTGAGAATTGCGTCGAGACCCAAACACTCAAAGGGAAACCGCGTACCAAACGTCACTACAGTACCTACAAGAACTCACCACTGCCAACCATTGAAGACAAGCTGCTTTTCATCCTGATCTACTTGAAACAAGGAACTACACAAGAGATGCACGCCACCTTGTTCGGAATGCACCAACCGGACGCGAACGTGTGGATTCACTTGTTGCACCGGATCCTGAACCAAACCCTGGCTGCTCTGGGCGAGTTGCCTGTCCGAGAGGCTGAAGATTTCAACCCCGAAGAAGACCAAGAACGCTGCTTCTTTCATGATGGAACTGAGCGGCCCATTCCCCGTCCCAGAGACAAAGAGGCTCAGAAGAAGTACTACAGCGGCAAGAAGAAGCAACATACGATCAAGAACATGGTGGTCATCAACACCTTGTGCAAGATTCTCTTCCTGAGCCGAACCTGTGAAGGCAAGAAACACGATAAGAAGGCCGCCGATGAAGCAGGCTATGACTTCCCTGAAGGAAGCATTGTGTTTCAAGACCGTGGTCTTCAGGGCTTCGCCGTCGTTGGCGTCATTGTCATTCAGCCCAAGAAGAAACCCCGTGGCAAAGAATTGACTGCTGAAGACAAGAAAAACAACCGCGCTATCTCCAGCATCAGAATCCGAGTCGAGCATGCCATTGGTGGGGCGAAACGATATCGAATTGTTAAGGACAAGATCAGGAACTGGAAAGAAGGCTTTCGAGATCAGGTCATGGAAACTTGCTGCGGACTACACAACTTCAGGTTGAACTCCAGACCGTGGTGCTATGAAGCCCTCGGCACTTAAATCGCTATAATGTCTATTATATCACACGCCCACCAGATAGTCAAAACGCGATCAAAGCTGCCATGCCTTTAGCCACTTGGCCAGGAACAGGAGCAGCAAAGACCCGACGGTTCCTTCCAGGATGTGGATCTGGCCGATCATCAGGATGTCCAGCCCCACGAAATCTCCTACCAGCTCCCCGATAGCGAATCCCAGCCAGCAGGCCAGCAGATAGATCAGCAAGTCCCTGGCACTCCCTCCCTGCCACAGGTTGAAAAAGGCAGCGTAGGCGCTGGCGATGATTACGGACAAGACCAAAGGAGGCGAGAAAAGTATCTGCATTTTAACTGATTACCCCCCCACCGAGTACAACCTCGCCTTGATAAAAGACGACGCCCTGCCCCGGTGTGATGTCCCGCTGTGGCTGAGCGAAGGTCACTCGCGCCCGGCCATCTTCGAGTGGGATTAGGAGGGCTTCGGCCTCGACAGCCTGGTAGCGGATCTTAGCCGTGATCTCCAGAGCCCCCTGAGGAATCTGCCCAGAGACGTAATTGACCTCTGTGGCCACCAGCTCCCGCCGCCCCAACTCCGACTTGGTACCCACCACCAGCGCGTTGCCAGCCACGTCAATCCGCATGACGTAGAGGGCCTCCGGGGCAGCGATGCCCAGGCCCTCCCGCTGGCCGATGGTGTAGAAAGGCAAACCCTTGTGCTGACCAAGGATACGCCCCGCCGTGTCCAGGATGGGGCCGGGCCGAATGCTCTCCGGTGCCTGGGCCTGCAGAAAACGGCGGTAATCGTTATCCAAGAGAAAACAGAGGTCTTGGCTTTCGGCCTTCTCAGCTATGGGCAGACCCCGCTGGCGAGCCATAGCCCGTACCTGCTCCTTGGTGTAGTCGCCCAAAGGCAACAGGAGATGCCGAAGCTCCCTCTGCCCCAGCATGTAGAGCACATAGGACTGATCCTTCCTCTCATCGCAGCCCTTGAGCAGTTGATAACGACCATTCACCTGCCGTACTCTGGCATAGTGACCCGTAGCCAGGTATTGGGCCTCCAGGGCCAGGACTCGACGGAGCAGGAGATCGAACTTGATGCGGCGGTTGCAGGCCAGACAGGGGTTGGGGGTGCGCCCGCGAGCGTATTCGGCGACGAAGAGGTCAACGACTTCCTTCTTGAATTCTCGCTCGTAGTTGATCAGGTAGAAAGGGATGTCCAGGGTGTAGCAGACGCGGCGCGCGTCCTCTATGGCTTCGATGGAGCAACAGCGGTTGGTTGAGCCGCCCTGGCCCTCCTCGGCCCACAGGCGCATCATAACGCCGATCACGTCGTAGCCCTGTTCCACCAGAAGAGCCGCCGTGGTAGAGCTATCCACGCCGCCGCTCATGGCTACTGCGACCCGGCTGCCTTCCCCTGGCTGCATCATCAATCATCCCCAAAACCTTCGGTTTGACAACAATCCAAAAGATGGAGCGGAAGACGGGATTCGAACCCGCGACTTTCTCCTTGGCAAGGAGATGCTCTACCACTGAGCCACTTCCGCTCGACCTGCTAATTGACGTATTGGTGGGGAAGGAGAGATTCGAACTCTCACGGGCTAGGCCCACGTGATCCTAAGTCACGCTCGTCTGCCAATTCCGACACTTCCCCGCTGATCTCAATGAATATTATACTGCCAGCAGAGCAAATTTGCAAGTTCAGCCTTGCGAAGGTCGCAAGGCTCGCTCTCTCACCTCCGACCGAATTCCCGCGCCAGTTGTTCAGCACTCAAGTGAATCATCGTCGGGCGGCCGTGGGGACAGGTGCGCGGCATGGCCGTCCCCTCCAACTGGCGGATCAGGTCGCGCATCTCACTCTGGGAGAGGGTCTTCCCAGCCCGAACCGCGCTGTGGCAGACCAGGCTGATCAGCGCTCCCTCTTCCCCCGCTTCTGCTGCGTCCCCCTCGGTCAATCCATCAACTATCTCGGCGATGGCCTGGCCGATGTCACCCGTGGCCAGCATGGTCGGCACAGCTCGCACCAGATACGTCTCTCCACCAAAAGGCTCGATGTCGAAGCCCAATTGGCTCAAGAACTCCAGGCGAGGAGTTCCGCCGCTTTCCCCGCTAGCCTCCCTTGGCAGCTCAATGGTCAACGGTTCCAGCAGCGATTGCGAGGTGATGGCCATCTTGGCCCGCTCGGCCAGAAGCCGCTCGTAGAGCACGCGCTCGTGAGCTGCGTGCTGGTCAATGAGATACAGTCCCTCAGGCCCCTCGGCGATGATGTACGTCTGAGCCACCTGCCCCAGCACCCGCAAGGGCGGCAGTTTAGCGGACTCAGGGAACTCTAAAGCCGACGGCGTCTCAATCCCGACCGCTCTCGCCTGGGTGCCCACCTCCACCAGCCTGCGCCACCTCTCCATATCCAGTGCGGGCCTGTCCTGAGCCCAGCCGAAGGGCTGCTGCGAGGGGCGGCCCGTCATCCTGGGGATGGGCGCCTGATCAACCAGGGTGCGGCGCACGGCCTTCTGGACGGCAGCGAAGACCATGTTGCTGTCCAGGAATCTGACCTCGCTCTTGGTAGGGTGAACGTTGATGTCAACCTGAGAAGGGTTCAACTCCAGGCGAAGAACGACAATCGGGTGGCGGCGTGTGGGCAACAATGTATGATAGGCTTCGCTCACCGCATAACTGAGCATGCGATCCTTCACCCAGCGGCCGTTGACGAAGAAAGTCAGGTAGCTGCGGTTGGCCCGATGCAGAGGGGGGGGGCTGATGTAGCCGTGGACGTCTACTAGTCCTAAGTCATCTGTCTCAGAAGCTCGAACTTCGATCATCTGCTGCGCTACTTCCAACCCATAAACCTCGATGAGCACATCGTACAGCTCGCCGCTGCCCAGGGATTGAAAGGTCAGCCGTCCGTCGTTCAAGAGGCTGAAGCGCAGGTGAGGGTAGGCCATACCGTAGCTGTAGACCAGGCCGTCAATGTGCTTGCGCTCGGTGGTTTCGGCGCGCAGGAATTTCAGGCGAGCGGGGACGTTGTAGAAGAGGTTCTCCACCGTGATCACCGTACCCTGGGGGCAGCCCTTCTTTTGACGGTGGGTGACCTTGCCACCCTCCAGGCGCAACAGAGTGCCCACGCGAGGAGTTCCGCCATCCTCCTCGGCTGCTCTGGTGACTATGGTCAACTGGCTCACGGCGGCGATGCTGGCCAGAGCCTCGCCCCGGAAGCCCAGCGTGGCGATGGAGGACAACTCCTCCACGCTGGCGATTTTACTGGTGGCGTGGCGGGCAAAGGCCAGCTCGACCTCATCAGCGGGGATTCCCGTCCCGTCGTCAATCACCCGCATCAGGCGGCGTCCCCCCCGGCGCACCTCGACCTTGATCTCCCGCGCCCCCGCGTCAATAGAGTTCTCGACCAGCTCTTTAACCACGGAGGCCGGCCGCTCCACCACCTCGCCAGCCGCGATCTTAGACGCTACTTCCTCCGACAACACCCTGATGGGCATTATAGCTCCTTGAAGCCAAGCTGTAGCGTGCCCAGGTTGATGATCGCGCCGGTACACAAGAGGAAATCCAGCCCTAGAATGCCATTGATGTCAAAAGCTTTATCTATTCCACCCACCTCGATCTCAAATTGCTCAACGGCTCGTGGCCCGACTTGTAAACGATCCACACGGCGGGAAAAGACGACCTCTGTTCCTCCAACGCCACGGACAACATGCAAAACGTCGTGGAGTTCCGGAACAATCCCAATTTGGGCGACGACGTCGGTGGAAAGCATAGTGGTAGCCGATCCAGTATCAACCACCATGTCCGGCACTTCGACTTCTCGACCTTGATACACCACCGTTACGGAGACCACGATCAGGTCATCACGCAGGGTTAGCCGCATAGTTCCTCCGCAGTCCCAACCAGTGTCTTTCTCGAATGTCCAATTCCTCGCGAGCTGTATGCACAAAGTAGAACTCGCGCAGGGGATGCTGCCGGTGTAACTCGCGGTATCGCTGGAACGCCTCGGCTCCGTCCGGGCAAACTTCGACCACGGTTATCTGGTCCAGTTTCCGGCGATCACCCTCGGTGTGGGCCTTCAGCGCATCTATGACAAGCCACTGATCAGGATATTGCTCGCGAACCTCTGCCCAATGCATAGTAACCTCCTCGGTTAAGTGCCCTGGGGAAGGAACTTGTCCAAATCATAATTGCCACTGTTGAACTCGACAAGCCCTACCCAATCTATCGCGCCTGTGCTATCGCAAAACTCGTCCAGAAACTGCTTTGTGAACCTGTTTACGACTCTGTCCTTCTGCCTGTAGAACGCATCATTATGCTCTTTCGCTCTGTAACCAATCGGCTTGATGATGTCAGTGTACAGATATTGGCTTTCACTGATCAGGTACCAGAAGTTCTGACCAACGACTTTCAGGTAGCCCCTTTTCGTATACGTTGTTCGAGTCTTGCCGTAGCAAATTCCAAGCACAGGCTCAACGGTCGCTGAGACTCTCGATTGCTTCACTCGGATCACGGCATCTCTCAAGTCCTGGGCAAGCTTCTTTTGCTGGGAGCTGTTGCCCCAGTTTGGCCCCGATTTCACAGAGACCACGTAGTGGACGCCTACATTCATAAACTCCAGATCAACGCCTTGCGCCGTGGATTTATGTCCCCCGCATGTTTGGCCCACAATGAAAATGGCTAAATCTTCAAGAAAATCTCCGAAAAGCCTTTCCTCAGACGAAGAAAGGCGAGCGTCCAACAAACCCTCTACCAAATCCTGGGCCTTGGTTATATTCTTCGCCCTGAACAAGTACGGATTTTTCTTCAGCAGGTCTCTGAGTTTCAGGTCTTCTAACAACCTGATTCTCCACTGATGAAAATCAACAATATTCTCATTCACGTACTCGCGGACCTGACCTAGATCTAACGGATTCATTGCATTGACCTCACTTCGTATTCTTCAAGCTCTTCCAGTAATCGCGGTTGTATCTGCATAAGCCTTTGCCTCGCTATTTGGCAGTATTCCTCATTGATGTCAATGCCTACATACTTGCGCCCAAGCTGCTTTGCTGCCATTGCGGTCGTTCCTGAACCAATGAACGGGTCCAAAACAATGCTGCTGCTATCCGTGAATAACTTGATAAACCAGGTTGGCAAACTTACGGGGAAAACCGCACTGTGCCGCCTGTTTGAGCATTCTGTAGCCATGTGAATTACATTGGTCGGATAAACCTTGTCACGGCCAACCCACTTCGACACGTTTTTGCCAAACCCACTTCCGACTTTTGATTCGTCCCTGATTTTATCTGTCTCACTGAGACTGCGTAGACGGCCTTGAGCCCAATCCCCTACAGGAACCATGACTGCCTCTTGATACATATTGAATTTTCGTCGCTTGTTAAACTGAAGCAATCTCTCCCAAGAATCCCTGAACCTATTAGGCCACTTTCCAGGGTAAGCATTCTTCTTGTGCCACATAAACTCCTCAGTCCACAACCACCCCTGCTCTCTCATTCTCAATATCAATTCAATGACGTAAGTGTGTCTTTCCCCGTTCACGACTCTCTCCTTGATATTTAGGATGAAAGTGCCCGTAGGCTTCAACACTCGCAAGAATTGCTCCGCTTTTGGCAAAAACCAATCCACATATTCAGCAGGCTTCACGCCGCCATAGGTTGTTTTCCTCTGGTCTGCGTAGGGCGGCGAAGTGAAAATCAGGTCAACGGAGTTGTCTGGGAACCCTTTCAGGACTCGCTCGCAATCACCCTGGATAATTCTGTTGACAAAATCCATTTTCTTCCTCCCTCTCTCAACTGCTTGAACGCCCATCCCGGATAAATGTGTTCAAACTGGCTTTTCTACCAACTATTTTACCACACAAGACGCATTTCCACAAGAGCATCAACGAAAAAGGAGAGGTCAAGCTGTCAGCCAGGGGGAAGCAGATTGTGACGGTGAAGTTCAAACTCTTGCTACGAGGGAACACGAAAGGCTCGGCGTACGTAGGCCACACAGCGGGCCAACCGGTGTTTGATGCCAGGAGGCCACCAGATGCGCAGGGCGATGGGGCTGATCTCGAAGGTGATGGGGCCACAGTAGCCATCGGCAGCCAGACGCCCCAGGAGATCAACTAGGGGCAGTTGGCCGTCGCCGGGGATTTGGTGGTGCTTGAGGTAGGTGTGCAGATAGTGGACGCTCAGAGGCCAGGGGGGAGAACGCAGGTCGCTAAAGTGGACGTTCACCAACCGGTCAGCGAGGATGTGGTAGGCCTCGGCCAGGCTGTAGCTCGAAGTGGCGGCGTGAGAGGTGTCCAGGACGAGGGGCAGATCAAGCTCATCGGCAAAGGCGCGCAGCTCCCACAGGTCGCCCAGAACGTAGCGCCGATCCCCGGAGCGGAAGAAGGCCCGGTTCTCTATAGCGATGCGCACGTCGGTGCCTTCTGTCCGCCGCAAACCGTCCGTCAAAGCCTCCACGTAGCTCCGACCTCGATCGTCGGCCAGGCTGAGGGCGTTGGGAGGATGCAGGACGACGTACCCTGCACCAACCTCCAGCGCCAAATCAATCAATCTGGAGACGGCAGTCCGGTAGTCGGACCAGCCGGGGAAGGGCAGGATGGGCGGGTGAATGCTGAAGACAGTCAATCCGTAGCTCTCAGCCAGGCGGTGGACGTATCCGCCGCCCCTCAGCTCAACCTCAGGACTGACCACCAACTCCACCCCCGCGAAGCCGGATTCCTTTGCTATGTTAAAGATGGAGCGCAGAGGATAGACATAAATGCAGCCCGTGGATAGACTCAATTCCATAAGTTCAAAGTCCAAAGCTCAAAGTTCAAACTTCCCTTCCCGTGTAAAGCTCGTGCTCGTAGATGTAGTCCTCCACCGCTTCGGGCACCTGATACTTGATGGGCAGCCCCTGGCGCACCCGCCTTTGGATGTCGGTGGACGAGATGTCCAACTGGGGCGAATTGATGAAATGTATCCGTGAGGTGATGCCAGGCAGCAGGCGTTCCAGTTCCTCCACATCCACCCGATAGCCGGGCCGCTCCATGACCGCCAGGCGGCACAGCCTGATCAAGCGCTCCGGCTGGTGCCAGATGACGATATCGGCCAGGGAATCCGATCCCATGATGAAATACAGCTCGACATCGCCACCCCACTCGTCCCGCAAAAGCTCGATAGTATCAACGGTGTAGCAGGGACCGAAGCGGTCAATGTCCACGCGGGAGACGGTGAAGTAAGGGTTGCTGGCGATGGCCAGCTTAACCATGGCCAGCCGATGCTCTACTGGCAAAAGGTGCTCAGTAAGCTTGTGGGGCGGCAGCCCAGCGGGCACGAAGACCACCCGATCCAACCTCAACTGTGCCCTGACTTCCTCCGCCGCCACCAGGTGGCCGAGGTGAATTGGGTCAAAAGTGCCGCCGAGAACACCCACGCGCATGCTCAATCCCTTGCTGGATGTTGGATGTTAGATGTTGGACGCTGGAAACAGACAGGCCAAGCACCACCTTCCCACTTCCAACCTCCATCTTCCAACCTCCAACTTCCAACTATTGCCATTCGAGTTCAGCTTCGCCGATGCGCACCGTGTCGCCAGTTTGCACCCCGGCCTTTCTAAGAGCCGCCTTTAGCCCTATGGCGTCCGCGATGCGTTGGAAGCGTTGCACCGCCTCGTCCAGGTCCCAATTGGTTATCGCTGCAACTCGCTCCGCTTTGGTGCCCCGCACCCGCCAGGCATCGTCCTCCCAAGTGATGGTCAAAGCCTTGACTTCCTCAACGGGACGGAAGACCTTGACCTCGGTCGCGGCGGGCTCCTCTTTGGGCAAGCTCGCCAGCATCCCGGCCACTGAGCCCAGCATCTCCTTGACCCCCTCGCCAGTAACGGCGGAGATGCTCATGGCCCTCTGCTCTCGTACTTTCATCGCTTGCTCAACTGAGGGCCAGAGCGCCTGGGCCTGGGGCAAGTCCATCTTGTTCAGCACCACCAATTGGGGCTTACGGGCTAGCGCGGAGTCGAAAAGGGTCAGCTCATCGTTGATGCTCTCGTAATCGGCCAGGGGATCGGCCGAAGCCCCGTCCAGGAGGTGGATGATCATCCGCGTGCGCTCTATGTGGCGCAGGAATTCGTGGCCCAAACCAACGCCGGCATGGGCTCCCTCGATCAGGCCGGGGATGTCGGCCATGACAAAGCTCGTGTAGTCGCCCAGGGCCACCACTCCCAAGTTGGGCTGCAAGGTAGTGAAGGGGTAAGCAGCGATCTTGGGCCTAGCAGCACTGACCACAGACAGCAAGGTTGATTTGCCAGCGTTGGGTACGCCAACCACGCCAACGTCAGCAATGAGCTTAAGCTCCAGGTAGAGCCAGCGCTCCTGGCCAGGAGCGCCCCGCTCGGCGATGCGGGGCGCCTGATTGGTGGAGGTAGTAAAGGCAGCGTTGCCTCGTCCGCCCCGTCCCCCCCGAGCAACTAGTGCTCTTTGCCCCTTCTCCGTCAGGTCGGCAATGAGCTCCTCCGTCTCGGCATCTCTGACCACCGTGCCGGGCGGCACCTCGACGAGAACATCATCGCCCTGCCGCCCCTTCTGCCCCTTGCCCCGGCCGTGGACACCTCGATCAGCTTTGAAATGGACGCGGCGTTTGAAGCGAATTAGGGTGTTCAAGTGCCGATTGGCTACCAGGTAAACATCGCCGCCCTTGCCGCCATCGCCGCCGGCAGGCCCGCCCAGGGGCACGTATTTCTCACGGCGGAAACTCACACAGCCATCCCCGCCGTCACCAGCTTTAACGTAAATCTTGGCTTCATCGAAGAACACAGTAACCACTCCCTAGCAATAGCCGCTATGAAGGCTCCGACCTCCATAGCGGCTTATAAGTTGACCAGAAAAGAAATAGAAACCAGGTTTTTGGTTGATAAGACACTTTCTCACATCCCAGGAGACCCCAAGGGAACAATTTGCTTGCTCAGACGGGGAAAAACCTGGTTTCTCAAGCAAGCAAAAATTAGAGCAAAGCCAGGCTTCTCTTCAAAACATGATAGTTCTCCAGAGCCCTGCCAGCGCCCTTGGCAACGCAGGACATGGCATCCTCGGCTACGGAACAAGGCACCCCCGTTTCCTTGGTCAGCAGCCGATCCATGTTGCGCAACAGCGCTCCCCCTCCGACCAACACCATTCCCCGATCTATAATGTCCGAAGACAACTCAGGGGGAGTATCCCTCAGCACAGCTCTGACCACTCCCACGATGGCAGCCAGGGCCTCGGCGATGGCCTCCGTCACCTCGCCCGAACTGATTTGGATGGTCTTGGGCAGGCCAGCCACGTGATCCCTGCCCTGCACATCCATGACCAGCTCCTCTTCCAACGGCATCGCGCTGCCGATTTGGAACTTTATCTCCTCGGCCGTCGGCTCCCCTATCACCAGGTTGTACTTTTTTCTGATATAAGACATGATGGCCTCGTTCATCTCATCTCCGCCGATGCGAATTGAGCTGGATACCACGATGCCGTTCATGGAGATAACCGCCGATTCGGATGTTCCGCCGCCGACGTTAACCACCATGTTGCCTGTTGGGGTGCCAATGGGCAAGCCGGCCCCGATGGCCGCCGCCAGGGGCTCGGGGATAAGAAAGGCCTCCTTCCCGCCAGCCTGAACGGTGGCCTCGTGCACGGCCCGTCTCTCCACACTGGTGACACCGACGGGCACGGTGACCATCACCACTGGACGGAAGAGGCGAAACCGCCCGCAGACCT
This sequence comes from Anaerolineae bacterium, assembly GCA_034431315.1. GTDB lineage: Bacteria > Chloroflexota > Anaerolineae > VGOG01 > VGOG01 > JAUWOY01. Next base: position 60,148 of record DAOUDK010000103.1, read on the forward strand.
TGGTGATAAAATAGCGCAGCATGGCCTCGGTTACGACGTAATTGGCGATGACGCCATCGCGCATGGGCCGCATCACTTCGATGTTCTCAGGGGTACGGCCCATCATGGCGCGAGCTTCTTCGCCCACAGCCACGATCTTGTTCTCGTCTACCGAGATGGCGACCATCGAGGGCTCAGACAGGACAATGCCCTTCCCTTTAACGTAGACCAATACGTTGACCGTGCCCAAGTCCACACCTATATGTTTCTCAAGCATTAATCACGCTCTCCATTTTGATGATATTTCTCTCCCTGTTCCTCGTGGGTCAAACTTACCCCGTCGAATAGTATACACGGGTTATGGCTAAAGCGCAAGTTCCCAACTATCTGGGCATATTGTTAATGAAACCAGACTTTGACCCTCCGTCAGGCAAGAGAGTCAGGCATGAAACGTAAAACGTGAAATGTGAAGAGTTGATAACTAGAGACAGTCATCGCGTTTTACGCTTCACGTCTTCATGTTTCACGACCAGCCTGTGCTAACGGCAGCTACTTTTTCATCAGCGATTCCGGTTTCGTGCGTTAAACCGTCAACCCCTCCACCGTAGCCTGATCCAGCTTCTTGACCAGGGCCACGATCAACTCCAGAGCACGGTCGTAGTCATCCCTGTGCATGATGCCCACGTGGCTGTGAATGTGACGGGTGGGCACGCCGATGACCACTGTGGGTACCCCGCCGGCGTGAATGTGGATCATCCCGCCGTCGGTGGCCCCGCCTTCTATGGCCGAAAATTGCAGTGGCATCTTCAACTCTTGAGCCGTCTCAATCACCAGGTCTCGCAGCTTGAGGTTGGGGATCATGCGTCTGTCGTAAACGAGCAGGGTCGGGCCTTTGCCCATTTTGATGCTCGATTCCTCAGGCTTGATACCTGGCACGTCGCCCGCGATGTCCACCTCCAGGATAATGGCCACGTCGGGCGAGACGACGTGCACGCTGGTCTTGGCCCCCCTGAGTCCCACTTCCTCTTGAACGGTACCCACCCCGTAGACAGTGTTAGGATGACGCTCCTGGGCCAGGCGTTGGATGGCCTGGATGAAGAGAGCGCAGCCGATCCGATCGTCCCAGGCTTTGGACATGTAGGTCTTGGGATTGGCCAGGATAGCGAACTCGCTGACGGGGATGATGGGGTCGCCGGGGCGCACCCCTCGCCCCTTCACCTCCTCCTCGCTGCTGGCCCCGATGTCAATGTACATGTCCTTCTTCTCGACCATCTTCTTCCGCTCTTCGAGCGGCAACATGTGGGGCGGTTTGGCCCCGGTGACGCCGAACACGTCGCCTTGAACGGTTTTGATGACCACGCGCTGGGCCAGCATCACCTGATCCCACCAGCCGCCCAGGGGGACGAACTTGATGAAGCCCTCCGTGGTGATGAGCCTGACCATGAAGCCGACCTCGTCCATGTGTCCGGCCAGCATCACCCTGGGCGAGTCAGCCAGTCCCACTTTCTTGCAGATGATGCTGCCCATCTTATCCTGCTCGATAACCGCGATGTCCTTCAGATGGCGGCGGATCACCGCCCGTACCTCGCCCTCGTAGCCGGGCACCCCTGGCGCCTCGGTGATCTCTTTAAGTAGAGCCTCTGTTTGATCCAATTTGCCTCTCCTTCCATTTCAACGTTCACAAAACCGGGGCATATGATACACCAACTTGGGTTTTTTGTCCAGCCCGGTCCCCGGAGGCAGGCTATTCAGGGCCACAAGTCTTCCAGATGCTGCCGCCCAGCCGTCATCGCCTGGCGTTCCAGAAACCGCTTCATGGTTGCCCAAGGTGTGGGGTCAATCATCCGGGGCATAGGCAGCGTTTCCGCATCTTCAAAATAGGCTAGGGCAAGAGTAGCACTGATGGCAAAAGAGCGCGCGCGGGCATATTTCACGGCCGCCACCTCAAACAAACGCCCAATCGGCACTTGTTGGAGAATGTAGTACAGATCTACCAGATCCTTGCGAGTACCGCGACCGATGATGGACGCCAACTTCATGGCGCCGATTTCTTCTACAGTGGCCACCGGCACACCCTCTACCAGGACAGGTTGTTGCACCAGAGGGTAAAGGTGCAGACGGAAGAAACTAATGCCCACCCCCCGCCAGGTCGCCACAAACGTCGCATCCTTGTCATGGGTGATGGACAGCGTCGGGTCGTCCAGGCTCTCCCTCAACGCGGCGCGCACGTCTGGCCCAACGGCGTCAGGGGCCGGCGAGAAGAAGTCCAGATCCACCGAGAAGCGATGCCCCAGATGCAGGGCCAGTCCGGTGCCACCGGCCAGATAGAACTGGCTGATAAACGGCAGGCTGGCGGCCTTATGGAATACTTGCTGTGTTTCGGGTGTGAGTGCTTCCCAATGAGGATTGGTCAGAGTTATCTGTCCCATACTTCCCCCTTTGCCGTAGGGAATGGTGAACGCCGCCAATTGCGTATGCCCATTAGCTTGCGCCAATAGTTGAAGGTGACACAAGACAAGAGGCGTTCGCCCCGTTCTTGCACGAAGGTGCGGATGCGCGAGCCGCCGTAGGTGCCAAAGAGCCAACGCACCTCGTCCCAGGTGCCATATTCCAGCGTGCGCTGAATGATCAAATTGGCGTCGCGGTCAAGGTCCAGGGTTCGAACGTCATATTCTTGGAAGTGCGGCCACAGGCCGCTGGGGATGTCGTTGAGAGTCATTGATGTATGCCTCCCGTCCACGCTGTTCCGCCTATCAGCGGTTCTACCCTATCTTCGCGTCCGCATCCCGTTCGATGAAGGCCATTCTTGTCTCCGTTTATGTGCAGGGTATCCGGATAAGCTCCGGATACCTCATCATTTATGTATGATCTCTGTAATGTATTTTCCCCAATTCCTACCACAAGTCTTCCCTTGTGGCTTCAGTGTCACAACCGGTCTTACACTACCTCTACCTCAACCTGAAGACGGATCTGCCCGTTATCGGCCTGTTGCACATTTATCACCCGCACACTCACTCTATCCAAGTTCGCCCACTGCGATGAGGCGGGCTCGTGGTGCTCGTATAGCCCGATCCGGGCACCCCACAGCGTACTCAACGAATACGCACGAGGTGAAACTTCGGGACACAGTCGCAGTGTCAGTATGTCGCCTGGAGATAAGCGGGCGACGGCATCACTACAATCAGTCAAGACTTCGAGCCTCTCTACTTGTGGCTGAGTCGGGGCACCCTGCCTGAGCGACCAGGCACTTTCTTGCACTACAATTACGATTCGAGTTTCCCGCTCGGCAAGGCCAACCGAGGCCAATTCATCTTCCGAAAGCTCTAGGAACCACATCAGGACACTGCCAGCCTCGGTTGCGTCTTCCGGATACACCGCTGCCAGCTTGAGTGCTAACTTGCGGGGCTCCAGCCCAAAGGCGAGTAGACAACTTGCGACTGGGTCATGCACGCCATACTTGACGAGAGCGGGGAAGTACGAGGTAACTGGTGGCAACTCAACAGTGGCGTCTTCAACCACATCGGTCAAATACGCAATGAGAGCGTTCAATCCCCAAGGCAGCTTGTAGACGAAAGCGTCTTCAATGTATGTGCTTACTTCTGCCGGGCTACGAGTGCATTTTGACACGCCATCATCGGCAGCAATCTCGTTTGGAGAGCATCCAAACAACCACAGTTTCAGCACTTGCTCCCAACAACCGTGCGCCGGATTGTCGTCCGGTTCAAGCTCTGCTACATTGCCAAGCAGGAACCCAGCTAACTGCACCAAGTACGCACATCGCTCGGCGGCGCTCCAGCGCTCAAAATCGCTCGCTTGAAGCAATAGTGTCAGTAGGGAAACTGCGTTGTCTTCAATCACCTGGCAATCATGAAGGGGGAAACCCAGCTTATAGAATCTCCTCCGGCGATCATCGGTCTGGACAACAGAGTGCACATACTGCCATCTGGCGAAAAGCATATCCCTCAACTGAGCTACTGCTTCTTCCGTTTCTTGCATGTCTTCGACCTTCGCGGCTTGGAGAAATAGGAGGGAGTTTTCCATCACTCGCTGGATGACATCGGGCGATACGACATTATGCCCGACTTCCTCAATCAAGGCTAACAATTCAGCATCGAGCACGTCAAGCCAACGACCTATATCCTTTCCTCGCTTGGGAGAAAGCCAGCTCAGGTCGTTCTCGGCCAGGCGGGTACATAACTCGGCCACGTCCACGCCACCATGCACCTGCCTCCAGTTTTCCTCAATCAGGAAAAGGAGTTGGCGTAAGGAACTGAGCAGCCGGTATGTGCGATATCCCTCGATGATTTCTTTGCGAATCCGTTTTTCCTTTTGGATTCGCATTCTCCGCTTGTAATTCGTCCTGCGTTCAATCTCAGAATCCGATAGTCCCTTGGTGTTTTTCAGTCGAACATGGGGTAGATCAAGGTCTACAGCGAACAGAACCTGGCCTTCATTCTCGTGCATCCCCCGACCCGCCCGGCCACAGATATTCCAGAATGTGATCGGAGTCAATTGCTGATCGTAGCCGTGCGACAGGCCATGCACAATCACCGTCTGAATGGGAAAGTTCACCCCCTGGGCCAGCGTGGTCGTGGCTACAATCAGCCGGATGGCACCTCTGCGGACGAGTTCTTCAAGGCGGATGCGAACCGGTTTGGGGATGTCCGCGTGATGGATGACGAATCCAGCCTGCAAGTATTCAGCCACTTTGTTATCGCGGCCCATGTGCTCCTCGGCCACACGAATGCACTCTTGTAGCGCCTCATCAGCGTCCTTGTCCACGGGAAGAGCAAATTCTGTGCCATCTTGTTCAGCAAGCGCCGTATGTACCCTGAGCGAGCGAACGACGCTCTTGGCCATAGGCTCGACTGAAACCTTGCGAGCGCAGAAAATCATCGTCGTGCCCTGTTGAGCAAATCGCACCCCAGCTTCAGCAATGACCTCTCTGATGTCGTGAGGAAGAGATCTGAGGTAGGGAACTCCCGGCAAGCCTCGAGGGTCGATGGGTAAGATGAAACTGGGTACAAAGCACTCATGGCCCAGTGGTTTGTGGTCGGCTTCGAAGTAATCAATTCGGGCGCTTTTGCCGTTCCATCGCAACTCACCGATGAGCAGCCGTGATGGACGCCATTCCTTGGTTATCACGTTATCTGGATCACCAGTAATCCATTGAGCAAACTCGTCGGTGTTTGGCAAGACGGCTGATAGGAAGAAGATTCGCACGTCTTTCTGAGCAAATCGTCGAACCAGGCGATGCAAGAAGAACTCGTAACGGATGCCTCTGTCCGAAAGGCTGATGATGTGGCCCTCGTCAATGACGATCAGGTGAATCTGATCGGCAAACTCAGGGTTGTAGCGCAGGAAGGCATCAATCTTCTCAGGTGTGGCGACGATGATCCTGGTTTCGTCCATCAGCAAGCGCTCAATAGGACCCAACTCGAACCCACCGTATAGCTCGGAAACCCGCACACCAAGAGGGTGAAAGCTCTCCCTGAAACTGTTTTCAATCTCAACCGCCAGGGAGCGGAAAGGGGCAACGTACACACATTTGGCAGTCGGGTCCTCACTGTGATCCAGGAGAAAGCGCAAAATCGCCAGTTCCGCAATCCGTGTCTTGCCGGCGCTGGTGGGCATTTTGAGACAGTAGCTACCTCTAGCGGGTTCGTTGATGTATGGCAACGCCGCTGTCTGGGAGCGCCACAGCTCAATGACCGGTATTCGGCGGGTGTAGTTGGCGCGGATATAGGGTTCTACAAAACGCTTATTGGGATCGTCTCCCCCCATCGGTGAAAGAACTGTCCAGAGGGCATTGGCGTCGTACTCGTCGAACAGGTGACGGGTGCAGTAGAATAGCCACCACCAATCCACGAAGCCGGTCCGCAGGGCAAGCTGGATGCCGTGGTCAACTAACTCCCTGGCCCGGTCGAACAGTGGGCGGTGGCCGGACTTGGGGTACTCGATAAAGTACGAGAAAGCCCGGTTCAGAGAGGTGTGGAGTATGCGATCCAGAGCATCGTCTTGAGATAGTGTTCCGTCTCGCAAGCCGGTGGCAATCATCTCGTCGGAGAACGCTTCAGCTTCCAGAACGGCAGAGATGAGATTACGCATACCGACCAAGTCTTTCTCAAAGAGCCGTCTCAACAACTCGAGTTCCTGGGGCAACTCTGCCTGGGTTTGAAGGTCCCGCATCAGCACGTAGGCGCGAGCGTAGTAGCCCGAAATGTAGTAGCCCAGCGCTGCGTTGAAAAGTTGGTCGGTGCGGTCCGGGTGGCCTGGTTGGAGCGAGGCATAGAGGAATTCGAGAATTTCACATCCCAGCTTGATGTACCAGTCGCCCCGCTCGCGGTACTCCGGAACGGACTTTAACTGCAACCCTTGCCAGAAAAGATAGTGAGCCGTGTAGTGCAAATCCTCGTCGGATAGCGTGTATTTGGGCCAGGTTTCGGGATCTGCCTGGAGCCTTTGCAGGATGGAGCGTGAATGGGCCTGGGCGACAAAGTTCTGAAAACCCTGATTTCCTTCGAGGCCCGCAACCTCCCGGATTATCTGGGTTGCTTCTTCATAAGTCGTCAAGGTTCACCTCGGCTTCAAAGAGCTCGTTCACCAGATTCGTCAGGTCAGTCAACGACAGGTTAGCAGCCGTCAAATTCTCGACCAGCTCGGGCTCGACTTCGATGACCTGGAATGGGTTTCGCGGTCGGTTGCCTGTGACTAGCATCAGGAAATTCCTGCGAACGGGTGGATGAGGTACCAGCCGGTTTTGAAAGGCCAAGATTGCGGCAGCTTTTTCGCGCTGGCCCTTCAGCCGTAGCACGGAGTACACAAATGGGATGGAGTTGGGCCGCGGACGGTGGCCGGAGCGAAGTTGCTTGTGCGCAGCCTCTATTTCATCTCTGTTGTACCTGCTCATCACCTTGGCCTCAGTCACACAGATTTCGCGTCCTGTTCCATCGGGGTTGCCAAACTTGAATGCCAAGACGTCCTCACCTCGCATTGAGGTATCTGGGTTGGTGTTCCAACGCAACCGGTACACCGGCAGGTCGTATCCTTCCACCTGACGAAGGTACTCGGAGGCTAAGATTTCCCCAAAGTTGCCCTTGCGCGTCTTATCATCGCGTGGGCGTTTGTCGAACTCTTGGGCAGCTTGCTCATACCCCAGTTCCACGACGATTTCCTTGTACTCTTCTGGGTCATTGTGATGAATGAAGATAGTTCCGGCAAGCAGATTGAAGACATGGTCACGCTTATCGGCGCGCTCAGAGAGGGGCACATGGCGGAAAGTGGTGTAGGTGGGCCAAGGAGTACCACGCTCTAGCCATTCTTTTATGAAGTTATCGTCAGTGGTCATAGTGTCGGTTGGAGCAAAGTCCATCATAAGTTTTTTCACCTCAACTCCTCCAAACTCCCCGTATTCCCCTCAACTCCCCCTCAATCAGCCTCCACACCCGCGCCGCTCCCTGCCGCGCCGACATAACCTTCGAGCAGCTCGAAGACAGGCTCCAGGCCGGCCATGCCTGCTGCGCGGATCATCACTTCACCGGCGGCTCATACCGCTCATAATAGCCCAGCACCTGGCCGTCTGCGCCACGCACCGCCCGCATGTAGATCCGGTGCTCCTCATCGTCGGTGATGAGCCGCTCCTCCTCCCCGGCCTGCATAGCGGCCAGAATCTCGATAATCTGTTGCTGCGATTGCTCATTATGACAATCCAGCAGCGAGCAGCCGATCAGGCTTTCCCCCTCGTCGTAGTGAGCGACAGCGGCTCTGTTCATGTAGCGGATAACGTGCTCCGTATCGGCAAACAACACGGGGTCTTTGAGGCTGTCCAATATGGCAGCCATGAGCGTAGCGTCAATCATTTAATCATTTCCTCTCTTTCAGCCTTTCTCACACGCAGCACTTCACCACCTCCACACCGTCCATTATACCAATTGCCCATTCAAACACCGCAAATCGTGAGTTAAGCGCCGGTTGAGTAGCTGCGAGCCATAGTGAGCAGCGTATCGAAACCAAGCGTCGTTGCCCGCTTCGTGCCCTTGGTTTCGATACGGCCTTCGGCCTACTCAACCGGCGGGCACTCGCTTATTCATGGTACTTCATGCGGCAATTGGTATTATACCACATTGGTATCAGAGTGACAAGACACGGCCCTGCGGCTTCTCACACGCCCAACCCAAACGAAAAGGGTTCACCCCAATGGATTGCATGGGGTAAACCCTTGACCAGAATTGTAGTAATCACGACGCTCAAGCTGCCTTTTTCTTTTCACTGACGCTCTCTAAGTACCTCAGCACCTCCCTCCTGGACCTGTCGTAATAGCGCAGCAAGACTCTGTCAGACCTCTTAAAGCCTTTGATAGCCCGCTGCGCACAGGTGCAACAACCAAGAGAAGCCCTGTAGCTGCCAAGATCGCATCTCAGACACTTGCACAGCTTGATCATCATAAAACAGAAAGCTAAACTGTCCTCGTGAGTCTCTGGCAAGGCAGAAACTCGCTC
>DAOUDK010000104.1:0-2008 GCA_034431315.1 Anaerolineae bacterium
TGATCGCATGCATCGAGCCCGTCAGAGCGCCTGTAACTGGAAGGCCTTTTAGGTCCATTGATCATCTCAGTGCTCTCATGGGGAAGAAGTGTCCAGAACTAAAACCGAACAGTGTCGATTATACCACTACTTTATCCCTCTGTCAAAACGCCTTTTCACTCACATCACCAATATCTTCTCCGCTTCCCAAATGTGTTTCAACTTGTATTTATCAGCTTCTTACTGCTTCTAGCCTGTTCATAGTATCTCAACGCAATCCATGTTGACTCAAGCGTGTTCTGCTTGATTGCTGCTGTATTATGGTCGTCGGAAGCATCTATCCTTCTTCCGTGCGGACCTCAACATCAGAGAGCAGCTCGATAACCCGCATCACCGCCGAGTGATCGAGGTCTCCCCACCCTGCGCCTGCATCGCGCCGAATAGCTCGTGAGCCAGAGCCGATGCCGGCAAGGAGATGCCATAGGCCCGCACCGTCTCATGGACGATGCTGAGGTCTTTGTAATGCAACTTGCTTCTGAACCCCGGCTCGAAGATGCGCCTGATGATCCTCGGCCCACGCACATCCATGACCCGTGACTGAGCAAAACCCCCACTGAGGACCTGGACTACGATAGCTGGGTCTACCCCGGCCTTGGCTCCCAAAACCAGCGCCTCGGCCATGCCGATCAGGTTCAAAGCGACCTGGACCTGGTTGCAGGCCTTGACCGTCTGGCCGGCACCGTTTGGGCCGCAGTGCACAATGGTCTTACCCATCACCTCAAGAATGGGCAGCACTTCGTTGAACAGATCCTCGTCGCCACCGACCATGATGGACAGGGCGCCCTCCTGAGCGCCCACGTCACCGCCGCTGACCGGTGCATCAAGGTAGCGCACGCCCTTTTCAGCCATCGCGTTGGCCACTTTCACCGCCACGGGAGGCGCGATGGTGCTCATATCAACAACGATATCGCCCTCGCTTACGCCCTCTATGAGGCCACTCTCGCCCAGGGCGACCAGCTCCACGTCGGGCGAATCGGGGAGCATGGTGATGGTCAACTCGCTCCTGGACGCCACCTCTGCTGGGGAAAACGCCGGCTTGGCTCCCTCGGCGGCCAGCTCCTCAACCGGCTCACGGCTGCGATTGTGAACCACCAGCGGATAGCCCGCCTCGAGCAAGTTCCTGGCCATGGGCTTGCCCATGACCCCTAGACCGATGAAACCGATGGTAGGTTTGGTCATCGAGAACGCTCCTTTCTTTTGCGTTTACGCCCCCAGTGCCCCTCAGCGCTTCCGTCGCCGCCGGCGTTTCTTCCGCTGCTTGGTGCCCTGGGCCAGTGCTCGTTCTGCGCGTAGGTCCTCCAGGCGGTCAAGCACATCGTCTCGATCTTCCAGGTCAGGACGATCCAAGGCTCGCAGCAGGATGGCCTCGGCCCGGTTGTAGTCTTTCGGACTATCCCGGTACAGCCAGTACAGGTCCGACCAATTGATGTAGCCCCAGGCCCAATCGGGATTCTCGTCAATCAGGGCTGCAAATTTCGCCTCGGCCGTCTCGAACTCGCCCAGCCGCCAATGGGTCTCGGCCTCGGCCCGCAGGAAGTTGCCACGCATCAACCAACCCACGTCGGAGAAGGTCTCCAGGAATTCGTGGCGGTACCGGACACAGAGCCGGTAGTACTCGGGGGCATCAATCCCGGCGTTCCCCAGTTCCATCTCAAAATCCTGGCACCAGTTGAACACACTTTGCATCCCAAGAAAGTCCCCGTCCAGCGCCTCCAGCGTATTTCGCTCCGGCGTCACTTTCTCCTTGAGCCATTCCCACACCTGCCACCAGGCATCGCAGGCCTCGGCAGTGCAGTGAGCTGCCAGCAGGGTGTATCCCTCCTGCATCAGATCATTAATTTGCTCAAAAGAGATGGGTGTAATCGCTCTTATTTACCTGTTGATTGCCATATCGGGGGAAATATGGCATAATGGGCTTCAAACGTGTGTTGAGGAGGCCCAATGGCAGAAATGCGTCTGTCTGCTCCCC
>DAOUDK010000105.1:0-2172 GCA_034431315.1 Anaerolineae bacterium
AGGTCGCCGGGGCGGTCGTCGTGCCAGTAGAACTGCTCGTACAGGCGCAGCCCATGCAAGGCAGCCATGGCGCGCAAGGCCGCATCGGGCTGGGCAGGATCGTAGGTCTCGTCAAAGGCCCGCACCAGCGGGCGCAGGTTGCTCTCTTCATCCAGGTCGGCTAACAAGCCGTTCAGTTCTGTCTGAGCCGTATTCGCCTGTCCTAGCAGCGCCTGTACCTGAGCGATACGAAAACGTGCATAGGCCGGCCAATGGACCGTCCGCCCCTCGGGACGTTTCATGAAGGCTCCATAGCTCAAAACGCTTTGATAGCTGGCCAGGGCCTTCTCCAGACTGCCAGCCTGATAGTGCAATTCGGCCTCGTTGACCAGCACCCGCATCCACTCCCACTCATGTTTCTGCAAAGCGTCTTCTTCCCATTCGTGGTCAGGCAAGTTACTCTCAAAGTCCAGATTGCGCATGGTTTCGTGGAGTGTGTACTGCCCCCGAGTAGGATCCCATCGCCAGCGCTGCGTGGCCCAGGGGTGAGGGATCAACTTGGCCTCGAAGCCGGTAGCGTAGAAATGGAGATAGTGCAGCACGATGTCCTGTCCGCCGACCGGGTTGGGCTCCAGGCTCAGGGTGCTATATCCGACCCAACTCACCAATTCGGCGGCGAAAATGATGCGGAAGTCGCCCTCGTGCCACTGGAAAATCTTGGGGCGCAATCGAAAGTTGCTGCCACCGACGAACACAGAGTTGAACAGTATTTCTGGAACGTCATCTCCTGTGAGGTCGGTCAATTGCAGCGCCGGTTGTTCTATCTCATACGCGGTCAATTCGACTGGCCAGTCATGTTGAATCGTTTCCAAGTCGGATGGCAGGGCATGGCCCTCAAAGTGCGCTGGGGGACCCCCGGTGTTCAGAAAGACGAGCAATGGCAGGCCCATGATGGGTATGCGTACCACCACGTCATCCCGTCCATCAGCGGTGAGATCGAGTTCCGTCGCGGTGATTGTGCCCTCCATACCGTCGGATGCTTCATTCAGTGCCCTCACCAGGTCCGACGGCTCGCCACCCGTATCAAGCCAGCGAGTGATGTTGGATAGTAGCACGGCCACAGTCGGCTGCGCGTCTGTCACCGGCTGGTAGGCGGCCAGGGCGTCCAAGATCTCAACACTGAGTTGGTCACGGTGGGATAACGACGCTTCCTGCACAGTCGGCCCCCGCAACCAGTCGAAGAGATCGTCCCACTCGACGTGGCCGTAGTAGCCCCACCACCCCGGGGCCGGACCTGGCAAGGGGGTCAGTTCGTCCACCACTTGTCGGGGCTCGCCGCCTGCGGCTGGGATCAGCCACAGGGAGACCCCTCCCTCAGCGTCCAGGCGGGCAAAAAGGAGGTGGCTCCCGTCGGCCGACCAGAGGGGGCGCTCGTCGCGGTAGGTCGGGTCATCGGTGAGCTGTTGAGGCTGAGGCTCGCCCTGGACGTTTACTACCCAGATACGGCGCTTCATCATTCCCAGCCGGGCGCCCTCGCCACCAACCAGGTCACCCTCGTCGGGCATGGCTACGTAAGCCAGATGGACACCATCCGGGGACCAAGAGGGCGAAAAGGCTGCCAAGTCTTCTGTCGTCAGGAATGAGATGGCGTCTGTGCCTGCCTCGACGACGGCCACCCGCTTGTTCATCCATGTGGCGCGGTAGGCCCCGACTGTGACGGCCACTTGCGCCGAGGCCGGGGCAGGCGCCACGAAGTCCGAATACGCCAGTACCTTGTCGGTGGAAGGGCGCGCATCACTGGCCAACTGCCTGGCAAGCTGCACTGGCTCGCCTCCACCGGCCGGCAGGCTGTAGAGAGGCACCCCATCAGCCAGCATTGAGCCGGAGAGAAAGTCGCCCTGCCAGAAGAGGATGTGTTGGCCGTCGAGAGACCAGCCGGCCAGGATGGCCTTGCCCTTTTCGGGCGCGCCGCTGGCGTAGAGTTCAGCCAACTGCTCGCCATCGGACGAGACTCTCCACAGGCCCTGGTAAGTGAGGGGTTGCTTGGGTTGCCATTCCTGCCACTCGCAGGCGATCCAGGCTCCGTCGGGGCTCCAGGCGATGCGGCCCATCTGGCCCGGACCGTGACCGGGGAGGCTGTCGGGCACCAAGGTCGTTGGAGTGGCACTGTCGGCGCTTATGACTTGCAGTCCC
>DAOUDK010000106.1:0-13498 GCA_034431315.1 Anaerolineae bacterium
CAATGATGCCACAAATTGACGTTGAGCGCAAGAAATCGAGCGTGAGAGGAAAGAACAAAGTGCTATTCAATTGTTAACTTGCCATAAGATCACATTATCCGATACACTCTCTACTGATATTCCAACCTGGGATGAAGTACTTAAACACTCTCCCGGGTGCTTAGCTACGACCCAGGCGGAAAAGATAGTAGAAGCAATTGCTAAAGAGAACCAGGAATGGTACGAGAATCCTAAGTCAAGAGCTGTTATCAAAGCTCTACCCAGGATATTCACCGAAGGGACGGTCATCCTGTACGAACTTCTACAGAATGCCGCTGATAGTGGTGCACGGCAAGCAGCCTTCCATTGGGAGGGGAACACATTGCTTTTTCTCCACGCCGGATTTCCGTTTACTGAGAATGACGTAGAGGCAATTTCATTCGTCAATGTCTCTTTCAAGCCCCCTAATAACATTGGCTTCATGGGCTTGGGATTCAAGGCTGCCTATGAGGTTTGCCCTTGTCCACAGATCTACTCTCCTCCTTATCATTTCCTCTTTGATGATACGACGGACGGTGGTCAACTGTTCCCAAAACTGATTGCCCCTAGACGTAGGGAGGCTATCTCTGACTCTTTTAGTACCCTTTTTCGGCTGCCACTCAAGGACGACAGAATACCACAGGTGCGGAGAGAACTAGAAGAGTTTGACGGAACTTCCCTTCTCTACATTGGGTTAGAGAAGCTGGAAACAGGCACTACTGTGTTCACGGTTCATGACTTGGAATCAGGCGACTTGGGATCAGGCAGCAGATGGAAGATTGTGAGGCTTGACGAGGATAAGGGCGAAACTCATACCTTTCTCCTCGTAATCCGGTCCTTTGGGCCTTCAGACGAGGCAGCGAAGGAGTTTGCGGAAAACCGTGGTACTGATGACCCTGGTGCTTACATAGGTCGCGAACAGGAAGTCACATTAACCGTCGAGCTTCTGGAAGACAGAAGTCCAAAGACTGAGCGATCAGGTAAACTACAGGTCTATCTTCCCACTGGTATTGAACTTAAATACCCGTTCGATCTACAGGGGAACTTCATCATTGATGCGTCACGGCAGCAGTTGAGGAACAAGTCAGGTCCCTGGAATTCGGAGCACTTTGCTCAGGTAGGTTTTCTACTTGCCGACTTGCTTGACTATTCTCGACACCGAGCTGAAGAAGGGGCCAAGGGCTGGGAGAAATTCTACGATCTTGTGCTCGATGACTTTGGGTTCTTCGGCTCTAACGCTGAAGACAACTTTTCTCAACAGCTAGAAGAACGACGCCTGGTGCCTGTTATGAGTGAGGAAGGGGAACTTGGCTTTGTCGCTCCTGATGAAGCTAGATACGTTGAGCCGGCGCTGGAAAAGGTGGTTCTAGTGGCTGATCTGTCTTCTCTTGCCAACATACAGCCACTATGGCCCAACCTGAGAAAGACAGCAAAGGGTTGGCTCAATGAGCATGTCCAGAGTTTCTCCGCTAAGTTGTTCATTGAACAATTGCAGCGATCGGATTGGGAGAAGCATATTTCAGTCTTCGCAGACGGCTTGGAGACACCCATCGCTCGGCGGCAGATCATACGGGTCTTGGAGTACTTGTTGGATCACCAGTACTATTATCATGGGGATCTCCAAAACTGTCGCGTGATCTTGACTGAGAACGGTACACTGCGTACAGCGAATGAAGACGATACTCGTCCTGTCCGATCACTCCCTTTATCCGAAGTTGATTTCCCATTGGAGGAACTGAAACAGAACTTCGAACTTGTTCACCCGGATCTGCTGCATGATCTACGCAATCCAAACGAGGCTGACATTGATGATCGAATGGCTAAGAGGGCCCTGGATACTCTACTGCGCCTTGCCCCTGAACTAACCCCCGACCAGATTGCCCAGGATGTCATCTCCAAAGCTTTCGAGAACTGGCGGGAAATTCCAGACGAGCGATTGATTCGCTATACTTGGTTCCTGGTTGAGCACCAGGACGAAATCAGTCCTGCGGAGCTCGATGTGAAGGTACTGGTAAAGGGAGGAGAGCGTCAGTACGTCGATCCGTCGGAGGTATATTTCGGAAAAGAATATACACGCAATGGTCAACGTTTAGAGGAGCTATGCGGTGATGAAGCAGGAGTTTACTATCTATCAGATGCCTATCTCAACCAATGCCCTCATCCTGACCAATCTACCTGGGTTCAATTCTTCCGTTCAACGGGGATAACGGACCTCCCACGGCTCAGCAAGAAGTCAAAAGCATTCAAGTACTATCGGACGGAGTTATTACATAAACTCCGAGAAGAGGCAGAGAACCCTAACCTTGATCCCGTAGATCCCCGGGCTAGTTTGTATGGTGGCATTCCGGCTGATAGCTGGGAGCTGAACGATCATGAACTGGATAAGGCTATCACAACGTGCGTAAGGAGGCTATACAAGGAAAAGCCAATTGGCTGGCGTGACAGGCTTCGAGCTTTCGCCGGCCTCATAGAAGCAGGTTGGGTGGCCAAGTACGAAAAGTACACCCATAAGGTACTTCGGTTCTACTATTATGGTACACGTAATCTCCACAGAGAAGAGCAGCCAGCCCTTACCTCGTTGGGGCATTTATTTCGCGAAGAGCCGTGGGTACCTGTTCGAGACCACGATGATTTAGCAAAACTCCCTCGAAAACTTGTGCTATTCACCAAGGAGAATCGGACACTCGCTGGCAAGAATAGTCTTTTCTCAGCTTACGATTTCTCCGATGAATCTCTCATCAGGTTCCTTGGAATACAGCTAAGGCCCGCTGAAGCTGGGCCTCTGAGCCACCTACGATATCTTGTAGAGACAGGGAGTGAAGAGGTGGAGGAATTTCGCTCCACCTATCAGAACATAGCACAAGATAGAACGCCCACTGACCAGAAGCTGCGTGGCGTATTCCACAAAGAGGAACTTATATACATCCTAGACAGCTCTGAAGCATACCTGCCCTTGAGTCGTGTATTGTATCGAAAGAACTCAGCATTGTCCTCTTACTTCACGCCAATTGCGGATATATATCCCGATCTGGAAGACTTCTTCGTGGAACGTCTTGGAATGGACAGGGAAGAGGAAGTTGAGCACTACGTCCGCTTTCTTCGAGAGTATGCTTGGGTTCAGAAACCACCCATGTCTGACGAAGTTCGATCAGGTTTAGAAACCTGTTATCGGGGTCTGTTGAACTGCCTGAACGAACATCCTGGCGATGAGGCTTTCGAAAAGCTGGCAGAACAGATGGGAGAACCATGTTTTGTTTTCTGTGGGGACCAGGATAGTTGGACCAGAACAAGTCGGCAGTTTCCAGGTATATGGTTGGTGATATATCCAGACACCCAGCAGTATCTGGAGCAAGTCAAGGAGAAAGTCCCAGTCGAAAGCCATGTGCGGCGATTGGGGCAATCTCTGATTGATCTTGAACCACTTATTAAGCTGCTTGGCCTAACACCTCTATCGAGTGCACTGGATGAAAGGCCAGATTTTGAAGGAGTTCGTGTCAGTGAAAACAGCACTATCTTGCGGGACCACTTCGTAGTGCTCTTCAAGGTTTTAGGTGAGATATGGAAGAAGTGGGAACAGAGTGCAAGAGGTGTAGTTCCTTTTCGGGAGCACTGGGAAAAAATCGAGCCCAACGTGGCAGAGGTTGAGTTTCGTCATGCACAGCGCATAAACGTCATCGCAAAGCTTAAACCAAGAGACATATTTGTCTTCGAGGGTGAGAAGCGTGCTTTCATTGAGAATTCAAAGGGGCTTAGAATATACCTTGCTGGTGAAGTACTAGAAGTCTACGATGTTCTAGCAGATCAATTACATTCTCTGCTGAGGATTGACTTGCTTCCACCTCAGCTACGTACCGAGTTGGGTGCCCTGATCAATGGAAATGTTGCTCGTCTTGGAGACCAGTGCTTCAAGAGCGCGCTACGTGATATGTTGGAGGAACGGGGCTTCTTGAGCAATTCACTCGTAAAGCTGTTAGGGGAGACAACGGTGACATCTGGGAACGGGGAAGGTAGTAGTACAAGTGGAGATGGTAGCAATGGGCAAGGTGGCGGAGGTGGTGGCGGTGGAGCAGTGGGCAAGGTGGCGGAGGTGGTGGCGGTGGAGCAGTGGGAGGGAGTGGAGGAAGTGGAGGAGATGGCAGTGGAGAACCAACCGAGGAGGACATTCTGAACGAGCTTCCACCCTTTTCCGAGGAGGGTTTCAACGACGAAGCGCTGGAATATGCGCCTGGAGAATGGGACTTAGAAGCGGCAGGTGAACCGGGCAGATCAGGTAGCCCGGGTGGTGGATCTTCCGGAGTCAACAGGACCAGACAGAGAGCCTACGGTACTCGAGGTGAGGAATGGGTTGTCGAGTGGGAGCGGCAAAGATTGAAGGCTGTGGGCCGAGATGATCTGGCTGATAAAGTGGACCGCTGTTCCAAGAGTCACCCAGACAGTCCGCACGATATCGAGTCGTTTGCTAAGGAACCCCCGTACGAGAAGATTTTAATCGAGGTGAAGTCAACTGCCGAACCAGATAACTTTACCTTCCGTTTATCCGCACGTCAAATTCAAGAAGGTCGCCAATCACAGTGGCCGTACTACATCTATCGTGTTACGTGCGTCACAACGGAGCGACCGAAGCTCTACATCTATCCCTTTGGAGAGCTGTGGGCTTCAGATTTCCGGATGGAGGCAGGAGAATTCAACGTGACTGTTCCCCGTCCGATCAAACAATCATGAGCAAGGATGGCTTATGAGAATACTCATTCACGAAAGCAAAGCTACATGAAAAACACGATCAAAAACCTTCCTCCCGAACTCCAAACCTTTACCTCCCGCCTTCACACCCAACCTCCCGAAGTCCAAGAGGCTTTCCAGTTCCTGCTAGCCACCGCCATGCACGAGGCTGGCAAGTTTGAGCTTGTGGGCGTTGCAGAGGTTGACGGGCGGTGGCATTACACTTTTTCGGGTGCAAGTTAGGTGTTCAGCGTGGTGCGGCCAGAGATGGACAAGGATACCGAGCGAAAAAGTGAGGGAAGTGGTACGTGAGATACCTGGGGAGGAGGGGTTGATTTGAACTCGGTAAGAACTGCCATTTTTTGGATCATCGCCAACGCGCTGGACGCTACGACCACCTACGTTGTCTTTCAATTAGGCGGGATTGAATTGAATCCCTTTCCTGCATTCGTCCTTGCCAGGTTTGGAGTGGCTGCCTTCTGGAGTCTGAAAGCATGGGCTACCCTTGCGTTGCCAGTGGTTATGGTATATCTAACCAGGCGATACCCTTATGCTGAGGACTACCCATGGAGGCTGATGGAGTTTTCAACGGCTTTGGTTACCTTGGTAACTGGATTGAACTTGTGGGAGATTGTCAGGTAGAGGTGGTTGTCCAGGGCTACCGCGACGTGGCCCTGTCCGGCGCGGCTGGGCTGGCGGTGCTGTGGTGGAGGGTGAAAAGAGGCTAAAATGGCTTGTGGAACGGCTCTTCACGAAAGCAAGGCGACATGAAAGAGGCGACCAACAACCTACCCTCCAACCCCCAACCTGTCGCCCCCCTCCTCGACGCCCAACCTCCCCAAGTCCAATAGGCTTTCCAGTTCCTGCTAGCCACCGCCGCGCACGAGGCTGGCAAGTTTGAGCTCTTGAACCTTGCGGGCGGCTTTCCAGCGAAGCGCACGCTGCTCGTCACGACCACCTCCCGCTGTCAAAAGACAACCCACCCCAAGAAGCCAGCAATCAAACTGCCCACGACGGAACTGCCGAAGTTGACCAAATCGTTGTTCAGCCAGCGCCAGGGGGCGGTTTGAACCACGAGACACACGAAAGGCCACGAAAAGCGCGAAGTGCTTTCGTGGCCTTCGTTTTTGGGTGCAGCATGATCATGGGCGATAGGTGGTGGGCGAGGGGACTGCCGGAAAAGAGACAGCCCACCCAAAGGGTGGGCGTCGGGCCGGAGATGCTATCTCCGGGGGAGTTACTGTATTTTAACAGATTTGCGAAACTTCGTCAAACTCGATTGGGATACCAGAAGCCAGCTTAGAGCGCGCTCTCGACCTGCTGGCGATAGGCAGCCATGTCAACGATAGCGTATGCTGCTCGTCACGGCCATCTCCCGCTGTCAAAAGACAACCCACCCCAAAAGGCCAGCGATCAAACTACCCATGATCGAACTGCCGAAGTTGACCAAATCGTTGTTCAGCCAGCGCCAGCCGCGCAGGTGGCGGGTGGGCCGGCCGCAGCGATGGAACCTGGCCTCGGTCTCCTTCTGGCATTGAGAGCAGTAATAGATCCCCTGCACCGTAGCCCCCAACAGGCTGTCAAAGGTAGAGCCACTGAGACCGCCGAGGATCCCAATGGGCACAAGCCAGAGATAGCCTCCATTCAAGGGCCCGCTTCCCCAGATCGCTTCCACCCGACCCAGGACGAGGGCTGCCAGGCCGATGAGGAGGCCGCCGCCCAAAGCCGCCATCGTCCCCAGAGATGTCACTCCTCCTGAGGTGCCGACGGGCACTCTCTGGCCGGTGGTCATGAGGCGAGGCGGGGTGGGGCTCAGCACGCCAAGCTCCGTGGCCCAGGTGTCGGCGTTGACTGTAGCCATGGCCCCCACAAAGGCGGCGAAGAGAATGGGGTCAGGTTTGCAGAAATAAGCTATGGCTAGAACAGCCCCCCAGCCTCCGTTGGCCAGGGCCTGGCCCAGGTCCCGCTGGCTGGTCTTGGCGAACTTCTCAGCCAGCCCCCGCTTGTCGTCCTTCCGGTAGTGGGAGAGAAGGCTGGAGGAGATGAAGAAGGCGATCAACAGCAGGCCCCAGGTCCACCCACCCAGGCCGAAGGTGAGGGTGCCGACGACGATGGCCCCCACGACGCCGCTAGGGGAAAGCGAGCGCCCTCGATAACCCGCCCAGGCGATGAGGGCGCTGAAGGCCACACCAAAAGCTAGTTGCCACACATTCAAGATTCTTGCCTCCCAGGTGATGCTGCGTAAGTCTGGTCAATTATATCTCAAAAACGTTTTGTCATCAAATTCACCTCATCCCTTTTTGACAAGAATCTTCGCCTGTGCTATAATTTATTTGATTCTTTTAGCTTTTTTGTCTTCTCTGAGAAGGAGTGTGCCATGAAACTGACCGGTCGCCAAAAGGACTTTCTGAGCAAGTTCCTCGACCTGTACCGCGAGGCCGACCGTCCCCTGCACTACGCGGTGCTGGCCGAGAGGGTGGGAGTGACCAAGATCACGGCCTATGGCATGCTGCGTCTCCTGGAAGAGCGCGGGCTGGTCACTTCGGAGTACGTGTTGCCCGAAGGAGGCGGCCCAGGCCGCTCTAGCATTGTCTTCTCCCCGACGGAGAAGGCCGCCACTGTGATGGCACAACTGGCCGGCGAGAGCTGGGACACGGCAGAGTGGGATTGGGTCAAGGAGCGCATCCTGGCTGCTCTGCGGAAAGGCAAGGGCACGGACTATCAGAACCTGCTGGAGGAGGTTCTGCTCCGCATCCCGGAGCGCAAGTCGCCTATGCTCTTCGTCACCGAGATGACCACCGCTGCAATCCTTAGCTTGAACCAACTCAGGGGGGAAGCAGAGGCCAGGGGCCTGTTTGAAAACCTTCGTGCCCTGGGATTTCCTGGTGAGCTAGGACTCAACGCCCTGGCTGGCCTGACTCTGGGCCTCACCCTGGTGGAAAAGGCCAATCGCCGCGTCACTACGCTGCTGCTTTCCTACACGCAGAAGTACCAGGACCACCTGGCCAGGCTGAGCGCTGAGAACAAGAAAAGGCTGTCTGACTTCGCCCAAGAGGTGATGAGGATTGTAGAGGCTTAACTTCACCTCTGCCCTGGCTGCTAAGAAGGACCTCCCAAATCTGCCCATCTACGTCATCAACTCCCGCTTCACCTCGATGGGGTTGGGGTTGATAACCTTGGCAGCGGCGCGAGCGGTGGCTGAGGGGAAAGGCCTGCCTGATGTAGTGAGGGCAGTTGAGGATCTGATTCCGAAGACGAATGTCTTCTTCGTTGTTGACACCCTCGAGTACCTCCAGAAGGGCGGGCGCATTGGAGGAGCGGCAGCGTTGGTGGGTTCGGTGGCGTGGTTTGATAGAAGCCGGCAAAAGGAGAGGAGGTGATAGAGATGGCAGGCGTGATTGACACACTTCTCGCGCTCGGCTTTGGCGCTCTCTCCATGACCAGGGAGAGGGCCAAAAAGATCGTTGATGAGCTGGTCAAGAAGGGCGAGGTCAGGCTGGAGGAATCCAAGGCCCTGATTGATAAGATGACCTCCAGGGGCGAAGAGGAACGGGCCGAGCTGCGCAAGCTCATCGAGGAGGGGCTGGAGAGGGCGAAGACTGGCTTGGTTACCCGCAAGGACATCGAAGAACTGAGCGCGAAGATAGACAGCCTGGCCGAGAAGCTGGCCGGCAAGTAGAGCCCCCTAACCCAGGCATCGGCTGGGGATAGCCGCCATGACTGGGTCTAACCAGCCGATGCCTGCCACGTCTGGAGGAGAATCCCATGAGCTTGATCAGCCGTATGGCCCAGATGGCTGTTGCTCTCTTGCGTCCAAAGGATCTGATGGAGATCGCCCGTGGCGCCTCTGGCCCTATGATGGCCAGGCTGGACAAAGAGGAGAAGATGGCCTTCATCAAGAATCTCGTTGAGGAAAACCTCGACGAGATGCTCGAAGGGCTGGGGCGGGAAGAGAGGGCTCAGTTATGGAACGTCGCCTGGGAGCGGCCCAGGTGACTGACGCGGTTCGGTGCGACATCTGCCCCGAGATGCAGGATGCTGGCTTTGAAGGCGTTCCGGGCCTCGTGTCGCTGGGAGGTGTGAAGTGGTCGAAGGAGTAGGCTCCAAACCCAAAGTCGGTCTGGCCCTGAGCGGCGGTGGCGCCCGAGGGCTGGCGCACATTGGCGTGCTCAAGGTCCTGCAGCGGGAGGGCATCCCCGTTGATTTCCTGGCCGGCACCAGCATGGGCGGTGTCATCGCTGTCCTGAATTCATGGCCGCCGAAGCACAGCGTATGGGCCAACTGCGAAACCTCATCACCCTCATGGACCGCTCCCTGCCCAGGCTGGGCCTCTTCGAGGGCCAGAAGGTGCAGGAGTATCTGGCCGAGCATCTGGGGAACATCACCTTCGACGAATTGAAGATACCTCTGGCCCTGGTGGCCGTTGACCTGGAGACGGGCGAGGAGGTGGTCTTGAGGAGCGGCCGGGTCGTGGACGCCGTGCGGGCTACCATCTCCCTGCCTGGCGTCTTCGCCCCGGTGCACCTGGACGGCCAGCTCCTGGTGGACGGCGGCGTCCTTAACAACCTGCCCGCCGATGTGGTGCGCGAGATGGGGGCCGACGTGGTCATCGCCGTTGATGTCTCCATCGTCCTCGAGGGATTGCCCAGCCTCTTGGAGGCCCAGGAGCAGCGTCTTCCCCTCACCCAGATCTCCCTGGTCATCGAAACCCTGCGCCGCACGGTGGGCATCATGGAGGGCCGGATCACCGCCCAGAAGCTTGCAGAGGCCAGGCCGGAGGTGCTGATCAAGCCGGCGCTGAGCGAGGACATCGGCCTCTTGGCCGGTTTTAACCGTGTGGCGGAGTGCATAGCCACGGGGGAGGGGGCGGCTGCGGCAGCAGTGCTGACCATCCGGGCGGCGTTGAGCAGTTGTCGGCGACAACTCGGAGAAGCAGGGATACGAGGATGAGATCACCGGCCAAACGGTACAGGCACCTGAAGCGCTACCAGGAGATCGCGCGCGTCCTGATCCGACATGGCTTTGGCGGCCTGGTGGATCAACTGGGCTTGCTGCCAGCTCTCTCCCTGCCCCGCCGGCTGCTGCACCGGGAGGCCGAGGCCCCGCCCCTCAGCCCGCCGGAACACCTCCGCCTGGCCATCGAGGAGCTGGGCCCCACCTTCATCAAACTGGGCCAGATCCTCAGCACCCGCCCCGACCTCATCCCCCCGGCCTACATCCGAGAGCTGGCCAGGCTCCAGGACACCGTGCCGCCGGCCCCCTGGGAGGCCGTTAAAGCGCAAATCGAGGCAGAGCTCGGCGGGCCCATTGAGGATATCTTCGCCTCCTTCGAGGTTGAGCCACTGGCCGCCGCCTCGCTGGCCCAGGTGCACGGGGCCACCCTGTCCGATGGCCAGAAGATAGTGGTCAAAGTACAGCGGCCAGACATCGAGAAGGTCATCGCCGTGGACCTGGAGATCCTCTTCGACCTGGCCCGCCTGGTTCAAGAGCGCACCCCCCTGGGGGAGATATACGACCTGGTGGAAATCGCCGAGGATTTCGCCTACACCCTGCGGGCCGAGATGGACTACCGCCGCGAGGGACGCAACGCCGACCGCTTCCGCCGCAACTTCGCCGCCGAGCCAGCGTTGTACATCCCCCAGGTCTACTGGGACTACACCACCGGGCGGGTACTGGTGCTGGAGCGGATCCGCGGCATCAAGATTGACGACGTCGAGGCCCTGGACGCGGCCGGGGTGGACCGCCATCAGGTGGCCCTCAACATTGCCCGCATCGTCATCAAAGAGGTGCTCGTTGACGGCTTCTTCCACGCCGACCCCCACCCCGGCAACTTCTTCGTCATGGACGGGGAGGCCATCGGGGCAATGGATTTCGGCATGGTCGGTCACCTGAACCAGCGCCTGCGGGATGATCTGGTGCGCCTTTACGTCGCCGCCATCGGGCTGGACAGTGAGGAGATCGTCGAGCAGCTCATCAGAATGGGCGCGGCCAGGTTTCGGGTGGATCGGGCAGGGCTGAAACGGGATGCGGAACGGCTGTTGACCAAATATCACGGCCTGCCGCTGAAGGAGATACAGGCTCGCGAGGTGGTAGAAGAAGTAATGCCCATCGCCTTCCGTCATCACCTGCATCTCCCCTCGGAGCTGTGGCTGCTGGGGAAAATGTTGGCGATGATGGAGGGAGTAGGGCTGAAGCTGGACCCGGAGTTTGACATCTTCGGAGTCTCGCGGCCTTACGTGCGTCGCTTCCTCTGGCAGATGGCCTCGCCCCGCGTCTGGGGGCGGAAGCTGGCCAAAGGCGCTGGCGACTGGGGCGAGCTGCTCGCCCTGCTCCCCCGGCAGGCCACTCGTCTCCTGGATCAGGTGGAGCGGGGAGAACTGGGGTTCACTCTGAGCCTGAAGGAGACCGACCGGGTCGTAGGAAAACTGGACCGCATCGCCAACCGTCTGGTGGTCAGCATCCTCCTCGCTGCCCTCATCATGGGGATGGCGCTGTTGATTCCCCTGGTGGCGGGGGGAGGTCAGGGATTTGTCTTCTGGCTGGTGGTGGCGGGCTTCGCCGTTGCCAGTTTCATGGGCCTGGGCCTGCTGTACTCCATTTGGCGAGCGGAGCGCCGTGGGAGGTGAGCCGGTGGAGTAAATCCAAGATTTCTAGCAGAGGCGGCCCTGTACTTGGCCGCACCTGTCCTGGACCGACAGGTACAGGGTCCAGGACAAGTGCTCCCATGCCGCCGGTTCGCGGGCGTGGGAGCCCGCTCTGCTCAGAATTTGGATCTACTGAGACTGGAGGACAGTAGGCGATAAGTAAGTAAGGAGGAGAAAGTGCAATACTGCTCGACAAAACATACAAGGAGGCAAAAATCATGAAAAAAGTGTCAAGCTTTGTTCAGGCGGTTTCGCGCATATTGGGGAAAATCCCTCAGAGGGTTGATGCCGGGTTGCGTTCATTGAGGTTGCTGGACCGCAGCAGGTTGGTCCGGAAGATGGCGGATGTGGCGATAATGGGTATTGAGGTGGACCCCATCCCCGCCTGTCTGGGCGAGGGTAAGAGCGCGATTCTAGTGAGCAATTATCCCTCGGTTTCACAGACATCGAAGGCGACTATAAAGGTTGCCTGTCGTTTACCTGGGCAAAAGCTCCGATTGCGAGCGATTGCCAGAAATGAGGCCGTGACGGGAGCAAACGTGCTGCTAAGAGTTCTGGGGGTGGATCAGCACATGTTCCCGGCCCTGAAGGACCCGTCCGGGAAATATGTGCTGGAGCCCAACATTCTCAAGAAAATTCTGACTTACCTCGAGGGCCAGGGGAACGTCTTGTGGCTTTCGGTCACGGGCAAGACGAGGGGCAACGGTCTGTTGGAGCGCGATGTAAGAACGGGAGCGGCGTTGTTCTCCCTCAAGAAGAAAATCCCTATCGTGCCGATGGGGATGGTGACCAAAGAGAAAAAAGGAAAAATCCAGATAGTGCGGGTCAGGTTTGGAGAACCGATATACCCGCCAGAAGTGAGCGAATTGGGCGAGTTCGAAAGGAGCGATCTTTTGGTGGATATTTCGCGGCTGATCATGTGCCAGATAGCCGCCCTCCTCCCTCCCGGGCAGAGGGGGGATTTTGAGGATGTCGAGGATAAGTTGAGAGAGGTCAGAAGTAGGTTGGACTATAAATCCTCTACGAGATAACAAGGAGCGATTAAAAATGAGGGTCCGTTGGCTGGGCCATTCCTGTATCGAGATCCTGGGCAAAAACCACATCCTGATAGACCCCGACTACCTGCGTGAGCCGTTGCCCGATATTGACTACATCTTCATCACCCACGGCCACGAAGATCACCTGGGCAAGGTGGCTGAGATCCAGGCGGGCACGGTGTTGGCGGCCAAGGACGTGTGTGAGATCGCCAGGGGTCAGGGGGTTCCCATGCAGCGGCTGTTCGCCGTGGAGCCGGGCGACGTGGTGGATAACGTCCAAGTGCTCCCTGGCTACAGCACGGTGGGATGGCTCTCTGAACTCTGGGCTCGATTGTGGGGCCGGAGGCACAAGTTTCCAGGTGGCACACCCCTTTCCTTTCTGGTGGAGGACGATTTGAGTCTCCTGCACATCGGGGATGGGGTGCGGGCGCCGAAAGGGGTCAATCCCAACATCCTGTGCCTGCCCTACCGCCGGGTCCCTTTCTGGAACGAGCGCTTTGAGGGGATGCTTATCGACCTGGTCGAGGGGCTGGGCCCTCGCTACGTCATCCCCATCCACCACGACATCCCGCTCTGGGAGGCGGATCCAGAAGATCTGCGGGGCCTCCTGAACAGCAAGTTGGTCATTCCTATTGAGTGGGTGGAACTGGCTGAGAGAAGACCTCCATGATTAAGGTCGTCACCCGCAGTACTGCCTGAGCTTCATCCGTCAAAGGGCTGAGGAGATCGCGGCCACCTTGACCGAAGGGCCGCAGACAGCCTTTCAAATCGCCACGTCCCTCTTTTCGGATCTGCGGGGCATGCAGGTGTTTCTGGCCGTGTCAGAGGTCATTGGCCATCTGGACATCTTGGAGGAGGAAGGGCAGGTCGTTGCGCGGCAGGGAGAAGGTTCCGTGCGCTATGCACTG
Organism: Anaerolineae bacterium; assembly: GCA_034431315.1. GTDB lineage: Bacteria > Chloroflexota > Anaerolineae > VGOG01 > VGOG01 > JAUWOY01. The sequence continues at coordinate 13,327 of DAOUDK010000106.1, forward strand.
GCTGACGAACGGTGATGAGTAAGCTCCAGCAGGCCCCAAGTCCACCCACCCAGGCCTAAGAGCGTGTTTTAAAAGTCCTAATTGTGCCGCAAATCTGGGCCATGGCCCCACAAAACGGGCATTTACGGCTATTTTGTGGCTATAAATCCCCACAAATGGCCGCTGATCGACC
>DAOUDK010000107.1:0-13054 GCA_034431315.1 Anaerolineae bacterium
TTGTCCCAATGATGCCACAAATTGACGTTGAGCGCAAGAAATCGAGCGTGAGAGGAAAGAACAAAGTGCTATTCAATTGTTAACTTGCCATAAGATCACATTATCCGATACACTCTAAACGGGATTACATTCCATTCGTCGCAGAATACTACTGGGCGGGCAAAGTGCATTACGGCATCCTGGTGATCGCTCAACTTCCTCGCGGCGAACTCCTGCGACGGGTGGAGACGTTCCTGCAGCACCACCAAGCCAACCAGGTCAAGAACCAGGTCTGGTTCCTGTAACTGTCTTGTGCGATATCCTCCCCCGTCCACACCCTCACTCACTTCCCCACTCTACACTCCGGCCCGTGCCTGGAAGGGCTGGTGCTTCGCCGTTAAAAAGCACCCCTTGCCCTGGCTCACCTTCCTGGCGCTGCGGGTGCCAAAGCAGCTGTGGCAAATGGCTTAAGAAAAACTCAAAATTAAGGAGGGAATCCAATGGACAAAATCATCGCTTACTGTGGGCTGGTATGCACCGACTGCTCAGCCTACATCGCCACTCAGGCAGACGACCACGCCGCGCTGGAACAGGTGGCCGCACAATGGCGGGAGGAGTACAACGTGCCCGACATCACCGTCGAGTCCGTCATCTGCGACGCTTGCGTGACCGAAGACGGGCGGCATTGCAGCCACTGGTTTGACTGCGAGATCCGCGCCTGTGGCATGGAGCGGGGCGTGGTCAACTGCGCCCACTGTGACGACTACACCTGCGAAAAGCTGGTGGGCTTCTTCGGCTTCGTGCCAGATGCCAGGGCCACTCTGGACGGGATCAGGCAGAGCCTCTGAGTATGGAGAAGCCTCCCGCAGGCTTTGACCTGTGCGGTTAGGTGTGTGCTGTGGCCGCAAGTTACCCCTGAAGCTCTGGGCTAAAAGAACAAAGCCCTGCGGGCTAGATCCAGCCCCGAAGGGGCTTCGTTCTCTCAGCGCGGGGACTTTAGCCCATGCGCGTCAAGTTAAGGATGGTGTCGTGCTTGCCGGGGCCGCACGGCGATAAAGTCGCCGTGCTACGGAGCTCCCGCCCGATGAAATCGGGCTCAAGAACCCCGTTTTACGGGGTGGCAGCTTCGTAGCCGTGGCACTTTATGCCACGGCGGAGCTGGCCAGCAAGCGTTTTCCCGCAGGCTGCTGTCTTAGCTTGACGCGCATGACTTTAGCCCCGCGCAACCTGGGACCAACCGCACAGGCTGGCAGATTTTGAAGCCTGCGGGAGGCTCTCTTTGTTCACCACGGAGATCAGGCCATGACCATCAAGGAGACGAGGCTTTTCTTCACCAGCAGGGGGGATGAAGCCATCCAGTTGGGGGGCGTCCTTCACCATCCCGGCAAGAAGAATCTTCCGGCTGCGCTAATTTGCCATCCTCATTCGCTTTACGGCGGCAGTATGGACGTCTCCGTGGTGGCGAGCATCGCTCGAATCCTGGTGGAGCGCAGCATCATTGCCCTCCGCTTCAACTTTCGTGGCGTGGGGCGAAGCGAAGGGAGATTTGACGGGGGAGTGGCGGAACTGGATGACGTGGCCGGGGCAGTGGATTCACTCCTCCGAGCAAAAGGCGTGGATCAAGAGAAGCTCTACCTGGTCGGCTATTCCTTCGGCTCCTGGGTGGGACTACATCACGCCGAGCATGATCCACGCATTTGTGGCGTGGTCGCCATCGGGCTTCCTGTATGGCAGTTGGAAGAGGACTTCCTCAGCGGCTACACCAGGCCCAAGCTCTTCATCGTCGGCGAGGACGATTCCGTATGCCCACCCGACATACTACGCCGCTTCGTAGAGGGCCTGCCTGCTCCAAAGGAAGTGCGCATCTTAAGGCGAACCGACCACTTTGTCATAGGGCGGGAGAAGGAAGTGGCTGAGGTAGTGGCCGATTTCATCGAGGGACACAGACGTGATCGTCAGGGAAATCGAGTGTAAATCCATCCTCACCAAATCGGGCATCGAGGGAGTTGACTACGCCATCAACCCCTACGTCGGCTGCAGCCACGGCTGCGTCTACTGCTACGCCATCTTCATGAAGCGCTTCAGCGGCCACAAAGAGGAATGGGGCACGTTTGTGGACGCCAAGGTCAACGCCACCGAAGTGCTGGCCCGGCAGATGCGGCGGGCTAAGCCAGGCAACATCGCCTTCGGCACGGTGACTGACCCCTACCAGCCGTTGGAGAGGAAGTGCCAAATCACCCGCGCCTGCCTGGAGGTGCTCACCGCCTACGATTCCCCCATCTCCATCCTCACCAAATCCGACCTGGTGCTGCGCGACCTCGACCTCCTCCGTCGCCTACGTGACGTAGAAGTAGGCTTCACCATCGCCACCCTAGACGAGCAAGTGCAGCGGGTGTTCGAGCCCCGCTCCTCGCCCGTTCCGGCCCGTCTGGCGGCTCTGGCCGAGTTGGCGGAGGCAGGGGTAAGCACCTGGACCTTCTGCGGGCCGCTTCTGCCCTTTCTCTCCGACGGAGAGGAGCAGATGGATGCCCTGTTCGGGGAACTGGCGAAGGCAGGCGTATCCCACATCATCGTGGACAGCATGAAGCTGAGCAGCGCGATTGGGGGGCGGGTCAGGAGGGTGCTGGAGAGGCATTACCCCGACCTGGCGGAGGGATACCGCCACATCGCCGCCAACCGCAGGCCCTATCACGAGGCGCTGATGGCCAGGGCGCGAAGGCTCGCCGAGAAGCACGGCCTGGCATGGCAGTGAGGTAACAAGTTAGCGAGTAACGAGTCAATGGGTCAATGAGTTCACGAGCGCCTTGTTAGCACGTTACTCGTTGACTCATTACCCATTGCCCCGTTACCTCGCGCCCAAGGCCATCCCTGCCGGGCGAAATACCGAACAAGGAGTTTTTGATGAGTGTAGAAACTGAAGTCACGGTTCACCTCAGGCGCCTGTGCGTGGAGATCGGCCCTCGACCCATCGGTTCGAAGGGGAATCACGTAGCCGCTGATTACATCCAGAACGTCTTCCAGGCTGCTGGCCTGGACGTCGAAAGACAAGAGTTTCCCTGCCCCGACTGGGAGCACGAGGAAACACACTTAGAGCTGGACGGTGAGAGGTTGGACGCGGCAGCAAACTGGTTTTCACTGCCCTGCGACGTAGTTGCTCCTACCGTGGCGATGGGAACTGTGGCCGAACTGGAAGCCGCCGCCCTGACCGGATGCATTGGCATCATGTACGGCGACCTCACTCGGGAGGGCCTGTCCCCAAAGGGCAACAAGGTATACAACCCCGAGCGCCATCAAAAGATCGTCCAATTGTTGGAAGAGAAGAATCCGGCGGCACTTATCACCGTGAACCTGACGACTCACTGTCTCGGCCGCCTGATCGTGGATTTCGATCTGCCTATCCCATCGGCAACTGTTCCCGCTGAAGTTAGCCTGGCTTTGTTACGGCAGAGCGATCAGACCTTGCATTTGAGGATTGCCAGCCACCGGTCTCCAGGACATTCCTGCAACGTCGTCGGCACAAAAGCGGGCGCAGGGCCAGAGCGCATCGTGTTGTGTGCCCATTACGACACGGTTTTGGAAACCCCAGGAGCCATTGACAACGGTTCCGGTGTTGCCGTGCTACTGACCCTGGCGAGGCTATTGGCAAAGCGAGAGCTATCGGTTGGCCTGGAATTCATAGCCTTCAGCGGCGAAGAAGGGTATGGCCTGGGCGATGAGGAATACTTGCGTCGCTACGGCCTGGGGATCATACCTTTCGGCGGTGAAGAAAAGCTGCCTCGACATAGCGAAGAACTTGGACACATCTTAGCTGCAGTTAATGCAGATGGTGTCGGGCAGCGACTTGGCTCGAATACCATTACAACGCTAGCAAGTTCTCAACCGTTCAAAGCCCTGGTTTCCGGGGTTAAGGAAAAGTATCCCGGTGTTGTCTGGGTCGATCCTTGGCCCGCAAGCAACCACTATACCTTCTACTCACATGGTGTCCCTAGCATCGCGATTGGTTCTGTAGGCGTGGCGAATGTCGGCCACCTGCCCGCCGACACCATTAAATGGATCAGCTCGGCCAAGTTAAGCGAGGTTGTATCGCTCGTCACAAACCTGGTGGAGAGCTTGCAGGACAAGTCGCTTGAGTGGTGCAGGGAATCCAAGCTGAACGACGAAGCTGACAACTGAGAAAACCATCCTAGCGCAATTACTATTTGATGAATCAGGGCGGCATTTCACACTGACAGGAGGCGAGGGTTGGAAGAAGAAAAGCATCTCGCTGGCTGCTGCGGCTTGTATTGTGGGTTATGTCCCCGCTTCCAATCGAAAGCGCGCAGCCGATGCCTCAGTTGCCACCTGGGAGAGCAACATTCCTACTGCAGCGTCTACCGCTGCTGCGTCACCAAGCGGGGACTCTTCACCTGCGCCGATTGCGACGAGTATCCCTGCGCGAGGCTGCTGAGGGTGCTGGGTGTAGAGGAAGGGCTGGATAGCTTCATAAGCCACAAGCCCGCCCTCCCCAATCTGAACAGGATCAGGGAGGTTGGGCTGGAAACCTACCTGGAGGAGCAGCGGGAGCGGCGGCTCTTGGTGGAGCATCTCCTCGCCAACTACAACGAGGGCCGCTCCATGAGCTTCTACTGCGCGGCCTGCGCCCTGATGCCTCCCGCTTTGATCCGCCAGGCGATAGGTGAGATGGAGGGGATGCTGGCGAGCGGGCAGGTTGATGGCTCGAACCTGAAGGCCAAGGCCAAAGCCATGAGATCGTCCATTCAAGGATTGGCCTCGCAAGCTGGCGTTGACCTGAAGCTGAGGAAAAAGCCTAAGCAAATGTGAGGGAGCACAAGATGCCGAGTGATCGAAAGAAGCTAGCTGCCCCCTGCGGCCTCTACTGCGGTGGTTTGCAGCGACCTTGTTCTGGACGGAGTCTGCCACGGCTGTGGCTGCGACTGCGGCCAGTGCGCGGCAGGGCCTCATCGTCGTGCCTGCGACATCTATCATTGTATCACCGAGAGGGGGCTCGAAAGCTGCGCTGAGTGCGATGATCTCCCCTGCACGCGCATCATCCAGTTCGCCTACGACCCCATCTGGCGCACCCACCTGCCCGTGCTGGAGAACCTGAGGCGGATACGGCGCATCGGCGTGGAGACCTGGCTGGACGAGCAGGAGGCGTACTGGGCCGACCAGCGTCGACTGGACAGGTGGCTGCAGTTGCACAGGGAGTGCGGAGCCAGGTATGAACAGGTTTACCGTATCCCCCCGAAATCTACGTGAAGAACCCCTTCACTCTGGCTAAGAGATGATGGGCGAGAGTATCAACAGATCAGATTTTGCTCAGCCTGGATCACCAGATCCAGGCCAAAAGCGGGGATTTGGCAATCCCCTTAGAGCAATCTTGGATCCACCGGGTATAGAGAAGGACGGGATAAGCCAGAATCTGCGAGTTATCGCCGTCACCTCTTTCCTGACCGGCCTGTTCTCCAGCATGACGCGGGCCGTGTGGCAGCCCTTCGTCCTCAGCCTGGGCGCGCCGATGAGCACGCTGGGCTTCCTGGAGAGCCTGGGCGGGCGGAGGGGGATAACGACTGCCCTGATCCAGCCCATCGGCGGCTGGGTCTCCGACCGCCTGGGGAGAAAGCCCCTTCTCGCCCTGGGCAGCCTCCTGGGCCTACTGGTCATGGTGTTCTACGTGCTGGCTTCCATCAGGGGAGACTGGCGATGGCTGCTGCCGGGGGTGATCTTACTGGGAGCCACTCAGGCTTCCCGTCCAGCCGAGAGTTCGCTGGTCGCCGAATCGGCGCAAGCCAGCCAGCGCGGCATGGCCTACAGCCTACAGATGGTCTCTTGGATCGTACCCGGCATCTTCGCTCCTACCTTGGGCGGCTTCATCGCCGACCGCTGGGGCTTCCCCCCGGTCTTTCTGACGCGCTTCGGACTGGAGGCCCTGCGACTGCTCCTCATCCTCTGGCTCTTGCAGGAGACAATGAGTCGAGTCAACGGGGGGATCTCCCTGGGCGAGCTGAAGGGGGTGCTGGTCAGGATAACTGTGCCTCCCAGGGAACTGCGGGGTTTCTACTGGGCCATGGCCGTGGACATCTTCGTCTGGGGACTGGGGGGATCACTTCTCTTCGGGATGCTGAGCGAGACCTACGGCTTCACTACCTTCCAGTTGGGGATCATGTCCAGCCTGGTCTCCTTGGTCTGGGCGCTCTCCCAACTGCCCATCGGGAGGCTGGTAGACCGCTACGGCTGCAAGCCTTTCCTGGCCCTATCGGAGGCGATAGGCATCCTCGTCGTCGGCGGCTGGCTCTTCAGCACCAGCTTCGTGGCCTTCGCCGCTCTGTACGCCCTCTTTGGACTGGTGGCCGCCACCTGGGTGCCGGCCCACCAGACGCTTCTGGCCAACAGCGTCCCCGCGAAGCAATTAGGGGAGGCAATGGGACGGCTTTCCGCCTTCCGGGTGCTGATCGGCTTCCCCGCGCCCTACATCGGCGGCCTGCTCTACGACCGATTCGGGTTCCAGGCCCCTATCTTGGCCAACCTGGTGGGCGTGGTCATTGCACTGGTGGCTATTCTCGTGGCGGTGAAAGAGCCGCCCAGGGAGTGAAACGCTCCTAGCTTGTCTCTTGGCTCACCATTGGCGTCAACTTAAGCTCTGAGCCCCGTCCCCGGGCCGCCCCGGGGACGGGCCTTTGAGCCTTAAGTTGACACTAATGCTTGGCTCGCCACCGGGTTGCGCAGGGTTCCGATGCCCTCGATCTCCACTTCCACCACATCGCCGGGTTGCAGTGGCCCCACGCCGGCCGGCGTGCCGGTGAGGATCACATCGCCAGGCTCCAGGGTCATGACCTGCGAGATGTAGGCGATCAGCTCAGCCACGCTGAAGGCCATGTCGGCGGTGGACGCGCTCTGGCGAATTTCGCCGTTTACCCGGGTCTGAATGGCCAGACGTGCGGGGTCCAGGTCGGTGACGATGTAGGGGCCGAGGGGGCAAAAGGTGTCGAATCCCTTGGCTCGGGTCCATTGGTCATCCCGTCGCTGCAGGTCGCGGGCCGTGACGTCGTTGCCGCACGTGTAACCGAGGATGAAATCACGCGCCTTCTGCGGGGGCACATTCCTGACCCGCTTTCCGATGACCACGGCCAGTTCGCCCTCGTAGTCCACCTGTTGTGAGAGGACGGGGTAGACGATTGGTTCGAGGGGGCCGATGACGGAGGAAGGGGGCTTCGAGAAAACGAGGGGTTCCGACGGCACGTCGTAGCCGGCCTCGGCGGCATGGGTCCGATAGTTGAGGCCCACGGCCAGGATCTTAGTAGGCTGACAGGGGGCCAGGAGCCTGACCTCGGTCAATGGGGCTACCTTCTCCGCTTGGCGGAACTGGCCGAAGATGGAGCCCTCGACTGCGTAGACGGCTTCTCCCTCGATCAGGCCGTAGCACGGTTGATCATTCTTCAGAAATCGAATCAGTTTCAAGGGTGAACCTCCTGAGCGTCAAGCGTCGGTGGTGGAAAACGGTAGCATTTTGAAGTTGACAATCTAGCGAAAGTCTGGTATACTATTATCAGAAGCCGGGTGGTGTAGTGCCCTCACGGTATCCACTCCGTGGCTGGAGCTACACGTTACTGCGCAGCAGGCCCCGGCCTCTTTATTTACCTCACCAGAGCCCACAGTTCCTCGAAAGTCACGCAACGATCAGGGGCTCGTTGGCCTCGGAAGACACTGAGCGCTAAATGGTGTGCTGGTGAGCGCTTACCCACACGGCCAAACGTAATCACCTCAGCCTCAACCTCGATCCCAAGTTTGTGCAGGTAATGCAACACCTGGAATTTGATCATTCCCCGATGACCGGTGTATTCGTCGTCTATGATCACCAGGTTGGCACGCTCAACGACATCGCACAGTAGCAGTGCTACCAGAGCGGCAAAGACCATGTGCACCGACACCCGCCGCTCACGGCCCTGCTCCCGCAACCGATGTAGCACCTTACGCTTGACCTGAGCCGGCGCCAGGAGCACACCGTGCTCGTGATCGGAAAAGGCAAGGATGGTCGGACCACTCTGCTCAACTTTGCGACTCTAATCAACCTCCAGTTGCATCTAGTCAGCGCTCCTCCACATGTTCCCGTTCATGTTGAGCTCGTCGCTCGGTCAAGTTGAGTGAGCATCGCCACAAACTCCGCCAGTATGATGGCCGTAGCGCCCCAGACCTTATGCTTGCCCACGGCGTAGAAGGGGACGTGCAGGGGCGCGCCGCGCCAAGTCCAGTCCTCCTCGCGCCGCGTGGCCGAGTCCAGAAATAGATGCAGAGGCACATCCAACAACTCAGCCACTTCCGTGGGATCAGGGCGAAAGTTGGGGCGTTGGGGTGTGTAAGCGACGAAGGGATGAACGATGTTATTGCTGGGCGGGACGTAGATGGGCGTGAGAGAGCCGAAAAGCTCCAGCCCGTCGGTGGCGATCCCGATCTCCTCCTGAGTCTCGCGCAGCGCGGTCTCCTGGAGCGAAGCATCCCCCTCCTCCCACCCACCCCCGGGCAGCGAGATCTGACCGCTGTGGTGATTCAGATCGAACGTGCGCACAGTCAGCACCAAGCAGAGCACGCCGTGGAGGGGGTACAGGAGCAGCAGCACCCCGGCCTGACGAGGCTCGATGCCGGGGGCCGGCCCGAACGAGCGGGGGCGCGGCGCCATGGTGATCTGCGCCTCGAGGCCGGGCAGCGGCCCACGCATGGCAGCGCGGACGAACTCGATGGTAGGAGCCGTGGCGGTGCTACTCGTCATTCTTCGGTAGTTTCCCGGTATCTACTCACCTTATGCTCGCAGCGGACCCTAGTCCGCTGCTCCAATGACGATGACCAGCGCTGAAAACCGTGAAACATGCGCCTGGCCAGGGCTACAACGACCGCTGAGGCCGCTGGACTAGGGTCCAGCGGGAGCAAGTAAGTAGTTACATTTCCCGGTGATCTCGAAGTACTTCATCACCAAGCGGTTGGCATCGAGGGCAAATAAAACTGCTTGTGCTGCCGGTCTTGATCTTTTCAATCGGCGTGCCGCACACCGGGCAGGGCTGATCCTCGCGGTAGGCGACCAGGAAGAAGCTCTGGTCCCAGCGGCCCTTTTCGCCGTGCAGATCGCGTTCCCACGCGCTACCGCCCAGGTCAATGCTCTCCTGCAACGTCTCTTGGAGCGCCTGCCACAGGGCAGTGATCTCGTCGTCATCCAAGGTATTGATGGGCCGCAGCGGGTGGATGCCCGCCTTGAACAGCGGGTCCTGAACGTAGACGTTGCCGATGCCAGCGACGCGGCGCTGGTTGAGCAGGAAGGATTTGATGCCACCGCGCCGTCCCCGAAGCAGTTCCCGGAACTGCTCCAGCGTCAGGACTTCGGCGAGCTCAGTCGAGCCGCTCAGGGCGTTCGGGCCGAGCCGTGCGGTGGGAGAGTGGTCGGCCAGCTCGGCCGCAAAGTGGGCGTAGCCAAACCACCAAAAGTTGATGGCCAAACAGGCACCGCCGTCGAAGTCGAAGACCAGGCGGTACTTCTCTGGCAGCGCGTCGCGGATGGTGAGCAGGATGTCGCCGCCCATCCCCAGATTCAGCAGCAGCCAGCCCTGGGTCGTCTCGACGAAGAGCCACTTGCCGCGATGAGTCACATCGAGCAACTGCGCGCCGGTCAGCGCGTCCACGAACGCCTCTGGCGGGACATTCAGGCATTTGGGCTGCAGCACCTCAATGCCGGTAAAGGTCTTGCCCACCAGCTCCGTTTTCATCTGGCGGGCCAGGACGGTGATCTCAGGTAGCTCTGGCATTGGTCTCACTCCCCCTTCTCAGGTCTCCATCGCACCGCAGCTTGCTGACCAGGGCCTCGCCCTCGTTGGTAAAGATGTTTTCTTTCACTGTTCCCTCCGAAATGCTCGACCCGGCACCGACAGCAGCGCTGTTCGTCAGGGGCAATTCGGAACACGAATGGCACGAAAGAGCGCGAAACGCACGAAAGACCTTTCGCGTCTTTCGCTCCCTTTCGTGTGTTTCGTGATCCAAACGCTTCTAGCCGCCAAAGCTCTTGATGTACCCCCACCGACTGGCCGCACCACACTGAACACCTCGCCCGCACCGCTGAATGTGTGGTGCCAGCGACCGTCAACCTCAGCTACGCTCACAAGCTAAAACTTGCCAGCCTCGTGCATGGCAGTGGCTAGCAGGAACTGGAAGGCCTCTTAGACTTCGGGAGGTTGGGCATCAAGCAGGGAAGCGAAGGCTTGGAGGTTGGGGGGGAAGGTTGGTGGTCTGGTTTTTCATGGTAGGGGTTGTGACTTCTTAGTACAGCTACGTGGCCTCCTGACAGTTACCACGACCGGACTTTCACCGGCTAGCCGTTGACAGCTTTCAGGACACACCACGCCGTTGTTGGGCGGCTGCTATGCTTGCACTTGCCCCTGTTTGATTAGAACTGGCGTTAGATGTTCAGGAATGCTGCTTTGTAACTTGATTTGAACACATCCCAATTTATACGCTTCTTCAATCTGGCGGCCTGCTCCTAATGCTTGGTAAAAGCCAGTAGCAAAGGCAATGGCAGCCATGTCACTGATTGCTTGGTTCATTCCAATCACGTATTCAATGTGTTCAGCAACAGCCTTTGCTTGAGTTTCCGAGTAACAAGCGTTTAACAAAACACAGTTTACTTGGTGGGCGAACTGCCCAAACAATTCTGCCAGCGCGTCGGGTTGAATCAAATGAGCTTGTCCAATTTGATTCTCAAAACACAATGCGCCTTTAGATGTACCGTGGCCGGAAAAATGGACAATTTGCGGTTGTACATCCAGTAATGCTTGGGTAATATCTTTTGGTCGTACAGACAACTGGGGCAGCTCCAACCTGAAACGGTCTCTCAGCTTGGCTATTTTCAGGCTCTCTTGAATCTCTCGAAATTCTTCACTCAATCGCAAGTGGGAAGCATCAGTCGGGTCAGCGGCAAGAAACAAGATTGAAATCACACTATCTTCTTCAGGCTTGGTCATGCGATCAAAAATCCCCGCTCCACATTCATCAATCAACTTCCGGATAAGAAGTCGGCGAGTGCCAGGCCCGACGAATCCATCCAGCGAGGAATGCTTGTTGTCAGTCTGAAAACGTAGAACGGCTTTTGCAAGTTCTTCGTCATACTCATTTCCGAACTTGACTTGATAACCTAACATACGTAGAACAGCTCGTATGTTTTCGCAAGCCACTCCTGACATAGGAGGCTTTAGGACATTGTCTCCCACATGAGGGTCTCGAAGGAAGCGTTCGAACTTGCGGATTTTTTGGTTTTTTTTCATCTTTCACCCTGTTTCTTGCTCATCTCATGCCACACCCATCGCGCAACTCTGCCCAGCCTTCTCAGCTCATCCATTAAGCCCACGTAAAAGGTTATCGCCTTCAGTTCTCCCGACTCACTCGTTTTGATGTGGGTCTCCCTGACACCGTCAGGAGTGACCACGACCTCCAGCGTTGGTTTTGCTTCTGTGCTCATTGCCCCTCCTTTAGATAAATCAAAAGCTGCCCTCTATATAGTAGAGAGCAGCTAAGGGGCAGTTTTATGCGTTTTGCTTTGAAACTCGGCCAAATCCGTCTTGCCGGTTCAGCCTCTCCCTGGCGGCTTCCAGGAAAGACCTTATACGCCTGGAGACGGTGGCTTGGTCAATACCCTGTTCCTTGGCTATCTCCTCCTGCGTGTAGCCCTGTTGTATCGACTTCACGGCCTCATCATAACCCGGCAAGTCCTCTAGTAGCTCTGTCATCAATCTCGACTCAAGTTGCTGGGGAACTGCCTCGGTTACAGCTTCGTCCAGTTCCACGATGATCGTCTTGGCCCTCCGGCTATGGATTCCCGTACCGTAGGCATCTTCTTCCAGCACCTTGCGCAGCGCCCAGTCGGAACCCACCAGCCCACCTCGTTCGCCTAGCACCAAGGCTAGAGCTGATGGTAGCAGGCACTCGTAATCCTCGCCTAAGATCTTAGGCAAGCTGTACCGCGCAGGCGAAGGTAAAGTCCGCTCGGCCACGAATGTCGAAACCTTCCGGTTCAAGAGAGTATGCCAGGTGAAGTTCCAAAGAATTGGCCAGACTTCCTTTCCCCTTAAGGCAGTGAAGTGGGCCAACCCGCCCTCAAGTGAAACCTCTAGGATATCATGGAGAATTTCCTCCATCGGACGCTCTTGTCCCTTGCTGATGACCCCTTTTCGGACCTTTACATGCAGCGGCCTCAGGTTCTGGTTGAATAGGACTACGAGACCGCCTTCCCTCTCCCAGATTGCTTGGGCAGCATGGATGTCATCCGGCGGCGGCCAGTCCCCCGGTCGTCCCTGCTTTTCCAACTCCGGGCCAAACCATAGCTGCCAGGCGTGGCGCAGAATCATCTCTCCCTCGTTGCTCATATCCCTCCTAATGCTTTACCTTTGGTAGTCCTCTGCCCAGCTATCTGTATATTTGATCAGGATCCCGTTCGATGCTTACCAAGTCAAGTCTTTACCAGATACGGGAGCTTCGCATTTCTCCACCATTGACCCCAAGACCCAACCGCGCTCGCCACTACTATTCTGCACATATAGCACTGTATCCTGAGGCAATTCCTCTTCCTCAAGTACATAAAACTTGATGCCCTCCGCGCTAGTAGTCACTTTTCCCCCCAATGCCCACAGCCTTACCCAGTCTTCTTTAGAGTAGTTGTCTGCTCCGACTGTTGCGACTTCCTCTGCAAATTCTTTGGTAAAGAACCAAATACGTTCTGACCCCTCTGAGACCTTCACCCATTGGCCTGTGCCCCAATTCGGGGTTGGCGCAGGCGTTGGCGTTGTGAACTTTATCTCTGCGGCGGATGGGTATAGTACAGGTATACCCAGCCTGCAGCCCGGCTCTAACGGGATAGAGAAGCAGCTCCAAATCTTGTTCCACTCCTCGATAGCTTCCACGGTGCTCCCGTATTTCTTTGCCAGAGCCTCTAAGAGCGTGTTTTAAAAGTCCTAATTGTGCCGCAAATCTGGGCCATGGCCCCACAAAACGGGCATTTACGGCTATTTTGTGGCTATAAATCCCCACAAATGGCCGCTGATCGACC
>DAOUDK010000108.1:0-42530 GCA_034431315.1 Anaerolineae bacterium
GGACGCCATCCGCGTGGCGGTGACCGGTGAGACCAGCTACAACCTGGAACAGCAGATGGCGGAGCTGGGCATCGCACCGTCGGCGGACACCATCGGCACTGCCAACCAGGTGGCCATCCAGCCTGAGTTCTGGGAAAGCGTGCCCAATGGCAACTACTACGTCTTCTCGCTGGTGGGCCTGCCGCCTAGCTTGTACAACGACACCACCAACCACGTGGCGGACGCCTACAGGGCCCAGTTCGATGCGGATCCGCCCAGCTACGCGCTGGAGGCCTACGATAGCGTGTGGATCGTGGCCGACGCCATCAAGCGGGCGGGCACCATAGACTCCGCTGCGCTCATTGACGCGCTGGAGGACACCGACATCAGCCTGGCTCAGGGTCGCTACTACTTCGAGTACACCAGCAAGAACCCGATCCCGGGCGACGGCAGTGTGCCGGATTACATGTGGCACCAGTGGCCCGATCCGGCCGTCCTGCTGATCCAGTACTTTGAAGACAATCAGGATTGGAAAGACGCCGCTGTGGTCTGGCCGACGGTCTATCAGACCCACGGCACACCCTACATCGTTCCGGGGACAACTCCGTAGCGACTACGGATCATGCGATATCGAAGGAACAGCCCCAACTGGACGTTGGGGCTGTTCCTCAACACTACAACGGATTTAGTTTATTTATGAAACGGAGGATGAACGGATGGAGAAAATCCGTTTATTTCCCAATTCGCTGTAGTGATCTAACCTGGACAAGCCAGAACCAAAAGGCTTTTTGCCACGAATTACACGAATTTTCGCTAATTTTTTCTTTTTCGTGTTAATTCGTGAAATTCATGGCAGAGAAAAAGTGCGTTCCGAAATCCTTGCTCGTTGTACAAGAATTTGATCGTTAAGGTATAAGGGAGGTTGAGATATGAATGTACCCATCTTATGGCTGCTGCTGGCCGGGCCGGTGTGGGCAGCCATTGGCGCCTGGGGACTGCCGCGAGTCTACCGGCGAAAAGGGCTGGTCGACTCACCGGCCAGGATCGTGGGCGGGCTGGGGGGGCTGACCCTGGGGCCGCTGCTGTTGGCGCCGCTGTGGTACTTTACTCCTGAGTTAGACCGCTGGTATTGGGCCGGTGGCCCAGGCGTGCTGGCGGCCATCGAGCTGTATGGCTTGTTCGCTATTACCCAGCCCGACAACCTGTGCATTACGAACGCAAGCTACGTGGCTAACCAGGCTACCAACGGCCTGGTCATCGGCTCTATCTACGCCCTGATGGCGGTGGGGCTGACGCTGATCTACTCTGTCCAAGGGATCATCAGTTTTGCCCACGGGCAGTTTTACATGCTGGGCGGCTATGTGTCCTACTACCTTCTGTTATTTTTTGGAGAGAAGTTCGCCGTGGAGTTGAATCCCATCATCGGCGTACCGGTGGCAGGCCTGGTCACGATGTTCATCGGCTTTGCCTTTGAGCGGCTGTTCCTGCGGCCGATGCACCTGGGCCGAGTTGAGCGGACTGGCGAATACGCCATTCTGATCACCTTCGGCTTTGGATTCTTTTTGCAGTACACCACCCTGGCTATCGTCGGTCCCTTCTCCCAAAAGACCGGTACCTACCTGAAAGCGGGTAGTGTGCGCCTGGGGACGCTGACTCTGATCCCCAACCGGCTGGTAGCGGCAGCCGTGGGGATGGCGCTTATCGGCTTGTTGCTGTACTTTATCAACCGCACCTGGACAGGCAAGGCGTTGCGGGCGGTGAGCATGGACAAGCAAGCGGCGGCCGTCACGGGCATCAATCCGTTGGTGATGAACACGTTGGCCTTTGGCATCGGCACCATGCTGGCGGGGATGTCGGGGGCGGCATTGATTCCGGTCTTCACTTGGGTGCCCTGGGTGGGCGCGGCGGCTTCTACCCGTTCCTACGTGATCATCGTCCTGGGTGGGTTGGGATCCATTCCTGGCGCGCTCGCGGGCGGGCTGGTCATCGGCCTGGTGGAAGCGCTGGGCGCTGGCTGCTATCCTGACCCCAGCAAGGGCGCGGCCTACAAGACTGCCTTCGGCTTGATCATCTTTGCCTTGATGTTACTCATGCGGCCCAGGGGATTGTTTGGGAGGGAGACATGAAGCGTCGAATGGACAGTCGCGGGATCGCCATCGTGGTGCTGATCGCGCTGCTGGTGTTGGCTCCTCTCTACTTAAAGAGCTCCCCCTATCGGATGGCCGTGGTGACTGGCGCCTTTTTCTACGCTATCCTGGCCTCCAGTTGGGCGCTGCTGGCCGGCATCGGTGGACAGTTCTCTTTTGGGCATATGGCTTTTGTGGGAATTGGCGCCTACACCGCTGGACTGATGGGCCGTGACCTGGGGACGACGCCGCTGGTGGGGATCCTCGCCGGTACGCTACTGGCAGGCGTGGTCGGCCTGATCATTGGCCTGCTCTGCCTGAGACTCAGAGCCGCTTATCTGGCCCTCTTTACCATCGCCTTCTCCGAGATCCTTCGCATTGTCCTCCTCACCGAGTTCAAGTTTACGGAGGGGAGCAATGGGCTGCAACTCAGCAAGCTGTGGGAGGGGATCACGGGCATCCAAGAGTACTACGTCACGCTGGGCCTGCTCCTGGGAGCGATGGGGCTGATGTACTGGCTGGCCGGCTCCCGCTTTGGGCTCTTTGTGCGCGCCATGCGCGAGGACGAGGAGGCCGCGTCCGCCATGGGCGTGAACGTGGTGCGCTACAAAGTGATGATCTTCGTCGTCACCAGCCTCATCGTTGGGCTGGCCGGGTCCGTGTTCTACCATCAGGTAGGGATCATCACCCCCAACACCATGGAAATATTGCAGATGTCCATGGTGATTGCTATGGCCGTTATCGGCGGGATGGAAAGTCTGCTGGGAGCGGCGGTCGGCGCTTTTTTCAGCCGCGTCAGCCTGGAAATGCTGCGGGAGATCAATATCTTGGGCCTACATCTGGAACTGGGCGCCTGGCGTTATGCAGCTTTCGGGGCATTGCTGGTACTGACCCTGCGCTTTGCCCAGAATGGTCTGCTCTATCCCATCATTGACCGGCTGTTCATGCGGCGGGCACGGGAGGAGACCGTGGCCAAGCGGGTGGCGGCGGAGGTAGCTTCCCCCCCAGAGTTGGGGGGGACTGAGGGGGCGGAGGTAGCCTCCCCCCCAGAGTTGGGGGGGACTGAGGGGGGCAGAATCATGATCAAACTTGACGTGCGCGATGTTTACAAGAGCTTTGGTGGCATTCAGGCCCTCAACGGGGTCAGCCTAAGTATTCGAGGCAACGAATTGATCGGATTGATTGGGCCGAATGGTGCCGGCAAGACGACGCTGACCGATGTTCTGGACGGGATGTACAAACCCACCAAAGGCCAGGTGTGGCTCAACGGCAAGCGGATTGACGGCCTGCCGCCATACGAGATCGCCCGGCGCGGCATCGGACGCACCTTTCAAGTTACGCGCGCCTTCCGGCGCATGACGGTGCTGGAAAACATGCTCGTCCCGGCCATGGCCCTCAACCCCACGGCCCGCCAGCGGGATTTCCACGACAAGGCCATGGAGGTGCTCGAGTTTCTGACCATAGAACACCTGGCCCACGACTATGCCCGAAGTCTGTCGGGCGGACAGCAAAAGCTGCTCGAACTGGGCCGGCTGTTGATGCTGGACCCGGACATCATCATCCTGGACGAGCCCTTTGCCGGCGTGCACCCCAAGTTGATGGAAAAGATCTACGAGTACATTGAGGTCGTGCACGAGCAGGGCAAGGCTTTCATCATCATCAGCCACGATATGGACTCGATCTTCGCCCTCAGCAAGCGTCTGTTGGTGCTGAACTACGGCGAGTTGATCGCCGATGGCGATCCCAAAGTGGTAAAAGAAGATCCGACGGTCATCGAGGCTTACCTGGGCGAGGAGGAGGAAGAGGGGCCAGTGGTCATTCCGGCTGGCAGGCTGGCTGCTATTGAGGAGACCGAGGAGGGAAGCAATGCTTGACGTAAAGGACCTGTACGTTGGTTATTACAAGGACCTGAATATCCTGCAAGGTGTCTCGATCACAGCCCAAAAGGCCAAGATCACCACCGTCCTCGGCGCCAACGGCGTAGGCAAGTCCACGCTGCTCAAAGCGATCTACGGTTTTCTGAAACCCAACTCGGGCGAGGTGGTCCTCGACGGCCAGAGCCTGATCGGAGTCCCCACCCACCAGCGGATTGGCCTGGGTATCTCGTACATCCCGCAGCAGCCAGGCATCTTCCCCTGGATGACGGTCGAAGAGAACCTGGAGTTGGGCGCCTGGACGTTCAAGAACGATAAGGCGCGTATCCGGCGCAAGATTGAGGAGAACTACGAGCACTTTCCGATGCTCAAAGACCGCCGCAAGTCCAAGGCCCGCGAACTCTCCGGCGGCATGCAGCGCATGGTGGAGGTCGGACGGACGTTGATGACCGACCCCAAGGCGATCCTGGTGGACGAGCCGACGGCCGGCCTGGCTAAGCTGCTGTCGGAGGAGGTCTACCAGATGCTGATCCAGTTGCGGGACGAAGAAGACATGACCATCGTCCTGGTGGACCAGAATATCCGCCAGGCGCTCAAGATCGCCGACTACGTCTATGTGCTGGAACTGGGCCGCAACCGCTTCGAGGGGCCGGTCGAGGAATTCACAGATTTAAAGAAGGCATTCTGGGCATAAAACTGGTAGGAGGTAAACTATGTTAGTAAAAGAACGCATGACACTGCACCCGCTGACGATGGAGCCCACAGCGTCCATCACAGAGGCGCATCGGTACATGAAGGAAAACAACATCCGCCACCTGCCCATCGTGGACAAGCGCAACAGGCTGGCGGGCCTGGTCACGCGGGAGACGCTGCTGCAGGCGATGCCCTCGTCGGTGACCACCCTGAGCATCTGGGAGATGAACTACGCGCTGAACAAAATCCAGGTCCGCGACGTGATGGTGAAGGACGTGATCACCATAGAGGAGGACGTGTCCATCGAGAAGGCAGCCCGCATCATGGCTGAGAACAAAATCGGCTGTCTGCCGGTGATGCGGGGCGAGGCTCTGGTGGGCATCGTCACTGACACCGATATGCTCTCCACGCTGATGGAGCTCATGGGCGCCCGGCAGGCTGGGGTACGGGTTACCCTCCAGGTTCCGGACGCGCCAGGAGAACTGGCCAAAGTCATGGTGGCCATCGCACAGCAGGGTGGAGACATCGCTGCTTGCGGCACCTACCCGGCCGAAGAGCCGCTGAAGGCCAACATCACCCTCAAGGTCAGGCACGTGCCGCAGGAGGATCTGGTTGCCAGCCTGCGCGCTCTCGCTGGGGTCGAGGTGCTGGATGTGAGAGCGGGTTAATTTAGAAATTAGAAAAAAGGGAGATTCTAACACATGCACAAAGAAGTGGTCATTATTGACGCCGTGAGATCGCCGATTGGCAGGCACAACGGTGGGCTGTCGAGCGTGCGGCCTGACGATTTGCTGGCCGAAGTCCTCAAGTCGCTGATGGAGCGTAGCGGCGTGGACTCGGCGCTGGTCGAGGACGTTTACGCCGGGTGCGGCAACCAGGCTGGCGAGGACAACCGCGACGTGGCGCGGATGTCGCTCTTGCTGGCCGGCTTCCCAAAAGAAGTCAGCGGCGTCACCGTCAACCGCAACTGTGCGTCGGGACTGGAAGCGGTGAATCTGGCTGCCAAATCCATCATCGCCGGCGAGGCCGACGTCTTCATCGGCGCTGGGGTGGAGTGCATGAGCCGGGCACCCTGGTCCATGCCCAAGCCGGAGCGCCCGCAGCCGGTGGGGCATCCCAAGATCTGGGACACCACCGTCGGCTGGCGCTACAACAACCCCAGGCTCGACGCTATGTATCCTATCATCAGCCTGGGCGAAACCGCCGAGAACATCGCCGACGAAATGGGAATCACCCGCGAGGAGCAAGACGCCTTCGCCCTCGAAAGCCACCGGCGGGCGGTGGAGGCCATCAAGTCCGGCAAATTCCAAGACGAAATCGCGCCCATCGAAGTGCCGCAGCGAAAAGGCCCACCTAAAACTGTGGACACCGACGAACATCCCCGCTACAAAATCGTGGATGGCGAGTACGTGCTCGATACCAGCATGGAGCAACTGGCCCGCTTGAGGCCCGCCTTCCGCAAAGGGGGCACGGTGACGGCTGGCAACTCCAGCGGCATCAACGACGGCGCCGCCGCCCTGTTGCTGATGAGCGCGGAAAAAGCCAGCGAGCTAGGATTGAAGCCGATGGCGCGCTGGGTCGGCTCGGCTGTGGCGGGCGTGGACCCTGGTGTGATGGGCTACGGGCCAGTGCCGGCCACCCAGAAACTCCTCCAGCGGCTAGGGCTCACTCTGGACGACGTCGGCCTCATCGAACTGAACGAGGCATTTGCGGCCCAGGCCCTCGGAGTGATGCGAAGGCTGGGCATGGATCACGAGATCACCAACGTCAACGGCGGCGCGGTTGCCCTGGGGCATCCCACCGGCTGCTCCGGCGCTCGCATCCTCACTACCCTCCTGCACGAGATGAAGCGCCGCGCCTCGAATGAGAAACGCCCCTATTACGGCCTGGCTACGCTGTGCGTGGGCGTCGGCATGGGCGTCTCCACCATCGTCGAGTGGTTGGATTGGAAATTAGAAATTAGAAATTAGAAATTAGAGATTGGAGGTTGGAAGTTGGAGATTATGGAACGGCCTCTTACTGGGGTTCGTGTTGTTGCGCTGGAACAATACATGAGTGCGCCCTATTGCACTTTGCTGCTGGCTGACGCCGGGGCTGAGATCATTAAAATCGAGCGGCCCGGCCGGGGCGACCCGCGCCGCTCCATTCCGCCCTACGCCACCGACGAGCAGGGGCGGCGCGCGGCCGGGGGGTTCATCGGCTACAATCGGAACAAAAAGAGCCTGGCCCTTAACCTGCGCGCAGAGGCGGGCCGCCAGATTTACAGAGACCTGGTAAAAGTATCGGACGTGGTAGTTGAGAATCTGCGCCCCGGTGCCACCGACAAGTTGGGGTTGGACTACGAGCAGTTGAAGGCCATCAATCCCCAGTTGGTCTACGCCGCCATCTCTGGCTTTGGGCGACTGGAGGGCTACACCGGGCCCTACGCTCGACGGCCTGCCTTTGACATTGTGGCCGAGGCCATGGGCGGCATCATGAACCTGGTCGGTTTTGCCGACAAGCCTCCCTCGTGGACCATCTACGGCATGGCCGACGTCTACACCGGGCTGGTCACGGCCTACGGGGTGATGCTGGCCCTGTTCATGCGAGAGCGCACCGGAGAAGGCCAGTTCGTGGACAGCGCCATGCTCGACAACATGCTGGCCTTCAACGAGCGAATGGTGACACTCTACTCCTTCACCGGCGAATCGCCTGAGCGGGGGAGGATGAAGCACATCTACCCCCGAGGCGCTTTTCGCTGCCAGGATGGCTACCTGGCCCTCAACGTTCCCGACGACATTCAGTGGGGGCGGCTCTGCGAGGCCATGGGGCGCGCAGATCTGAAGGACGATCCCCGCAGCGTGGACGGGACGGCCCGCGCCGCCAACGCCGACTTCATACGCCCGATCATCGAGGACTGGCTGGCCAGCAAAACCCGTGCCCAGGCGGTGGCGCTTTTGGGAGAGCAGGGTGTGCCCTCTGGCCCGGTCTACACCGCCGAAGACATCTTCGATGACCCGCACATCGCCGCCCGCAACATGCTGGTGACGGTAGACGACCCGGTCGCCGGCCCACGTAAGTACGCTCGCAGCCCCCTTCATCTCTCCTCCGCCCCAGAAATTCCCACCGCGCCCGCTCCGCGGTTGGGAGAGCACACCCGCCCCATTCTGCGAGACCTGCTGGGTTACGATGAGTCTGACGTCGAGCGGCTCCAGGACCAGGGTGTGATTGAGGCCTGGCAAGAGGAGGAGGCGTAATGGCGCGTCACAGTCACGTCGTCTACCGCCGGATGGCTCACCTCCATCCCCTGGCTGAGCGGGGGGAGGGGGTCTACTTGTGGGACGCCGAGGGGCGGCGCTACATTGATGGTTCCGGCGGCGCGGCCGTGGTGAACATTGGCCACGGCGTGGCGGAGGTGGCCCAGGCCATGGCCGAGCAGGCCGCCACCATCGCCTACGTCCACGGCACCATGTTCACCACCGCTGCACTGGAGACGCACAGTGAGCAGTTGGCTGCGCTCGTGCCTATGCCGGAGCCCTGCTTCTACTACATGACCAGCGGCTCCGAGGCGGTGGAGACGGCGATCAAGTTCGCCCGGCAGTTGCAGGTGGCGCGGGGCGAGCCAACCCGAGAGGTGATCATCTCCCGCTGGGGCTCCTACCATGGGGCGACGATGGGGGCACTGGCCGTAACCGGCAAGCCGAAGATGCGCACCCTGTTCGCGCCGCTCTTCCGTGACCAGCCCCACATCCCGCCCCCCTACTGCTATCGCTGTTCCTTCGAGGCCACCTACCCCACCTGCAACCTGGCCTGCGCGCAAGCGTTGGAGGCGGAGATTCTCCGCCAGGGGCCGGAGCGGGTGGCGGCCTTCATCGCCGAGTCGGTGAGCGGAGCGACGCTGGGAGCGGTGGTGCCGCCGAAGGGCTACTGGTCGCTGGTGCGCCAGATCTGCGACCGCTACGGCGTGCTCCTCATCGCCGACGAGGTGATGGCTGGCTTCGGGCGCACCGGGCGGTGGTTTGCGATAGAGCACTTCGGCGTGCAGCCGGATATAATCACTATGGGCAAAGGAGTCACCGGGGGATATTTCCCCTTGTCTGTCACGGCGGTTCGAGGTGCAGACGTGGAGAGGATCAGGCAGGTGCACGGTGACTTCGTCCACGGAGGCACCTTCTCCCACCACGCTGTGGGTGCGGCTGTCGGATTGGCCGTGCTGCGCTATCTGCAAGAGAATGACCTGGTCACGGCCTCAGCAGCCAAAGGCAAAGTGCTGGGAGAGAAGCTGAGCGCGGCCTTGGGCGAGCTCCCCTGCGTGGGAGATATCCGGGGCATCGGGCTGTTGTGGGGGGTGGAATTCGTCGCCGATCGTGCGACCAAAGCCCCCTTCCCGCCAGCAGCCCACTTCGCCCGCCGGGTGGCAGATGTCGCCTTCGACAACGGACTCATCGTCTACGCGGTCGCGGGGTGCGCCGATGGCGTGGCTGGCGACCTGGTGCTGATCGCCCCGCCGTTCATCATCACCGAGGCCCAGATGGACGAAGTAGTGCGTTTGCTGCGAGAGGCTGTTCTGGAGGTAAGTGAAGCATCTTTGTGAGCTAGCAGTCTGTCGGAGTAAGTTCGTGGAGAGCCGGGGGAGGGTTGGAGTTGAGGCTTTAGCCGGTAGAAATAGGCAGATTCCGGCTGAAGCCTCCACTCCAGAGTGTTTCTCCGACAGGCTGCTAGGCGTGGTCACAGTGGAGAGAACGACGGATAAGTAATCTCCGCCACGAATTGACACGAAAAAAGAAAATTAGTGAAAATTCGTGAAATTCGTGGCTAAGAAGCAATCGGCTTTAGGAGGCAAATAGCCAATGCAGAACATTTTGATCGCCGGTGGAGCTGGCTTCATCGGCTCTAACTTTGTGCGGTACATTCTCGATAAGTATCCCGACTACAAGGTCGTGGTCTACGATAAGCTTACTTATGCCGGGAATCTCGATAACCTGCGAGGCGTCGAGGACGACCCGCGCTACGCCTTTGTGCGGGGGGACATCTGCAATGCGGAGAAGGTGGACGAGGTGATGCGCGAGCACGAGATTGATGCCCTCGTGAACCTGGCTGCTGAAACGCATGTGGACAGGTCCCTTATGGAAGCAGGCAGCTTCATCCAGACCGATGTCTTCGGCACCTACGTTCTGCTGGAAGCGGCCAAGAAGTACCAGGTCGAGCGCTACCACCAGGTCTCGACGGATGAGGTGTACGGTCAAATACTGGAAGGCTCTTCGCTAGAAACCGACACCCTGCCGGCGCGCAGCCCCTACGCGGCGAGCAAGGCCGGGGGCGACCTCATGTGCTACGCCTACTTCGTCAGCTTCGACGTTCCGGTCACTGTTACCCGAGGCTCCAACAACATCGGCCCCTACCAATATCCGGAGAAAGTGGTGCCCCTCTTCATCACCAACGCCATTGACGACATCGCCCTCCCTCTCTACGGCGATGGCCGGCAGATGCGCGACTACCAGTACGTGAGCGATCATTGCGAGGGGATAGACGTGGTGTTGCACAGGGGTCAACTGGGCGAGATCTATAACCTGGGCACCGAGGTGGAGACTTTTAACATAGACATGGCCAGGATGCTCCTCAAGCTGCTGGGCAAGCCGGAGAGCCTAATCCAGCACGTCCGAGACAGGCCCGGCCACGACCGCCGCTATTCCATCAACTGCGACAAGATCAAAGCCCTGGGCTGGCGAAGCTGCCACACTTTCGAGCAGGCGCTGGAGAAGACGGTCCAATGGTACGTGGATAACGAGTGGTGGTGGCGCAAGATCAAGAGCGGCGAGTACGCGGAGTATTATCGCCGCCAGTATGAGGGGCGCTAGTTAGAGGTTGAGGATAGCTGAACGCAAAAACGCCGAGGGGAAACCTCGGCGTTTTCTATTTGTAGTGGCAATCGGTGGCGGCGAAGCCTGGCCCGCTGGCTATTCTCGGTGGATCCAAAATTGCTCTGAGGGGATTGCCAAATCCCCGCTCTTGGCCTGGATCTGGCGATCCAGGCCAAGCAAAATTGGATCTACTTATTCCTCATCCTCCCCAAAGGTGATCATCAGCGTATCCTCATCGAACCTGGCGCTTTGAACGTCCAGGCTGGCCAGGACGCGAGGCAGGATCAGGTTGCGCTTGCGGTTGCCGATGTGCACGATTAGCTCGTCCCCGGAGCGGGTCAGTTGCAGATTCTCCTTCTCCACGAAAGGCAGCAGTAGACTCAATATGTAGCGCCCGTCCTTCTTTTCCACGTTGTGAGTCTGGCCAACGAAATAGACCTCAGTGGGGTCGCTATCGCCGTATATGCTCTCGGCCATGCGCCTGAGCATGGCCAGCCCCACTACCTCCTGATCGAAGAGGGGCGCCTTGAGAATCGGCAGGGGCGAGAATGACTCCTCAATCATAAGGCTGTATTTCTCGTGGCTCTCCTTCCAGGCGTCGAAGTAGCTGTCTTGCACCCGATCTGGGATCAGGCGGTTGGAGATTACGGCATCGGTGAGGTAGCCGTAGAGATTGAGGTAGGCGAAGGTGCGCTGCGCCTCTTTGATGACCATCTTCTCAGGGTTCAGCACCAGGCGAATCGAAGCTTTCTGGGGATCGGAGAGGAGGTCGTGCATGCGGGTCAGTTGCATGATCAGCTCGGCGATGGTGTCGAACATCTCGTCGTCAGGGATGGGCAGGTCCGTCACCGCTCGCAGGATGGGGCGGGTGAGCTGCACCATTTTGCGCTCGAAGGGGAATATCTTTTCCAGATACCAACGAGCTACATCGGGGAAGGAAAGCAGTTGCAGGGTGGCGCCGGTGGGGGCGCAATCCACGATGATGACGTCGTAGTCGCAGTCGTCGTGCAGGTGGACGATCTGCAGGAGGCTGGCCAATTCTTCCATGCCTGGCAAGACGACCAGCTCTTCGGCGATCAGATCATCCAGGCCCCTCCAGGCTAAGACCGTGGTGAAGTATCTCTGCATATTGCCCCAATACTTGTCCATCTGATAGAGGACATCCAACTCTTGCCCCCACAGGTTGGGAGCCAGCAAAGTTGGCTCAGGGCCTAGAGGAAGGTCGAAGCTATCGGCCAGGCTGTGGGCGGCGTCGGTGCTGATAACGATGGTACGATGGCCCAGGTCAGCGCAGCGCAAGGCCGTAGCCGCCGACACGCTGGTCTTGCCCACGCCGCCTTTGCCAGTGTAAAGGATAATGCGCATGGTACCTCCGAAAGTGGATTAGATATTGCCCATCGTCAAAGCCATCAGTGCCTTTTGCACGTGCAGGCGGTTCTCGGCCACGTCGTAGATCACGGAGCGGGGGCCGGAGGCGACCTCGTCGGTGACCTCGTGGCCCCGGTCCACAGGCATGGGATGGGTGAACAGGGCGTCGTCGCTGAGGGCCATCTTCGCGGCGTCGCAGATCCACTCCGGGTACTGCAGCGCGCGGTCAATTTCCTCCTGCTTGTGGAGTTGACCATCTCGATAGGCGTCGGGACTCATCCAGTTGCGAGAGTAAACAATGTGGGCCCCGTCGTAGCCCGATGCCACGTCGTGGACTACCTCGAACGTCCTGTCGTTGGCGGCGCAGTTCCCTTTGGTCCACTCGATGACCTGGGGATCCAGGTCGTATCCCTGGGGGTGGGCCAGGGTCACGTCCATCCCAAAGCGGGAGCCGATGAGCAGCGCCTCCTGGACACTGCACCAGGAGCGAGCCAGAGCGCCGTGCCCCCAGGCGACCAGCAGCTTCTTGCCTCGCACGTCACCCAGATGATCGAGCCAGCCCTGCATATCAGCCAGGCCCTGGCAGGGGTGGTATTTGTCGTGAGCCATGGAGATGATGGGGATGGTGGCCCAGCGGGCGTATTCGCGCAACAGGTCGTCGCCCTCGCCGTAGGCCCCAATCTTGTCCTCCAGGATGCGGATTCCCAGGCCATGACCATAGCGGCTCATCACCGTGGCCGCGTCCTCCACCGTCTCGCCCGCAGTGGTGGCGGTCTTGAGGCGCATGGCTTTAGGCTCTAGAAACTGCGCGTGGCCGCCCAGCTCAGTGGCCGCTGCCTCGAAGCTCTGGCGGGTGCGCACCGAGGGGTTGTAGAAGAACATGAGAAAGGTCTTGTGCTGGAGTATCGAGGTCCAGCGCGGCGAGAAGCGGTCGCGTTTCATCTTCGCCGCCAACTCTAGCACCGCTTCCAGGTCTTCGACTGACCAGTCTTGGGTGCAGATCAGGTCTCGTCCGTAAAGGTCCATGTTTATTTCCTCCTCATTAGTATTCGCTCACCCTTCGAGCGGTCCCTCTCGCCAGTCGCCGTACTGTCCCAGAAGTTCCCCGATCCCCCGGTATTGGCCGCCCAGGTAGGCCAAGGGACGGGCCTTTGCGTAGTCAATGTGGCCCCTGCCATCCAGGATGGCCTCGTCCAGGTGGACGGCCACGATCTCGCCCACGAAGAGGTCGTGCGCTCCGAGAGGGATGACCTTGGCCAGCTTGCACTCCAGGTTAACCGGGCACTGGGCGATGAGCGGGGTGGCGACTGCCGAGCCGGGCTCTGGGGTGAAGCCGCAAGCCCCCCACTTGTCCACATCCCGTCCAGAGACCTGGCCGCAGTAATCCACCTGGGCCACCAGGTCGGCGGTGGGGATATTGACCACGAACTCCTCTGTCTGGCAGATCAGGCCGTGGGAGTGACGGCTGGGGCGAATGGAGATTCCGACCATCGGCGGGTCGGAGCAGATGGTGCCCACCCAGGCCAAAGTGATTATGTTGGCTTGGTCGCCAATCCCACAGGTGACGAGAACGGCAGGCACCGGATACAGATATGTTGAAGGTCTTTTGGTAAGCTTAGCCATTGTTGAGTTCTCTCCTGATGACAATACGGATCACGCGCTCATCCCCTCCTTCACGGCAACCCCTGCTTCAGCGCGGGGGGCAAGTAGACGCGCTCGACGTTGCTGACCTGCATGAACAGCGTAGGGGAGCCTCTCCCCTACGCTGTTCCCTGGTTCAAGCCAGCTCACTTCATCGTCAAGGCCATCACTGCCTTCTGCACGTGCAGCCTGTTCTCGGCCTCGTCGAAGGCCACCGACTGGGGCCCGTCAATGACCTCGTCGGTTACCTCGAAGCCGCGGTCGCAGGGGAGGCAGTGCATGTAGATGGCATCGGGGTCGGCCAGGGCCATCTTGTCCGCATCGCAGATCCAGTCTTTGTTGGCGTCGAAAATCTCCTGGGCTTTCTGAGGATCATCCTCGCCAACCGGCGACTTGAACGTGGGCACCGCTGTCCAGGACTTGGGGTAGACCACGTGAGCTCCGTCGAAGGCTTCTTCCATACTGTTGGAAATCTCGAAAGATCCCCCGTGCTTCTCGGCATACCCTTCGCAGGCCTGGAGAACCTCTTCGTCGAGCTCCATGCCCTCAGGGTGAGCCAGCACCACCTCCATGCCCATCATGCTGGCCGCGATGATCGCGCTCTGGGGCACGGCTCGCGGCTTGTGGACGCTGGGCGAATAGGCCCAACTCATAACGAACCTGACGCCCTCAAAAGTGCCGAACTTTTCGTAGACGGTGAGGATGTCGGCCAGGGCCTGGCAGGGGTGATACTTGTCGCACTCCATATTGATGACCGGGATGTCCGCCCAGTAGGCGAAGTTCCTCATCACCTCGTGAGCCCCGCCGTACTCCCAGTCCACCGGATCGCCGTAACAGCGGATGGCGATAGCATGGCCCATGCGCGCCAGCACCCGCGCCACGTCGGAGACGCGCTCGGTACTATAGGCCACCTCTCTGCCAGGCAAAGCAGGGGTGTAGATCTTGCTCGGATCCAGGAAGTGGGCGTGGCCGCCCAACTGGGTCATCCCCGCCTCAAAGCTGTTGCGAGTGCGCAAGCTCTGGTTGTAGAAGATCATGAACAGCGTCTTGGCTCGCAGCAGGTGATCGTGGGGCTCGCCCAGCGCGAAGCGGCGCTTGAAGTCCAGCGCCACATCCAGGATGGTCTCCACTTCCTCCGTGGTGTAGTCCAGCAGGGTGAGGAAATCTCGGCCTCGGAACGATTCGGTTTTCATATTTTTTTCTCCTTTTCCAGATTTGGGATAATGATACCACAGGTAGGGGCATTTCGTCAAGTGGGAGTGTCAAGTTAGTGGAGATGTTAATGAAACAGCAACTTGACAGTGGCGGAATCATTGTTCCAGTGAACAGGCTAGAGCTATTGGCACCGTGGATGGGGCTGGCGGCGCTGGCTGGGCTCGCGGCCCTCACGGTTGCGCTGGTCAGGAGGCGCAGGGGCTAGAGCGCCCTCAAAGCGAGTAGACGAGTAGTAAGGTAACGGGGGTTGGGAGACGTCTCCCAACTCCCGTTTGATTTGTCACCCCGTTCTACCCTTCGGGAGCTAGCTCTCAAGGGCGAAGCCTTCAGGCCCAAGTCAAGGATTGACATTTTTGGTAAGACGGGTTACAATTCTGTACGTAAGATGGTTCGAACTAGGCAATCCAGAACAGGGGGTATGAGATGAGCGAGATGCTAACCACCGTTGAAAAGCGTATCTGGCTGTCCACAGAGCGCGCGGACCGTCTGGGCCGCCTGGCGCGGAGCCAGGAGATCAGCGAAAACCAGCTTGTCGTCAAGGCACTGGACATCCTCTTTAGTCTGACTGAGTTGTTTGACGAGCGTGCCGAGCGGCAGGGCTGGTCGTTCCTGTCTGAAGCCTCGTTACAACGCATCTGGGATAACGAGGATGATGCCATCTACGACAATTGGAGGGAACTATATGGCGTTCCAACGCGGTGATATCGTCCTGGTGCCGTTTCCGTTCAGTGACCTCAGTTGGAGGTTAGAGATTGGAAATTGGATTCCAACCTCCAACCTCCAACTTCTGACCTCCAGCTTCTGCATTGGGGCGCTGACTCCGTCGGATCTAGCCGAGGTAGATCGCCGATTACGCCGTGCTTTAGAGCTGTGAGGGCGAAATCGTTCTCGCTCGCTGTTCTGCTACGCAATACGCCCCACAAAGGACTCCCTCAATGTTTGAACTAATCTTTCTTGGCACTTCTGCCTCAGCCCCCTCAATCAGGCGGAATCTGTCGGCCACCATGATCCTGCACAAGGAGTACCGCTTCCTGATAGACTGCGGCGAGGGGACGCAGCGACAACTGCTCAGGAGCGGCCTGGGCTTCAAGCGACTGGACAAGATCCTCCTCACTCACGGCCACCTGGATCACATCCTGGGCCTGGGAGGCCTGGTATCTACCTTCAGCCGCTGGGAGGCCATCCCGAAGTTTGAGATCTATGGGGGAAGCTGGGCCCTGGAGCGGGTCAGGGACCTCATCTTCGGGGTAGTGTTTCGCGGGGTAAAGCCGCCTCTGCAGATTGACCTGATACCAACAGAGCCGGGAGTCCTGATGGAAGACGACACCTTTGAGCTCACGGCCTTCGCGGTCACCCATCGCGGGCCAGGCTGTCTCGGTTACACGTTTCGGGAGAAGGAGAAGCGCCCCTTTTTAGTTGATAAGGCCGAGGCCCTGGGAGTGCCGCCTGGGCCAGAGCGAGGCCGTTTAGTGCGGGGGGAAACCGTGGCTCTGGCTGATGGCACGGTGGTGCATCCCGACCAGGTGCTGGGTCCTCCTGTCCCTGGAGCTAAGCTGGTCTTCGTGGGCGATGCAGCCCACACCTACAACCTGGTAGAAGTGGCCAGCGACGCTGATGCCCTGGTCATCGAGGCCACCTATCTATCACAAGAAGAGAAGCTGGCCCGGGAATACGGCCACCTTACGGCTGCCGCAGCGGCAACCCTGGCTCGCCAGGCGGGAGTCAGGCAACTGTACCTGACCCACATCTCCCGGCGTTACTCTGCGGAGGCGATCCTGGCCGAGGCCAGCGCCATCTTCCCACAGACCGTGGTGGCCAGAGACTTCGACCGCTTTCGAATCATCAAAGAGAAGGAGTAGTTACTCATTCCTCGTTACTCATCCCCCTTGTCTCGCAAGAAGCCGACGATTGCCTCCAGGTGCCTTTTGTCCACTTCGTCGAAGGCATCGTATTCGGCACTGTCCACGTCCAGAACGGCTATCAGCTCATCTCTTTCACTAAAGACGGGCACCACGATCTCCGATTTGGAGTTGGAGTCGCAGGCGATGTGGCCTGGGAACTGGTGGACGTTGGGCACGACGATGGTCTCCCGGCTGCGAGCAGCGGCGCCGCATATCCCTCGATCGAAGCTGATGTGCAGACAGCCCAGCGTTCCTTGATAAGGCCCGATGAGCAACTCCCCCGGCGCTACCACTCGATAGAACCCCGTCCAGAAGAAGTGAGCGAAGCTGTGATGCAAAAGACAGGCGATGGTGGCCATTGAGGCGATCAAGTCCGTCTCCCCCTCTAAGGTCGCCCTGATCGCGCTCGTCACCTGCTGATAGATTTCTTCTTTCTGTTCTCTCTCCATCGTGTATCTCCCCTGGCTTCGATTTGCACCTACCTTGCTATGGAGGGGCGTCCCCGCCCCGATTTCGTGGCTGATCCATCCTTGGGCGAGGCGGGGACGCCCCTTGGTAGCAGTTCTCAGCCCACACGCTTCCTCTTGAGCAAGAAAGGCAGTGCCCCCAAAGCCAGCCCTGGCAGCGCGCCCCAGCAGATGCCGCCTGTCGGCTCCGTCGTCTCTGGAGCATCTGGCGTGGTCCTCTCCCCCACCTCTCCCCTCGGCGGCGCGCCAATGCTCTCGCGCCATTGGGCGTCCAGCTCGTCCTGATCGAAGCCATACACCCTCATCAAAGCGTCGTCGGCCAGTGACCCCTCCTTGAAGACCTCCAGCAGTTGGCTCATCTTCTCCTTGCCGTAGGTTTTGAGCAGGAAGTCAACTACACTATAAACCTCCCCGTAGAAGAGGTTGACCTCAGCGGGATTGCCGGTGGGTGCCGTGAGGGAGCGAACGGAGAGGAGCCTGTTCTCGCGGATGCCCTTCTTCAGGGCCTGAGCGTTGCCACTCCGCAGCTCTCCTTCATTATACATGGCTAGCCCTTCGTTGAGCCAGGCGGGTATATCGGCATAGGGGTTCTCAGTGGCCAGGCCAACGACCACATGGGTCAGTTCATGGGCAATGGTAACATCTACATCCTGATGGGTGCCGTGCAGGAGCACGATGTCTGGAGCCACTACTACGCCCAGGGTGATTATCTGTTCCTCGTAGACCGCGCCCTGCGAGGTGAGGGCCTCTTGCATGTCGGCCTTGCTCTGATAGACTATGATCTTGACGGGCTTTTCCAACTCCACGCCCACGTTCCCTTCCAGGCGGGCCAGGGATTCCACCGCGCTGCTCAGAAGCTCTTGCCCAAAGGTCTGGTCAGCATCGTACCAGTACAGGACAATCTTCCCCTCGTCCAGGCTCTCCCAGGTGAAGCGATCGTCCATGTAGGTGAAAGTGACGAGCTCGGTCTCCAGGGCGTTGCCAACTGCATCCTTTATCCGCCACGAGTACTCGATGTCGGAGCCAGGGGGGATTTCCCCCCGCTGCAACCGCCAGACGTGTTCGGCCTCCACCTGTTTGGCGGGGCTGAATTCAGGGCGAGCCGAGTTGGTAACGGGCGCACTGCCGATCCTGTAGAGCAAGGTTATGTCATTGATCTCGCTGCTGCTCTCCGCCATCAGACGAAACACGATTTGCTCGGAGAAGCTGTACTCGTAAGCATCGGCGGTGACAGTGATCCCCTCTTGAGCCAGGACGAGGGGGGATACCATGGCCAGCAGAACCAGTGCCAACACAAGCAGGGTAAGTCTTCTTCTCATTCCCATTCCTCCGCAGTGCGTAGTGCGTAGGTCTCAACGGAATACGCAACACGCAATACGTTTCCATGTTTCACGAAGTTATCTTTTCTCCGACAGTTCCGGGTTCACACAATTATAGCACTCTCCTTCAGGTTTGCCAATTCGGGTGAAAGCGGCTATAATCACAGCGCGTTGCTTAGATTCCAGGAGGGAGATCTGTGACATGACTATTCCGAAATCCGATGTCCAGGAGCTGGCCATCAGGGCCCACGAGATGGGAGCCAGCGTGCTGCGCGGCTCTCTCCAGCGCCTCGATGCAGAAAGAGGATGGGCAGTAGGAGACATTCATCTGCGCGACTGGCTGGCTAGATATGCGGGCCGTGATCTGATTCTGATCGCCGTTGCCATTGGGGAAGAGAGAGAATTGCCTGCCAAGACTTGCAGAACGTGCGGGCGGGAGTACAGTGGCAGCGAGTGTCCCTACTGCCGGGAGGCCAGAGAGAGGCTGAGAGGCAGACGGGGCTAGCCGAGGAATTAGACATTAGACGTCACCGTCTTAAGAAGCTGAGAAGCGCCCCCAGGTGCTGGAATCGGGCCCTGAGGGGCTTTTTCAAACTCAGGCGTCGAATTGCTTATTTGTGCCCGTATCTTTTTGACGATTTGTGCGTCTATACTATTGGCAAGGAGTGATCTTTTGCCGCAGAAGAGCGATACGCTGGCCCTTGTTGAGAGAGCTAAGCGTTACGAACATCAGGCATTGTCCGGGCTTTGCGAGCTCTATTACAAAGATGTTTATAGCTATATCTACTATCGGGTCAGCAACATTCAGGACACCGAGGACCTCACCGACGATGTCTTTTTGAAAATGGTAGAGGGTATTCGCTCCTGTCGCGCGCGTGAAGAGAAGTCTTTCCTGGCCTGGCTTTTCCGTATTGCCCGCAACAGCGTGGTTGACCATCACCGCCGCCGGGCAGTGCGCGATCACCTGCCGCTGGATGAGAAACACCTACCTACGCACGCCGGGCCGGAAGCTCCCGTTGAGACGAAGCTCACCCAGGAACGATTGCAGCAGGCCATTCCAAAGCTGACCGACGATCAGCAGCAGGTGATCATCCTCAGATTCATCGAGGGCTTGAGCCATGCCGAGACAGCCCGGATTCTTGGCAAATCCGAGGGGGCGATCAAAGCGCTCCAGCGCCGTGGCCTTGCCTCTCTGCGCCACATCCTGGAGGGAGGAGGGGGTGATTCAGCATGAAAGAGAATCTCGACAATGTCTTGGACGAGCGTTTAACCCAGTTGTTGGCAGAGGATGAGACGCTAGAGGAATCCCTGACTCAGCCCCAACTGGAGCCTCTGCTGCGCCTGGCCAGGGAGATCGAGGCCCTGCCTCTTCCTGAGCCGAATCCGAGAGCCTTGAGGGTCACCCAGGCCAGAGTGCGAGAGGCTGCCATACTGAGAAGAGAGAAGGCCCGACGAGGGGGACTATTCCTTAGCTGGCTAACTGGCCCAAGGGTCTCGCTGGCATTTACACGTGCGCTGGCTGTAGTCGCAGTGGTGGCGGTGATTGGCTTAGGCACAGTGGCCGCCTCCGCTGATAGCTTGCCCCACAGCCCCCTCTATCCTGTCAAGCGCACCACCGAGCGAGTGCAGCTCTTTCTCACCTTCAGCCCCAGCGGCAAGGCGCACCTGCATCTCTTCTTCGCCGAGCGACGGTTGAACGAGACCCTGGAACTAATGAGCTGCTGTCAATCGGTTGATGATGCCATCTTGATGTCAATGCTGGAGCAGACCGACCTGGCGATAAAGATAATCTGCACCTTGCCGACGCCGGAAGCTGAGCCGCTGCTTAACAGGGCCGCTGAGCTGACTGCCCAACAGCACACTTGCCTAAGCCAGATAAGAGGCGAGGTCCCGACCGATGAGTGGTGCATGCTCGATGAAGCTATCGCAACTTGTCGCTGCTACGAACAGATACTAGAGGGAGAAATATCTGACATGCATCAGCCGACGGTTGTGCCTGAATAAGATAAGAAAGGAAATAAACCTATGAGCAAGAGAAAATCCAGCAAACGAGCTACCCGACAAGCAAAGCAGTCCCGGTTCAAAGAGTCGGCCAAGTCACCGGCAAAAACCCAAACAAATCGCACTCCCTTGATCGTCGGGGGAGCGGTGGCGGTGCTGGCCGTGGTACTGATCGTGGGCGGTATCTTGTTCACGATGAACCGGGGGTCTGAGCAGGTCAGCGTCGCAAGCGAGGAAGTAAGCAGCTCCAATCCAGTTTCCGCTGCGAACCCACCCAGCATCAAGACTCGCTACGCTGCGATACAGGCCACCGACGGCGTGATCAACTGGCCCTTAACCACCTTCGACGATGGGAAGGCACACTACTATAGCTTTGTTGACGGCGGCAAGGCCATTGACTTCTTCATCCTCAAGAGCAGCGATGGCGTGGTGCGGGCTGCCTTCGATGCCTGTGACGTCTGTTTCGGGGCGCGCAAGGGCTATCGCCAACAGGGCGATCTGATGATCTGCAACAACTGCGGGCAACAGTTCCCGTCGGTCAAGATCAACGAGATCAAGGGCGGCTGCAACCCAGGCCCACTGGAGCGGACAGTAGAGGGAACCGACCTGGTGATTCGCAGCACCGACATCGCCACTGGCTCCGGCTACTTCTAAGCGAGGGAACCCCATGAGACTAACGGATATTGCCTGGAACAACGTGCGCCGCCGCCTGGGTAAGGTGGCCCTGGTGGTGCTGGGACTGACCATCGGCGTGGCCACGGCAGTGGCTCTGCTGGCCATCACGGAGACCATGCAGATCGACGTGGCAACCAAGCTCGACCAGTATGGCGCGAACATCATCGTGGTCCCCAAGGCTCAGGCGCTCACCCTGAGCTACGGCGGCCTCACGGTTTCGTCAGCGGCCTATGACGTGGAGCAGCTTACCATGGATGACGCCCGGCGCATCCGCACCATCCCCAACGCCCGCAACATCAGCGTGGCGGCCCCCAAGCTGCTGGGGATCATGGACGTGCAGGGCCAACCCACTCTGGTGGCCGGGGTGGACTTCGAGGAGGAACTGCGGCTCAAGGGCTGGTGGGACATCCAGGGCACACCTCCCCAGACCCCTAATCAAGTCGTGGCTGGCATGCGGCTGGCGGAATCGCTGGGGCTGGAGCCGGGCAGCGATGTCGTGATCCAGACCCCGACCCCGCCGCAGCAAACTGCCAGTAACGCTACCGCCCCCACTGACGATGGAGATTCCACAGCTCCCGGTCAGCACTTCCAGGTAGCGGGTGTCCTGGCCGAGAACGGCTCCGCCGACGATGACATGCTGTTCATTGACCTGGGAGAGGCCCAGTCGTTGTTGGGCCAGCCTGACGCGATAAGCCTCATCGAGGTAAGCGCCCTGTGTATCGCCTGCCCCATCGAGGAGATAGTGGCCCAGATCAGCGAGGCGCTGCCCCAGGCCCGGGTCACCGCTCTGCGTCAGGCCGTAACCCTGCGTATGGACACGGTGCGCCAATTGGGACAGTTCGCCTGGGCCATGTCGGCGGTGGTGCTGACCATTGGCGCCCTGGTGGTGTTCACCACTATGCTGGGAGCCGTGGCCGAGCGACGGGCGGAGATCGGCGTGTTCCGAGCCATAGGCTTTCGCCAGTCCCACATTGTGCACATCATCCTCACCGAAGCCACCGCCTTGAGCGTGGTGGGCGGCCTGTTGGGGTGGCTTGGCGGCATGGTGACAGTGACCCTGTTGGCTCCGGTCTTTGTCCAGGTAGACTCACCGGTGGTCTGGAACCCCTGGTTGGCCCTGGGAGCCATCGGGGCCGCCGTGCTGGTGGGGCTGTTGGCCAGCCTGTACCCGGCCATCCGCGCAGCCCGCTTGGACCCCTGCACGGCTTTGCGGTCATTGTAGATTGTAGGAGTAGACCATGATTCAGTTGAACGATGTGACCAAGGTATACAATGCGGACGGCATGCCGGTAACTGCCTTGCAGGGCGTCACTTTTACGGTGGATGAGGGCGAGTTCGTGGGCCTGGTAGGACCATCTGGTTCGGGCAAGAGCACGCTGCTCACGATTCTGGGAGCCATGAATCCGCCCACGGCCGGCACCCTCATGATTGACGACATAGACGTGTATAGCCTGTCTCTGGAATGGCAGGCTGACTTTCGCCACGAGTACGTGGGATTCCTCTTCCAGCAACTTCAGCTCATCCCCTACCTGACCGCTCTGGAGAACGTGATGCTGCCCCTGGCTGTGGCCCGGCTGAGTCGGCAGGAAAAGGTGCGCCTGGCCACGGAGATGCTGGCGCGCATGGGGCTGGCCGGCAAGGAACGTCGGCTGCCGGGGCAACTCTCCGGCGGCGAGCAGGGACGGGTGGCCGTGGCCCGGGCCCTGGTCAATGACCCGCCGCTCCTGCTGGCCGACGAGCCTACAGGCAATCTGGATAGCGCCACCGGGGAGCAGGTGCTGTCCCTGTTCAGGGAGCTCCATCGCCAGGGGCAGACCATTGTCATGGTAACGCACAACCCGGAGGCGGCTGCCCAGGCCGACCGGGTGGTCCACATCCTCGACGGGCAGATAGTCCCAGGGGATTGAATCACGCGGCAGAGGCGATGCTTCACGTTCGGACTAATGGCACGAATCCCCCCATGTGGTCCTCTGACATGAGGAGGCAAAGATGAACAGATTGAGAAAAACGGGCGAGCGAACTGATAACCCCAAAAAGGCAATGACCGTCAAGAACCAAAGGATTTTCTATGGTGCAATAGCTATCCTGGGTATTGTGGCCCTGGCAGTTGTTGTGCGCATCTGGCTGCTCCGGCCTTCTACGGTGGTTAGCCAGCCACAAACCCAGCCAACCCTGAGTGTCCAGGAAGTCCCTCCGACGTTGCCCACCCCGCTGCCCGTCGTCGCCTACTCCGCTGAGGCAGAGGCGCTCTTCGCTAGTTTGAACTGCCTCTGTGGCACGTGTAATGATACCCTGGCGGAGTGTGCTTGCGGGCAGGCTCGCCAGATGAAAGGATACGTTGACTCGCTGGTCGAGACTATTGCTTTGGAGTCCGAGGTCATGGACAGGGTTGTGGAGAAGTATGGCCCGGAGGTTCTAGCTAGCGAGGAGTGACGCATTGCATCAGCCCCGTCGCGGCGTGTTTGCGTAGAATCAATTGGACACAAAGGGGATGACCACATGCGACCCCAACGCCGATATCCGCCCTTCTACGAGAAAGCAATACCTATCGCTCTGGGGATCATCGTTGTAGCCATTATCGTCCTGTTGTTTATCATCGTAGGTGTGGCCTTGGGTTTGTTCCCTTGGGGAAGATAATCTCTTTAGACCAGGGAGGTGTAATGTGGGCGCGATCAATACCTTGTTACCTTTCATTTCTTGCATCGTTAGCTTTGTGTTTGCTTTTCTCGTACTGAAACGTTACCTTATGCGCAAAGGCACTCACCTGCTGATATGGGGCATTGGGCTGGTGTTCTACGGCGTCGGTGGTTTCTGTGAGGCATACTACGGAGCCTTCGGTTGGAACTCGTTTATCTTTCGACTGTGGTACCTGTTTGGAGCGATCCTGGTCGCTGCGTGGTTGGGCCAGGGGACGGTGTATTTGTTGAGCAAGCGGAAGTGGGCCAACGGTCTGATGGTGCTCCTGACCCTGGGTTCGCTGTATGGCCTTATTCGTGTCTTCGGTGCGGAACTTGACCCGAGTCAGTTGACCACAAGCGTACATACAGGCAGCGAGTTGAGTGGCCATGCCATCGTTACCCCGGGGGTGCGGACTCTGACTCCGTTCTTCAACCTCTACGGCACGGTGACGTTGGTGGGCGGGGCAGCCTGGTCGGCATGGATCTTTTGGCGGAAGCGCATCCTGCTGCACCGCACCATCGGCAACATTCTGATCGCCGTCGGAGCTATGGCTCCCGCGTTCGGCGGCACTTTCAGCCGCTTCGGGGTACCCGGCGCACTGTATCTGGGAGAGTTGCTGGGAGCAGTGCTGATGTTTGTGGGCTTCATTCGAGCAACCACACCGGTAGAGAAATCAGATAAATGAAACTCATCCCAATCGCCAGAAGCCGCCGCCTACCAGGTCGCGGCTTGGGCAGTGACTGGAGGTTACCGATGAACAAACAGTTATGGATGATCGCTTTGGCCGGCCTGGTCGTGCTGCTGGCCGGGTGCGGTGCGTCTGATGCCGGAGCTGAGCGAGTCGTCCGGGTCACACTGGCGTCCCCTGCCGAGGGACAAGCGCCAAGCAACACGCTGCCACCCACTGCGGCGACGCCGGTGGCAGCCCTCACCGCCAAAGACGTGCAGCGCATCACCCTGGCCGACGCCAAGTCGCTCCTGGACAACGGCGCGGCGGTGCTCGTTGATGCGCGGTCGGAGAAAGCGTACAACTTCAAACACGCCGCCGGGGCCATCTCACTTCCTGAAGACGAGGTGGCCGCGCGCGCTAGCGAATTGCCAGCCGACAAAGTGCTCATCTTTTACTGAACCTGACCGGCCGAACAGGATAGCGCCCGTGCGGCGCTGTATGCGATCCAGCAGGGAGCAAACCCGGCACAAGTGTTTGCCTTGCTGGGTGGATTGGCGGGCTGGGAGAACGCCGGCTATTCGATGGAGTGACCCTAAGGGACATAGCAAGATGAGCGACACCGCCATAAGAAGGTAACTGGCCCAAATCTTGTAGAGGAGTGCAACGATGACCCGAAAAAAACGAAAATCAAGAGAGGGTAATAAAAAGGCCCGCTCTCGTTCGACAAAACCTCGGCGAACCCCGTCGAGCCGCTCACGACAGGCTCGTCAGAAGGGCTGGAGGAACTGGCTTCCCATTGCTGCGCTGATCCTGGCGGCTATCCTCATCGGCGTTGGCGGAGTCTGGTTCCTTACCCGACGAGGGAACACTGGCCCAACGGTGGCTGAGGCAACCATCAACGGCTCGGACGACGTGCCGCGCATTACCGCCCAGGAACTCAAGGCCAAACTGGACGCTGGCCAGGCCGTGGTCTTTGACGCCCGGCTACAAGAGCCCTACACCCAGCAGCACATCGCTGGAGCCATCTCTCTGCCCGAGGACGAAGTGGCCGCCCGCCTGGCCGAGCTGCCCACCGACAAGCTGGCTGTCTTCTACTGCACCTGACCGGCCGAGGAAGAGAGCGCCGGTGCGGCGCTCATCGCAGCTCAGAACGGAATAACCAACGTAGCCGCCCTGGTGGGTGGCCTGGCCGCCTGGCAGCAAGCCGGCTACCCGGTGGACAGCGAGAGTGCTGTGGCCCCAGTGCTCACACCGGGGCCCTTGGCCAGTGCGACGCCTGTCGCGGGGCCCTTGGCTAGTGCGACGCCTGTTGCGGGGACCTTTGTCAGTTCGGACGACATGCCGCGCATTACCGTCCCGGAACTCAAAGCCAAACTGGACGCCGGCCAGGCCGTGGTCTTTGACGCCCGGGTGCAATCGGCCTACGCTCGAAAGCACATCGCCGGGGCTATCTCTTTGCCCCAGGACGAAGTGGTCGCCCGCCTGGCCGAACTGCCCACCGATAAGCAGGCCGTCTTCTACTGCACCTGACCGGCCGAGGAGGATAGCGCCGGTGCGGCGCTCATCGCAACTACGAATGGAGTAACCAACGTAGCCGCCCTGGTGGGTGGCATGGCCGCCTGGGAACAGGCTGGCTACGGAATAGAATCCGGCGGTAACTAACCGTCCGGCGTCCGATAGGACCGCACCTGCGATGTTGCCCTTTGAGTTGATCGGTGACTTGATTGAGGACAGCAGGTTGATTTGCGGCAGGGTGATGTAGGTTCGCAGAGCCAATTTATGGAGGTGAAGTGAATTCCAAACGCTTTCTTTACTTAGGGTTGCTGATCGCGGCCCTGATCGTGGCCGCTTGCAGTCCCCAGGCCACACCGGAACCAACGGCCACACCGTTGCCGCCGACCGACACGCCAAAGCTGGCGGCGACCACCGAGGTGCTTATACCCTCTATCAGCGGGAGCGGTGAGGTGCCCACGGGCTTCACTGAGGAGGGCGCGCCCTACCGTGGGAATCCTGATGCGCCGGTAACGCTGCTGGAATACTCAGACTTCCAGTGACCATTTTGCGCCCGTCATACCCTAGAGACGGGCCCGCTTCTGTATGAAGCGTACATTGCCACAGGCAAAGTCAAGCACGTTTTCCTTCAGTACCCCATTGATTCCATCCACCCCCAGGCACGGCCGGCTGCCCAGGCCTCGCTTTGCGCTGGCAAGCAGGGAGCCGAAGCCTTCTGGCCTATGCACGAGCGCCTCTTTGAGACAGTAGGAGAGTGGGGTGGTCAAGAGAACGCCAGCGAACTGTTCAAGGGATACGCCACTGAGCTGGGCCTCAATACCGATGCCTTTGCTGCCTGCCTGGAGTCGGGAGAGACAGCCGCCCAGGTTCAGGCCGAGCTCGAACAGGGCTCAGCAGCCGGGGTGACGGGTACCCCTGCCTTCTTCGTCAACGACTGGTTTGTGTCCGGTGCGCAGCCGTTCGCGGTATTCCAGGAGACCATCGAGAAAGCGCTGCGAGGGGAGCATCCGCCCCCCACACCCACGCCGCTGCCGCCTGGCGCGACGCCCTTCGATCCCAACCCGGAGCGGCCGGGCTATACCTACGGCGGCGATGCCTACTGCGGCTCAGAGGAGGCCGAGATCACCCTCGCCGCATTCGTTGACTTTCAATCGCCGGAAAACCGCCAACACTTCCTGACAGAGTGGGCTGAGCTGGAGAAGGAATACGTAGATACGGGCAAGGTGCGGCTCATGGTCAAGCACTTTCCAGCCCTTGAACATGCCCAGGGGTTCACGGCGGCCGAGGCAGCCGAATGTGCTGGTCAACAAGGAGACTTCTGCTCCATGTACGATCTGCTCTTCGAGAAACAGGACGACTGGAGCCAGGCGGAGGACGTCTCAGCCACGCTCAAGGGGTATGCCGCCGAGTTGAGCCTGGATGGTGATGCTTTTGCAACCTGCCTGGACGAAGGCCAAACGTCGGAAAAGGTGATGCAGGATGTCAACCTTGGACAGCAGAACCTGTTCCTTCCAGCGCCGGTGTTCTTCCTTTTCAAAGGACAGCGAGGCAGCGATGTGCCTTTAGACCAACTCGAGGAGTCCATTGAGGGGTTGCTGGCGGAGTAGTCTTTTTGAGGAGGAGGAATATGAGTCCCAAGGCAATCGCTCTACTTTCCGGCGGACTGGACTCAACCCTGGCGGTGAAACTGATCCTGGATCAGGGGATCGAGGTGGAGGCCCTGAACTTTGTCACTCCCTTTTGCACCTGTAACCGCCAGGGGAGGTGTGAGGCCAGGCACGTCGCCGAGGAGTTTGGCATACCCTGGAAAACCATCGCCGTCACCGAGGAGTTCTTCCAGGTGATAAGGGAACCCAAACACGGCTACGGCAGCGGGATGAACCCCTGCCTGGACTGCCGCATCCTGATGTTCTCCCGGGCCAGGGAGCGGATGGAGGAGATCGGTGCCGCTTTCGTCTTCACCGGCGAAGTGCTGGGGCAGCGGCCCATGTCCCAACATCGCCAGGCCATGCGTATCATTGATCGCGAATCGGGCCTGGACGGCCGACTGCTGCGCCCTCTGTCGGCCCAACTGCTTGAGCCCACCATCCCCGAGAAAGAGGGACTGGTGGACCGCGGTAAGCTCCTGGCCATCCAGGGGCGCTCGCGCAAACCGCAGATGGCCTTGGCCGAAGAGCATGGCATCGCCGACTACCCCTGTGCGGCGGGTGGCTGTCTGCTCACCGACCCCGGCTTCGCCAGGCGGATGCGAAACCTGGTGCATTCTCGCCCAGACTTCGATCTCAACGACGTCAACCTGCTGAAGGTGGGCCGCCACTTCCGGCTCTCGCCTGGGGCCAAGGCGGTGGTGGGGCGGAACGAAGAGGAGAATCGTCGCCTCCAGATCCTGGCCCGACAGAGCGATTTCCTGTTCGAGGTCAAGGGCTGTGGCAGCCCGGTCACGCTGCTGCGGGGGGAAGCAGGCGAGGCAGAGATCCACCTTGCCGCCGCCATCACCGCTCGCTACAGCGATGCGGAGGACGATAGAGTAAAGGTACACTACGGGAAGGATTACGCCGCTTTGAGTGAGGCGATCCTGGTCCCGCCATTGTATGAGGATGAACTGATCAGGTTGCGAGTATAGAAAAGCAAAGGAGACATTTGTAATGTCAAGCAAGAGACAGAAGAAGAGCCTGTACGTGGTCATACTATTGACGCTCGTCCTGCTCATCGGTGGGGGTTGTAGCCAATCGCAGCAGGCCGGCACAGCAACACCAGAGGAAGTGGCAGCGACACCAGAGGAAGTAGCAACAACACCAGAGGAAGTGGCAGCGACACCAGAGGAAGTAGCAGCAACACCAGAGGAAGTGGCAGCGACACCAGAGGAAGTAGCAACAACACCAGAAAAAGTAGCAGCCGAGATCATACCCCAGGAGGGCGATGAGACATCCTATGGCCTTCCACTGTCCCTCAACAACACGCAGCAGCTCGTAAACTACTACAATGCAATCCGGCTGACATCCGCGCAGAAGAGCCTAATGCAAGACGCCCTGCTTCCACTCAAGGCACCGTGTTGTGACGATAACTCCATGTCAACCTGCTGCTGTCCCTGCAACCTGGCCAAGTCTGTGTGGGGACTGTCGAGCTACCTCATAGTGGAGAAAAACTATGATACTGATCAGGTAAGGGAATCGGCGCTAGAATGGCTGCACTTCATTCACAGCAACTACTATATCATCCAGGAGCTCAAAAGCAGGGGGGTGGATCCAGCTACGTATGGCCTATCGCACGAGAATCCCTGCTACGTTGGTAAGTGCGAGCTGCCATTCAGGGAAGGTGGCTGCGGTGGCATGGGAGACCTGAGGTTGTAACTTGTACTGAGCCTGTCGAAGTGTTCGAACGCAACCCCGGAAGACGTGCTTGAGAGGGAATCCATTAGCCAATCACTGGAGGAGAATCTATGATATCTGACTTGCCACGGAGGACACTGGCCATCAGCACATTGATGGCCGTGCTCTTGCTGATGACTTACCAAAATGTGACCGCATCATCGGCAGCTATGGCAACTCCGATTCCGCCAGCCGCTGCCGCTGCGCTTTCCACACCGTCCGCCCCGGCCATCCACCTGGCCTATTTCTCGTTTACCGGCTGCTCAGCATGCGCCCAGGCCAGTGACTATCTGGAAACTCTCCAGGGTCTCTACCCTCAGTTGGTGATCACCGAGTTCTCCATCGAGGAGGAGGAGTCCAAGAGGCTGAGCGAGTGGTTGGGCCAGCGCTATGGCGTGCCGGAGGAGAAACGCCTGAGCGTGCCGATGGTGTTTGTGGGGGAAGACTACCTGGTGGGCAGTAAGGTCAACGTGGAAAATCTACAGGCCGTGCTGGACAAGTACGTCAGTAGCGGCGCTGAGGCGACCTGGAAGGATTTCGACCCCGAGCAGTCTGGAAGGGCGATTGTCGAACGGTTCCGCTCCTTTGGCATGCTGACCGTTGTGGGGGCGGGCCTGTTGGACGGGCTCAACCCCTGCGCCTTTGCCACCATTGTCTTCTTCGTCTCCTATCTGACCATCAGCGGGCGCAAGAGGAGAGAGGTGTTGGCAGTGGGGGCAGCCTTCACGCTGGGCGTCTTCCTGACCTACCTGGCGGTGGGACTGGGCTTACACCACCTGCTGGGACTATTCGGTAACCTG
Organism: Anaerolineae bacterium; assembly: GCA_034431315.1. Lineage (GTDB taxonomy): Bacteria > Chloroflexota > Anaerolineae > VGOG01 > VGOG01 > JAUWOY01. The sequence continues at coordinate 30,129 of DAOUDK010000108.1, forward strand.
TTGACGACGTTGGGACGCTGGCTCTACGGCCTGATGGCTGCTCTTTGTGCAGTGCTGGCCGTGGTCAGCTTTCTGGACTTCCGCAAGGCACGTCGCGGGGAGATCGGCGACATGGCGCTCAATCTGCCGCACGGATTGCGCATGCGCATCAACGCCATCATCCGGCGAGGGCGCCATTCGCGAACATTCGTGGCGGGCGCGTTCGTGACCGGCATCCTGGTCTCGTTCCTGGAGTTGGCCTGCACTGGACAGGTCTACCTGCCCACCATCATCTTCGTCATGAGCGTACCGGCGATGCGGTCACGCGCAGTGTCGTTCCTGGTGCTCTACAACTTGCTATTCATTGCTCCATTGGTGGTAGTCTTCATCCTGGTCTGGTACGGGACGACGGGGACGAAGCAGTTGACCAGCTTTTTGCAGCGACACGCGGCCACAGTCAAGTTGGGCACCGCCCTGCTGTTCCTCGTCCTGGCCGGCTGGCTCTTTATTACCTTGCTCTAGTCAGAAACCAGGTTTTTTGTTGGGGGAGAAAACCTGGTTTCTCCGCTAAAAGTGTCCGATAGTATAGTGAGAGAGAGGTGTTATGAACGACGCTACAGCTAAACCTGAGAAAGGCGGAAGCCCTCGCTCGGGAAAATCGAGGTGGATCATCGCAGCAGTGGCCGTCGGGTTTTTGATTGTCCTGGGCTACGGACTGCGGACTCAGTCTGGTTCTCCTATCGGTGCTCCGGCCCCCGATTTCACCTTGCCGCTCTTCAATGGCAGAGAGTTATCCCTGGCAGACCGGCGCGGCTCAGTGGTGGTAGTGAACTTCTGGGCCAGTTGGTGCCCACCTTGTCGTGATGAAGCGCCCGCCCTGGAGAGGATCTGGCAAGAGTACGAAGACAGGGGGGTGGTCTTCGTCGGGGTGAACTACAAGGACGTTGAGTCTAAAGCGACATCCTACATTGAGGAATTTAACGTCACTTATCCCAATGGCTATGACCTCTACAATAGGATCTCGGCGGCCTACCGCATCACCGGTGTGCCCGAGACCTTCCTGATTTCCAGGGATGGGCGACTTTTGGAATGGTGGATAGGTCCCATTACCGAGGCCGGTCTAAGGGCCGCACTGGAGGAGACTCTATAGCAATGAATTCCATAAGCGTTCCCCTGGTCTTTTTGGCTGGTTTGCTGTCCTTTCTCTCACCTTGTGTTCTCCCGCTGGTGCCCATTTACATCAGCTACCTGTCGGGAAGCAGCATCTCTGGCGACACATCATCCAATCGCTGGCACGTCCTTAGCCACGCCCTGTTCTTCGTCGGGGGCTTCACCCTGATCTTCGTCGTCCTCTTCGGCCTGCCTACCACCATCCTGGGCAGCGCGTTGCAGCAGTATAAGGACTGGATCACCATACACGGCGGGGTGATCTTGGTTCTGTTCGGCCTGCACACCATGGGAATTGCCACCATCCCCATCCTCAACATGACTCGCCGGATGGATGTGGGGACAGGAATGAAGCAAGGCTACGCTCGCTCAGCGCTGTTGGGCCTGACTTTTGCCGCGGGTTGGACACCCTGCATTGGCCCACTGCTGGGCACGGTGATGACGCTGGCTTTCGCCGAACCCTCGCGGGCGCTGGTATTCATCTTCACCTACGCACTGGGCCTGGCTATTCCCTTCCTGGTGACAGCGGCGCTGCTGGCGCGGGCTACCGGCTGGTTGAAGCGGCTCAACCAGCACATGCGGGCGGTGGAGATAGCCAGCGGGTTGCTGATGGTCGGGGTAGGGGTCTTGCTCGTCACCGGCACGTTCTCTGTGCTAAACAACTATTTCTTGCGCATCACACCTGAATGGTTGCTGCGGTTCCTGTAGATTGGAGATTGGAGGTTGGAGGTTAGAAGTTAGAGGTTAGACCAAGCCTCCGGCCAACCGACCTTATGAGCAAATGGAGATGCATGATACACAATGGATAAGTTTACGCTGTCTTTACACCGACTACCGATGATTATTCTGGTTGCGCTGCTGGTGATCTCCACCGGTTGCCAGGTCCCTGATAAGCAAAGTACATTTGATCCTGATGTGCCTGCTGCGTCGGCCAAAGGAGCCCGGGCCCCAGACTTCACGCTGACCGATCTGAACGGCGACGAGGTGTCGTTGAGCGACCTGCGAGGCCAAGCGGTGCTCATCAATTTCTGGGCCACCTGGTGACCTTACTGCCGTAAAGAGCGGTCCGCTCTGCAAAAGACTCACGAACAACACCGCGATCAGGGTCTCGTCATCCTGGCTGTGAATATCGGCGAAAAGCAAGCCGTTGTGCAGGCTTTCACGCAAGAAAAGGGCCTGACGTTTCCCACTCTGTTGGATGAAAGCGGTGCTGTGTCCAAAGGATACCGCGTGCTGGGCATCCCCACCAGCTTTTTCATCAGTCGCGAGGGGGTGATTCAGGCCCAGCACACCGGCCCACTGAATGAATCACTTATCGGGAAGTACCTGGATCAAATCCTGTAGTTGATTATTGAAAGGGAGGTGTACGATGAAACGTGAAGAAGAGATCAAGGAATTCGTGAGGGATCGCTACGCAGAGATCGCGTCACGTGGCAGCTCTTGCTGTCCCAGTTGTGCTTGCCAGACTGACTTGTTCGAACAGGCAAAGACGATGGGATACTCGGAGCAGGAACTGGGAAGCGTTCCGGAGGCGACTGTTATGGGGCTGGGATGTGGCAATCCAACGGCCCTGGCGGAACTGAAAGAGGGCGAGATCGTCTTGGACCTCGGTTCCGGTGGGGGATTGGATGCGTTCCTTGCTGCCCGGAGAGTGGGGGAAAGCGGCCAGGTGATCGGCGTTGATATGACGGAAGAAATGGTGGAAAGGGCACGGCGGAATGCAAGCCGCTACGGCTACAGCAACGTAGAGTTCAGAGTAGGCGAGATAGAGAATCTGCCTCTCGACGATGATTCTGTGGACGTGATCATAAGCAACTGCGTCATCAATCTCTCGCCCGACAAGCTGGCTACCTTCAAAGAAGCGTTCAGGGTACTGAAAGCGGGTGGCAGGATACTCATATCCGACCTGGTGACCGAAGGAGAGCTTCCCGAGGATGTCCGACGCAGCTTTGAGGCCTGGGCTGTATGTATTGCCGGGGCGCTCGAAAAGCAGGAGTATGTGGATACCATCAGGCGAGCGGGGTTCAGAGACGTTAGCCTGGTGGCTCAGCACTCCTATGCTGAACTGGGAATGGACGATAGGCTGTCGGGGAAAATCACCAGTGTTCAGGTGAAGGCGTACAAGTAGGCTGGATGAACATTGGTAGCAGATTTCACAGGAGGGAGGCTCAAGATGATGGGTAAAATCTTTGTCACGGCCCTCGTTGTCGCCACACTTTGTGGCCTCATGACCTCGGCGGCTTTGGGCCAGGTGCTTGGGGTCAACTTGGCCTGCGTGCTTCTGGTGGATGATGACCAGGACGGGCCGGACGTGCGCATCTACTACACCTCGACCCTGGACGAAATGGACGTAACTTACGAGGTCTGGGACGTGGCTACCCAAGGCGACCCGTCTGCTGGTGACCTCATGGGCTACCAAATGGTCATCTGGTTCACTGGCTACCCCCGGAGCGACACCTTCACCTCGGCCAACGAAGCGGCGGTGGCGGCCTATCTCGATGCAGAGGGGCTCTTCTTCCTCTCCAGCGAAGACTATCTCCACGACAGGGGGCTGACCACGTTTGGCCAAATCCGTCTGACCATTGCCAGTTACACCAACGACGTGAACCAGACGGACCCCGTGGGCGTCCTCTACAGCCCTGGCAGCGGGTTGGGTCCCTACAACCTGATACCGCCCAACGGCTGGCCGGGCGACCTTTACACCGATGCCGTCGTCAGACGAACCGGTTGAGGGATCTACTCACCTTTCCGTTGGGAAGATACCGGTCAGACCAATTCTACAAGCTATAAGTGTAGCAGCGGCAACTACAGGACGGTCTTCTTCGCCTGGCCTTTCGAGGGATTGGCAAACCTGGCAGACCGCACAGAGGTGATGGACGCTATTATCGACTGGCTTGGGGGATGCGAGGTTCCACCCACTTTTTACATCTACTTGCCGCTTATCGTGAAGTAGAAGAGAGGCCAGCGATGCGTTTCCTGACTCTTGCCATCTTGCTCACTGTGGCCCTGCTGGTGATGGCGTCACTTCTACCGGTCCCTGTCGGCGCACAACTGTGACCGACGGCGACCCCGTGCCCGACCGTGACGCCGGGACCAGCCACGGACACGCCCGTGCCGCCAACCGATACACCAGCGCCGCCAACGAACACGCCACTGCCACCCACGCCAACGCCACTGCCGCCCACCGATACGCCAGAGCCCCCGCCTGACACGCCGGCGCCGCCGCCTGACACGCCGACGCCACTGCCGCCGCCCACCGCCGCGCCGACCCGCTCGCCAACCATGGTCATTAACGACTCGCCCGAAGCTCAACCGTTGCTTCCCGTGACTGGGGGAGCTTTGCTGCGGAAGGGTTACAGGGTCTTCGCGTCGGCCCTGGTCTTCCTGGGCGTCCTCCTGATCGGAGTAGTAGGGCTTTTCCATTCTCTCAAGAGCGCCGGCCATTTGCCGGAGAATTAAAAGACCCTGATCGGAGTGGTGGGATAGTTGACAAAGTTACTCAACTATGCTATAATCCGCTCCAAGTTGTTCGACAAGGGGGAATTGGGATGCAGATTTCAACCAAGGGGAGATATGCCTTAAGGGCGATGATTGACCTGGGCTTGCACACGGATCAGGGGCCGGTTCCCAGGAAGGACATTGCTGAGAGGCAGGAGATTTCCTCCCACTACATCGGACAATTGTTCGTAAAGTTGAGAAAGGCGGGGTTCATCGAGAGCGTCAAGGGGCCGGGGGGTGGTTACGTCCTGGCTCAGGAGGCGGATAAGATCAGGGCTGGAGACATCATCAGGACAGTCGAGGGGCCGATTGCTCTGGTGCACTGCGTTAGTCCCGACCCGGAGAATGTCTGCCATCGGATGGATAGCTGTGCAGCCTACCCGCTTTGGGAGAGGCTATCAAGAACAATAGAAGAGGTCCTGGACTCCGTCACTCTAAAGGATCTGTGCGACCAGGCCCGTGGGGTTGCAGAAATGAAGGGCTAGGCTGTTGTTCCATCATTAGCAACCAAGAAAATCTCGAAAGGAGAATCACAATGGCAAGGATCTACGAAGATATCACCAAGACCATCGGCAATACGCCTTTGGTGAAATTGAATAAAGTTACGGAAGGACTGGAGGCCACAGTGCTGGCTAAGCTAGAGTCCTTTAACCCCCTGTCCAGCGTGAAGGACAGGATTGGGGTGAGCATGATTGATGCTGCGGAGCGTGGTGGATTTATCAAAGAGGATACTATCATCCTGGAGCCTACCAGCGGCAACACCGGCATTGCCCTGGCCTTCGTCTGTGCGGCCCGTGGCTACGAGCTGGTTCTGATCATGCCGGATACGATGAGCGTGGAGCGCAGGAATCTGCTGAAAGCGCTTGGGGCCGAGCTGATTCTGACTCCCGGAGCGGAGGGGATGCCGGGGACGCTCAGGAAGGCTGAGGAGATGGCAGCTCAGGAACCCCGGTATTTCGTCCCTCAGCAGTTCAAGAACCCCGCCAATCCAGAGATTCACCGCTGGACGACGGCCAGAGAGATCTGGCAGGACACCGATGGACAAGTGGACATCGTGATCGCCGGCGTGGGCACCGGCGGTACCATCACCGGCGTCGCCGAGGTAATCAAGCCGCTCAAGCCCGGCTTCAAAGCCATCGCCGTGGAGCCGATTGCCTCGCCTGTCCTCTCCGGCGGCCAACCTGGCCCCCACAAGATCCAGGGCATCGGCGCTGGCTTCGTCCCCGAGGTGCTGCGGCTGGAGCTGGTGGACGAGGTCATCCAGGTCGCCGATGAGGACGCGGCCGAGATGGCCCGTCGGCTGGCGAAGGAAGAGGGGATCCTGGTCGGCATCTCCTCAGGCGCGGCGGCCCATGCTGCCCTGCAGGTGGCTGCCAGGCCGGAAAGCAAGGGGAAACTTATCGTGGTCATCCTGCCGGATACAGGTGAGAGATACTTGAGCACGCCCCTTTTTGAAATGGAGTAGACAGTGAGTGCACTGGAGCGATACTCGCGGCAGATGCTCCTGCCCGAGGTAGGGGAAGCGGGCCAGAAGAAACTACTGGCTGCCAGCGTGGCCGTCATCGGCTGCGGAGCGCTGGGCACGGTCGTGGCCAGCAGTATGGTGCGGGCCGGCGTGGGGCGGGTCAAGATTGTAGATCGGGACTACATTGAGCTGAACAACCTGCAGCGACAGATCCTTTTCGACGAGGAGGACATCGCCCGAGGGCTGCCTAAAGCGGTGGCCGCCGCCGAGAAGCTGCGCCGGGTCAACTCCCAGGTGAGAATCGAACCTCTGGTGGCCGATGTCAACCCTGGCAACGTGGAAGAGATCATCGGCGACGTGGACTTGGTCCTGGATGGGACGGACAACTTCGAAACCCGCTTCCTGGTCAACGACGCCTGCGTCAAGCACGGCATCCCCTGGGTCTACGGAGCAGTGATCGCTACCTATGGAATGACCATGGTCATCCTTCCCCACCGCACCCCTTGCTTTCGCTGTTTCCTGGCCGAGATGCCCGCGCCCGGCAGCACACCCACTTGCGACACGGTGGGGGTGCTGGGCCCGGCGGTGAACATCGTGGCCTCGCTGGAGGTGACCGAGGGCCTCAAACTCCTCATGGGCAAGGAAGAGGAGCTCCATGGCCGACTGCTCTACGTGGACGCCTGGGCTGGTACCCTGGAGCAGTTGGAACTGGAGAAGAGGGATGGGCTCTGCCCGGCCTGCGACCTGGGCCAGTTCGAATTCCTGGAGGCCCGAGAGGGCTCCTACCTGACCAGCCTCTGCGGGCGGGAGGCGGTGCAGGTGAATGTGCGGGGGGAGGCCAAGGTCTCTTTCCCTGGCCTGGCCGAGCGGCTCAACTCAGTGGGGCAGGTGACCTTCAACGACTACATGCTGCGTTTCCGGGTGGATTCCTACGAACTGACCGTCTTCCCCGACGGGCGCACCATCGTCAAGGGCACCACCGACGAAGCCGTGGCCCGCACGCTGTACGCCAGGTACATTGGTCTGTAGGAACACCGACGAGTTAGGCGGGCACGTCAGAAGAGAGCTTTTGCAGGTGGCACCTGTTGCGTGCTGTTTACAGGAGGCTGAAAGGTGAGGGAAACTTTCGTCCTGGACGTGCAGACCATACGCACCGATTTCCCCATCCTGCAGCGCAAGATCGGGGACAGGCCCTTGATCTACTTTGACAACGCCGCCACGACGCAGAAGCCGCAACAGGTGCTGCACACCATTCAGGAGTTCTACTGCACCTACAACGCCAACATCCACCGCTCGTCCCACACCCTGGGGCAGGAGGCGACGGAGCTGTACGAGCAGGCCCACGAGAACGTGGCCCGATTCATCGGTGCCGAAGATGCAAGGGAAATCATCTTCGTTCGCAGCACCACCGAAGCCATCAACCTGGTGGCCTACTCCCTGCTGTTCGGCGAAAGCGAGCGGGTGCGCTTGGGCCGCGGCGACGAGGTGGTGGTCACCGTAATGGAGCACCACTCGAACCTGGTGCCCTGGCAGAGGATGCGCGAGCGGGCTGGCGTGACCCTCAGGGTCGTTGACATCCACGACGATGGAACGCTGGACTTGGAACTGCTGAGGGAAGCGATCACAGAGCAGACCAGGCTGGTTTGCTGCGCCCATGTGTCCAACGTGGTGGGCACTATCAATCCGGTGCGGGAGATCGGTCGCCTGGCCCACCAGGCTGGAGCCCTGTTCCTGGTAGATGGCGCGCAGTCGGTGCCGCACATGCCAGTGAATGTCGAAGAAATCGGCTGCGATTTCCTGGCCTTCTCCGGACACAAGATGTTGGCTCCCATGGGCATCGGGGTACTGTACGGAAGAAGGGATCTCCTGGAGGAGATGACGCCGTTCCTGTACGGCGGGGACATGATCGCCGACGTCAAGTTGGAGGGGGCGAGGTGGAACAAGCTGCCCTGGAAATTCGAGGCGGGGACATCCAACGTCTGTGGCGGGATAGCCCTGGGCGGGGCGGTAGAGTTGAGAAGCGGCCAGCATCTTGAGGGGGCGATTGATTACCTTCAGCGGATCGGAATGGAGGAAGTGAGGGCGCACGAGAAGGAGCTCACCGAATATACGCTGGAAGGCCTGCGGGCCATCCCGGGCGTCCGGATGTACGGTCCTTTGAACCCGAATGAGCGAACGGGCGTCATAGCCTTCAACGTGATCAAGGGCGGCGAGTTGGTTGATTCCCACATTGTGGCCGGGTTCTTGAACGACGAGGGGATAGCCGTGCGGGCGGGGGGACACTGCGCCTATCCCCTGGCAGACCGATTGGGCGTGGAAGGGACGGTGCGGGTCAGCTTTTACATCTATAACACCAAGGATGAAGTGGATCGCTTCCTGGAGGTTTTAGACGACATCGTGCGGCGCAGACTTTTCTAGAGAGAACGCCATGTACAGCGAGGTGGTACTGGAGCATTTCAGAAATCCCCGAAACGTCGGCGCCATTGAGGACGCCGATGGCTGCGGTAAGGCAGGGGGTGGCCTAAAGTGCCCCGAGGACATAACCTACTTCTGGATCCGGGTGTCCGATGGCCGCCTCGTCGAGGTCAAACACAAGACAATGGGTTGCCCCGTGGCCATCGCCTCGAGCAGCATCACCAGCGTGATGGCCGAGGGCAAAACGATTCAGGAGGTCCTGCGCATCACGCCGCAGGCTGTCATTGAGGCCTTGGGGGACATCCCCGAAAGGAAGATGGACTCCAACTTAGGCCCTGATGCTTTACGCAGAGCAATCGAGAGCTATTACGAGAACGTTGGCCGCGCTGACGGCGCTAAATGGACAGCGGCTTCAGCGGACCTCAGCGCTCTCAGCGATTAAGGAGGTGGAGGAATGGGGTGTTCGAGCGGATAAGAGAGGATATTCAAACCGTCTTTAATAAAGATCCGGCGGCCAAAACCGTTTGGGAGGTGATCTGCTGCTATCCTGGCTTGCACGCTCTCTGGCTGCATCGCGTAGCTCACGTCCTGTGGCAGCACAGGCTTCTTTTCCTGGGCCGCCTTCTCTCCCACATCAATCGGCTTCTGACCGGGATCGAGATCCACCCAGGCGCAAAGATAGGTCGCAGGTTCTTCATTGACCACGGCATGGGAGTGGTCATCGGTGAGACGAGCGAGATTGGGGATGACGTCCTGATGTACACGGGGGTGGTTCTAGGCGGCACGACCCTGGAGAAGAAGAAGCGCCATCCCACCATCGGCAACAACGTGGTGATTGGTACGGGAGCGACGATACTTGGCCCCATCACCGTGGGAGACAACGCCAAAGTCGGCGGCGGCGCGGTGGTGATCAAGCCCGTTCCTCCTGGAGCAACAGTGGTAGGAGTGCCGGGGAGGATCGCCGGGCCCAAAAAGCCAAAGGGCCCGGAGACAGACCTGGAACACGGCAGGTTGCCCGACCCGGTGCTGAAGGCCATAAGCGAGGCTTTGGACAAGCAGAGCAAACTTGAGGAAAGAGTGCGGAAGCTGGAGGTGGCCCTGCCCAGGACTGCCCCTTTACCCACGGAAGAGGCTAGACTGGCGTCATTGACACCAGGGGGGAAAGTGGAAACAAAAATTCGCCAGGCCCTGAAGGAAGTGATTGATCCAGAGGTTGGGATCAACGTCGTTGATTTGGGGCTGATCAAAGAGATCGTCATCAACGGTAAAGCGGTGGAGGTGCGAATGGTTCTGACCACACCTGCCTGCCCACTGGTTGGTTACCTCGTTGAGCAGGTCAGGCGCAAGGCCAGGAGTGTGGATGGAATTGAGACCGTCGAGGTGACCATCCTGGACGAACCCTGGAGTTGGGAGCGCTTCGCCAACCGGACAGTTAAGTAACAGACTTGTTGCCGTAACGCCGAACGCCCCAAGCAGCCACCTGCTTGGGGCATTGTCGTAAGGGTTATCCCCAGAGTGATTGGCGCTATGACGCCGGAGTCTCGGTTGGGGTAGCAGTTGGAGTAAGCGGGATAGGAGTCGTTGACGTGAGTGTCGTTGTGGGAGTAAGTGATGGGGTAGGGGTTATTGGCGTAGAGGCAGCTCCCGCCTCCCCAATAGGGATGGACAACACTTGACCAACGATGATCAGTCCTGCGTCGCTGAGATCGTTGGCCTCCATTATTGCTTCAACCGTAGTACCATACTCTTTGGCTATGCCGCTCACCGTATCGCCCGCCACGACGATGTGAGTACGAAATGCGGCGCCAGGCTGCGATCCTGGCGTGATGGGGACGACAGCGGGACGCGGTGTATTGACGCTAGCTGACGGTGTGTAGATGGGAGCTAGCGGCGCAGGAGTGTAGGTTGGGTACGGAGTGGCAGTGGGCATAGCCTCTATCGTTGCTCGTACAGCCTCAGCTACCAGTCGCTCTATCTCAGCCGGGTCGGGCGTGGGTCTAGCAGGGCGGCAAGAAGCCACAGTAGCAACTAACACCAGGCAGATGGATACCAGCAGGTTTACTTTTTTCATAGTTTCACCTCGCTAATCGTTGTTTCAGCATCGAACGCCCCGATCATAGACGCTTCACGATCTCACGCCTGTATTCCGGAAAGTAGCGGCCGATCACCATGAGATCGAAGGAGCGTAGGATAGATTCCTTGGGTTCGCGTTCCAAGAGAAACCGAAAGGACTCCGCCACCAGGTCCTCAGGGCTCGCCTTGCCCGCGGCCAACTCTTGATAGTCGCCTTTGCGGAGCGTCACCCGGTGGCGACTCTCCCCCTTCCCTTCCTTCACAGTCACCTGAAACTCGTAACTATCGTCGTGGTCTGTTCTCTGCACCTCAATGTTGGCCATGGTTCTGTTGAACCTCCTGTCTTCGAGTTATCGTTCGTATCGCGTAGCAATGGTTCGATCCATCCGTTGATCTCGCCCAGCTTCTCACCCACTGGCCTCTGTCAGATCACGGCAGAAAGTGCCCTCTGACTGCTCATCATTCCTATCTGCATGGGCATCTCGTCCCAGGTGCGCTCCTTGAGAACTCGGCCAGCGCGTTTCTTTCTAACTCCTCCCCACTGCTTGAAGAAGAAAGGGATATTGGCTGCAAGACATTGGTCTCTGATATCAATTATCCACTCTTCTTTGATAGGCCTGGCGCCAGGCCCAGACTCGCCCCCGACAATGATCCAGTCTATGCCACGCAGGTCCAGGTTTGGCAATGGGCCGAGCAGAGGCTCCAGCGAGAGGAACTTGAGACAAGCGTTTGTCTGCCCCAGATGCTCCATGCGGAATGTATAATCCTGGTTTTCCACGCTGACACCCACCCACACGTTGGGAGGCCAGTCAATCTCTTGATCGAGCTCGAGTAGTCGTTTGGAGCGTTTGGTGAGCACCTGAAATACGTGCCACGAGGCGCGGCGCATGGTATCAAAGACCTCTTGGATGAATTCCAGTGGTACGTCTTCGTGGAAAAGGTCGCTCATTGAATTGACAAAAACCATCTGTGGCTTCTTCCAGTTCAGCGGCAATTCCAACATGTGCTCGTGTACGGTCAACTTGAAGCCATTGACGTAGTTGGGTTGCCCCATGGCGCGTAGTCGCAGCGCCATGCGTTCAGCATAGCAGTGTTTACATCCCGGACTGACTTTGGTACAACCTGTCACTGGATTCCAGGTTGATTCTGTCCACTCAATGCTCGAACGGGCTCCCATAGCTCATGCTCCTCTTGGCGGAAATTCGATCTTCTTATATTGTAGCACAAAAGTTCTAATCAGCAAATCTACAAAAGCCGTCGCTGGCCATATACATCTCGCTTGAGAATGCTCTGCCAGAACTCGTGCCCGAGCAGGTGTTTGCTGGCAAAGAGAAGCCGGTACATCGGGGCCCGCCGGGCTGCGTTACGGATTAGTGGCTCATCGCCGGTTTCGTCATCTCGACGCACTTCCTGATACCCCAGGTTCTGCAACTTGCCCTTGTAAAGATCAACAAGATGCCGATGGATGCTACCCCGGAGTCTACGTTGTAAATAGGACCTGTACACTTCGCGCCACTCCTGACCGCCGAAGAACAGGTCAACAATTGTCTGATGCTCTGCCTCAAAAGCCTGGCGCATACAGCGGTTCAGTCCACCTTGGGGATAATTGATGATCAGGTCCATCCGGCGCACTGAGGCCAACTTTGCCACAGTCTCCCACCTCAGTTCCAACCCTTCGGGGTCGAGGAAAGCTAGTACTCTGTCAACCGTGATTTGATGGGTAAACTTTGTTCACTGGAGTCTGGACAAGCTCGCTTCCTCCTACCACATATAGTAGCAATTGATTGGAATGCACCTGCATATAG
>DAOUDK010000109.1:0-10920 GCA_034431315.1 Anaerolineae bacterium
CCGTGAAAATAGCCTTTTCGGGCACTTTCAGGCCGTTGACGCTTGACTTCACGGCTATCCATGCCCAAAAAGTGTAAAGCTGATTTAAGCCGTTTTAGGCCAGAAATGAACCGTGCCCTAATCTCCAATCTCCAACTTCCAAATTCCAAAGGGAGGTCAACCATCATATATCCCTTGACGATGACATTGAACGGCGAATCTGTGACCGTGGAGGTCGAGCCTTTTGAGATCCTGGTGGATGTGCTGCGCGACAAACTGGGTCTCACGGGCACCAAGATAGGCTGCAACGAGGGCGAGTGCGGAGCCTGCACGGTGATAATGGACGGCCAGGCGGTGCTCTCCTGTCTGCTGCCAGCCATGAAGGCCCACGGCCGAGAGGTGGTAACGGTCGAGGGCCTGAGTCACGGCGACAAACTGCATCCCTTGCAGCAGGCTTTCGTCGAGAAGGGGGCCGTGCAGTGCGGCTACTGCACGCCGGGCATGATCATGTCGGCCAAAGCCCTCCTGGACGAGAACCCCAAGCCCAGCACTGAGGAGATCGAGGAAACCATTGCCGGCAACCTTTGCCGCTGTACGGGCTACCTCCAGATAATCGAGGCTATTGAGGGAGCGATCCAGTTGCGCTTGGACGAAGGCTTGACGTAGCTCGCTTTTGATGTTATAATCGAAGTGGATTTGAAATCCAATACGTGGGTGCCCGATGTCCACCCTCCATGCCAGCCAAGAGCGCCCACGCGCGTTTAAGGTTGGCTTTTCTTTTTAGGATAGGACAGATAGGAGGCATCATGGACTACTCAAAGATAAAGAAGGCTCAGTTGATCGAAGAGATAGAAGCTTTGCGGGAGAAGATAGCGGGGCTAGAGTGCGCTCAAGCAGAGCGCAAGCGGGCGGAGGAGGAGATCCGGCAGCGCACGGCCCAGTTGGAGGCGATGCGACAGGTGGGCCTGGAACTCACCGCCGAGTTGGACCTGGACTCCCTTCTCCACTCCATCGTCTCGCAGGCCGTTGAACTGGTTGGGGGAACCGCGGGCGGTCTCTACCTATACCGGCCAGACCTGGACATGCTGATGTGGGTGACGGCCGTCGGTCCCTGCCTGGTGCCCATAGAGTCCGTCCTCCGGCGGGGAGAGGGGCTCTCCGGCAGGGTGTGGGAGACCAGCGAGCCGCTCATCGTGGACGACTACCAGCAATGGGAAGGACGGGCGGCTATCTACGAAAGCTACCCCTCCAAGGCCGTCGTGGGCGTGCCGGTTCGCTGGGGAGAGAAGTTCCTGGGGGTGTTGAACGTGCTGGCGGACCCACCGCACACCTTCTCTCCAGCCGATGCTGAACTGCTGGGCCTATTCGCCACCCAGGCGGCCATTGCCATCCGCAACGCCTGCTTCTTCGAAGAGATCGAAGAACGCCGGCTGTACCTGGAAGGGGTGCTGGGAGCCGCCCCTGACGCCATCGTGACCCTGGATGCCCACCATCAGATCGTGGAATGGAACGCGGGCGCAGAGAAGCTGTTCGGATACTCACAGGAGGAGGTGAGCGGCCAGAACATTGACGACCTGATCACCAGCCCTGAGGTGCTCGAGGAGGCGGTCGGGTTTACACAGATGGCCATGGGTGGGAGGGAAGTGCCGCCCACAGAGGCCGTCCGTTATCGGAAAGACGGCTCTCCCGTGGATGTCCTCTTGGCCGGGTCTCCGATCATGGTGGGGGATGAGTTGATCGGGTTAGTCGCTGTCTACACCGATATCACTGCGCAGGTGCGGATGGAGGAGGCGCTGCGCGCCATGTTACTTGTTGACGAACTTACGGGCCTGTACAACCGGCGAGGATTCGTAGCCCTGGGCCAACAGCAGTTGAAGACAGCCGAACGGTCGAAGAGGAGAATGGTGCTGCTTTTTGCCGACTTTGACGACCTGAAGCGGATTAATGATACCTTTGGCCACCCTGAAGGAGACCAGGCATTGATCGAGATCGCCAATGCCCTCAAAGAGACGTTTCGCGAGTCGGACATCATTGCTCGCATTGGTGGGGACGAGTTTGTGGTTCTGGCGATAGAAACCGATGGGGCCCCCGCCGAGATTCTTACTGCTCGTTTGCAAGAGAACCTGAAGGCCCGTAACGCAAGGGGAGACCGCCGCTACAAGCTGTCGCTAAGTATGGGCATAGCGCGCTACGATCCCGAACATCCCTGTTCCATTGATGAACTGCTGGCCCGGGCGGATAGATTGATGTACGAGCAGAAACAGGATAACCAGGAGTCCTAGCTCAAGAGGGCTGGGAGCCGCTGTGCCAGCCAATGCTCGGTGCACATACCAACGCTACACTCCAGCTATGAACGCTAAAGCCTTGGGGTGACGGTAGCAGTTCCCTAACCTTGCTGCCTGTTTTGGGAAGACACAAGAAAAGCTTTTTGGGTGGAAGAGGGTAGCAAGTAGCCCCAACTGATTGCCGCTTGCCAGCGGCGAAGAAAACGCAAGCTTGACACAGTTTGCGTTTAATGTTACAATTGCAATGGCTTTGAAATTCAAAACGTGGGTGCCGACGCCCCGCCCTCCATGCCAGCCAAAAGCACCCGCGTGTGTTTAAGGTTGGCTTTTTTGTTGGGATGGGACAAGCAGGACGTATCATGGATTACTCAAAGATGAAGAAGGCTCAGTTGCTCGAAGAGATAGCAGCTTGGCAGGAGAAGATAGCGGAGCTAGAGCGCGCTCAGGCCGAGCGCAAGCGGATTGAATAGTGAAACTTGACAGACAAGAAGGGAGGGAGCGATGAGTAACCCAGCTATGGATTTGCTGGTAAGAGCCTTGCTTGACGGCGACCAAGCTCAAGCTATCGCTGAGGCAAGAGGACTCTGTGACGCCGGTATCGGACACGAGCGGATTGTCACGGAGGGGATAGAAGCAGCAATGACGCAGTTAGACGCCAAGTGCACTGTGGAGCAGTTCAACTTGCTTGAAATCATGCTCGTCGGGCGGGCAGTGATGGGGGTTATGAAGGAGCTGTATCCGCCGGGTGCCCCTCTGCCCCAGACAAAGGGGACTGTCGTCATTGGGACCCTGATGGGAGACGTTCATGACCTGGGGAAGAACGTCGTCAGGATGGTCTTGACGGGAAAAGGATACCGGGTCGTTGACTGTGGTAGGAATTGCCCTGTCGAAAAGCTGATTGATGCCGCAGAGCAGGAAGCGGCCACGACCGTCGGGGTCAGCGGCCTGATTACCACTGTGATTCCTCAGGTGCGCCAGGTTAGGGACAGAATGATTGAGCGGGGGCTTGGGCATATCAAGGTGATGGCAGGCGGAGCAGCGTTGAAGCAAGCCTCCGCCGAGAGCCTGAACGTTGATTTCGTAGCCGAGACCGCCTTCGACGGCGCACGCTATCTCGACCAAATCGCAGGGGGTGAAAAATGAACAGCCTTGAACGGATCCAAGCTGCGGTAAGTTTTGAGAAACCGGACCGTGTGCCGGTGATCGCCCAGGTCTTTGGTCATGCTGCCAGTCTTGCCGGTGTGCCATTGGGTGATTATGTCCGCGATGGCGAGTTGCTGGCGCGCTGCCAGATCAAGGCCCTGGAACACTATGGTTACGACGCCGTGTTCGCCTTGATGGACGTGAGCGTCGAGACTGAGGCGGTGGGCTCTGTCTTGACGTATCGGGCAGACCAGTACCCAATCGTCAAATCCTATGTGCTTTCAAAAGGCGCCGATCTGGACAGCCTCTCGGTGCCTAATCCTCATCAAGCCGGGCGCATGCCGGAGCTGCTGAAAGCGGCGAGGGTTTTGCGGCGAGAGGTGGGCGATGACGTGCTGGTGGTCGGCTGCGTGCTAGGCCCGATGACGTTGGCAACGCAACTGCTGGGCATAGAGGCTGCGCTCTACCTGGCGATAGATGAGCCCGGAAGTTTCGCCCGTCTACTGGACTTTTCCGCAGAGGTCGTCATCCGGTTCGGTGTGGCGCAGGTCGAGGCGGGGGCGCATCTGCCCGTGGTTTTCGACCCATCTGCTTCGCCGGCCGTCATTCCGCACCAGTTCTTCCGCGAGTTCGATCTTCCTCGCCTCAAACTGGTGTTTGCAGCCTTTAAGCAGGCGGGGGCTGCAGCCAACTGGCTGCATATTGCCGGGCCGACTGAGCCTATTTTGCCCCTTTACCCCCAGGCTGGGGTGAACATTGCCAATTTTGATTACTATGTTGATCCCTTAGATGCTCAACGAGCGCTCCCGCAGACTTGTCTGGATGGCAACGTCAAGCCCCTCTCCTTTGTCGAGGCAGCTCCTGACGTGATCGCGACTGAGTCATCCAGACTACTGAACCTGTTCGCCGACCGCGGGGGGTTCATCCTTTCATCCGGCTGTGAAATTCCACCGGAATCGAAACCGGAGAATGTAGCCGCCCTGGTTTTGGCCGCGCGTGAGCGGAGGTGATTCATTCTTTTCTTTGAGAACCTGCATCTTGAACCAATGCGAGGAGACTGAGCGATGGAAAAGCCATCACCCGACCAACAGAAAACCCTGGATGCCTTTATCAAGACGGCCCAGTATCTCGCCAGTCTAACGACCCAACAGGATGTATGGAGCGAGGTCGGAAAAGTGCTGGTCAACTTTTTCGGCGCGGATCTGGTTGCCTTTGGAGAACGCCGAGCAGATGGGGAAATAATAGGGCGCCATTGGGCTTTCTCCGATCAAGTCTCCAGCCAAAGGAATCTTGGATCGGAGGCAAAGGAAGCTATCGCTGAGGTGTTGGAGAGTGGCTTCCTCACGTCGCAGCTTGTTTTCACACCGGATCCTCTGTCGGTAGCGTTCTTGCCCATCACGCAGGAAAACCAGGTCACTGCTGTGATACTGGTGGGCCATAGAATGTCCGAGCCACTTCCGAAGGACTTGCTCAATGTCTATTTGGCTGTCGCCGGCCTGGCTGGAACAACAGCCACGCGCCTGGCCTCGGAGATAGAACTGAGGCAACATCGCCAGCATCTCGAGAAGCTGGTGAAAGAGCGCACAGCCGAGCTGGCCATCGCCAAGGAACGAGCCGAGGCCGCCGACCGCCTCAAATCGGCCTTCCTGGCCACCATGTCCCACGAGCTGCGCACGCCGCTCAACTCCATCATCGGCTTCACCGGCATCATGCTGCAGGGACTGGCTGGTCCCCTGAATGATGAACAGACCAAACAACTGGGCATGGTGCAGAGCAGTGCCCGCCACCTGCTGAACCTCATCAACGACATCCTGGACATCTCCAAGATCGAAGCTGGCCAGTTGGAGATTGCCTCCGAGCCGTTTGACATGCGCCAGACGATTGGGAAAGCGGTGCGGACGGTGACCCCTCTGGCCGAGAAGAAGAGGCTGGCACTGGTCGCCGAGGTGGCGCCGGAGGTGGACCAGATCACCAGCGACCAGCGGCGGGTGGAGCAGATCCTCATCAACCTGCTCAACAACGCCATCAAGTTCACCGAGCACGGGGAGGTGCGCGTCGAATGTCGAATCAGCGATGGTTGGCTAGTGACTCGCGTGGTGGATACCGGTATTGGGATCAAGCCCGAGGATATGGGCAAGCTGTTCAAGGCATTCCGTCAGATCGAGACCGGGATGGCCCGCCGGCACGAGGGGACGGGGTTGGGGCTATCTATTTGTCAGAAGCTGGTGGAGATGCTGGGGGGTGAGATCTGGGCCGAAAGTGGGTGGGGTGTGGGGAGCACCTTCACCTTCACGCTGCCAAGCAGCCCGTCATTGCGAGGAACGAAGTGACGAAGCAATCCCCAACTTGGCGGGAGATTGCTTCGCTGCGCTCGCAATGACAATAGCCGCATAGGAGGAGGAGATGAAACCCAAGATTCTCGTCATTGAGGATAACGAGCAGAACATGTACCTGGTAACTTTCATCCTGGAAAAGCATGGGTGCCAGGTTGTCCAGGCGTGGGATGGCCGCCAGGGAATCGAGTTGGCGCGTCAGGTCAAGCCGGCCTTGATCCTGCTGGACATCCAGTTGCCGGTCATGGATGGCTACGCCGTGGCACGGGAACTGAGGAGCAACCCGGCTCTGGCCGATGTGCCCATCGTGGCCGTGACTTCCTACGCCATGGTCGGCGACCGGGAGCGGATTCTGGCCGCTGGCTGCCAGGGCTACATCGAGAAGCCCATCAACCCTGAGACGTTCATGGACGACGTAGAGCGGTATCTACCGGCCCAACCAGCCGGCGGAGGTGGTGGCTCATGACCAGGATCCTGATTGTTGACGACAATGAGCAGAACCTGTACATGTTGCAGGTGCTCCTGAAGGGTCACGGCTACGGAGTGGTCTCGGCGAGCAATGGGGCCGAAGCACTGGAGAAGGCCCGGTGCGACCCGCCGGACGTGATCATCACCGACATACTGATGCCGGTCATGGACGGTTTCACCCTCTGCCGCGAGTGGAAGAAGGACGAAATGTTCAAGCACATTCCCTTTGTCTTCTACACTGCCACCTATACCGACCCCCAGGACGAGAGGTTCGCCCTGAGCCTGGGGGCGGAGCGATTCATTATCAAGCCGACAGAGCCAGACGTGTTCGTGGAGATACTGCGGGAGGTCATCGCCGAGCATGAGGCGGGCCGGCTGATCGTGCTGCCTGGCGCGCCCGTCACAGAAGAGCCGACGGTTTTTCGCGAATACAGCGAACGGCTGGTCAAGAAGCTAGAGAAGAAGGTTTTAGATCTGGAAAGGGAGGCCACCGAGCGCAAGCGGGCGGAGGAAGAACTCAAAGCTAAAAGCCAGTTCCTGGAGAGCCTCATTGAGCAATCACCCCTTCCAATTTTTGTGATAGACTCAGAGGGGATTTGCGTGATGGTCAACAGAGCTTTTCTGAAGGCCTACAATGTCCCCCAGAAAGAGTTGGTTCTGGGGATGAATGCCCTGACAGAACCTGCGAACGTGCGGCAGGGCGTGGTCAAGTACATGAAGGAAGCTCTGAGCGGGAAAACGGTTGAAACTCCCGAAATAGAGTTCATTTCACCTTATGAAGACAAAAGGACGGTTACGAGAAGCAGGTTATTCCCGATATTTGATGCAGCCGGCAAGCTAACAAATGTTGTGGTAATGCACGAAGACATCACCGGGCGCAAGCGGGCGGAGGAGGCGCTACGGGAATCGGAGCGGCGAGAATCGGAGGAGAAGTACCGAGTGCTGTTTGAGACGGCAAAAGACGCTATATTCCTGTCCGATGAGACGGGGAGATTCGTGGATATCAATCAGGCGGCTTGTGAATTGCTCGGCTACAGCAAAGAAGAATTGTTAAAACTGAGCAACAGGGAGATTGACGCTGATCCCAGGGGATATGAAGCGTTCCTGAAAGTTCGGGATGGACTGATGAAAGAAATGATGTTCGAGGTGAACCAGCGGAGGAAAGATGGGACACTCCTACCTGTGGAGGTCACTGGGAGTTTCTTCACCATCGGCGGCCAACGGATTGCTCTGGCGATTGCTCGTGACATCAGCGAGCGCAAGCGAGCGGAGGCGGCGCTCAGAGAGAGCGAGGATAAATTCAGGACAATTTTTGAAACAGTTACTGACGTGATTACCTACGTAGACAAATACGGCAAGATCCTCGATGTGAACAATAGAGTTGAGGATTTGTTGGGCTACAAGCGGGATGAAATAATCGGGAAGAACTTCGCCAGGCTTGGACTCCTTGGGCTGAGGGACTTACCCAAAACAGTCAGGCTTTTCAGAGATACGATTAGAGACGGTGAAGCCGTGACTATAGTTGAACTGGAGCTCAAGCATAAAAACGGCAAGAAGGTTTCTGTGGAAGTGGGTACCAGGTTTATCAAGAAGAACGGCAAAGTAGAAGGCGTTGTGAACATATTCAGAGACATCACCGACCGCAAGCGGGCGGAGGAGGCGCTGCGAAAGGCTCACGACGAGTTAGAAAGGCGGGTTGCGGAACGAACTGCAGAGCTGGCAAGAGCCAACGAAGAATTGCGCATTGACATCACCAAGCGCAAGCGGGCGGAGAAGGCGTTGCGGATTTCCGCCCGGCAGTGGCATATTACTTTCGATGCCATTAGTGACGCCGTTAGCCTAATGGACTTGGAAGGAAGAATCCTGCGCTGCAACAAGGCTCTGACAAAACTGCTGGGAAAGCCGCTCAGTGAGATCAGCGGCTGCACCTGTTGGGAGCTTGTGCACGGTACCTCAGAACCCATCGAAGGGTGTCCCGTCGTGCGCATGCAGGAGACTCTCTGTAGAGAAACCCTGGTTTTGCCAATTGGTGACCGATGGTTTGACGTTGTTGTAGATCCGTTGCTGGATGAGGACGGCAGTCTTATCGGCGCTGTCCACATCATTCGCGACATCACCGAGCGCAAGCGGGCGGAGGAAGAAATCCGCCGGCTGAACGCCGAGCTTGAACAACGAGTCATTAAACGCACTGCCCAACTCGAAGCCGCCAACAAAGAACTGGAGGCTTTCACCTACTCCGTCTCCCACGACCTGCGCGCACCCCTGCGGGCCATGGAGGGCTTCAGCCAGGCCTTGCTGGAAGACTACGCCGACCGGCTAGACCCGGTCGGTCAGGACTACGCCCACCGCATCGCCGCCGCCGCCCAGCACATGGATACCCTGATCCAGGACCTGCTGGCCTACAGCCGCCTCAGCCGCATCGAAATAAAACTTCGGCCGGTGATGCTGGAGGGCGTTGTCCAGGAGGCCCTGTCGCTGCTGACGCCTGAGATCCAGGAAAAGAGCGCCCAGGTCACGGTGGAGAGGCCGCTGCCCCGGCTGGTGGGCCATCACGCTACCTTGGTGCAGGTGGTAGGGAACCTGCTTTCCAATGCGATCAAGTTCGTGGCTCCAGGAGTGAAACCCCACGTGCGGGTGTGGGCCGAGGAGTGCGCGGAGTGGGTACGCCTGTGGGTGGAAGACAATGGCATCGGCATCGCTGCGGAACACCACGAACTTATCTTCCGCATATTTGAAAGGCTGCATGGTGTGGAGACCTACCCCGGCACCGGCGTTGGCTTGGCGATTGTCCGCAAGGGGGTGGAGCGTTTGGGTGGCCGCGTGGGAGTCGAATCCGAGCCAGGGCGGGGGAGCCGCTTCTGGGTGGAATTGCCACCTGCGCGTTCGTGATGCCGCTCCACTTCGTTGCGTGGTTTACCACAAGAAAGGAGGAAGAGCAATGACCGACAAACTTTACACCATTCTCCTGGTGGAGGACGACTCTAATGATGTCCTCCTCATCCAGCGTGCCTTTAGAAAGTCCGACGTGGCTAACCCTATCCAGGTGGTGGGGGACGGCGAAGAGGCCATCGCCTATCTCCGCGGTCGGGACCCCTACGCCGACCGGGAACGCACCCCTTTGCCTGTGCTTCTTCTGTTGGACCTGAAACTCCCCCGTAAGTCTGGTTTTGAAGTGCTGGAGTGGCTGCGACAGCAACCTGGACTGAAGCGCCTGCCCGTCGTTGTGCTCACCTCCTCCGGCGAAACGCCCGACATCAACCGGGCCTACGACCTGGGAGCCAATTCCTACCTGGTCAAGCCAGTGCGCTTTGAGGGCCTGCTGCGCATGGTGCAGACACTTGATCTGTACTGGTTGATCATCAATGAGAAGCCAGATTTAGTGGAGATAGAATTAGGAGGGAATGTCCATGAATGAGATCCTGCGTATTCTTCTGATTGACGATAACCCGGACGATTGTTTGCTGACCATTCGCGCATTGCGCCGGGAGTTTCCCGACCTCCAGGTGGAGCAGATCACCGAGGCGAAAGGTTTTGCCCAGGCGCTGGAGGCGGGCGACTTCGACCTGGCGATCACCGACTACCAACTGCGCTGGAGCGATGGCCTGGCGGTGCTGCGCGCCGTCAGGGCCCGCTGGCCCGATTGCCCGGTGATCATGTTCACCGCCACCGGCAGCGAGGAGATCGCTGTGGAAGCGATGAAGAATGGCCTGGACGATTACGTCCTCAAGTCGCCCAAACACTTCATCCGCCTGCCGGCCGCGGTGCGATCGGCCCTGAAACGGGCTGAGGACAGCATTGAGCGCAAGCGGGCGGAGGAAGAGCTGCGGGAGAGCGAGGAGCGCTACCACAGCCTGTTTGAGGGTGTGCCGGCGGGGCTGTACCGAACCATGGTGGGTGGGCAGATCCTTGATGCCAATCCGGCCCTGGTGGAAATGCTGGGCTACCCGGACTGGGAGACCTTGCTGGCGGTCAACGTGACCGACCTGTACGTTGACCCCGAGGATCGTCAGCGGTGGCAGGCCCTGATAGAGCGCGAAGGGGTAGTGCGAGATTTTGAAGTGCAATGGCGCCGGCGCGGCGGAACGACTATATGGGTGAAGGATACCGCCCGAGTCGTCTGGGCTGCTGAGGGTCGGGTGCTGTACTACGAAGGCAGCCTGGAGGACATCACCGAGCGCAAGCGGGCGGAGGAGGAGGTACGGCGCCATCTGGAGCGAATAGAGGCTCTGCGGGAGATAGACAGGGCTATTACTTCCACCCTTGACTTGACTGAAGTGCTCGACATCATCCTGGAAGAACTGGAGCGGGTCATCCCCTATCACAGCGTCGCCATTTTTCTCCTCTCCGATGGCACAGCCAAGGTGGCTGCGGCCAGGGGCCACCCCGACGTGGCGCGCGCTTTGGGGGTTTCTTTTCGTGTACAGGATGACGCCCTGGTCGCTGAACTCATGCAGGGGAAGCGCCCTCTGGTCTTGGCCGATGCCCAGGCCGACGAGCGCTTTCTGGCAAGGGGTGCTACAGGGTATGTGCGTTCTTGGATCGGCGTTCCTCTGATAGCCAAGGGGAAGGCGGTGGGCTTCCTGACCATAGACCATAGGGAGCCTGGCATCTATGGTGAGGAGAGTGTGGAGATAGCGGAGGCCTTCGCCGGTCAGGTGGCCATCGCCATCGAAAACGCACGGCTGTATGAGGAGGCTCAGCGAGAGCTGTCT
>DAOUDK010000110.1:0-41590 GCA_034431315.1 Anaerolineae bacterium
CTGGTATTGCTTGTGTCTTGCCTGTCGCTTTCTGCGTTTTCGGTGCTTGATTGTCCATACTGGCATGGTACACCATACCAGACCCAAAGTCAACCAACTAAACCGAAATGCACCCTTTTCATGGTTAGACTTCCTCCATAAGTACTAAGTACACTGAAGTCTCAGTAGATCCAATTATGCTCGGCCTGGATCGCCAGATCCAGGCCAAAGGCGGGGATTTGGCAATCCCCTCAGAGCAATCTTGGATCCACTGAGTCTGGATAGAGGGCTTGGGCAGGGTCTGCAAGTCGCTGTCAACGAATGTGAAACGAATAAACGAATCAGGCGCCAAGGACGAAATTCGTTTATTCGTTGTTTATTCGTTGACAGATTCGAGCCACGTAATCTCAGCCCAACCAACGTTTGCGGCGCTTGTAGTGCTTCACGTCGCGGTAGCTCTTTCGCTCGCCCAGTTGGGTCAGGCCCAGGTAGAACTCTTTGATGTCCTCGTTTTCTGCCAGTTGCTCCGCGGGGCCGTCGAGCACCACGCGCCCGTTTTCCATGACGTAAGCGTAGTCGGCCACGCTCAGCGCCATGCGGGCGTTTTGCTCGACTAACAAGATGGCCATGCCCTCGTCCGCGCTCATCTCGCTGATCACTCGAAAGATCTCTCTGACCAGCAAGGGAGCCAGGCCCAGAGAGGGCTCATCCAACAGCATCAACCGTGGATGGGCCATCAGCGCCCGCCCGATGACCAGCATCTGCTGCTCACCGCCGGAAAGGTAGCCGCTGGTGCGCCGGCGAAGGTCTTTGAGCCGAGGGAAGTAGTGGTAGACCTGCTCCAAGTCCTGGCTGACAGAGCGCCGTGAAGCGCCGCCACGAGCCACCCCACCGAGGATCAGATTCTCTTCGACGGTCAGGTGTCGGAACAAGCGTCTTCCCTCCAGCACCTGGATGATGCCCAGTTGAACGATCTTCTCCGGGGAGAGGCGGTCAATGCGCTGGCCGTCGAGCTCTATATTGCCCCGAGTAACCTCGCCCTCCTGGGTGCGCAGCAGGCCAGAGATGGCCTTGAGGGTGGTGCTCTTCCCAGCCCCGTTGGCGCCGAGCAGGCCGACGATCTTGCCAAGCGGCACGTCAATGGACACGCCGCGAAGCACCTGGATTACGTCGCTGTAAACGACTTCGATGTTGTTGAGTTTGAGCATGGGCTAGATCAACTAACGAAAGAGGGGA
Source organism: Anaerolineae bacterium (assembly GCA_034431315.1). Classification (GTDB taxonomy): domain Bacteria; phylum Chloroflexota; class Anaerolineae; order VGOG01; family VGOG01; genus JAUWOY01. The sequence goes on from DAOUDK010000110.1 coordinate 1,216, forward strand.
GCACTGAGAAAGGAGACACGTCTAGCGCCGGCCGAGTAGGAGCGTAGCGACGTATCGAGGCCAAGCGGGTTGCCCGCATGGCCGCTTGCTTGGTTTCGATACGCTTCGCTACTCAACCGGCGCTCGCTCCCCCAACATTTGTATGTGCCTGAAAGATGGGAGCGCTCATGGAGAGCGCTCCCTGTTGAATGTCCGCTGAGAGGCTATTCAGTTGGACGCAGGTCGGGTATTTCTGCCCAATCCTGCAGGACGACGAAGGCATCCGGGCCGCCCTGGATCATGCGGATCTGAGATACATGCGGGGACCGACTGCCGCCTGAGAAGTCCGCCCGCAGCACGCCGTCCAGTGCTTCAAAGGGACTCATGGCGACCAGGGCATCGTGCACCGCTTCACCGGTCAGATTCTCATAGCCCACGGTGTCAATGGCATGTTGGATAGCCTTCACAGCCATGTCCATGCCTGCCACCAGGAGCAGGTAGCCCACGTTGTGCTCGCCAGCCGTCCGTTCGTTGGCTTCGAAGAGCTGCTGAGCATACTGGATGCCAGCGTTGTCCGCGTCTGTCCACCACAGATAGGGGAAAGCCGCGATCAACCCCACGCCGTAGGCCGGATCAGCCAGGAAAGCATAGGTTGCCAGGTCCATCCCCCAGTTGTCGGCGCCAACGACGAACTGATCGCGCAGGCCCAGGGCATTCAAGTCGTTCAAGATGACCGAGGTGCCGAAGGCCAGGGTGTTCGTCCAGATCACGTTGGCCCCCGCTACCTGGGCGTTCAAGATAGCGGCAGTGGTATCGGCCGCGGGCGAAACGTCATAGACCTCTTCGGCAACGACCTCAATGCCCAAGTCGGCCAGGTACGCCCGGCTCTCGTCCGTCAAGGCTCCCTGGCCAAAGGCCGTCGGCCAACTGAGACAGGCCAACTTGATTGCGTCCCCGGCGTCAGCGGGCTTGTAGGTGTCCCAGTTGTCCTTCAGGAAGGCCATGACCGTGCCGATCTGGTCGGGGTATATCGGGCCAAGGCCAAAGGTGTAACCGGAGTCAATGTAGAAGCCTCGGGCGCTGAGACCGGCCGTGAGATTAACGATCTTGTCCTCTGCAAAGCGCTGAGCCAGAGCTTCAACTTCGCCCGAACCATAGGTGATCATCACCAGGGGATTTTCACCTTCGCCCGTGAAGCGGTCGTAAGCGGCTACGGCCTCGTCAATGCTGCTAGCGGTGTCGGCGAACTTGAGGGCCAGGGTCGCGCCGTATATGCCGCCCGCTTCATTGATGGCTGCCACCGCATCCTCGGCCCCGTGGATGAGGGGGCCTGTGATAGCGGCATAAGGGCCCGATAGGTCGCCGAAGTGGTAGATGGTAATGGTCTCGCCCGTTAGAGCCAGTGCCTCGGTCACAGGAATCACCAGCTTCCAACCGGGGTGGATCAGGCTGGGGTTCTCGATCGAGGCGAAGCTCGAATCTTCTGTGTGCTTGGCGTTGGTCACATCAACAATAGCCCAGTAGGCCGGGCCGTTGCCCAAGTACTTCTCCGCCAGGGTCCAGAGGTTGTCACCCAACTTCACCGTGTAGGTCACTTCCGCCTGGGCGGGGGGAGCAGCGTTGGCCACACCGAGCCCCAGGCTCAGTAGCAGCGACAACACTACAGCTAGATTGACTAGACTCTTCTTAAGCATCTGTCACACTCCTCCTTGTTTGGTTTAGTGATTGTTGGCTAATTGGCAGGCAACGCGCCTGCCCAGCGTTCACCGATCTTTCGACAAAGCCTGTCCTGAGGCCGCTTCGCTTACCATCGAAGGGCTCAACACAAGCGTTTGATGATTTGTTATCACCCCCTTTCATCAATGGGAGAACGGCCGCAGGCGCCAGGCAGCCTTGAGCAAGTACCAGCGATGCGCCAGGCCGCGCGGCTCGAAGATCAGGAACAGCATCAGAGCCGTGCCAAAGAAGAGAGGGCGCAGCGCTTGCACCGCGCCCGCGGCAGTGGAAGGGAAGGTACTGCTGAACAAAGGGCCAAACAGCGTGGCTCCCTCGATCAGCCCCTCTACGATGATGGCCCCGAAGATCGGGCCTAGACTGAAACCCAGTCCTCCCACCACCAGCATACCCAGGTAGAAAACCGAGTCGGTCAGGTTGAACGTCTCTGAGTTCAGGTGGCGGATGTTGTGGGCTGCCAGCGCTCCGGCCACGCCGGCGTAGACAGCGGCCAGGAAGAAAGCCTGGAGTTTGTACTTGAACAGATTCACGCCCAGGACTTCAGCGGCCAGGTCGTTATCGCGGATAGCCACGAAAGCACGGCCCAGGCGCGAGCGAGAGACATTGTGGGCGACTATCGTGGAGAGGATCAACACGGTCAGCGTAATGTAGATGTAGCGCTGCGGACTGTTGAATTCGAGACCGAACAAGACAGGGACTTGCACGTTCAAGCCCTGGGCTCCGTTAAGCACATCATGGAAAGCGTTGCGAGTGAACCAGGGAATGATGAACTGCGCGGCCAGGGTAGCCATAACCAGGTAGAAACCTTTGACCCTCAGCGAGGGCAAACCAAAGACCAGACCGACTATCCCCGCGCCCAACGCCGCCACCGGCAGGGCAGCGAAGAAAGACCAGCCCAGATTGTTGACCAAAAGGGCCGAAATGTATCCCCCTGCGGTCATGAAAGCCGCCTGCCCCAGGGAAATCTGGCCGGTGTAGCCGGTTAGCATATTCAACCCCTGCACGGCGATGATGGTGATGCCGATGCGGTTGACTAACGATACCAAGCTTTGGCCAGCATAGAAAGGCAGCGTATACAGAGCCAGGATAAAGGCGAACAGCAGCCACCATTGCCACGGCCGCCGGATATTGGCCATGTCGCGAGCGTAGCTGGTATCGAATTCGCCGGCTGGACGGATAGCCATAGGTTAGATCCTCTCGATACGCTTCTGACCAAAGAGACCCTCAGGCCGGAAGATGAGCACGATCAGCAGCACCACGTAGGGCATGATCTCCGCTGCGTTGCGCACGAGGGAAACTTTGGAAGCGGCCACCAACCCTTGGGACAGTCCAATGATCAGACCGCCAACAATCGTGCCGGGGATTGATTCCAGACCGCCCAGCAAGACGGCTGGAAACGCCGCCAGCACCACCACCGACAGGCTGATGTCGAGACCACTGGAGGTAGCCAGCAGAATGCCCCCCACGGTGGCCACCACTCCGGCCAGCGCCCACGACAGGCCGAAAATGCGGTGGATGCGCAGGCCGATGCTCTGGGCCAGCTCGTGATCCTCAGAAGTGCCTCGCATCGCCAGCCCTGTCTTGGTAAAGCGGAAGAAAGCACTGATGACCAGCACCCCCAGCACCGCCACCACGAACGACCAGGTGAGATTCTGCTTCAAGATCACTACGATGGACTTATCATTGTAGACGAAGGGCGTGGTGATGCGATAGGGGTTGGCGGCCGAGAATATCTGGGGGAAGTTCCGCTGCACGCCGCCGAACAGCAGCAGGGCAAGACCTTGTAGAACCTGGCTCAACGCCAATGTCATCAGGATGATGGACAGCAAAGGCTGGCCCGTCATGGGGCGCAGCGCCAGGCGCTCGATGGCCAGGCCCAATAGCGCGGACAGGGCGAGAGCCAAGATGATGGCCGCCCACAGGGGGAGACCGAGTTCCATCGAGAACCACCAAGTGATCAACGCTCCCATGAGCAGCAATTGGCCCTGAGCGAAGTTGAAAATGTACGACGATTTGAAGATCAACACCAGGCCAAGAGCGCTCAGGGCAATCGGGCCGCCGGCCAGCAGGCCGGTGATGGCGAATTGGGGAATCAGTTGCCAGTTCATGCCGGTTCTTCCTCCGTTATTTCATCTCCCTGGGATTTTGATATAAGCTCCAAGGCCCGTCCTCGGGCCGCCAAAAACGCACCCGGGGACGGGTGCTAGAGCCTTATATCAAAACTTCAGGGCTAAACCGACTTGGGGGATCAGTCGTGGCGGGGGTGACCACTTTGGAGCGTGCTGAGAGGCTAACGGTGTTTCTCGATAAGCTAGTACTCGCGCTGGCTAAACACTGGCTGTTCTTGGTCAATCTGGTGATAGCTGTCTACAGTGGCTTACCTCTATTAGCTCCAGTTTTGATGGGCTTGGGATTCACCTGGCCGGCTGAGATTATATACACGATCTATAAGCCACAGTGCCACCAGTTGCCCCAGCGTTCCTTCTTCCTCTTTGGCCCCCGGCTAGCCTATTCCCTCGAGACCTTGCGGGAGCTGTTGGGCCCAGAGACGCTGGCCACCAATTCCCTGGCCAGGGCGTTCATCGGCAACGCGGCTCTTGGTTATAAGATGGCCTATTGCCAACGCGATGCGGCCATGTACAGTTCAATGTTGCTAGCAGGGATGGTCTTTGGTCTGGTGCGCCACCGCCTCAAGCCCCTCCCCTTTACCCTCTATCTTGTTCTCCTCGCTCCCTGGGCGGTTGACGGTCTCGCCCAACTCCTCGGATTTTACGAGAGCACCTGGCAACTGCGCACCATCACCGGCAGCCTCTTCGGCCTTGCCACCGTCTGGTTTGCTTACCCGTATCTGGAAGCGGGCATGGGGGATCTCCGACGCACAATCAGCGAGAAGCTTGGCTTGGAATAGCAGAAACCAAGAGGGCCAGGAATACTTATCCCTGGCCCTCAATCAAAAGGAGGAGAAGAAATTGGCGGCATGGCCCATTCTCAGCTCGTGCACCACTGCACAGATGCTCATCGCCTTTGATGAGCCATGCCTGACTAATATAATACCACCTTTGGGTTTTTCTTGCTGGACGATTGCCCTACGATTGCCCTACGGAATGTCTACAATTGCGTTCTTCCCTTCAGGAAGGCCTGGCGGTTTAGATTTAGTGAAAACATGGGAACGATTGCCGTTTTCACGCTTTCTTCACACACGAAATATGAGTTGTGTGGTATAATATATATGTGCTGAAAAAGCCTTGACAACCGCCCACTTTTGTGGTATCCTATTAGCGAACAGGAGAACTACGAACCTTTTCATTGTGCGGCTCTTCTTTGCAAATTCGCAGGTATCGCTTACAATAACATCAACTAGCTTCTACCGATAAAGGCAAACCCATCGCAAGATGGAGGCGCAAAGCCACGGGTTTACGTTAGCAGATAGCAAACCGCTGCCAGCGACAGACTATCTGCTAATGGGACAGCCGGGTTACCGAAGATGGAGCCTATCAAGCGTGCTGTCCAAACATATCTCCGCGGCGGCACGTTTTTTTTCTAGCAAGCCTTCACAGAGGAGGAAGTGTCCATGGATAACGCACCTCGTACCTTGGTCGCCTGGCAAACGCGGTGGCGGAGAGCGTGGAAACGTCCCCGCGCTGTCTGGCTGCACTTCGCATCCCTCGCCATCCTCTTGGCGTTCCTGACCACCGCCCCCCGCCAGGCCAGCCTGCAGAACCCCGAGCTTGTGAAGCAGTCCAGCTCCGCCATTGCCATCACCGACAATGGGAGCTTGTTGCTGGTCGTCAATCCCGATTCCAACAGCGTGTCGGTGATGGACCCGGTGACGGAGGAGAAGCTGGCTGAGATCACCGTCGGCGACGACCCCCGGACGGTGGCCCTGGAGAGCAGCGACCGGGCCTACGTCGCCAACCGTGGCTCCAACACCGTGTCGGTGATTGACCTGAGCCAACTGACCACCGTCGCCACCATCGAGGTTGAGCATCAGCCGTACGGGGTCGTCGTGGCGCCGGGGGGCGACTTCGCCTTCGTCGCCAACTCCGGGTCAGACAGCATCTCGGTCATTGAGACAGCCACGCTCCAGATCGTCGCCACCATCGCGGTGCGCGACCGCCCAGCCGGCCTGGCCGTCACCGCCAATCGGCTCTACGTCACGCACCTCCTGACCGGCCTGGTGAGCGTGATTGACGTGACCGGCCTGCCGGAGGTCGTTCCCTACTGCGGCCCGCTGGACTTCGATCGCAGTGGGGAGGTGGATGTGGCCGACCTCATGCGGGTAGCCAGTGGGTGGCGTTGTAGATGCGGCGACGAGTGCTACGACCCCCGCTACGACATTGATGGCGACTGCAACGTTAACGTCGTGGACATCATGGTGGTGGCGACACGCTGGGGCCCGGCGTGTCCGGTGATCTCGACCGGCTCCACGAGCAACCTGGCCCAGAGCATCGTCCTGGACACGACGGAGACCCAGGCCTATCTGCCGCACATCAAGTCCAATTCCTCCAACCCCGCCCCCCTCTTCGACACCAGCATCTTCCCCGTGGTGTCGGTGATAGACCTGACCACCAACCAGCACCTCCCTTCGCAGCTCATCAGCCTGGACACGGTGGACATCCCCGTCAACATGCCCTTCGACGCCGCCTTCACCCCCGACGGCTCGGAGCTATGGGTGCTGAACTCCGGCAGCAACGACATCTCTGTCCTCGACACTGAGCTGCGCGTTGGGGTGGCTCACGTCGTGGTCGGCGCCAACCCCCGCGGCATCGTCCTCTCGCCAGATGGCGGGACCGCTTACGTCAACAACACCCTCGACGGCACCGTCTCCGTCATTGACACGACGACGGCGGAGGTGACGGAGGTTCTCACTTCTACCCAAATCTACCTGCCCCCTGTCCTGCTGCACGGCAAGCAACTGTTCCACTCCGCTGCCCGGCCGGCCATCGCCCGCGACCAGTGGATCAGTTGCGCCTCTTGCCACTTCGAGGGCGAGATGGACGGCCGCACCTGGAACTTTCCCAACCTGGGGCCTCGCAACACCACCAGCCTCCTGGGAGTGATCCAGACCTATCCCATCAACTGGCAGGCCGACATGGACGAGACCCAGGACCAGGAGCACTTCATTCGTGGCCTCCAGGCCGGCAGCGGACTGATCACCGACGGCGATCCGTACCCTGGCCGTGGCATGTTCAACGTGGGGCAGTCGCTGGAGCTGGACGCCCTGGCCACTTTTGTGGACTCGATACCCATGCCGCGCAACCCAGACATCCCGCCGGGCGGCCCAGTTCCGCCGGAGGTCGAACGTGGCTTGTTGGTCTTCGAGTCGCCAGCCACCCAGTGCACCGTCTGCCACCCAGCGCCATTCTACACTGATCGGCAGAAGCACGACGTGGGCACGGCGAGCGGGCCAAGAGAGTTGGCCGGTCCCGAGATAGATACCCCCACCATCCGGGGGCTGATGCACACGGAGCCGTACCTGCACGACGGCTCGGCCCCGACCCTGTACGACGTGCTAGTGACGACGAACCCGGCCGACCAGCACGGAGTCACGTCACACCTCACACCGAATGAGATCGCGGATTTGATCGCGTTTATGAAAGCTCTGCCGTATCTGCTGTACTAATGAGATTAGAGGTTGGATATTAGAGATTGGAGAGGACAGGGAGGAAACATGAAACGAATTTATTGCACCATTCTGGTTGTCTGTCTCCTGGCCGGCCTGCTTGTCGGGTCCAGCCCTGCGACGCTCGCCGCGAGGCCTTCATCCGCTTATCCGCTTACATCCGCTGCCTTCACACTTTCCGGCACCATCCGTGACCCGGACGGCCTCCCCGTCCTCGACGTCGAGGTTGGGATCAGCAGCGAACATGAGTGGGACGAGGACACGACCGACGAGAACGGCTTCTACAGCGTCGAGGTCACCGGCCCGACCTGGCTGCGCTTCTACATCGAGCCACCGGTGGAGACCCGACTGGCCCGGGTGGTCATCTACGAGGAAGGGCCTTTTAACAGCAACACCACCCTGGACTTCGACTTGGTGGCCGGCCACCTTTTCTCCGGCGAGGTGCAGTCGCCGACGGGGGACAGCACCTACCTGCCGTGGGGCGCGGACATCATAGCCCTCACCAATCCACCGCCGGAGAACGTGAGCTACTCATTCTGGACCAAGTGGCGCGACGGCACCTTCGAGATCGTCTACCCGCCGGACGTCTACAGCATCCTGGTGCGCTACCCGCCCCGCCCCTTCTACCCCACGCGGATTAAGGTTGACTTGCGCTCCACCGACGTGGTGGACTACGACTTCATCCTCAACGTGGCCCCCGACCCGCTGCCGGGCATCGTCCCTCCCAACGCTGCCCTCATCACCCTGGGCACGCCCGACTCCGACGGCTACTTGAGCGTGACCGGCGCGCCGGGCGCCGCTACTCCCTTCGCCGCCCTCTTTATCGCCCACATGAACTCCGGCCGCTGGACCAGCACCGTGGCCGGGGAGGACGGCAGCTTCTCCGCCACAGCCTACGGCCCACCTGGCTCAACCCTCATCGTCAAGCAGGATTCATCTCACTGGTACTTCAACAAGTTCATTGACCACGCCGACTCCTACGAGGAGGACTTCGGCGTCATTAGCTCCTCCAACCTCGATCCATTGGCGTCTGCCACACTCCAGGTGCCGGTGGGAGGCATGGAGACGTTTGGCCACGGAAATACTCCCACCCTCGCCGCGTCTCAAGGTCTTTCCATTCCCCTAATTGGATCCGGCATCATCAACCCGTATGACGGCGTGGCCATGTGGGAAGTGACGGGTGAGATTTCAACGGCGGACACCCTGAAGCGCGTCATCAGCGGGACGCTGAACGGCACTTTTGAGAGCGGGCTGTACGTCGGCGGGGTTTACCGCGCCAAGCCCGTCCTGGCAGACCTGGATGGCAACGGCGACCTGGATCTCTACGTCGGTGATTATGACGGCTACATCGTCCACTATCGCAACGACGGGTTGGTGGCCAGAGACTTCCGAAGTCTGGGAGACTTCGGAAGTCTTACCACGGTTGATCTGCCCCGTTGGACCTTCGTGACCGACCGCTGGGAGAATATGGATATTAGTTGGTCTACCTCGCCGGCCTTCGTGGACATTGACTACGACGGGGATCAGGACTTGCTGGCTGGCACCGGCGGCGGGGAAATTACTTTCTTTCGCAACATCGGCACGCCGACCACACCAGCCTGGCGCTTCGTGACCGACGAGTACGTCGGCATTGACGTAGGTAGCTATGCTGCGCCGGCCTTCGCCGACATAGACGCCGACGACGATTACGACCTCTTCATTGGCAACAGCGATGGCTACGTCACCTTCTACCGCAACATCGGCACGCGCGAAGAGGCCGTATGGATGTTCGTTACCGATGACTACCTGGGAACCAACGTGAGTGGCTCAGCCCAGCCGGTCCTGGCCGACGTGGATGACGATGGCGACCTGGATTTCTTCGTTGGCTCCAACTACGAGATCAGCCACTGGCGCAACGACGGCACCCCGACCGCGCCTTCCTGGACCCTGGTGACCCATCAATACGCCAACATCTACGAGCCCAGCAGCGGGTTGGCTCCCGTCTTCGCTGACCTGGACGAGGACGGAGACCTGGACATGCTGCTGGGCTGGAGATATGGCCCCATTCGCACCTACACCAACCTGGGCACGCCCAGCAGCCCTATCTGGGCGCGCACCGCCGACGATACCTGTCCGCTGGACCTGGGCGGCTACTCGACCCCTGCTTTGGGTGACTGGGACGGCGACGGCGACCTGGACATGCTGGTAGGCGATTATCACAAGCGGGTCCGCATGCTTCGCAACGAAGGTGGACCGTGGGACGGTGGGCGATGGACGGACGTGGGCCTGGTGACCGCCGTCAACCCGGATGACCTGTACCACCCCGCGCCCACGCTGGTGGACATTGACGCCGACGGCGACCTGGACCTCTTCGTCGGCGAAGACGATGGCACGGTGGACTTCCTCACCAACCTCGGCTCACCCACGAATCCCAACTGGATGCTGACCGCCATAGGTTACCAGGGCTTCGACGTCGGCACCCACGCCAAACCGACCTTCGGCGACGTGGACGGTGACGGCGACTACGACCTGCTGATAGGTGAGAAATATGGTCGTCTTCGTTTCTACGAGAACACAGGCACGCCTAGCAGCCCCTCCTGGGCGCCCCCAGATTATTACTTCGAAAGCATTGACGTGGGGTACTACAGCGCGCCCCTGCTGACCGATCTGGACGGCGATCTGGATCCGGACCTGCTGATCGGCGATGACGATGGCCGGATATGGGCCTATGAAAACGACGGCGGCGCTTTTACACTCCTGACCCAGTCGTACGGAGCCGCCAGGCCGGACGACTACGCGGCGCCAGCCATGGGCGATCTGAACGATGACGGCTGGCCGGATCTGGTGGTTGGCAGCCTGGCCGGCGGCTTGCAGGTGTACCTGAACCGTGGCGGTGAGCCGCCCTCGGAGAGCGTACAGCCCGGCGACGCCCTCACCGCATCGGGCACCATGCGCATCACCTCCACTGGCCTTCCTGAGGGCTTCGACCCGACCTCGGTCTATTTGGGAGGCAGCTTCGAGCCGCGCCCGTTCTTCGATGCTGACGGTCGTCCCCACGGCACGAACAACCAGTTCTACTCCACCCTCGTGACCCCCACCGGGTTCCCTGTGGAGCGATACGCGAGCTGGTACAACCGCTGGGCCAGCTACTTCGAGATGACCAACAAGCGGATGGTGGACGAGCACACCATCGAGGCCGACTTCGAGGTCACCATGTACCTGCCAGATGACTTCCCGACGGGTTGGTACTGCCCAACTCTGGAGCTCTCCTTCGGCAGCATCCCCGGCGGCACGGGCGAGACCGTAGCCAGCATACTCACCTCCAACCGGGCCAGGAACCTGGTGCCGGGGCCGATGGTCAAGGTGGGCGAGCCGGCCACGCCGCACCTGCCCTGGGTGCTCCTGGCTGACACCTTCTCCAACGCCACCCGCGGCACCATGCCCACCGATGATCTCAGCACCCCTCAGTTGGCCAACCGCCGGATCTACCAGGCTGGCACCTTCTTCGTCCCCCGCTCCGACCCGCGCTCCGACGTGCCCTTCACCTACCAGTTGGAGCCTTTCATGCCCCTGGCCTCGGTGAGCGATCATTCTCTGCCTCACCAGCCCTTCATCCCCTTCGCCTTCCCGTCGGGGCAACTGCACATCACCGTCCAGCAGCCCGATGGCTCGGTGCAAGACCTGGGGACGGCGCCCTTCACCCAGTCCACCAGCCGCACCCCGGTCATGCTGAACGGAGACCACTACGAAGGCTGCTCCGGCAGCGTGGGCGACATCTACCAGTTCATCACCAACTCCGGCCAGTTCGACTACCAGTTCGATCAGTACGGCCTGCACGTCATCACCATGAGCGGGAGCATCGAGGACATCTGGGGCAACACCTACACCGGGGGCGGCACTTACCAGGTAGTGGTGGGGCCGGAGATACACATACATGCTGGCGCTATACCTGGGACTCCCTTCGAGGTTGGCGACACGCTGGCGCCCGCCCTGAACCTCTCACCGCGCGTCCCGGCCGACGTCACCATCCGGCTGCGCCTGTACCGCAATTCTGACCCTGACGACGTTCTAGAGCAGACTGTCACCGGCCGGGCCAACCGTTTCGGCTACTTCCACCCTGGCGATGATTCACAATTAGTCTTTGATGCGTCGGGTGAGTATCGGGTGGATGTGACAGCCGTCTACACCGACGAGAACGACGTGGTGTGGGTTGGAGGCCAGTCGTGGGGCAACGTGGTGGAAACGCCCGGCACGCGGCTGGTGGCCCACGGCAAACGGGGCATCAGCCAGTCCTACACGCGCACCCAGTGGTTCGTTCGCAGCGCAACGGGCGAGGACGGCGGCCATATTAACTTCCCCTTCGCCAGCGGCGACGTCGTGTGGTCTCCCGAAGGCGACCAGACCGGCGCCAAGATCACCTTCCAGGACCCCGATGGCGAAATCACCCAGGTGCTGCGCGAGCGAGCCGCGCTGAGTTATCCCTCCATTCGAGGCCCGGGTGACATTGAGAACCGCATCGCCATGGGCGAAGCCCCGCTGTTCAGCGTGGCCGCCGGCCCCAACGACCCGGCCTACACCCTCAATCCCCTGGAGCAGGTGGGCTATACCTATCGGGTGGCCCAGCGGCCGGGAATCAGTGTTCACCAGCAGGTGACAGAGGACTCGGTCCACGCCCCCATTTGGCAGTTCGGCAACCGGCACAGTTCGCAGATTGGTCAGGGGATGGACGGCGAGCGGACCAACGACTTCAAGTGGCACTTCGGCGGCGTGGTCTTGCGAGACCTGGTCGAGGGCTGGAACCAGTACGCCATCTACGGGTCGTTCTGGGTCAATCTGCCCAGCGACGATCCCATCGGCTCGCGGGTCATGCCCCCCTTCCAGGGAGCGGCGGGCGGCCCCAGCGGTGGTCCTCTCCTCACGGTCAAGGGCGAAGAGATTGACCTGTTCATCGAGCCCACGGGCGTGAGGCCTGGGGCCATCTTGGAGGTGGGCGACACCTTCGCCTTCGCCGGCCAGGTGGCGCCACCGCTGGCCTCGTGGGTGGATGTGGAGGTCACCTCGCCCGGCCAGGTGACGCACGAGATCCACGGTCGGGCCAACAAGATCGGTTACTTCTACGACCCAGCGGGCGATTTCACAGTAGATGAGGCCGGGGTGTGGACGGTGGACGTGACCGTGACCCACGACGGGATGACCTCGGCCGGGCCGGTGGATCCGCCCTATCCCACCGGCGGAGTGCTGGGGACGGAGTCGGGCCGCTACGAGTTCTACGTGGTGGATCCGGCGGAGCCCAGGGCGACGGTCAATGCGCCAGTGCCCGGTTGGCTGCAAATGTACCGTGACTGGGACCTGGTGCCGACGCAGGTCACCATCCCGGCGCCTCAGGGCTGGACGGACGCGGTGCTGCGCTACGTCATTACCATGCCGGGCTGGGTGCTGCAAACTGGAGAGCTGACCTCGCCTGGTAAGGCCTTCGTGATCACCTATGATGCCGAGACGCTGCAGGACACCTTCCCCAACATTGACCTGCGCCAGCCGCAGAGCTGGGCGCCCGGCCTCTCCGACGAGGTGTTCATCAGCTTCGTTATCTCCGGGAACGAGGGCGGAAACCCGGTGCATCGGGCTAACGCCCTGACGCTGCACGGAGAGCAGCTCCTCTTTGAAGGGTACGGACAACCGCAGGTTGTACCGACTCTCACCCCCATACCAGTTACTCCTCTCCCTGTCCCCAGACCATATAGTGGTCAACCGCAGCCCCAGGGGGATGCCAGCAGCGACATCCACGTGGTGTACCTGCCCCTCATCATGGCCCGCTGGAGCCAGAACCAGTCGGCCAGGCCGCCCTGGTGCCGGGAGGACGTGAGTAGCAACTGTGCACCGCCCGCGCCCGAAGAGACGCTAGTTGAGTATGTAGACGTGGATGATCCCCATCTAGATGTGGGACGGAAGAGATAGCATAGTGAAACGTGAAACGTCAAACGTGAAAACATGACTATACATTCTATCCATCACGTTTTACGCATCACGTTTCACGCTGACTTTTTACCCTGTCAGGAGGTTAAATCCTGGTTTGATGAAGGAGGTTACCATGCGATGGCGTCTGCTGATACTAGTTCTGATAGTCGGATTGGGCCTCACCTTCGCCGGGGTGCACGCCCTGCAATCGGTCGAGGTGAGCGGCGTGGTACTGGATGAGGACAGCCAGCCGGCTGAGGGTGCGACCGTTCGGGTACAGGCGACCACTAACGCCGTCACCACGGGGCCTGATGGCGCCTTTACTCTGGACGGCCTGACCGAAGGAATCACGATAACCATAACTGCCTGGAAAGACAAATACTACGTGGCCAAGACGGACGTGGTACCGCCGGCGTCCGGCGTGACCTTCCAGCTTAATCTATACCCCACCACGGACAACCCAGAGTACGAGTGGCTGCCGCCACAAGCTGGCGCCGAGCCTGAGGCGCGCTGTGGCAACTGCCACGTCGGCCCCATCATCACCCAGTGGTCGGCCAACGCCCACGCCGCTGCAGGGACTAACCCGCGCTTTTTTTCCATGTACAATGGGACGGACACCACCGGCCAGCCGGGAGTGGGGCCGGGCTACAAATTGGACTTCCCCAACACAGCCGGCAACTGTGCCAACTGCCACGCGCCGGGCGCTGCCGCCAACAAACCCTTCACCGCCGACATGAACCAACTGACCGAAGTGGAAACCAACGGTGTGTTCTGCGACTTCTGTCACAAAATAGGCGGCGTGTACCTGAACCCCGCCACCGGGCTGCCCTACAACAACGTGCCGGGGGTGATGTCCATTGACCTACGCCGCCCGCCGGAAGGGCTGCAGATGTTCTTCGGCCCCTTCGATGACATCGCCGAGCCGGACAGTTACCTGCCGCTCATCCAGAAAAGCCAGTTCTGTGCGACGTGTCATAACTTCGGCTTTTGGGGGACGCCCATCTACCAGTCCTTCACCGAGTGGCTGGAGAGTCCCTATCCGGCCCAGGGCGTGCAGTGCCAGACCTGCCACATGCCGCCAGATGGCGTCACCACCAACTTCGCCCCCGGCCACGGCGGGCTGGAGCGCGACCCTCAGACCATCCCGTCTCATTTCCAGCTTGGCGCCGCGCACCCGGAGTTCCTCCAGAACACCGTGAGCATGACGGTTCAGGCGGCAGTGGTAGGGGATCGTGTTCGCGCCACGGTGACCATCACCAACACCCAGGCCGGCCATCACGTCCCCACGGACCATCCGGCGCGCCACATGATCTTGGTGGTGCAAGCCACGGACGGCCAGCAGCAAGAGTTGGCCCAGGTGGGTGGCCCCGTGGTACCCGACTGGGGCGGTGACATGGCCGACCGGCCGGGCAAGACCTTCGCCAAGGTGCTACGCAGCCTGAACACCGGCGAGGAGCCAACTGCTGCTTACTGGAGCCCCACCATCATCGTCAGCGACAACCGCATACCGGCCTTTGGGGTGGACACGTCGGTTTACGAGTTCGCAGCACCTCAGGCCGGCACGGTGGGCGTCGAGGCGACGCTGATCTTCCGTCGGGCCTTTTGGGACCTCATGCAGGCCAAGCGGTGGGACAGCACGCCGGACATCGTGATGGAGCAGGAGACGGAGTCCGTCGTGATACCGTGATCGGTACAGGGGTCAGAATCAAGCAACGAGAGGTGACGAGGCAATGTCGTGCCCAGTAAGCTCAAGTCAGCTAGTTGGTGGAAGTTCAACGTAACCTTCCTGTTCCCTACTCTGCAGTAAAGAGAAACGAGTCAACAAGGCTCCTTGAACCTCGTTGACTCGTTCCTCATTGACTCGTTATTCCCATGGTCGGGGCGGGCGGATTTGAACCGCCGACCTCACGGACCCGAACCGTGCGCGCTATCCGGACTGCGCTACGCCCCGCCTGTGGTTATATTATAGTCTTTTTTGCCAGATTGACAAGTAGAGGTTATCATGCCCGTTTCGGCTCTCGGCCTGCTCTTCTTAGCCGCCCTCCTGCACGCATCCTATCACCTGTTCTACAAGCGAAGCCTGGACAAGCAGGTTTTTGTCTGGTGCCTGCTGCTGGTGACTGTGGTGGCCTATTTCCCCCTCTTCGTGACCAGACCGCTGAACCTTCCTCCCCTGGGCTGGGCCTTTGTGTTGATCAGCGGCCTGGCCGAAGCCGCCTACTTTGCATCCATGGGCCAAGCGTATCAAACGGGAGACCTATCGCTTGCCTATCCCCTGGCCAGAGGCTCGGCGCCGCTTTTCATCACCCTCTGGGCCACGCTGTTCCTCAGGGAGCGGTTGACGACCTGGGGGCTAATGGGCATCCTCTTGATAGCGGGCGGGCTCTATCTCATCAACGCGCGCTCGTGGGGGGATCTATGGGAACCCTTGCGCCAACTGGGAAATCCTGTATCTCGTTGGGCTCTCTTGACCGGCTTCTGCATCTCCGTCTATTCGATCATTGACAAGGTGGGGATAAAGTATGTGTCGCCCTTCACTTACATCTATCTCGTCCTCGTGGTGACTTTTCTCGCTTTTACCCTTTACATACTGGTCAGCGGCAAGAAGGCCGGCATCGCTGCAGAATGGAGAGCCAACAAGGCGGGCATCCTGGTCGCAGGAGTGGCCGACCTCTTGACCTATTATCTGGTGCTGTTGGCCATGCGACTCAGCTACGTGAGCTACGTGGGCTCGGTGCGAGAGATGAGCGTGGTGTTAGGTGCGTTCCTGGGGAGCACCTTGCTGAGGGAGGGTTATGGACGGATCAGGGTCTTGGCCTCGGTCTTGGTCTTCCTGGGCATCCTCCTGATCGGAGCGGCGGGATAGATAAATAGAGCTCACAGCGGCCGGCGTTCGTTGCCTCAAGATGACTTCAGCGAGTTGGGTTGACACCGCGCTGGTTCGATGCTATAATGCTGCTATAAGATACAGGGAGGTATTCAACGATGACAAGCGCTATTGAGAACATCAGGCGCATCACTCTGAGGGTGCCATCACAACTTCACCAGGCCCTCATTCAGGCCGCAGCGGAGCGAGATTTGTCTCTCAGCCGTCTGGCCGTCGAAGTACTGGAGTCGTATGTTATTCAGGAGAAAGGACGATTCCCTCTCAGGGAGTTGAGTGACTTACTGGCTCCTGTTGCCCAGACTAAAGGGCTGACAGAGGAGGAGATGATGCGGCACGTCAAAGAGGCACGCCGACGCATCTGGCAGGAACGGTATCGAGAGATGGTCGAGGTCTCTCGAAATGCAGAGGACGCATGACGAAACTTCGAGTCTTTCCTGATACCGGCGTCTTGGTGGCCATGGTCGTGTTCCCTCGGAACCGGCATGGCCAGGTCAGCCTGGCCGGGGAGGTTCTCCAGCTTTACGACGAAGGCGCGTTCGAGTTGCTCCTTAGTCGTGTGGTTGTGGATGAGCTGGATGAGGTAATAGTCCGCGACTTTCCCGAACAGCGCCGTCATCTCCCGACCTTCTTGGCCCCTTTCGAAGATCAATTGCTCCGCTGGCCAACCCCCGAGGAGATCCAAGCCGTTCTTCCCGTGGTGGTGGATGCTGACGATGCTCCTATCTTTGCCGCCGCTCTGGCCGCCCGGCCAGACATCGTGCTCTCCAATGACTTCGAAACGTTCCACTCGCCCCAGGCCAAAGCGTTCTGGAAGCGCCACGACATAGAGGTGGAGAGCCTGTATGGCCTGTTGTGCGTCTTCGGCCTGCGCGAAAGAAAAGGGTAACTCCCTGACATCGCGCCAGGTGAGTAAGCGAGGCAGACGATGAAATCCCCGCTCCGTTAAGTCGAGGAGCGGGGGTTTTGGTTGCCGGTGGCACCGCTCTTCCCATTTATCCCAGGCTGTAGTATAATATGCCGGTAAAATCCACCAACGAGGAGGTTTGCCATGGATCTGAATCTGACCGAAGAGCACAAAATGATCCGCAAGATGGTCCGGCAGTTCGCCGAGAAAGAGGTGGCTCCTATCGCGGCCGAGATGGACGAGAAGGCGGAAGTGCCTTTCGAGAACATCAAGAAGATGGGGGAGCTGGGGCTCATGGGCCTGACTGTGTCTGAAGAGTACGGCGGCGGCGGCATGGACACGGTGAGTTACTGCATAGCCACCGAGGAGCTCTCTAAAGCTTGCGCGTCTACAGCGATAGTGATGGGCGTGCAGAACTCCCTGGTCTGCCACGGGATCGAGAAGTTCGGGACAGAGGATCAGAAGCAGCGGTTTCTGGTGCCGCTGGCCCAGGGCAAGTTCATTGGCGCCTTCGCCCTGACCGAGCCTGAGGCCGGCAGCGACGCGGCAGCCCAAAAAACGACTATGGTGTTGGATGGCGATGAATACGTTGTCAACGGCACTAAAAACTTCATCACCAGCGGCGGGTTCGCCGACGTCATCCTCCTCTTTGGCATGACGGACAAAAGCAAGGGGTACCGTGGCATCACTGCGCTGCTGGTCGAGAAGGGCACGCCTGGGTTCTCGGTGGGCAAGGAAGAGGATAAGTTGGGCATCCGAGCCTCGGACACCTCTGAGTTGGTATTTGAGGATTGTCGAGTGCCTATCGCCAACCGGCTGGGAGAGGAGGGCCAGGGCTTCAAGATCGCCATGACCGATCTCGACGCTGGACGCATCAGCGTGGCCGCGCAGGCGCTAGGCATCGCCGAAGCGGCCTACCAGGCCGCGCTGGAGTACGCCAAGACGCGGGTGCAGTTTGGTCAGCCCATCGCCAAATTCCAGGGCATCCAGTGGATGCTGGCCGACATGGCCACTCGCATCGAGGCGTCGCGGCTGCTGGTCTACAACGCCGCTCTGGCCAAGGACAGGGCCAAGGAAACCGGTGCGCGCTACAGCAAGGAAGCAGCCATGGCCAAGCTCTACGCCTCGGAGACGGCCAGTTGGGTGACCGACTTGGCGATCCAGATCCACGGCGGCTACGGCTACGTCAAGGACTACCCCGTGGAGCGCTACTACCGCGATGCGCGGATCACCCGCCTCTACGAGGGCACCAGCGAGATACTGCGCATCGTGATCGCCGACCAGATCTTGCGGTAGATCACGGCTGCGGTCAGGAGACCTTGCCGAACAGTTGAGTTTAGGTGAAGCAAAATGGACGAGTCCTTGTCAAAAGTACCCCTCGCCAACAAACTATTGTATTGGCTCGCCAAATTCCTGTTCAGAATCTCCGGGTGGCGCGTCGAAGGCAAGTTGCCGGACATCCCAAAATACGTCATCATCACAACCCATACCTCGAATTGGGATCTAATCGTTGGGCTGACCTTCTGGTCAATCGTATCCCAGGGCTTCTTCAGGATCAAACCCTCGTGGATAGGTAAGGAGGAAGCGTTCCGTGGGCCTCTGGGCCCATTCATGAAATGGATCGGAGGGGTACCAATCGAGCGGAGTTCTCGCCACAACGTGGTGGAACAGATCATTCAAGCCTTCCGCAGCCGCGAGCGGTTGGCGATGGCGATTACCCCTGAGGGAACCCGCAAGAAAGCGACGCATTGGAAGACGGGTTTCTATTACATCGCTCAAGGGGCCCAGGTGCCCATCACGTTCGCCTTTATTGATTACAAGCGCAAAGCCGTGGGAATCGGGCCGACCCTCATCCCGTCTGGGGATATTCAGGCCGATATGGAGATCATCCGAGACTTTTACAGCAAGGTCCATGCCAGGTATCCCGACCGAGTCGGAGACATCGTATTGAGGCAAAGTTGACACGAAAGTTACTGGGGAGGTTATATGACCAACGATCCTAACATCGAAAAGCTGAGAGAGCTTAAAGGGGAAGCCAGGCTGGGCGGCGGCCAACAGCGCATTGACCGCCAGCACGCCAGGGGTAAGCTCACCGCCCGAGAGAGGCTCGATTTGCTGCTGGACGAGGGCAGCTTCCAGGAGCTCGACATGTTCGTCACCCATCGCTGTACCGACTTCGGGATGGAGAAGACAAGGCCGCTCGGGGACAGCGTGGTCACGGGTTGGGGAACCGTTGACGGTCGGCTAGTCTACGTCTTCGCCCAGGATTTCACGGTGTTCGGCGGCTCGGTGAGCAAGGTGCACGGCGAGAAGATCTGCAAGGTGATGGACCTGGCCATGCAGAACGGCGCGCCCCTCGTCGGGATCAACGACTCTGGTGGGGCGCGCATCCAGGAGGGGGTGGATTCCCTGTGGGCCTACGGCGAGATCTTCACTCGCAACACCCTGGCGTCGGGCGTCATCCCGCAGATCTCGGTCATCATGGGGCCGTGCGCCGGCGGCGCGGTCTATTCCCCGGCCATTACGGACTTCATCTTCATGGTGCATGAAACTAGCCACATGTTTATCACCGGCCCGCAAGTCATTCGGGCGGTGACCGGTGAGGAGGTGACTCAGGAGGCCCTGGGTGGGGCCGCAGCTCACAACGTCAAGAGCGGAGTGGCTCATTTCATGGGCGCCGACGAGCCGCAGACGCTGGGTATGGTGCGGCGACTGCTCTCTTTCCTGCCGCCGAACAACATGGAGGATCCGCCACGAGCGGAGCCCACCGCCCCCCCCCTAGCCCCCCAAAGTTGGGGGGAACGGGGGGCGGACGAGAGGCTGGACACGCTGGTGCCTGACGATCCCCGCCAGCCCTATGACATGAGGGAGATCATCCTGCGAGTGGTGGACGACGGCGACTTCATGGAGGTTCACCAGCACTACGCTGCCAACCTCATCGTCGGCTTCGCTCGAATGGATGGGCGGCCCGTGGGCATCGTCGCCCAGCAGCCCAAGATGCTGGCCGGCGTGATTGACATCAACGCCGCCGACAAAGGAGCGCGCTTCATTCGCTTCTGCGACTGCTTCAATATCCCACTGGTCACTTTTTGTGACACCCCCGGTTTCATGCCTGGCGTGGCCCAGGAGCACGGGGGCATCATCCGTCACGGGGCCAAGATGCTCTACGCCTACGCCGAGGCCACCGTGCCGAAGGTGGCCGTCATCACCCGCAAGGCCTACGGCGGCGCCTACATCGTGATGAGCTCCAAGCATCTGCGTGGGGACATCAACTTCGCCTGGCCCGGCGCCGAAATCGCGGTGATGGGGCCTGGGGGTGCGGTGAATATCATTGGCCGCAAGGAGATCAAAGCAGCCGATGATCCGGAGGCCAAACAGGCGGAACTGCTGGAGGATTACAAAGATAAGTTCGCCAATCCCTACGCGGCTGCCTCCAAGGGCTACATTGACGATGTCATCGAACCCAGCGAAACCCGCCCCCGCGTCATCAGTGCCCTGGAGATGCTGCAGAACAAGCGGGATACGAATCCGCCGAAGAAGCATGGGAACATACCGTTGTAGGACTGGAAGTTGGAAGTTGGAAGTTGGAAGTTGGAATATCCAATTTCTAATCTCTAATCTCTAATTGAGGAGGGGGATGTTTAAGAAAGTTCTGGTCGCTAACCGGGGCGAGATAGCCGTGCGCATCATAAGGGCCTGTCGGGAGCTGGGGCTGGAGACCGTGGCCGTTTACTCCGAAGCGGACCGCACAGCGCTCCACGTCCGCTACGCCGACGAGGCATACTCTATCGGCCCGGCGCCGGTCCAGGAGAGCTACCTTCGTTGGGAAAGGATCGTTGACGTGGCCATCAGGGCCGGAGCCGATGCCGTTCACCCCGACTACGGCTTCCTGGGCGAAAACTACGTTTTCGCCCAGGCCAGCCGAGAGGCGGGGCTTATCTTCGTCGGCCCGGATCCTCAAACCATCGGGCTGATGAGCGATAAAATGGCCGCCCGCCGCGCGGTGAAGGCTGCCGGCGTGCCTGTTGCCCCTGGAACCGACTATGGCCTGAGCAATGAGGAACTTATCGCTGCCGCCGAAGAATTAGGCTACCCTCTGCTCATCAAGCCGGCTCACGGCGGAGGGGGCAAAGGGATGCGCATCATCGAATCCCCGGAGGAGATGCCAAGGGCGCTCGCCGCCGCACGAAGAGAATCCAAGGCCGTCTTCGGAGACGACATCCTTTACCTGGAAAAAATCGTGGAGGGAGCGCGCCACATCGAGTTCCAAATCCTGGCCGACGGCTTCGGCAACGTCATCCACCTCGGCGAGAGGGAATGTTCCATCCAGCGCCGCCACCAAAAGCTTATCGAGGAAGCCCCATCCAGAGCACTTGACGAGGAGTTGCGCCGGAGGATGGGTGAGGCAGCCATCAAAGTGGCTCGCACGGTGGGTTACCTTAACGCGGGCACGGTGGAGTTCCTTCTGGACAGGGACAAGAACTTCTATTTCATAGAGATGAACTGCCGCCTCCAGGTGGAGCACCCTGTAACCGAGATGGTCACCGGGATTGACATCGTCAAGGAGCAACTGCGTGTTGCCTCGGGCCGCAGGTTGCGCTATAGCCAGGACGATGTGAGGCTCAGAGGCTGGGCCATTGAGTGCCGTATCATGGCCGAGGACCCCTACAAAGGTTTCCTCCCCTCCCCCGGGCGCATCACGGGCCTTTATGAGCCCTCGGGCCCGGGCGTGCGGGTGGACAGCGGCGTCTACGAGGGATTCGAGGTCTCCCTCTATTACGACTCCCTCATCGGGAAACTGGTCGCTTGGGGGGAGACGAGGGGGGAGGCCATCCTGAGGATGCGAAGGGCCCTGAACGAATATCGCATAGTTGGCATCAAGACCAATATTCCCTTCCACCAGCAAATAGTGAACGACACCCGCTTCATCGGCGGCCAATTCGACACCCAATTTGTGGAGCATCGCTTCTCGATGGTCGAGAAGGACCGTGAGGAGCATTTGGAGGTGGTGGCCATAGCCGCCACACTGCTCGCGCACTTCTCTAACCGAGTACCGCCTCAAAGCGTCGTCCTTGAGGACGAGGCGCCGGGAGGTCCTGTGACGAGGTATATCGCCACCGTCGGGGATAAAAGTTTCACCATCGAGATTGACGGTGGGGAGATGACCATTGACGGCCAGAGACAGGCCGTTGACATCAAGAGAATAGACGGCGTCCCCCTCTACTCCCTCCTCATCGAAGGCAATTCCTACGAGGTCTTCGTGGAAGGAAAGAAAGGGGAGTATCAGATTCTCTTAGAAGGAGAGCTGTACTCCGCGCGGGTGGAGGTCGAGGAAGTTTTGGGCAAGCCATTTGGGACAGAAACGGTCGCGGCCATTGCGGTGGCCATCGCCAGCCTGTTGGGGGAGGAGGTGCCGGAGGCTATCCCGTCCCTGGAGAGGGAGCTCAGTTCCTGGGCCTTCTGGGGGAGGTACTGGCAACTGATGAGGTCGAGGGAATTGAAGAGAGGCCGCAGATGAGGAAATTCAGCTAAACGTCAACGGCAGGTGGTACGATATTGAGTCTTGGGGCGGATGACGCCCAACTTTAGAAACTTCAAACTGTAAACTTCAAAATTGCGGAGGGAGAAGTACATGGCCACGATGCAAGGCGTATACATAACAGTGTTGGGGATGACGATCCTCTTCGCGGCTTTGCTGATCCTCATGCTGGCGGCGATGGGGCTGGAAAGGCTATTCAGGCCCAGGGAGCTTGCGGAAGAGGGGCTGCCCTCGGAAAGGGACAAGGAGTTGGTGGCCGCCATCGCGGTGACCATCGCTCTAAAGCTCAAAGCTCAAAGCTCAAAGCTCAAACTTCAAACCTCAAACCTCAAACTTCAAACCTCAAAGGAGGCACTGAGCGACTGGAAGATTTTGGGGCGGTACAGGCAGTTGATGAGTTCGCGAGAAGTAAGGGGGCATCGTCAATGAAAAAATTCAAGATAAGCGTCAACGGCAATTGGTATGAGGTGGAGATAAAGCACCTGGACGAGTCGCCTATCTCGGTGCTGGTTGACGGAGAGCTCTATAAAGTGGAATTGGGGACTGAGGTGCCAGACACCAAAGCTGGAGAGAGAGTTCGGGAAGAGCCTGAGGTGTTGGTTGCGGAACCCGCGGCAGAGGTCAGCAGGCCAATGGTTGCGGCGGGGGAGGTGATAGCTCCCATGCCCGGCAAGATTCTGGCTATCAACGTGGGCGTGGGCGACCGGGTGCAGTACCAGGACGTGCTCTGCACCCTCGAGGCCATGAAGATGGAGAACGAGATCATGGCTCCGGCCGCCGGCCTCATCAAAGAGGTGAAAGCGTCCGAGGGACAGGACGTCTTGTACGGCGACGTTTTGTTCGTCATAGGATGAGGTGAGTGAGATGGACTGGACAGGATTGTCGCGACTTCTGAGCGGTTTCCTCAATCTGACCCTGGGCCACGTGGTCATGATGATAGTGGGGGGCATCCTCATCTATCTGGCCATCGCCAAAAAGTACGAGCCGACCCTGCTGCTGCCCATCGGCCTGGGGGCGATCATGGCCAACATCCCGGCCACCGGGATGACCGAAGAGGGCGGGCTTTTCGCGGTGCTCTACGAGATGGGCATCGCCAACGAGCTCTTTCCCCTGCTGATCTTCATCGGCATCGGGGCGATGACCGATTTCGGCCCCCTCCTGGGAAACCCCGTCACCGTTCTCCTGGGGGCAGCGGCGCAGTTCGGCATCTTCGGCACTCTCCTGGTGGCTACGCTGATGGGCTTCGACATCAAAGAGGCGGCTTCCATCGGCATGATAGGCTCGGCCGATGGGCCTACTTCCATTTATGTGTCGGCCAGGCTCGCCCCCCAACTGCTGGGCCCCATCGCGGTCGCCGCCTATTCCTACATGTCGTTGGTGCCCATCATCCAGCCGCCGATCATGAAGCTTTTGACCACCAGGGAGGAGAGACTCATCAAGATGCCCTATACCTCTCGGCCTGTCTCCAAGACCACCCGCGTCCTCTTCCCCGTCGTCACCACCCTCATCTGTGGGTTGCTAGTGCCCATGGCTACCCCCCTCATCGGGATGCTGATGTTCGGAAACCTGATGCGAGAGTCCGGGGTGGTGGACAGGCTGTCCAAAGGGGCTGAGAACGAGTTGGTGAACATCGTCACCATCTTGCTGGGGATAACCATTGGCTCGACCATGACGGCGGAGAAGTTCCTCAACGTGAGAACGATCATGATTGTGGTAATGGGGCTATTGGCCTTCAGCCTGGATACCGCCGCTGGCTTAGTGTTGGGCAAAATCATGTGCGTCCTGTCCGGGAGGAGGATCAATCCCTTGATCGGCGCCTCTGGGATCTCGGCCTTCCCCATGTCGGCTCGGGTGGTGCAAAAGGTAGGCAACGAGGAGGATTTCACCAACTTCCTGTTGATGCACGCCATGGGGTCGAATACGGCTGGCCAGATCGCTTCCGTGATGGCTGGCGGACTGGTGCTGGCGTTGTTGGGAGGATAAAGATTCCTCGTTCGCCGACCGGGCCCTGGCCATCGCCTGGCCGGGGCGCGTGCCCTATGCAGTCGTGGACGCGCTGCGGGCACACGGGTACACCGTCCTCTTCATACCGGATCATGGGGGAGCAGTACGCGGGATGTCGCTCAATTTTGTGACGCTAGGCCCCCGGCGGATACTGATGGCAGCCGGCAACCCCGTCACCCAGGCGTTCTACGAGAATGCCGGCATCGCCTGCCAGGTGGTCGAAGTGGACGAAATTCTCAAGGCGGCTGGCGGCATCGGCTGCGCTACCGGCATCCTGGAGCGGGAGGCGGGCGAATGACCGGCATTACTGAACCTGAATGAAAAGGAGCGTTCAAGATGACCCAGGGCAATGACCACATTTCCCCCGAATCACTGCTGACCCTGCTCAAAGCACGGCGCAGCATCCGCCGCTACCGGCCGGATCCGGTGCCAGATGAGATGGTCGAACAACTGCTGGAAGCTGGACGGTGGGCGCCTTCGGCCAGCAACCGACAGCCGTGGGACTTCATCATCGTCCGGGACGAGACGATCCGCCAGCAGGTAGCCGAGCTCGCTGCCTTCTACTTCATCAAATGGGCACAGGTGGGGGAGGCCCCACTGCTCATCGTCCTGTGTGGGAATGCGCGGAACCGGTTTTACCGGCGGTTTCTCCACGAAGACGTCGGGCTGGCAGGAGGTCAAATCATGTTGCAGGCCAAAGCATTGGGGCTGGGGACATGCTGGATCGGGGCCTTGGATCGGAAAGCGGTTGCCGGTATACTCAAGATACCAGATCACCTGGAGATCGTGGGGCTGCTGACGGTGGGGTTCCCGGCCGAGGATCCACCTCCGACGTCCCGCAAGCCATTGTCGGAGATCGCGCACTATGACGTCTATGGCAACCGGGTGGATGATGGGGATGCTACGCCGGGGCGGATACCGGCCGGGCCGCTGGGGATTCTGCTGCGGCGGTTTCGGCTGCCGTTTCGGGTTTGATTTCTCCAATCGAAAGCACATGTTGCGCAATTCGTTGAGATATGGTAGAATCAAGCTGTGTTTGCCCAGCCGTTTGGCTAATCTTCAGCAATAAAGGAGAGAACATGAGCGACAAAACCGAAGCTATGGCGATTGAGTTGGTAATAGAGCCAATAGCACCATACACAGTTGCCGATGTAGAGACTGACTTGGCTGGCGATATCCGTCAGGCAGCGGCCGAGGAGAATATGACAGACCTGGTGGACAGTGATCGCTTCTCATTGCGGACGGAGCGGCATCTGCCTTCCAAGGAAGAGCTGGAATCCATCAAGCTGATCGTAGAAGTAGCTACTATGATTGGCACACCACTTGTCGCGTTATTCAAGGCTGTCTTCAACTACCTCAAGAAGAAGTACGGCAAGGTGAAGGTGCTGAAAATCAAGATGGACGGGAAAGAGATCACTATTCCCGTTGAGGGCGACTCGATCTCCATCGCTCTAGAGGAAATGGCCAAGTACCAGAAATAAGCCCAGTAGGGAGGGCTGATGTCCTTAGATCCCCTCCGGCAAACCATCTTCGATGTCCTGTGCCACTGTTTCGGCGGGCTGTTGGCGCATTGTGAATCCTTTGAGCAGGCAGTCTCTACCCAAAGCTGGTCATTGCTGCAATTGGCCCAGGAATGCTTTGATCCAGCGGCCAACAAGTTTGGCAGCAAGTTCAAAGAGGACCCGTCTGAGGCACTCGCCGACTTGCTGGATTTAATGACCAACGCAGTGGAAGGGCAGCGCCCCAAGAACCTGGACCTGGTGGCTGCTTGTAATACTTACCGTGAGATTGTCATGGAATTGCCCCTGGCTCCTTTCGACCTGTCTGCGCCACAAGCGGTGGGCGAGGAACTGTCTCAGGCGTTTTACAGCCGTTTCGGCGAGCCAGGCGACCACCTACAGCGCCCTGTGCAGCTTGAGGTGGAATCAGACCACCGGTTAGGTCTATGTTGTCGCCCTGAGAAGCAGGGCCGGGTTAGTCTCCTCACTTTCCTTTTTGCTCCGGCTGACTTCTGCTTCAGTGATTTCCTCAATCTACCTTTCTATTTTCTCCACGAGTATCTATCCCACCTTCATACTGCCCCCATGTACGCAGATCAGTTCCGGAAACCGCATGTGTTTCGAGGTAGCTTTGAAGACGGCTGGCTAATCTACACTGCCTTTGGCCTTTACTGGGAGCGGCTGAATGAGCCCACTTTTCTAGGCCACGAGGCAATACGTTCTGAGGCACTGAACCATTACATCACGGCGACGCAGCAAGGCCCCAAGAACTATTTGATGCAAAGGGGCTACGAGCTGGCAAGATGGTTTCATCTACAGGTGCTGGATAGAGATACCGAGGCCTTCCACTCCCTCAGTGCTCAGTTAGCTCTGTGTTCATCTGATCATTTTGGGGCAGACGATTTGCACACCGAGTTCGTCCGGGAGATCGCTCGCTACCGCCGGCGTGACGATGTAGCCGGTTTGCGACGATTGGTCCAGGCCAATCCGACAATTGATGAACTACTGGCTTCACTGATTTAATTTCCCTTCATTTGACAAGAAATAAATTCGCGTGTATACTATGTTGCATTTGATCTAAAAGGGGGAGAATGATGACGGTTTCTGGGGAAGTGACCTTCAAGGTTAAGCAGTTCATAGCCGCCCGTGAGCGGTTCACCATTGGCCAGATGGCTAAGCTGACGGGGCTCAATCGCAAGAGCGTGGAGACGGTGGTGCAACGGCTGGTACGGGACGGCTATGTGGTCAAGAGCCGGGAGACCGCGCCGGGCACCGGCCGAGGCCGCCGCCCTCTTTACTATACTCTAGCCGCTGACATGGAGAAGCGGAAGGAATTGGTAAACGGAGTTGGGGTCTTCCAGTCTGGAGCTGTGCCGGTGCGTGTCCACCCCCTCAGCGCTAACTACATTGGGACTCATAACATGCTGGACGAACTGGAGCGAGAGCCAGACGCTCCTGATCGTGAGGCACGGCTGGCGAAGATTGAGAAGCACCTGGAACTGGCGGCTTTCGAGGAAGGGTTGGAGGACGGGGAAGAAGGTACAACTGTGGTACGGGCCTATCTCCTGCGCGAGAGAGCCCGAGTCGCCGCCCTGCGCCACCAATGGCCGCGAGCCGAGAGTCTGCTCAGCCAGGCCCGGGCCATTTTCCAGGAGCATGGCCTAGGGGAAGAAGTAAACAAAGTGGAAGGAATGATTGCCAGCCAGGAATTGGAGCGGGCACTGACTGAAGGCCCCCTGGACTATGGGTGGCTGAGCTACATGTCGGAACGCTTGGGTGGCTACGCGG
The DNA here is from genome assembly GCA_034431315.1 of Anaerolineae bacterium. Lineage (GTDB taxonomy): Bacteria > Chloroflexota > Anaerolineae > VGOG01 > VGOG01 > JAUWOY01. The sequence continues at coordinate 29,107 of DAOUDK010000110.1, forward strand.
TAGCCAGTGTGCCTGTGTCTACCGTGTGCCGCCTAGTAGGTGCTTTCCAGGGGACTCTGCAAGCCATCACTGCCGTTGAGCCCGAAGAGGAGATAACATTGCGCTTAGTTCGCTCGTTGGAAACCATGGTGCGGCAACCACTCAGAGAGGAGGCAGTTCTGTCGGTCGCACGAACAATAGAGATGAGAGAACTGAGCAAGGCGAGCGCGAAATTGGTAAGCGAGGAAGTAGAGGAGGAACCTGCAACCGTTAAAGAGTGGGAAGAGGTTCTCATTCTGAGACCTACGGGTACCGAAGGACAAAGTAGCAGAAGCATCTCCTTTGAGGAGAGGCTCAAGGGGCACTAGCTATGTCTAAAGAACTGGATCCGGCGGTCCTGTCCAACTTGAAAGTTGCCTATCTCAACCTGGGCATGGCTTTGCGCGAAGCTGGAATGGCAAACAAAGCACTGCGGGCTTTTCGTGACGCCCTGGAACTTGATCCAGACTATGCCGTAGCCCATCTCGCATTGGGAACAGTGCTTAGTGAGCAAGCGCAACGCGCGCGTAAGCGAGAGAAGATCCATGCGTTGCGTGAGCAGGCGGTTGATGCCCTCCAACGTGCTGTGGAACTAGACCCTAGCCATGTCGAAGCTTACCAACTTTTGGCCACAGTGTTAGGTGATCTGGGTCGCAATGAGGAGCAGCTAGGTTGGCTGGAGAAGGCTGTTGAGCATGATCCAGATAATCTCCTGGCCTGGCAAACACTGGGGACAGCCTACCGCAGCCAAGGACAACTGGACAAGGCAGTAAAAGCCTATGAAAAAGTGGTAGGATTGGCCCCTCAGGAGGCTGAATTCTTGCACTCGTTGGCTTCTGTTCATTACGATTTGAACCACTGGACTGAGGCCGCCGAACTCTACGGTCGCGCTTTTGCCACGGAGGAAGGGAAGGCCAAAGACTACAATAGTTGGGGTAGTGCGCTCTACTACCTGGGGAAATACGAAGAAGGATTGCATGCTATCCAAAAAGCGATTGATCTCGAACCTGAGGTCGCTGGATACCACTCTAACGAGGCACTATTACTCCTTGATCTCAAGCGTTACGAGGAAGCGGAGGCGGCCTACCGCAAAGTCATCGAACTGGACCCCGACTACGCCTCTTCGCACAATGGCCTAGGCAACCTTCTTCGCCGATTGGAGCATTACGAGGAAGCGGAGGCGGCCTACCGCAAAGCCATCGAACTGGACCCCAACTACGCCTCTCCGCATAATGGCCTGGGCATCCTTCTTCGCCGATTGGAGCGTTACGAGGAAGCAGAGGTGGCCTACCGCAAAGCTATTGAACTGGACCCCAACTTGGCTTATCCGCACAACAATCTGGGCAACCTTCTTCGCGATCTCAAGTGTTACGAGGAAGCGGAGGTGGCCTACCGCAAAGCCATCGAACTAGACCCCAACTACGCCTCTCCGCACAATGGCCTGGGTATCCTTCTTCGCCGATTGGAGCGTTACGAGGAAGCGGAGGCGGCCTACCGCAAAGTCATCGAGCTGGATCCCGACTACGCCTCTTCGCACAATGGCCTAGGCAACCTTCTTCGCCAATTGGAGCGTTACGAGGAAGCGGAGGCGGCCTACCGCAAAGCCATCGAACTGGACCCCAACTACGCCTCTCCGCACAACAACCTGGGCAACCTTCTTTCCGACCTGAAGCGTTACGAGGAAGCGGAGGTTGCCTACCGCAAAGCCGTCGAACTGGACCCCAACTACGCCTATCCGCACAATGGCCTGGGCAACCTTCTTCGCGATCTCAAGCGTTACGAGGAAGCAGAGGCGGCCTACCGTAAAGCCATCGAACTGGACCCCAACTACGCCTCTCCGCACAATGGCCTGGGCATCCTCCTTCGCCGATTGGAGCGTTACGAGGAAGCAGAGGTGGCCTACCGCAAAGCCATTGAACTGGACCCCAACTACGCCTCTCCGCACAATAATCTGGGCAACCTTCTTTCCGATCTCAAGCGTTATGAGGAAGCGGAGGTGGCCTACCGCAAAGCCATCGAACTGGACCCCGACTTCGCGATAGCCCGCAACAATCTGGGCAACCTTCTTTCCGGTTTCAAGCGTTACGAGGAGGCGGAGGTGGCCTACCGCAAAGCCATCGAACTGGACCCCGACTTCGCGATAGCCCACAACAATCTGGGCAACCTTCTTTCCGTCCTCAATCGCTACGAGGAAGCAGAGGCTGCGTATGCAAGTGCCATTGAACACGACCCGGAGTATGCAGACGCATACGTCAATCAGGGGCGCGTCCTTTATCCCCAAAACAAAATCAGTCAGTGCATTGAAGCTTTTAGAAGAGCTATCGAAATTGAGCCCGATAATCCAGCCGCTCACAATAACCTGGGATTTGTGCTAGGCGGGCAAAGAGAGCACTATGACGAATCTATCCGTGAGTTGACTCATGCCTTAGAACTAGGGCATATACTCTCAATCACGTACAATAACCTGGGCTACATCTTTCTCCGAAAGAAGGAATACACAAGTGCGGAGGATTCTTTGGAAGAGGCCCTAGAAGACGCTCTAGAAGAGGAATATCAGGGTGAGACAGCAATACTGAGAGTTGCTTTTTACCAGAACACCTATGTGTTAATTGATGAAAACCCCTTCCCTAAGGAATTCCTTTCGATGGAGGCAGTCGCCTACTGCAACCTTGCCACGGTTTTTGCCGAGCAGGGCTATATGGATCTCGCACTTGAAATGTGCGAAGATGCAATTGATTCATGTCCAGACAGCCCGCTGGGGTATCGAGCAATTGGACATACCTATCTTGAGGCAGATGACTTCAGCAAAGCTCTCGAGGCCTTTAATAGGGCTCTGGAATTGGATAGCGAGAACGAGGAAATTTGCAAGTTGGTTGAGTTCGCCAAATCAAAGGCCTTGGAATGACATACTGACTTGAGCAGATGCTCATTGACAAACCTCAGAGAAGTCGAGACAAGTCTCGGCTTCTGTTTTGTTTCACAAAAGCAGAGTGTTCTATCCGTTTATCCGCTCCCATCCGTTGCTGCTACTGAGGAGAAACCATGACCGACCATCTGATCATAACCACCATCGCCCACGAACTGGGCCTCAAGGCCGATCAAATCGCCAGCGCCGTCCAACTGTTTGACGAGGATAACACTATGCCCTTCATCGCCCGCTACCGCAAGGAGGTCACCGGCGGGTTGGACGAGGAGCAGCTCAGGGCTATTGAGGCCCGCCTGAAATACCTTCGCCACCTAGAGGAGCGCAAGGGGACGGTGCTGAAGAGCATCGCCGAGCAGGGCAAGCTGACGCCGGAACTGGAGGCCAAGATCCTGGCAGCCATGGTGCTGCAGGAAGTGGAAGACCTCTACCTGCCCTACAAACCCAAGCGGCGCACGCGAGCTACCATCGCCAAGGAGCGGGGGCTGGAACCGCTGGCCGAGCTCCTTCTGGCCCAGGAGGTCACCCAGGGGAGGCTGGAAGAGTTTGCTCAGGACTACCTGAGCGAAGAGGTGCCCACGGTGGAGGACGCCTATGCCGGGGCGCGGGACATCGTGGCCGAGGTCGTCTCCGAAGACGCCGACCTGCGCAAAGTGGTGCGAGAGCGTACCTTCGACAAGGGCTTGTTGATCTGCGCCGTGGCCGATGCCTCCCTCGATCCCCAGGGCAAGTACCAGATGTACTACGAATACGCCGAGCCGCTGAAGGCCATCCCGCCCCACCGCCTGCTGGCCATCAACCGGGGGGATAAAGAAGGCGTGCTCAAGGTCAAAGTGGAAGCGCCGGTAGAAAAGATCGTGGCTGAGGTCGAAGGCCGCTACCTGAAGAACAAGCGATCCGTATTCGCTGCCCAGGCGCGAGAGGCCGCCGCCGATAGCTACCAGCGGCTCATCGCCCCTTCCATCGAGCGGGGGCTGAGAGGCACCTCCACCGATGAGGCCGACGACCACGCCATCAAGGTCTTCGCCACCAACCTGCGCCACCTCCTGCTCCAGCCGCCGCTGCGGGGCAAAGTGGTGATGGGCATTGATCCGGGCTACCGCACCGGCTGCAAAGTGGCCCTGGTGGACGAGACGGGCAAGTTTCTGGGCGGCACGACCATCTATCCCCACGCGCCGCAGAAGCAGTGGGACGAGGCTAGGGGTATCCTGATTAGCCTGGTCACCAGGGGGAACGTGGACGTAATCGCTATCGGCAACGGCACCGCCTCCCGTGAAACCGAGGCCCTGGCCGCTGAGGCCATCGCCGAGGCCGGGCGAGGGGCCTACGTCATGGTCAACGAGGCCGGCGCATCGGTCTACTCCGCTTCCCCGCTGGCCAGGGAGGAGCTGCCCGACATGGACGTCTCCATGCGCGGTGCGGTCTCCATCGCCCGCCGCCTGCAAGACCCCCTGGCCGAGCTGGTCAAGATCGAGCCTCGCTCCGTCGGCGTGGGCCTCTACCAGCACGACGTGGATCAGAAGAAGCTGTCCGAGACCCTGGACGCCGTGGTCGAGTCGGCCGTCAACCACGTGGGCGTTGACCTCAACACCGCCTCGCCAGCCCTGTTGCAGTATGTTTCGGGCATCAACAAGCGGGTAGCCAAAGCGGTTGTCAGGCACCGAGATGAACACGGGCCTTTCAAGGCGCGCGAGGAACTGAGGAAAGTCAGGGGGGTCGGAGCCAAGACGTTCGAGCAATCGGCGGGCTTCCTCAAGATCCCCGCTGGAGAGAACCCCCTGGACAATACCTTCATCCACCCAGAGTCGTATCCCGTGGTGGAGGGGATATTCACCTTGATGGGCGTGCGAGGGGACGAGCCCGATCTAGCTCAGAGGGTCAGAACCTTTCGGGTGGAAAACGACCTGACGGAGCTGGCCGAGGTTCTGGAGGTGGGCCTGCCCACGCTGACCGACATTTTCGATAACCTGATCAAACCCGGCCGCGACCCCCGCGACGAACTGCCCAAGCCCATCCTGCGGAGCGATGTTCTCAAGATGGAAGACCTGCGGGAAGGGATGATCCTCAAAGGCACGGTGCGCAACGTGGTGGACTTCGGCGCTTTCGTGGACATCGGGGTCAAGCAGGACGGCTTGGTGCACGTCTCCAAGATGGCCGACCGCTACGTGAAAAACCCCCTGGAGGTGGTCTCCGTGGGTGACGTGGTGGAGGTCAAGGTCGTCAGCATTGATCTGGAGCGGGGGCGGATCGGACTAAGCATGAGGAAATAAACGGCGTCAAGAGACAGGAGATAGCAATGAGCGGGAAATACATCATCGCCCACGATGTGGGTACGCGAGGCAGTAAGGCGGTGCTAACGGACCCAGAGGGGCGGGTCTTCGGCAGCGCTTTTGAGGGCTATGAAGTGCAGTATCCCCAGACCCATTGGGCTGAGCAGGAACCAGAGGACTGGTGGCGTGCCGTTACCAGGAGCACGCAGCGCCTCTTGACCGAGTGCCAGGTGTCGCCTGAAGACGTCCTGTGCATGGTCTTCTCCACGCAGATGGTGGGGATCATACCTGTGGACGCAGAGGGCACCCCCTTGCGGCCAGGGATCATCTGGCTGGACGGGCGGGCAGCCCCTCAGGCCCAACAACTGATGCGCAAGCTCATCCACCCCAGGATATTCGCCGCTGTCGTGGGAACCGAGGCCACGGGCAAAGACGTGTTGCCCAAACTGATGTGGCTGCAGCAGAACGAGCCTGATCTGGTGGCCCGGACTCATAAGTTCCTCGACGTTAACGGCTATCTGGTCTATCGTTCCACCGGACGGATGGTGGCCGACTGGGCGGCGGCATCGGCCACTGGCATGTTCAACCTCAAGAGCAAGAAATGGGACGCCTTTCTGATACGCTTCCTGGGCGCGCCGGGAGATAAGCTCCCCGACCTTCTGCCTTCGACCGAAAAGGTAGGTGGCTTAACGACCAGTGCGGCCCGTGACTTCGGCCTGCTGGAAGGAACACCCGTCATCTGCGGGACTGGCGATGTCCTGGCGGCGGCCGTAGGATCAGGGGCCGTGGGCGAGGGCGAAGGGCACATCTACCTGGGAACCTCAGGCTGGGTAGGGGTGGTCACGGAGAAGTCGCCCACCGGACGGCACGGCATCGTCACCATCCAGGCGGCCGACCCGACCAAGTGTTTCCTCCTCGCCGAGACGGAGACCGCCGGGATGTGCCTGCAATGGATCGCCGACCAGTTTTACCGTCAGGAACAGAGCGACCCAGCGGTGGAAAACGTCTTCGCCCTGATGGACGCCGAGGTACAGGAGATCGAGGCCGGGTCGGGACGCATCATCTTCACCCCCTGGATGTACGGGGAGCGGAGCCCGGTGTCGGACGTCTACGTTCGTTCCACATTCTTGAACCTGAGCGTCGATCACCAACGCGAGCACATGTTGCGTGCCGTGTACGAGGGCGTAGCGTACAATCTGTGCTGGATCCTGGAGATCATGAGCCACAAGTTCGGCTGGCAGCAAGACGCCATACGGGTCATCGGTGGGGGCGCCAAGGGAGATCCCTGGTTGCAGATCATCGCCGACGTGACGGGCAAGCGGGTAGAGAAGGTGGCCAATCCCCAGGAAGCCGGCGCCGTTGGGGCCGCCCTCATCGCTGCCGTCGGCCTGGGCGTCTACCCAGATTTCCAGGCTTTGAAAAGGGTGGTCCAGGTGACCCGCACCTTCGATCCCAGAGCCGAGAACGCGGAGATCTACGCCGAGCTCTTCGACGCCTACAAGAAGGTCTACGACGCGCTGAAGGGCATCCATCGGCAGCTTAACCAGGAACATCTTGGAGATTAGAGGTTGGAGGTTGGAGATTGGAGAATGGAAAATGGAAAATGGAGAATGGAAAATGGACGACTTTCCCCTTTCCCCTTTCCCCTCTCCCTTTTCCAACATCCAACTTCCAACATCCAACTTCCAGCTCAAGGAGGAAACCCATGACCAAAACCACCGTAGACGTGCAACCGGTTGCCACCACAGACGACCTCAAGCGCTTCGTTCGGTTCCCCTGGCGTATCTACGCCAATGATCCATATTGGGTGCCCCCCATCGTCAGTCGGATAGAGAAAAGACTGGACACCCAGCGCAATCCCTTCTGGGAGTACGCCGAGCGAGAGCTGTTCCTGGCGCACCGCAACGGGGAGGTGGTCGGCACTGTCGCTGCTATCGTTAATCACCAACACAATCGGCAGCTCAACGATCAGACGGGCTTCTTCGGCTTCTTCGAGACCATCAACGATCAACAGGTAGCTGAAGCGTTGATCGCCGCTGCCTCTGACTGGCTGCAGGAGCGGGGGATGGATCTCATACGAGGGCCTATCAACGGCGCGCCGACCGACGAGGTGGGGGTGCAGATAGCTGGTTTTGATAGGCGGCCATCTATTTGGGAAGGACATACCCCCCCTTACTATCGAGAGTTGATCGAGCGCTTGAGCTTTCAGAAATACGACGATTTTTTTGCTTATGAGATATGGTTCAAAGACATAGACTGGGATTTGCGCAATTTGCCGTCAAAGATGTGGCGTGTGGCTGAGAAGGTGCGTGGCAGGACGGGTGCAAACATCCGCAAGGTAGATATGACACAGTGGGATTCGGAGATAGCCAAGATTCACTACCTCTACAACGTGGCCTTTCGCACCATACCGGGCCACATTGATATGAGTCTGGAGAAGTTCTCCAGTATGGCCGCCTCCCTGCGCCCCTTCCTCGACCCAAATCTGGTGCTCATCGCCGAGGTTAATGGCGAGCCGGTGGGCTTCGCTGTGGCTCTGATGGACCTGAACGAAGCGCTGTGGCACTTCAGGAGAGGTAAGCTCTACCCCTGGGACCTGATCAGGCTAAAGTGGTACATGGGGCGTATTCGTACCGGCTGCGGCAAGATGGTCGGCGTACTGCCTGAGTACCGGGCCCGAGGTCTGGACGCTTTACTGGGCTTGGAACTTATCCAACGGTGTATAGAAGTCGGCTATGAGCGGTTTGAGCTTTCGCTGCTGCAGGAAAAGAACACCATGATCAATCGCATTGTCCAACGCGCGGGCGCACAGGTCTATCTGCACTACCGCGTCTACGAGAAGCCTCTTTAGTCTGAAGAGAGAATCGAGCGATGAAGCGCAAATTCTGGTCTAAATTGGTGCGGCCCTCCACCAGGGCTTTCGCGCGAGAGGCGCGGCGCACGCCAGGCTACTCTCTCTTTGACTGGCTGCACGGCTACATCTATGCACGCTGGCCCTACCTCTACATTGGCATCGGGACCGGGGAGCATCCGCTGGCTCGTGTAATTGGGCCGCTCGTGCGTCAGTTGGGACGGCTGTTTCCGCCCAGGCCATCCGATGACGCTGACCGCGTCACTTTCGCCGACACTTACCACGGCAAGGTCGTGCCACTGGAGGCGGCAAAGCAACTGGTCACCGTCGAGGAAGAGATCAGCCTGACCGACCTGGAGCAGATAATCCCATACCCTCGCGCCCGCGACATCGTGCTAGAGAACCCCGATCATATCGTGGTGCTGGATTGTCCCTGCCGCGCCGCGCGCCCCAATCCCTGCCTGCCTCTCGACGTCTGCCTGGTCGTCGGCGAGCCTTTCGCCAGTTTCATCGCCGAGCACCACCCGCGCCGTTCCCGCTGGATTACGCCGCAGGAGGCGGTGGACATCCTGAGTGCTGAGGACGAACGCGGCCACGTGCACCACGCTTTTTTCAAGGATGCTATGCTGGGCCGCTTCTACGCCATCTGCAATTGCTGCGCCTGCTGCTGCGGAGCGATGCAGGCCTGGCTTCATGGCGCCCCGATGCTGGCTTCCTCCGGCTACGTCAGCCGCGTGGCGGCGGACCTGTGCGTCGGCTGCGGCACCTGCGCCGGCTCTTGTCAGTTTGGAGCGCTTTCCGTGGACGACGGCACAGTTGCTGTGGACACCACCGCCTGCATGGGCTGCGGCGTGTGTGTCTCCAAATGCCCTGAGGGAGCACAATCGCTGGTGCGCGACCCAACCAGGGGCGAACCGCTGGAGATCCGCGCCCTCATCGCCAGCGCGGACAGCGAGACCCTAAAGGTTTCACGTTAAAACCTTTAGGGTCTTATAGAAAAACCATGAGCGACAGCGAAACCTCCATTCATCCGCGCAAAGTATTGTTTCCCCTGGGTGTGGGCACGGCCCTCTCCCTGATGGGCGACGGGACGCTGTACACCGTGTTGCCCACCCACACCGCCGAAGCCGGTATCGCCCTGAGCAGCGTGGGGATCATCCTGGGCGTCAACCGGGCGGTGCGGCTCTTCCTCAACGGCCCAGCGGGACTGGCCTACGACCGCTGGCCACGGCGGCGGCTGTTCGTGCCGGCCCTGTTCATCGGCGCGCTCTCCACCGTGGTGTACGCTGCCACGCGCGGCTTTTGGCCCATGCTGGTCGGGCGGCTGCTGTGGGGATTGGCGTGGTCAGGCATCTGGGTCGGCGGGGCGACGATCATCATGGACGTGACCACGGGGCAGGATCGCGGGCGCTGGACGGGCCTGTACCAGACGTGGTTCTTCCTGGGCGCGGCGCTGAGCGCCTTGGCCGGCGGCCTGCTCACCGACTGGCTGGGCTACAGCGCAACGATGTGGTTCGGCGCGGCGGTGACAGGCGTGGGCGGCCTGATAGCATTGATCCTGCTGCCGGAGACGCGCCGCGCCCGGCCCAACCCAGGCGACTCCCCGGTCGAAGAGAACAGTCCCCGGCTGCGCGCCAACCGGGGTCTGTGGGTCGTTGCATCGTTGCATGGGATAAACCGCTTCGTCACCGCCGGTGTTCTGGCAGCCACTATGGCGTTGTTGGTACAGGATTGGTTGTCATCCGCAAACCTGACCCTGGGGGTGGCGACGCTAACCGGCGTGCTCATGGCCGGGCGGACGCTTCTCAGCATGGTGGCCGCTCCGCTGGCGGGGACGGCATCGGACCGGCTGGGGAGTCGCTGGGGGGTAGTTGGGTGGGGGTTGGCTATCGGCATCATTGGCATGGCGCTGGTAGCCTGGGGCGAGCCGATTGCCATTCTGGCCGGTATATCGCTGGGCGCTGTGGCCGGGGGGAGCGTGCAGGCCCTCGTCACGGCCCTCACCGGTGACCTGGTGAGCCAGGCTCAGCGGGGGCGGGCCATCGGTCTGCTGCACACGGCCGGCGACCTGGGCAGCGCCATCGGCCCGCCGGCGGCCTACGCCTTGATGCCGTGGATTGAGCTGCGGGGGGTATATCTGCTCTGTGCCGGACTGTTCGCGGCAGGGTTGGCGTTGGCGATGCTGTTTCGATCACGCGCCGCCGCACCGCCGTAAAACAGACGGTGCTGGGGACCCTGCGTTACAGGAATTTCCCAGCACTGGCTCTTTCAGGCCGGTGCGGGTGAAGCTAGGTGATGAGCTCTCTCGGGAGGAAGTCTACGCGATTCAGATAGCTCAGCCAGGTCTCCTCTTCGTTAAAATCAATGCGGCTGATGCCTGTGTTGTTCAGAACAAACCAGAAGCCCTCTCTCCCCGGCAGCTTGAGAATGGCTACCAGCAGGTAATTATAGAAGCCGCCGTGACTGACCACGGCTACCCGATCATCGGTGTGGCCATGTCTTTCCAGCAAATCGTGCAAAACGCGCTTGGCGCGGGGTAGTCTTTGCTCAGGTTCTTCAAAAGGGCGGTTCCACCAGCCTGCCTCGTCCAAAGAGTCGGGCAAAACGAGGTCGGGAAAATGCTGCTCGAAGTAGGCGCGATTCCGGCCAGGCAGTCCTACAGGCTCATCGGTTTGTTCGTCTCTCAAGTAGATGCCGCCCCACTCGTGCAAGTCCTCCCAGGCTACCAAGGGCAAGTCAAGCGCCCTGGCAACGATGGTCCCCGTGGCTACAGCTCTGACCATCAAGCTGGTGTAGAGGTGGGTAATGTCAAATCCAGCCACGTTCTGAAAATCGGAGGGCTGTCGAAGGGTTGGGTCAGCCTGGCTTAAGAACTGGGCCAATAATTCGGCCTGCTGCCGGCCAACTGCGGTCAATCCAGGGTCCTCGTTGCGCCCTATGTGAGAGCCGGTGCTCATCCAGAGCGCGTTGTTCTCCGATTGGCCGTGCCTGATGAAATAGAGTTGCATTTTTCTTGTTGTCTCCTTGAACTGGAAGTTGGAGGCTGGAAGTTAGAAGTTGGATGTTGGAACAGGATCCAATTTCCAATCTCCAATATCCAATATCTAACCTCCAACCGATTATACCAAGAAGCCGCTTTCTGTGCAAGCAGAACACGGCGACCGTCACGAGTTGGGGACAAGGTTCTGAGCCCCCTCCAGGGGCCAGGTAACGCTGAGGCCGGCACATAGGGAAGCCATCGGCACCTGGCTGATGTCGTAGCCGGCCAGCTCCAGCGGGCACTTGCCCCGAATTCTGGGCTGGGCATCTTGCGAGAAGGGCGAGAAGCGATATATCTTCTCGAAGACTCCCAGGAAGAGCTGCGCTGTCTCGATGGTATCGAAGCCGCAGAAGTTCTGGTAGTGCTGGTCAAACCGCTGGATGACCAACTCTACCGCGTTGTTGGTCCTGGGAATCAAGTCACTCTCAATGCCGCTGACCAAGGTGGGCCAGTGCCGCTCCAGGAACTCAAAAATGACCACTGCGGCGGGGGTTTCTTGCACGTAGCGCTCCCGCAAGGCCATCACTCTATCGTATCGCTTCTGGGCTGTGCGTTTGGTCCTGGCATCGAAGATGTGGTAGATGTCCTGCTTGAGTGCCTCAGCCTGCGGATGGGTCTCAGTGTACCCAGCTCCATAGACCTCCTTGAAGTAGTCTTGCACGTTTTGCAAGGCGTGGAAGATGCATTGGTGGTGTTGCGCCTTGGGGAAGACCTGGGCAATGAGAGGAGCGTAGTCCACGCGCAAGTCGGTCACAATGACCCGGGGCTGATACCCCTTGGCCCGCAAAGCCAGCAGGAAGGCATGGGCACTCTCTTTATTGTTGTAGGGGTAGATGGCAATATGCAACAGGTCATAGGTGTAGACATCCACCGCCAAGTAGACGTACATCCAGCGGCGCATGTCCCCTTCCGGCTTGTCGTTCTTGGGCACCAGAACGTACTTCTCATCAATGCCCACTACCCCGCTGGACTTCACTACCCCGAACAGAGCGGCCACGGGCAACAGTTCATATCCCCAGGCGCTCACCCAGCGGTAGGCAGTCAGGCTGGCCACCCCCAACGCCGTCCCCGTGCGCCGATAGGTGCTGTATCCCCAGGCATACATCTGTACCGCCAACAGGTGGGTCTCCACCCGATAGCGGGAATAGGGTACCAGACCCGGCGGCAGGTTGGTGAAGGTCTTCTTGTCACACGCTTTGTTGCGACAGTAGTAGCGGTACACCTCCACCGTCTGCAGGTTCCCCTCAGCGTCGTAGTACTTCTTCAACTTGCATTCCGCACTTTGTTGAAAGGGTTATCAGGGCGAGGCCAATGTGGCATTCATAAACCCTGCTGCTGACGTCGCCCCGTCGATGTGGTGGAGCCCAACGAAGGTCAATGGA
>DAOUDK010000111.1:0-8878 GCA_034431315.1 Anaerolineae bacterium
TGAATCTTTCCCATGTCGAGGGCATAGCCATCGGAGGAGAACGCTCCCCACAAATCAGCCAGAAGGCCGCCAGGCTGAGCGATTTCAGGCTCGCGCAGCACAATCCCCACGTAGTAATCACCTCCAGCGGCTTCCAGGGGGATGCGCAGGGCATGCTGCCCCTTCACGATTTCCCCCTCATCCCAAAAGCTGGTGGGGTACCCATCGCCAGCGGGACGAATAACCTGTTGGACCCAAAGCTGCTTGTTCTCATCCACGAGACGGAAGTAGAAAGAGTAATCGTCTGCCAGCTTCTGCGTGACTTGCCAGTACGGTCGCACCCACACCCAATCCCCCGGCCGGTAGCTCCCCTCAGTGAAGTCGTAGCCCAGGAGTCGAAGGTCCCCAAAATCCATAACCTGACGGTGTTCCAGGGGCAATGAAGCCACAGCAGGTGGAGAGGCCGGCTTTCCCACCTGAAGGGTCCCGATGTCCACCGCCGTCCCCTGGGGACTTGGATCTTCACCGACGACAGCCAATTGCCGGCTGTCGTCGTGAACCACCATCTCCAAGCGGTACCAGCCCGGCGGTGTGCCGACATCAATCAAAAGCTCGTAATCGTCCCTGACGATCTGACCCGGCGGCCACTGCGAGGTGGGATAGCGGCCATTGAGGGGAGCGCGATCGGCCCGCCCCCAGAGGCGATTCTCCCCGTCGAGAAGACGCAGGGAAATCCCGTAATCCTCCTCCAGCCCCCCCTTCATCCCCCCCAACTTTGGGGGGGAAAGAGGAGGGACTTTCCAATACAGGTTCAGATGCACAAACTGTCCGCCAGCGGCGGGCCTGCCCTTCAGATCATAGCCTAAAAACAGGAGCTTGTCCTCGAAGTTGGCCTCCATCGGGTGTTGGACCTCAGGCAGGGCATCGAGCACGGGCGGACTCGTCAGGAAGCAAGAGGTTTGCACTACAGAAGCATAGTTGTGAAAGCTTCGCTCATCCACTAAGAAGGCGTTCTCTTCAAGCCAGGTCTTGGGCAAAAACTCCGGGTCGCCCCAGCTCGGGGTGCCGGAGAAGGCCAACCAAATGCGTTCGTACCCGGCCATCAACTCCTCAAGCGCAGAGATAGTGTCTTCGTCGGGGCTGACCAGCCGTGGCAACCCCGTCCAGGGCAGGCCAGCGTCGGCGTAGTAATGGTAGAGCTGGGAGATATGGGGCGGGTCTACTACGATGACGTCGCCCGGCTGGGCGTGGGCCTTGAGGTACTCCCCCCAGGCCCGGTGATCGTCCTTGGCGTATTTCTCGTTGTAAAAGTACTGCTGGGTAGAGTGGGCCGAGCCAGCAATCATCAAGGCCAGACAACTGGCGAAGACCAGCGGCCACTTCTTCTTGATGGTCGCCAGCCCCACGGCCAAAATCAGATAAAAGGCGGGGCTGGCCAAAATCAGATGGCGGATATTCATATAGGCTGGTCGGACATAGGAGAGGAGATAGATTGAAAAGAGGGGTACCAACAAATAGATCAGAGCTGAAGTTGGGTATTGGGTATTCGAACGACGAAAAGCCCCCCAGACTATGGCCAGAGCTCCGACCAGGAAAACGCTCCGAAAGACCCAGTGGACGGCCAGTACCTGTTGGGCTCTGACCGATATCCCCAGGCTGAAGGAGTTGGACACATCGCGCAGAAGTTCGAGCAGGGGGATAAAGCGAAACCCGGCCATCTCCCCTTTGGGCAAGATGGAAAATCCATAATAGAGGATGGGCGCGGCGATCAATAACACCCCAAGCACTGGAATCGCCACCCGCCGCCATCTAGCCTTACGCAAAAATGACAGGAAGACCACCAGCTCCACCAGTAAGATCAAGAAGCCCAAGTAGTGGGTGCCCAGCATGGCTGCGGAGGACACGATGTAGATTGTGGTCAGTTGGAGGTTGGAGGTTGGAGGTTGGATATTGGATATTGGAGATTGGAGGTTGGAGGTTGGAGTTAGTATCTTCAACAGGGAGTAGAATGACAGCAGGCCCAGGAAAGTGAGCATGGTGTACATTCTCGCCTCGTGGGAGTACCAGAGGTATAGCGGGGAGATAGCACCGAACATGGCGGCCAACAGCCCTACTCGCCGATCATTGAAGAGATATTTGCCCACGGCGTAAAGCAGGGGCACGGTCAACACACTGAAGGCCAGGGAGGGGAAACGCAGGGCGAACTCGCTCTGGCCCGCCAATTTGACCACGAAGTGCAACAGGAGGAAGTAGAGGGGGGGGTGGTTGTCGAAAGTGATCACCTGCCTGGTGGCATCGGTGAGGACGATCTCGTTGGACAAGACGAGAGGCAAATCGTAGTTGGCCCGCTGCAGGCTCAAGCTCTCATCCCACCAGAGGCTTTGGGCCCCCAACCCACAGACCCCTCGGGCAAAGGCCAGGGCTATGAGAAGGAGCAACAAAGCGCGGTAAAGCCACTCCCGGCTGGGATGCAAAGATGAGGCGGGGGATACCTCTAATCCCCCGCTTCGATCGGTCGTCATATCAGCACTCGATTCCAGAATATCTCTCATCGTCTTTGGAAGTTTGACGTTTGAACTTTGAGCTTTGAGCTTTGAACTTTGAACTTTGAGCTTAGTCTGCTTCTCTCCACAATTGCAGGCGGAACCTGAATAGATCCCGAAAGGCCCGCAGAATAACGCGGATGTTCGCTCCGGTTTGCTCTCCTGCCAGGCGAGGAAAATGGCTTACTGGCACCTCGGTGATGCTAAACCCCTTTCTCTTGGCCCCCACCAGAAACTCCGTGTCTATCATGGCCCCTTTTGAAGTTATGGGTACCTGGGAGACAACCTCGCGCTTAAACAGCTTAAACGCGCAGTCAATGTCGCGAGAGACGTAGCCAAACAGCAGATTGACCAGCGTTGTCCAACCCCAGGCGAAGAGGCGGCGGATGAAGGGGTCCTGACGGTGGGCCCGATAACCGATCACCAGCTCAGCGGTTTCGATATAGGGCAACAGCTTCTTTACTTCGGCGACATCGTATTGGTTATCAGAACTGGTAAAGAAGATCAGTTCACGGGTGGCGGCTTGAAAACCAGAATTCAAGGCCCCGCCGTAGCCCCGATTGACTTCATGCCGCACCAGCCTGACCTGGGGATAGCTCTTCGCCAGTTCCTCGACGACCTCCGAGGTACGGTCGCGGCTGCCATCATCCACCACGATGACTTCGTAGTCAGGAGTGATGGGTTCCATCACCTCCAGCACGCTTCTAACCGCCTGGCCAACGTTCTCCTCCTCGTTGTAAGCGGGCAAGACCACTGAGATGCTTCTCTGAAACGTGAAACGTGAAACGTGATTCTTCTCCCCTCGTCCCAAAGTCTTATCCTCAATAGCTTTTGCCATTGCGCTTCCTTTCGATCAATTTTAGTTTGTCGGCTCTGGACAGACAGCGGATGGCCGCTTCTCGCTTTTGAGCCGTGCTCCTGTCGGACTGCTCCTCGCGGTACGCCAGACGCAGCGGCCGACGGCCACGGGTGTACCTGGCGCCCCGCCCGCTGTTGTGAGCCTGCAGCCGCCGCTCCAGATCCGTCGTCCAGCCAGTGTAGAGCGTGCCGTCGGCGCACTTCAGGATGTAAACGACGGCCATCGCTAGTCCTGCTCCCGCCGCTTACCCAGCCTCCCCAGGCCGAAGAACTGGCCCATGAAGCTGCCCATGCCAGGCATCTCAGTTGACTGCGCCTCCCAGTCACCCGCTTCCCTGGCTCTCAGCCATCTCATTCGAGCTATCATCGCCTCATCGAAGACCTGCTCCAATTCCTCGGCGTCTCCGGCCAGAATGGTCTCCTTTAGCTCACCCAGTTTCTCCGAACAGGCATCAATCCAGCGCACGATGTTTTCCCTGTTGACGAGACAGGCATCGCGATAGGTGCTTGGGTCGGCCGAGACGAAGCGGGTGGCGTTCTCGAAGGCGCCCCTGGCCAGCCTGCGCATCTCCCGCCAGGACGGGCTCTCGGTGGTGACGCTCAGCAAAGCGGCGGAGAGAACGAAAGGCAGGTGATCAACGCCGGCCATGAGGCCATCGTGCTCCAGAGGGTCGAGGAAGTAGGGCTTAGCGCCCAGGAGGTAAGCGAAGTCAGAGGCCAGCCGCACCGCGTCGGGAGCCGCACCTGCTGCGGGCGTGAGGCAATAAACCGCTCCCGCGAAAAGGTCAGCGCTGGCCGCGTCAATCCCCTCCGCTGTCCCTGCATTAGCAACGATGGGATCCCCGCCCACGAAGTTCACTTCCTCAGGCAGTATCTCCTCCGCCCATTCGATAACCGGCGCCTTGATGCTGGCCGTGTCGGTGATCAGGCAACCTGGCTTTAGGTAAGGGCCGATGGCCGCCAGAGTGTCCTTGATGCCTCCCACCGGGATGGCGATGACGATCAGGTCAGCGTCCTCGCAGGCGGAGACCAGGTTCCAATCAGTCTTGTCCACAGCGCCGATCTTCTTGGCCCGGTTGGCTGCGCCGCGTTCCCGGTCGTGGCCGACTACCTCGAAATCAACTTCGGCCTGGTGCAGAGCCAGCCCAATAGATCCACCAATAAAGCCCAAACCCACTATCGTAATTCGCGGTTTACTCATTTAGCCCCCCTCTGTCTAATATCCAATATCTAATATCCAAGCACTTGCTAGTTCACCCCATCGGCTTCTTGTAAAGCCGCCAGTAATTCATCCTGGCGAGTTCCGAGCGGGCTGCTGGCGGATGGCTCTTGATGGCGCCGAATCAACTCTACGGTGGTAGGCGAGCAGCCCGCCGCCTGGGCCAACTCCGCTCCCAGCTCAGGATGGTGCTGGTGGACGAAGAATGGGTAGCGCCAACTGCGCGGTTCCTCCGCAGCTAGCCGATCCAACAGCGGTGTCCTGAGCGCGCTGATCAGAACGATGAGCACCCGATGCCACAATCGCAATCGCCCACCAGTCTTGCCCACATCGTGCAAGAGGGCCGCTGCCAGCAGGTCACGGTCACGGTGCTGCTTTCTCCGCAGAGCGTAGAAAACATCCAGGCCGTGGCGTTGGTCAGATCGCGGCATCCGTTGAAAAAGCTCGACCTGGGGGGGAGTCAGGTATTCGTTTAGCCGGCCGAGCTCCCGTTTCGGCACCCAAGCCACCAGAGCCCGGCAGAACTGGCTGACCCGATACACCTACAAGCCTGTAATCAAGCGAAAGAGCAGACTATGCGGCAGCCCAAGAACCAGCCCCAGGATGCTGATGGGCAAGACCTGATCAAGGATGATCAGTAGGAAAAAAATCATGTAGCCCTGAGCTCCTATTCTGTCAAAGGCATCTGAAATCCGGTAAGCCCAGGGGGCTCGGATGGTGCTCAGGATACCCCGCAAGATACTGGCGCCATCCAACGGGGGGATCGGCAGCAAGTTAAATAGAGCTATGATGATATTGACGCTTATCACGGTAAGGAGCAAGTTCAGAAGCGACCACGACATTGTTAGACCCAGTCTGATGGGCACAGCCACCATAGCAGCCAGCACCAGATTGGAGATAGGCCCCGCTGCTGCCACCATAGCCATGCCCACCCTCGGCCCTCTGCGCAGATACAGCGGATTGACCGGCACGGGCTTCCCCCAGCCGATGCCAAACCCGGAGAGAACGCTGAACAGCATCATCATCGTGCCCATGGGATCCAGGTGAACCAACGGATTCAGGGACAGGCGTCCCTGGTATCGAGCCGTGGGATCGCCCAACTCGTTGGCCATCCAGGCATGGGCAAACTCGTGGACATCAATGGCAATGAGCAGAGAGAGCAGAAAAGCAACGATTTCCAGCAAACTACGCCCTGCGAACATCTTTCCCCCTTTCGTCATTGCGAGGCGCGCTGTTTGCGCCGAAGCAATCCCCTAGTGCGCCTGGAGATTGCTTCGCTCCGCTCGCAGTGACGAATGTAACATTGTCAAGTAAGCCGGGGTTATTATAGCACAAAACAAAGGAGGAGGCAAAGAAAGGGCTCGGATTCGTAATATCGGGCTGGATGTGCTATAATAAAATCCGGGGAGGTAACAGGCCATGCCCATGGACATCCGCTTAGGTGACGTAGTGCGATTGCGCAAGCAGCACCCCTGTGGGGGCTACGAGTGGGAGGTGGTGCGCCTGGGAGCCGACATCGGCATCAAGTGCCGCACCTGCGGCCGCCGCCTGCTGCTGCCCCGGCGCAAGTTCGAGAAGAGCGTGAAGAAGTTGGTTAGTCGGGGGTAGAGCCAGTTTCCGTGATGCCCAAAAAGCTTCTCATCCTCACGTCCGACACCGGCGGCGGGCACCGCAGCGCAGCGGAGGCCATCGCCGAGGGGCTGGAGCACATCGGGCCAGGCGAGTTCGAGGTGCAGCTCCTCGATTTCATCGCCGACTGCACTCCCTTCCCCCTGAACCACGCCGCACGGCTGTACCGACCTGCTGTCACTTACGGCGGCCCGCTGTGGGGCTGGTTCTGGCGCGTGAACGACGGCCACAGGCGGATGGCGATCCTCCTGAAGTTTTTCACCCCCTGGGCCAGAAGCAGGCTGGCACAAGTGATTCGTCGAACGAGGCCTCAGGCCGTTGTCTCTGTCCACTCCCTGAGCAACCATCTGGCGGTGCAGGCTGTGAGAGAGCTAGACCGGCCCATCCCTGTGATCACCCTGGTCACTGACTTGCGACGAGCTTACGCCTCCTGGTTCTGCCCCGGCGTGGACCTCTGTATCGTCCCCAGCGATGCCGTCCGCCAGAAGGCGCTGGCCTGTGGCTTGTCCCCTCAGAAGATCAAAGTGGTGGGGCTGCCGGTGAGCTTAGAGTTTGGACAGGGGTTGAGGGAAAAAAGCGAGCAGAAGGCAAAGTTGGGCCCGAAGCCCGACCTGCCAGCCCTGCTCGTCGTGGGGGGCGGCGAGGGGATGGGCAGGGTCCTCCCCATCGCCAGAGCTATCGCCGAGGCACACCTGCCAGCGCAACTCCTGGTGGTAGCCGGTCGCAACAGGCCGCTGAGACGGCGGCTCGAAAGGGTGGCCTGGGAGATCCCGACCACGGTCTTCGGCTTTGTGGACAACATGCCGGAGCTGATGGCCGCCTCCGAGGTCATCATCACCAAGGCCGGCCCGGCCACCATCAGCGAGGCCATCGCCTGCGGGCTGCCCATCATCATCAGCGGGGCCATCCCCTACCAGGAGGACCTCAACGCCGCCTATGTGGTGGAAAACGGCGTGGGGCAGTTGGTCGATGATCCGGGGGAGATAGTCAGCCTCTTGCGAGAATGGCTGCGGCCAGGAAACGGCGAGCTGGATCGAATGGCCAAGAATGCCCACCGCCTGGCACAACCGGAGACAACTTTGGAAGTCGCTCGCTTGATCGCGGGTCTTTGTTAGTTGTATATTGGGTATTGGAGGTTGGAGGTTGGAGGATGGAACTTCCCCCCCAGAGTTGGGGGGGATTGGGGGGGGGCTTTGATCGAGATAGAAGAAGCACGCCAGTATTACACCGACTGCGATGCGGCCCACGATTTCGACCACGTGCTGCGAGTGCTGGCCCTGGCTGAGCACATCGGCCAGGCTGAGGGGGCGGCGATGGAGACCGTGCAGGCAGCCACGCTCCTCCACGACGTGGCTCGGGCCGAGGAGGAGCGCACTGGAGCTTGCCACGCCAGGATGGGGGCCGAACGGGCCCGGCAAATCCTGGCCGACCACCCCGCCGACAAGGTCGGGGCCGTGGCCCAGGCCATCGCCTCCCACCGCTTCCGTGATGAGGTCGTCCCCCAGACGCTAGAAGCCAAAGTGCTCTACGACGCCGACAAACTGGACGCCATAGGAGCCATCGGCATCGCCCGCGCCTACGCCCTGGCCGGCAGACGAGGCCAGCGACTCTGGGCAGAGCCCCCCGCCGGCTCACTCGCCGAGTCACAGTCCACCGATTACACCCCGGTCCACGAGTTCACCTTCAAGCTCTCCCGGCTCAAGGACGCACTCTTCACTGTCACCGCCCGCCAGATAGCCGAGGAGCGCCATCGCTACCTGGTCGAGTTCTTCGCCCGCCTGAAGGAGGAAGTACGAGGAAAACGATGAGCCATAGAACAAGGATTCGGACCTCGTTGTATCCCCATGAATTCGATTGAAACCGCTTGAAAATTTTAAGGTTTGATCAGGGAAATTTTAAGGTTTCCCCCCGTTTTTTGCTTGCTTGCCTAAACGAAAGCCTGTATAATATTATCATGGTGCAACTCCTGGCGTGGGGACGCAGGAGCCTAATTGAAGAAGGCGAGGTCACTCCTTGAGCCTCCGGAGGCCTCGCCTTCTCCCCTTACTTCAAGGGCCCCACTCATCCATTCTGTCGTTCCCATGCTCACGTGGCTACTTCGCAGTCAGAAAGCCGCCCCAGCAAGTAGAAAAAAACGCGGTCTAGCTTGACAGAGCAGTCAAAAGTTGTATAATTGTCGTAGTGTCCGAACAGACAAATATATAAGGAGCCGAACGTGAGAGAGGTGCTGGATGACTATGCCGACGTGTTAGAGGCGGGGGCGCGACTCAGCATACATCCAGATTCGGTCCGAAGACTTATTCGTCAGGGAAAGATTCCCGCTTTTAAGTTCGCTAATAAGTGGCTGATTAGAAAGGACGAGCTAGAGCAATTTGCTCTTGTCTATGACTCGCGGCCTGGAAGGAAGGTCATGTTATTCTAAATCAAGGCAGCGACTACCGCAGATTTGTCTGCCAGGCCAAAGGAGATTGCTAATGGAAAAGGGGGACGAAATGTTAGACGACAGGATGACTCTACTCAATGCCAAAGAGGCAGCTCACTACCTGCGGGTGAGTCTGTTCACTTTAAGCAGGATAGAGAGGGAGGGAGGGCTAGTTCCCTTCCGCACACCTGGGGGCCATCGCAGATATAGCATGAGGATGTTGCACGA
>DAOUDK010000112.1:0-6575 GCA_034431315.1 Anaerolineae bacterium
GCTATGGCACGGGCAAGATTGCCAACGCGCCGTTGATGACCGGCTGTATAGGGATCCTTCGTTTCAACCGTCAAGGCCACGGTCTGGATGATTCCGCCCAGGGCTTCTCGCAACCTCTCCAAAGTATGTTGAAGTTCCTCCTCCGCCCGCTTGCGCTCAGCCAGCTCTCGCTGAGCCTCCTCGTACAGCCGCGCGTTCTCGATGGCGATGGCCACTTGGCCGGCGAAGGCTTGCGCCATATCCGCGCTGTCCTCATCATAGACACCAGGCTCTCTATGGTCTATGGTCAGGAAACCCACCGCCCTCTCCTTGGCTATCAGAGGAACGCCGATCCAGGAACAGACATACCCCGTATCACCCCTGGCGCGAAAGCGCTCGTCGGCCTGGGCATCGGCCAGGACCAGAGGGCGCTTCTCCTGCAAGAGCTCGCGGGTCAGAGCATCCTCCTTCACAAGGAAGGAAATCTGCAAAGCGCGCTCCAAGTCCGGGAAACCCCTACCCGCAGTTAGCTTGGCGGTGCCATCGGAGAGGAGGAAAATGGCGGCGCTGTGATAGGGGATGACCCTCTCCAATTCTTCCAGGATGATGTCGAGCACTTCAGTCAAGTCAAGGGTGGAAGTGACAGCCCTGTCTATCTCCCGCAGAGCCTCTATTCGCTCCAGATGGTGCCGTACCTCCTCCTCCGCCCGCTTGCGCTCGGTGATGTCGCGGACAATACCCCGGAACCCAACGGGCTCACCTGTGGAACCCCTTATCAGAGACAGAGATGATTCAACGAACCTCCTGGTCCCGTCCTTTCTGATAACCTCCCAATCGAATGCTCTAGCTGGTTCCCCTGTTCGGTAGACCTCATTAAAGGCTCGATACACTTGTTTGGCGCTCTCGTCATCCATATACTGTCGGTTGTTCATGCCTAACAATTCATCTTCGGGATGTCCAAGAATTCTGCATAACGAATCATTGAAAAACGTGAAGTTCCCAGCAATGTCAACTTCGTAATAGCCCTCTTCGATGTCCTCAAGAATCGTTCGATATTTCTCCTCGCTCTCCCGCAGCGCCTCCTCCGCCTCCCGCTTCTCGATGGCCCTGCGGACGGTCACCAGCAGTTGCTCCACGTCGTAGGGCTTCTGCACGTAGCTGTAGGCCCCCAGGTTGACTGCTTCGATGGCCGATGCCTGGGAGGCATACCCGGTGAGCACGATGCACTCCGTGCCAGGGGAGCGCTCCTTGATCTCACCCATCACCTCCAGGCCAGACATGTCCTCCAGCCTGAGGTCAATCAGGGCTACGGCAGGCACCTCCTCCTCGACCCTATCCAGGGCTGCCTTCCCCGTGGCAGCGGCTATGGGCGCATAACCCCTGACCCGTAGGATGTCGGAAAGGGTCTTCCTGACTTTGGGGTCATCGTCTACGATGAGAATAGTGCGCTTTGCATTCATGGCTTACCTCCCTTTCTTTTTCTGACTCGCTGGCCCAAAATCCTGGCCAACTCCTGGCGGCGGATTTCGGCCACCACCTGGAGCAGCCCCTCTATCTGGAAGGGCTTGTAGAGGCAGGTGTAGGCGCCAATCTTCAAGGCCGCCTCTATCGCCTGCCCCATCTCCTGCCGGTAGCCGGTCACCATCACCACCGGCAGGCGAGGATACCGCTCCCTGATCTCCTCGAGCACCTCCAACCCGCTGACGTCATTCAGCTTCATGTCCAGCAGCACCACCTGTCCATCCGCTCTGACTCTCTCCACTACATCGTGCGGGTCGGTGATCTGAGTCACGGCGAAGCTCCGCGCCCGCAATATGTCTCCCAGCGTCCTGGCAAACTTCGGGTCGTCGTCCACAATGACGATGGAGCGTTCCCGGCCCAGGGAAGAGAAGAAGCTGAGCAAGAGGTTGATGTCCAACGGCTTGGTGAGGGCGGCTACAGCGCCCTCCTCCAGCCCCTCCTGGACCAGCTTGTCGGTAGAGTAGGCGGTCATCAGCACCACCGGCAGATCGGGTTGCCTGGCCTTGATGGCTCTGTACAGCTCCACCCCATTCATCTCCGGCATCTTGATGTCGGTCAGCACGCAGTCGAAGCGTCCCCCCGCCACTTTTTCCAGAGCTTCAGGGCCGGAGTGGGCGACCTCGACTTCGTAGCCCTTGACCTGGAAGATGTCCGCCAGGGTCTTGGCCATCCTGCGGTCGTCGTCCACGACCAGGATGCGCAGTTTCTCGTTCATACTTCCACCTCCCTGGTGGGCAGCCTCACCGTGAAAGTGCTCCCCTTCCCCTCTTCGCTCTCCACCTCGATGCTCCCCCCGTTGGCCTCCACCAGGCTCTTGGAGACCGCCAGCCCCAGCCCGATGCCCCGCGCCTTGGTGGTGAACAGCGGCTCGAAGAGCTTGGCCATGTTCTCCTCGGGAATGCCGCAGCCGGTGTCGGTGATGGAGATGGCCACAGACCTCGGAGGTTTTTCGGAAACCTCCGAGGTCTTGATGACCAACCTACCCCCCTCTTTCATCGCCTGGTAGGCGTTGACGACCAGGTTGACCAGCACCTGCCCCATCTGCCGGGGGTCTACGAACACCGGGGGCAAGTCGGGGGCGATCTGGGTGATCACCTCCACCTCCACGGGCGGAGGGCGTTTCTCCAACACCTCGGCCACCAGCTCGGAGACCGCTACCCTCTCCCTATCGGGCATCCTGGTGCGCGAGAAGTCCAGCAGGTCGGAGATGATCTTGCTCGAATTGCGCACCTCTGCGGAGATCATCTCCAGGTATTCTTTGGTGGTCTCGTCAGCCTCGGTGAGGGTCATCTGGAGGAAGTACACGGCGTTGGAGATCACCCCCAGGGGGTTGCGCAACTCGTGGCCCACGCCGCCGGCCAGTTGGCCCAGAATGGCCAGCTTCTCCCGGCGGACCAGTTGCTCCTGGGCATCTCGAAGTTCCTGGGTGCGCTCCTCCACCATCTCCTCTAGCCGCTCCGAGTACTCCTTCAGCGCCTCCTCCGCCCGCTTGCGCTCGGTGATGTCCTGCAATATACCCACTAAGCGAACAGCTTTGCCATGCTCTTTCTCTGTAAGGCTGATGGAAGAAAGTACAACATAACCCTTCTTAGTCTTAAATCTGTACTCTGCTGTAGCACGATCTTTCTTCTGAATAGCTTCTTGCAGAATTGACAGAACCTTATCTCTATCCTCAGAGTGTATTCTTTCTGTCCAGCCCTCAATGTCAACTTGTGCGAATTCTTCAGGTGTATATCCTGTAATCTCTTCAATCGCGCCGCCCCAGATAATCTTGCCTGTGGTGATATCGTAGCTAAATGTAAATCCCCTTGCTGCTTCTATCGCCGCTGATGCCTGTTTTTCACTTCTCCGCAACGCCTCCTCCGCCCGCTTGCGCTCGGTGATGTCCCAGAATATACCCTGTATTCCAGCAGCTTGGCCCTTGGAATCATAAATCGGGGTCTTGACCACCCGCACATAGATCTTCTCGCCACCTAGCGGCTGATGCTCTTCCACTGTTTCGAAGATTTCTCCGGCCTCGATGATGCGTTGGTCATCTTCTTGATATTTCTTTGCTAAGTCGGGTGGATGAAGGTCGAAATCTGTTTTGCCGATGATTTCTGCCAGTGGTTTTCCCTGGGTAGTGCAAAAACGTTGATTGGCAAACGTAAACCGGCCGTCCGAATCTTTGCGGAAAATGTTTTGTGGCAGGCTTTCAACAAGTGAATGATAGAGGGCCTCCGACTCCCGCAGCGCCGCCTCCGCCCGCTTGCGCTCGGTGATGTCGAGTCCATACACGTTGACGTAGTCTGCATCCACCACAGGCGCAAACGTCAGAGAGAGTATACGATCCCCAACCTCAACTTCAGCTTCCTTGCTTGAGCCGGAACTAAAGACATCCAGAGTGAGTTTGCGCCAGTCGTCAGGCAAGAGTTGCCCCACCTGGCATCCCCAAAGGTTCAACAAGGACAAACTCGCCTCGTTGGTGTAGAGGATGGTGCCATCCTTTGCGACCCGCAGCACGGGGTTGGGGTTTTCGCTTGGGAATTTCGCCAACCTGCCTATCTCCTCCTCCGCCCGCTTGCGCTCAAGGATTTCTTTCTGAGCTTCCTCGTACAACCGGGTATTCTCAACAGCGATGGCCGCGTGGTTGGCGAATAAGGTCAGCAATTCCAGGTCAGCCTGCGTGAAACGCTTGGTCTCCACGTCGTCCAGCACGTGGATCACCCCGGTCACCTGGCCTTTCCAGATCATCGGTGCGCTGAGTACAGCAGTGAAAGGCTGCTCCTCCTCGTAGACAGCAGCGCGTCTACTCCAGGTGCGATAATCGTCAATGATCAGCGGCTCCCCGGTCTGGGCCACTATGCCGGCCGCACCCTCACTGTACTTGAGCACCGTCCCGATGTAATCGTCAGGGGTGTTGTAACTCACCACGCAGCGGGCTTCCTCTCGGTCGGGATTGCATAGGTACATCCCGCCGCTCGGCCTGTTCAGCAACTGCGTTGCCCGCTCGACGATGGTCTCGAGCAGTGTGGGCAAATCGTGTGGAGCGGTGATGTCGAGCACGGTTGCCTGAAGCGCAGTCAGCTCTTCGGCCCGGCGACGCAGCGCCTCCTCCGTCCGCTTGCGCTCCTCCTCCAGTTCGATGCTGCGCAGGGCGAAGGCGATGTCTGCGGCAACTTCTTGGAACAAAGACCGCTCTTCCTCGTCCGCGACAAAATCGGTGAGAGTGTGAATGGTCAACACGCCGTAGACCTTCTCGCCGTGCTCCAGTCGGACAGCCATCGCCGCCATGTTACCGTGGTTCTTCGACAGGGGACAGCCAGCGCAGGTGGAGGCGCGGTCTTCGATTATCACCACGCCCGATTGCGACAACGCCATTCGTGCGCAAGCGGGCAACTCGCCACGATTCAACTGCTCGACCAGGGGCAAGAAATCTTCGCCCAAACCAGCTCCGGCGGTCGTCACCAGTTCCCCGGACTCATCCAACAGAGCGATCCAGGCACTATGATATCCGCGAGTCTCGGTCAGGTTGTCGCAAGCGCCTTGCAGCAGACGGTCGCGGTCCCTTTCCCTGGTAATCAGTTGGTTGATGTTGCGGATGGCACGAAGCACGAGGTTGAGATGTTCGACTCTCTCCTCCGCCCGCCTGCGCTTGGTGATCATGAATTGAGCGTAGACACCGAATCCAATGAGGATGCACACAACCACCAAACGCATCCAGAGTTCGTTCGTATCTGGGGAGAGTATTTGCCTGACAAAGGAGCCCTCATGGAATACAAGAACATCTATAGCCGATTCAAGAATCCAGAAGAACACCCCTAGCTCGATTGCGAGCGCTATCATGTTACTGAATATGCTTCCGTGGTTTGTGATCCTATCCTTCATCAATTGCGCCTCCTCTGCCCGCTTGCTTACCTGTTGAGCAAACGGGTGCTCGGTTAATGCTACTCCACCGACAGGATGTAGTGATAGTGAGGCTGCCCACCGTCTACCAGCTCCACGTCCTGGTCTGGGCAACTGGCCTGGATTTCATCGGCCAATTTCTGAGCCTCTGCGCCAGCGATGTCCTCGCCGTAGTAGATGGTGATTATCTCGTGTTCACCGGCCTGCATCTGGCGCAGCATCTCCTGGACGACCTCGGACAGAGTGCTGCCTGAGGCGGTTAAGACCTCGTCTAAAAGGCCAATTATCTCTCCCTCCTCCACACTGACGCCGTTGATCTGAGCAGCACGGGTGGCCGTGGTGATCTCGGCGGTCTGGACGTTGTGAGCCGCCTGTTCCATCGTGTGGGCGTTGGTCTCCAGATCCGCCTGATAGTTGAAAGCCAGAACCGCGCTGATGCCCTGGGGGATGGTCGTGGTGGGCACGACGACCACCTCTTTCTGGGAGAGTTCTCTCGTCTGTCGCGCCGCCATGATGACGTTGCTGTTGTTGGGCAGGACGATGACCTTCTCGGCCTTTAGGCCTTCGATGGCCTTTAATATTTCCTGGGTGCTGGGGTTCATGGTCTGGCCGCCGGGCACCACGGCGCTAACTCCCAGGCTCTCGAACACGCGAGTCAGGCCCGCGCCGGGAGCGACGACCACGATGGCCATGCCGCCCAATTCCTCTGCCACCTGGGGAGGGCGGGCTTGGCCACGACGGATGAACTCCTGGTACTGCTCCTGCAGGTTCTCGACGCTGATTTGGCTGAGGGTGCCCAAATTCGCCGCGTAGTCGAGGGGCCTGCCTGGCTCCATGCTGTGGATGTGCACCTTGATGGCCCTGGAGTCGCCGACCACCAGGACTGATTCGCCCATGGCCGCTATTGCCTCCCTGATCTCCTCCACGTTCAGGTCTTCACCCTGGAGGATAAACATCGTCTCGTAGCCGTACTCCTCCTCGACAGGCACCTCCAGTTCCGCTACCGCCTCGACGATCGGCAGCTCCCCTACCTCCTCTCCCCGCATGAAACGCAGCGCGCCTTCCAGGATGATGAACAACCCCTGCCCGCCGGCATCAACCACGCCGGCATCCGCCAGCACCTGCAACAGCGAAGGCGTCCTGGCGACAGAGTGCCTGGCTTCCGTCACCGTTCTCTCCAGCACGTAGAG
>DAOUDK010000113.1:0-65282 GCA_034431315.1 Anaerolineae bacterium
CGCTTCAATGCTGCCAACGTGCGCTGGCGCGATGGGCGCCTGTTGCACATCTCGGTCGCCCCGCCTGGCTAATTTCTAATTATGCGATTGTTAAGGTGCTGGTCAAACCTGATGCTAACCATTGCCGAGGGGAGAGAACGCGGAATAAACGAAAGAGGAGGGGGAAAATGAAGTTCAAAGCTCAAAGCTCAAAGCTCAAAGTTCGAAGTGCGAGCGCGGTTATGCTTCTGTTTATTGTGGCGAGTACGATAATTGGCTCGGCCCAACTGTCACAAAATCAGGCCGAGTGCCCTTACAACCTGCTGGTGAATCCCGGCTTTGAAGATGGGTACAGCGACAGGCTAGACCCCTACGAACCCTGGAAGGGGCCCCAGGGAGAGTTGACCGTGGCTGATGGTTGGGAGCTGTGGTATGATAATGAGCCAGGCACAGATTGCTACAACTACCGACCCGAATACAAGCCAGAGGACGGCTACGCTCACCCAGATCCTTTGCGCGTCCGATCGGGCCAGTACGCTCAGAAGATGTTTACTTCATTCTCCACCCACACAGCGGGCCTCTATCAGCGAGTGGCGGTGCCTGAGGGCAGCCAGGTGGAGTTCTCCATCTGGGTGATGGTATGGTCCAGCTCGGAGGACGATCCCTACCACTCAACCACTCCCGGAGAATACTGGCTCTCGGTGGGCATAGACCCCTACGGCGGCACGAACCCCCTCTCGGAGCAGGTTATCTGGAGCAGCGGGATCGAGTACTACGACGAGCACGCGCAGCTTTCGATTACGGCTGTGGCTCAAGCCGACCAGGTGACCGTGTTCACCAGAGCGGCCCCGAAATACTGCGTGAAGCACAACGATTCCTACTGGGACGACGCCTGCCTCATCGTCAATCCCCTGCAGAACGCCGATTTCGAGGAGAGCTTCAGCAACAGAGTGGATCCCTATGCCCCAGGGGAGGGCCCGAAGGGCGAATTGACCGTCGCCGACGGCTGGGAGCTGTGGTATGACAACGTGCCGGGACAGGGTAGTTACAATTACCGGCCGGAATACAAACCGGAAAACGCCTACCTCTATGGAAGGCGGCGTGTTCGTTCGGGGAGTTTTGCCCAGAAATTCTTCAACACTTATGCGACTCACACGGCCGGTTTCTATCAGCGGGTACCCGTACTGGAGGGGAGCGAGGTCACCTTCTCCATCTGGGTTCAGGTTTGGTCCAGCGCCTACGATGACTCCAACGAGTCACGCGATCCTGGGAATTATCGAACTTACGTGGGCATTGACCCCTTTGGGGGCACCGACTGGCAATCTGGGGCGATAATCTGGTCCGAGCCGCTGATGATCTACGACGAATGGGTTAAACTCGACATCTCTGCCGTGGCTCAAGCCGACCATGTCACCGTCTTCACCAAAGGCGCCCCTGAGTGGCCTGTGAAGCACAACGACTCCTACTGGGACGACGCTCGTCTCATCATCCACCTCCCGACGCCCACGCCGACAGCCACGCCTACAGCGACACCCACGGCCACGCCGACAGCTACGCCAACACCTACCCCTGTAAAAGTTTTCCTGCCTCTGGTGTTGAAGAACTACGGCACGCCCATTCCAACCGCGACCCCAACTTCTACCAGCACAAGCACACCAACGCCAACCTACACCCCCACCAACACCCTAACGCCATCGCCAACAGCTACAGAGACGCCCACACTGACGGCCACACCTACGCCTACGGCGACGCCCACGGTCACACCGACACCCACACCTACGACTGGCGGGTGAGGGTCATGTTAGAGGTGGTTCACCTCTTTAACTTCGCAGCCCCTTGACCAACTTGGCCCAGGTGGAGGCCAGATGGATCAAGGGAGTGGTCAGGCGCCCCACGATCTGTCCCTGGGCCAGGCTGCGCAGGAACTCATCCTTACCATTGAAGGCGGGCATCTCCACGTAGGCACGGCCGATCTCCCAGGCGATGTGGGCGTCGCTGCCAGCGGTTGCCAGCAGCCCCCACTCACGCGCCAGATCCAGGGCGCGGCGGTTGTCGGCGGGGAATGTGGTGCGGGCGTTGAAGACCTCCAGCAGATCCACCTGCTCGATGACGCTGAGCAGATGGGTCAGGCCCATGGCCTCGCGGCGCAGCCGGTCCAGAGGATGAGAGACGCCAACCACGCCCCCCTGCTCGCGCACGCGGGCAATAGCCTCCCGAACAGGAAGTCCCTTGGGCACCTCCTCTTTCAAGAAGTAAGCGATGATCTCGCCCACATCGGTCTTGATTTCTTCGCCCACGATAACCAAATCGGGGGCCATCTCCAAAAGAGCTATGGCCCCCGCAATGGTGTTATGATCGGTGATGGCCACTTTGCCCAGGCCCCGCTTCCGACAGGCCTCGATCACCGCCTCCAGGGACGCGAGCGAATCTCCAGAGTAGCAAGTGTGGACGTGGAAGTCAACCTTCATAATCGCATCCCTACAGTATTGGAGGTTAGAGGTTGGAAGTTGGAATCCAATTTCTAATCTCTAATTTCTAATTTCCAACCCCTCATCAGCCGCCACAACCCCCACAGGAGTCCACCAGCCAGGAGAGCCGCTCCGCCCAGGGCAATGGCGGCCGTCTGGGGCTCAATGCCCGGCATCACTACCTCCCCATCGCCGTAGCTCTTGAAGAGCTGCCCCCACTTGGTCTCCAGAGCCTTTTCTACCCGCTTGCGGCCCACGAAGGGATACCAGTAGACGTTGTGATAGAGGTTAGAGGCCAGGTAGGACCAGGGCACCAGAGGCGAACGCAACAAGAGCGGCTCCAGCGGGTGCAGCCAGCCGTGATAGATGGCCTTCTGCCCACGGCTGGCGAAGGTATCCTCCTGGATAAAGCCCCAGTCCTCGCCCGAGATGTCGTAGCCCACGACTTCGATGTCTTTGGGATCGCCCACCCCCAGCCCCAGCTCATGAGCCAGTCGAATGAACTTGAGGGACATGGGGTCGAAGCCCTGCAGTTTAGCGGAGATGGCATCAATGGCCACCTGATCCGCCGACGCCAGGATGATGTCCTTCTCATGCCAGCGCATGGCCCGGGGACCCGGCCCGTCGCCAGCGAAAGTGCCGTCCATCACGGCGAAGAGGCCGGGATGGATCTCCTGCTGAATGGTCAGGAGGTCCACTATCGTCTCGTCTATGACCGCGTGAGTCCAGTGGCGTTTCTCGGAGAGTAATCCGCCGAAAGCGTTCTTCATGGCCCCGGTGATCACGGTGAAGACGTGGGTTTTCACAGTTGGTAACTGGATAATGTTTTTGCCGATGAACATCTTGGGGATCTTTACCCCTTCAGGGTAGATGCGATCCAGCACCAACATGGGCGCTTTGGGCTCGTAGACCACCCACTCCACTTGTGGCTCGTAGAGATGGACGTTCCTCACGCCGTATTGATCCACGATGATCTTTTGCTTGTTATTGCGCTCGGCCACGTAGGCGTCCACGACGACGGTGTTGTTCTGGCCACCGATGAGGTTCTGGTAGCCGTCGTCCTGCAGGGTCTTGATCACGCCCTCCAACTGCCAGGGCACGGTGGAGCAGGCCGGGTACCAGGTCTGCCAGGAGACGTTGATCTTGAGGATGGTCTCCACATCCTTGGGCAGAGCCTCCTGGTAACCCGCCAGATGCATCAACTGGCGATAGTCTTCTAACACCGTATCAGGGGTGGTTTTGAGCACAGCCACCTTGCCCCTGCCGGGAAAGTCTCTGATAGTCATTAGGTCCTCCTTTTCATTCTCAAGGTGCAACGCACTTCGGAAGTGCGTTGCACCTTAATTCAGTCAAGCCCGCAGTTCGGCCCCTAACTTCTCGGCCAGGCGCCGCACGATGCGCTCCTGCACCTTGGCCACTTCGTCATCGGTTAGGGTCCGATCCTCGGCCTGGTAGGTCAGGGAATAGGCCAGGCTTTTCTTGCCGGGCGGGATCTGCTCGCCCCGGTACAGGTCGAACAGCCGGGCATCCTGCAACAACTGGCCGCCGGAAGCGAGTATCGCCTGCCGCACCTCCTCAGCCGACAGTTTCTCGTCCACGACCAGGGCCACGTCCTGCACTACGGCCGGGAAGCGGGAGATGGGCTGCATGGTGCGCACCTCGCCCACCTGGGCCAACAGAGCCTCCAGGTCGAACTCCAGCGCGCCGACGGGCTGGGCCGGCAGGTCAAAAGCCTCCCGCACCAGCGGGTGCAGTTCCCCCATCACGCCCACCTCACTGCCCCCGACGTTTACCTGGGCACAGCGGCCCGGATGGAAGGCGGGATGATCTCCCGGCTCGAACGTCCCCCCCAGCCCCAGCCCAGCTAGCAACGTCTCTACCACTCCCTTGAGGTCGTAGAAGCCCAGAGGGGCGCTGTCCTGCCCCGCCAGCCACGAGCGGGCCTCTCGCGGGCCGGTCATCACTATGCCCAGCCGGAGCGGCTCGTTGGGTAGCGTTTGCCCCTCCACCGACAGGTAGACCGCGCCGATCTCGAAGATGGCCACCCGGTCGTGGAAACGCAGGTTCTCACGAGTGGTGTGAAGCAGAGAGGGAAGCAGCGTCTGCCGCAGGTGAGCCCGCTCGGCTGAGAGGGGGTTGAGCACGTACAGCCCCCCCTCATCCCTCCCCCACAATTGGGGGGGGCTAGGGGGGGGCACCAGCGAGTAGGTGATGACCTCGTCCAGCCCACAACTGACCAGGAGGTCGCGCACGCGCTCGGCTCCTTCCAGGCGGGGGTTGGCCCGCTGCGGCGGCAGCTCGTCGCGCAAGAGCGTCGTCGGGAAGCGGTCGTAGCCCCAGATGCGGCCCACCTCCTCGACCAGGTCTACGGGGCGCGTGATGTCCAGGCGGTGGGAGGGAACTGTTACGTTCAAGGTTTCGAGTTTCATAGTTTCAGGTTCCCCGCTATCTGTTGAACCTGAAACTTGAAACTTTGAAACCTGAAACTCAAGAGAGGTGAGGATGCGGACGATTTCGTCGGTTGGGATCTCGATGCCCAGGATACGGGCGACGTAGGCCGGATCGAATTCGATCACCCGCTGCGGCTGGCGGCCGGGGTACAGGTCGCCGATGACGGGGACGACGGTGCCGCCGCCCAGTTCCGCCATCAAGTGGGCCGCTCGCGCGGCGGCCTTCACCGTCAATTCCGGGTCCACCCGCCGCCCGAACCGCTGGCTGGCATCGCTGGTCAGTGCCAGCAGGCGGGAGGTGCGGCGGACGTTGAGGAAGTTGAAGTTGGCCGCTTCCAGGAGGACGTCGGTCGTTTCCTCAGTGACCTCGCTCTTCAGTCCACCCATCACACCAGCCACCGCCACGGGGCCGCCTCCGTCAGTGATGAGCAGCATCTCCTGGTCGAAGGTGCGCAGCTCTCCGTCGAGGGTCGCCATCTGCTCGCCGGGGCGGGCGCGGCGCACGATGATGGCCGGCCGGTCGTCGCCAGGCCCGGATCGCAGGAGATGGTAATCGAAGGCGTGCAGCGGTTGCCCCGACTCCAGCATCACGTAGTTGGTGATGTCCACGACGTTGTTGATGGGGCGCATCCCGGCGCGGCGCAGGCGCATCTGCATCCAGAAGGGGGAAGGCCCCACGCTCACGCCCAGGATGAAGGCTGCTGAGTAGCGCGGGCACAGGTCGGGATCAGGGATCTCCAACTCTAAAAAATCGGGAGTGGGAGTCAGCTCTGCCGGATGTCGCTCCAGCACCTCAAGGGCATCCCTCCTGAGGGGCAGGTTCAGCAATGCCGCCGCCTCACGGGCGATGCCGAGGACTGAGTACAGGTGGCCGAACGGCCCTTTGATGTCTAACTCCAGCACAGCGTCACCCAGGTACTCGACCAGCGGCGTGCCGACGGGTGCGTCATCGGACAGGTAGATGATGTCCACGTGGTCGTCGGAGAGGCCCAGCTCTTTCTCCGAGCAGACCATGGCCCGCGAGGGGACGCCGCGGATCTTGGTCTTCTTCAGCTTCATGATGCGCCAGCCCTCGGCGTGGCCGTCGTAGAGACGCGCGCCCTCCTTGGCGAAGGCCACCTTCAAATGCAAATCGTCCTGCCCCCGCATCTCCAGCAAGCTGGGGGGACCGGCCACGACGACCTCTCGCTCCGAGCCGCCGTACTCCACCTCGGCCAGCACCAGCCTATCGGCGTTGGGGTGGTAATGGACGGCGCGGAGCTCGCCTACCACGATTCTCTCCGGATCCCAGGGTAGCTCGGCCTCCGGCAGGCCGATGTATTCGATGGTCTCCACCTCCAGCCCGGCCAACGTCAGGCGCTCGGCCAGTTCCTTAACGGGGATTGTGATATCCACATAGTCTTTGAGCCAGGAAAGAGGAACTTGCATTGCGTTTCCTCCTAAATAGTATACTACCTGTGATAGAATTGCCTACCAACTAGCTCTGTCAACGATTTCTCTAATGCTGCTCAGTACATGGTCAACATCTTCATAACTAATATGCCTGTGGGTTACCATCCGGACACCAGTGGGAGACACCTGGCCGGCCGTAATATTGTACTTTCTCAATCGCCCGATAAACCCTTTACTGCTTATCCCAACGTTCTTCACATCATAGATCACTATGTTCGTCTGAACCGTTTCAATATCTACGCTGATCCCCTCTATCTGTATCAGTCCTCTAGCCAAATATTGGGCTACCTCATGATCCTCGCGCAATCGGTCGATCATATCTGTCAGAGCAACGATGCCGGCAGCCGCAATCACACCAACCTGTCGCATCCCACCTCCTAACATCTTTCTAGCTTTGCGAGCCTTAGAGATGAATTCTTCAGTGCCGGCTACAATCGAACCGACGGGAGCACTTAAGCCTTTTGACAAACAGAACATCACTGAGTCAGAATATCTTGTCAACTGACGCGCATCAACTCCTAAAGCAATCGCGGCATTGAATATTCTAGCACCATCCAAGTGAACGACAAGACCGTTTTCCTTGGCAACCTGACCTATTGCAGCAAGCTGTGCTTCAGACAAAACCGTTCCCCCTGCACGATTGTGGCTACTCTCTACACATATTAGACTCGTGCGCGCATTGTGAATGTTTGGGGTGCGAATCGCTTGTTGAATATCATCCACCAACATCGCGCCATGTTTCCCATCTATTGGCCGCGGCACTAACCCAGCAATCCGAGATAGACCACCAACTTCAAAGTTATAAATGTGCGAGCTAGCTCCAAGGATTACCTCGTCACCTGGCGTGGTTTGAGAAAGCAGAGAAATCAAATTCCCCATGGTGCCGCTAGGGACAAAAAGCGCGGCTTCTTTTCCGACCTTTTCGGCAGCCAGCGCCTCCAGTTTCTTGACTGTAGGGTCCTCATGATAAACGTCGTCTCCCACTTTTGCATTGCGCATGGCATCCAACATAGATTCTGTTGGCATTGTTACGGTATCACTTATCAGATGGATAACTTTCATCAGACCCTCGGTGATATTTATGATGGGTAGAGCTTGGGGATATCAGAATTCTAATCGCTTCATTTTACCCGGTAACCACCTATTTCGTTATTGAAAATCCAACCAACCACTGATCCAATGCGAATCTCATCAGATAGATACGCTTCACGTGTCACAGCAGCTGATCCATGACCGCGCAGACGCAAACGCGCCCGTTCCATTCGTGTGAAGCGCTCTTGCCAATGACTAAAGCTGGTCGGGCGCAGATCTACCCAACCTTTAGCTGCCCAGTTGTCTATATCATCGTCTCCAATTGGGACCTCACATTCCCCAGCTGCTTCTGGAATCCGAATGGATGGTCCTCTAATAAGCTGATTTCCACTTGGTGTTAGAATAGGTATTCCCACAGACGTAATTGTATGTCGCAAATTGGCATCGTCTTGAATACGGCGATACACGGCTTGTGTGAGTTCTCCAGGGGACCGTGCTAGCACTTCGCTTATCTTGCCAAATTCGATTTTGAGCAATTCTGCCTCCCACAAGAGCTTGGATAGCTCTGGGGGGCCAAGCCTACCCAATGCCACACTATGCGTGTTGGTTTCCCGCTCCAAACGTTCTAGCTCAGCCAACGCCTGTTGGCGTAGATAGCCAGCACGATAAGTCGGAGGCATTACCGAGCTATCTATCGCAGCGATGACGTCACGTCCAGTGTTGCTCCCTCTGATCTCTAATACAACTTCTAAAGCGATTTCCTCAGGTGTAACGAACTCCATTTGCCGCAGGGAAGTAATTGCCTCAAATTCACCCTTAGTAAACAAGCCATTCTCACCAGTATCTACTACGGGTAAGTCTAGTTCCTGCAGTCGTTCAAACCTCCCTTCTGGTAGTTTCAACGCAAGGAGTTCTCCCAGGGGCTCAACTTGGCTAGCATGAAGATAGGCCTTGCTTCCATGCTGTGATATGGTACGGCAAGTTATTTTGGCATAACCGATCATTGCGCCAGGTTTAATCTCTTTGACGATTGGCCCACCTGGGGTTCGAGCCATCAAGAATAAGAGACCAGTATGGGCGAACGCAACTGCAGTCTTCGACATAAGCTTGGCACTAGGTTTATCCTCACCGTGCGTATATGGAATGTTCAACCCCATGCCCCCAGTGCCAGTCGTGCCGATTTTCAGATACAATCGTGTACCGACTTCACGCATAGCCCGATAAAGAAGCAGCACATGGCGGATCAATTGAGGTATAGATTGAGAGAGTGCCAACGTCTCAAACGCACGTTCAGTGTCCTTCCACAGCTTCTTGGCGTCATCAATGTGATGTGCCACCACCTTTTCCAACAGTGCGTCTATCTGGTTCTTGGCTACAACCGTGGCAGTGTATACGTCTTGATAACTTATCGCTGTAGCTGTGTTGATACTATCTACGATTACGTTCGGACTATGCTCTCGGATAATCTGCACAAGCCGTGATTGTTCGTAGGCGGTATCAATATCGCCCATCAAATCATCATATAGGGCATCGCGACGAATATAACTCTCCAACAGCCTGGGGCGTGACACTTTAGTAAATTCCTCGCGAACAAATACATCACCCCACTCACCAACGAATTCGATGCGGCGATCACCGAACATTCGCCTAAGTTCTTTCAGAGCGTCATTAACCTCCTTGCGGTATAGGGATGCGACGACAATCCTTCTTGGCTCTAGGTCGTGAGCAATACGGCACACTGTCTGCAAACCAACCAACCCGGCCCCACCAAGGACAAGGAAACATTCATCAGCCATCGCTACAATACCTCCCAACATCCACCACCACTCAATCGTCCAAGCCTTATCAGGTTTCCCCATGAGCCACTCAAGCTAGTCATAGACTACTAGTGCACCTGGGCGGAAGTTTACCTACCATTCCAAAACCGATTTTACGCTGGAAATGGCTCAAAAAATGGTAGGTCTATTTACGCCGCGCTGCACTAGTCAATGGCCCGGGGGCAGGCTGTTTATCAATTCGATGTTCATTCACTGACACCTGGGGGTCAGAAACGTGAAGTGGACAGGATGGGAATCGAACCCATGACACCGCGACTTTCAACCGCGTGCTCTACCACTGAGCTACCTGTCCAAAAAAGGTGGCAACTGTCGGGTTTGAAGATCGTTTGTCAGGTGCACAAGACCAATAAAGGCCCCCAGAGTCTACCAAGGCGTTCGAGCGCTCCACAAATGCTCGTCATACCACCTAGCAATCTGTGACACCAATTGAGCATGGTTGACAAACACCAGACCACATCGCAGATCGGGACTCACACCCAGCGTGGGGAATGCTATTATCAGATGCTTATCGTCGACAATAAGCAGATCCAATCCCGTTGGCATAGTAATAGTTCCGATAGATAGATACTCCGATACACCATACCGGGCAAACGCCTCCTGGCGCGTCTCTACAAACCTTCGCTTCTCTCTAGATACTCCACTCGCCCCAATCCCGACAATGACCCGATACTCAATCGGGGCATTCCGTTCCCTAGCTGCCTGAGCGCGTTCTGCGATTGCTTCGACATAGTCCCTAGGTACAGATGGCGCGCTGAACGCTGTTCCTCTTATTATCTCTTCAGCTTCCCCTATCAGTTCTTCAGATCGGTCATATATGTCGTCATAGTTAGTCAGTAGTCCTACCTGCAAATGTCTCTCGATGATTCTTCGGATTTCCTGAACTCCCGCCACATAGGCACATTGACTCTCCTCATGGACCGTCAGAACTTTGTCAATGCCGTCCGCCATTTTTCCGAGTTGTGTGACTCTCTCCAA
Organism: Anaerolineae bacterium; assembly: GCA_034431315.1. GTDB lineage: Bacteria > Chloroflexota > Anaerolineae > VGOG01 > VGOG01 > JAUWOY01. The sequence continues at coordinate 10,195 of DAOUDK010000113.1, forward strand.
TGCGACAGCCACAGTGAGGAAGGAGACCATCAGCAAGATCATCGCCGATGTCTCCTTAAGAAACGGAACCTCGCTCAAATCGAAAAAGGTGTCAGCCAGAGCAACAACGAGGCCCGCCACGCCAAAAGCTAAGAGAAAGAACGTGGATACTCGTTCGTGAGGGTTTCGACGGGTGTTGTTCACAACCCTTCCTCCTTGGGTCAATCCTGAGGTCAAAGTCCAGCCAGAACCAAGTGTGCTAGGAATGTAGATAGGGGTGAAGCCCTTGATTCAAAGGCATCCGTTCAGCGAGATATCTTGTGATCTGGCAGTTCCTTTCATGGATTCCCATTAAGTCTCCAGTCTCATTAACAACCTGTCCTACGCAGCCACCCGCACAATTGTAGACGAACTTGCAGTCCCTGCAAGGGCCTCTTATCAGGTTCTCCGCGCATCTTGACCTTATCTTGTAGATCTTTTCTTCGTCATACTCGATCAAATCCTCCTCTGGGATGTACTTTCCATAGATTAGCTGCTGCAGCGGACCTGCGTCGTATTCCGGCCCGAACTGAGCAAAATCACAACAGGATACATAGCCATCAGTTGTCAAGTGAGGATAGGGGACCAGGGCGCGGCATGCATGTCTTGTTTTTTCATCAAAATTGACAATGTAAAGGCTGTTATAAAAAACCCCGAGCTTCTTCGCTTCATTATGAGCGATATAAAAGTTTTCGGCGAAATCTATTGGATCCCACTTGAATATCTCATCTGAGCTGCCTCTGACAGGAGCGCAAGCAGGGTGAGCATTTATAGCTTTTATCCCAAGCTGACGGAAGTACTCTATGAGCTCTACTTGACGATGGATTGCTAGAGGGGTTATCGTCATTCTTATACCAACCTGCATATTCTTTTGTTTAGCAAAGAAGGCAATGTTGCGTTCAACAACTCCAGACGTTGGCGCACCGCTTACTGTTGGCCTCTGAAAGTCTTGAATTTCAGGTGGCCCGTCAGCAGAGATCCACAAAATGTCAACATTTTCCGCTATCCATTCTGCGATCTGCTCCGAGAAAAAACCACTTGTCTGCAGTTCTACACTCAGCCTGTCCCCAGCTTTGCTGTGGGCGTAGTCTCTTATCTGCTTCAGCAATCCGAACTCTACTGTCGGTTCACCCACGCCATAGTATCTGATCTGTCTACTTGGATAATCTCTAAAAAAGTCATCTATAGCCCTTCTGGCAAAGTTGAAATCCAAGCTCTGATGTTCTTTTCTCACATCAATGCTTTTCATAGTATAACAATACGTGCACCTCAGGTTGCACTTTGTTGTTAGAAAGAAGGCAATCTGCTGCTTTCTTACATGAGCCATTAGAATCTCCTTCACATCAATCTCCGCAAAGACTAAGTGCGGGTGTGCTCTTGCCCAAATGAACCCACCAAGTACGTAAAGCTCATATACTGGCTAGGCTGCGAAACATGGTCAGAAGTTTCCTCTGAAGATCATCTAACGTTTCATAGACAATGACATTCTGATTGCGGAGGTCGAAGGGAATGTTATTAACATTCTTCGTGATTATGATGACGTCTTTCTCGAAAGCATGACTAAGACCCAGCTCATAAAGAACGTTTGGATTCCGCTTCGACAGCTCTGCAATGACAAACCGCGCACTTCGGATTGGCTGGCAGATGGCTACACAGAGAATGTTCTGTGTATGGATGATCTCATCCGCCCTTTTGCATTCCCAGCCCAGACTCTCAACGACCTCCTTGATCCCGAGTTCGTAAATATCATCGAACTCTCCAGAAAAAGGAAGTATTGCAAACACTAATCGGGGGTTGCTCCACAGCGGGACTGCGCACTTAGTGCCCGTTATGAGGCATCTTGGTTGGGGGAGGAGCTCACGCTCAGGGATGGCTACTATTGATTGCAGTATCTTCGCCTGCGAATCAATAACGGACGCAAATTCCTTAAGGTAAACTGTTACATAACCTCTATCATATTCTCTCTCAGCACTTTCTAGCATCTCAGGCGTTGCCACTGCATATCGATTGAGAGTCACATAGGAATGCATTATATCGCCAACATGCTTGAAAGAGTCCTCCTGATCTGGTACGTACTTGTGAACGAACATCAATGTCTTTCGGTACCAGGCATCGTATCTCAGTGCCAGTTCATCTGACTTTACGGATTGGACATCACTAGAATGCCATCTTAACACATATGCTTCGACAGTCTCACCATCAGCTGCAATTCGCTGTACCTCAGGAACAAGCGGAGCCTGTTGAAAAAGCAAAACGCTATCTTGTGCGATCTCTTCAAGCTCGTGGTGTAGATCTTCAATCTCCTGGAGTTCTGCGCGAGTAGGCATCGAAACACCTCCTTAGCTTCAGCCAAAACATCCCCTTTTCGCCAAGCTGTGGCTCTGGACAAAGTATTAGCCATAGGACTGCAGGAGCAAGTCTCGTAGCGAATCGACAATCTTATCTACTAGATCCTCGCGGTCTATAGGTATCGGAAGGATTTCGATTTGATAGGATGTGAAGCCCAAGTGTTCATAGGGAAACGCTCGCACTTGAACTAGAGGCTCTCCAGTCGTAGTGAGAAGGCGCGCTAATGCCTGCCCTTTCTCTGTTATCTTGGTCTCTAGCTCGCTGTCTCGGAAAAGCCTGCTGGGATGCATTGCTAGTCCTGTAGCAGCCAGTTGAACCAGAGCCGTCATGCACTCGCATTCGGAATAGCGCATTGTAGCCAATAAACCTCGTATTGGTATCCAAGCACTAGGATCAGACCGTTGATCCAAATATAGCAGCATATCTCTAGCAATCTCGTTCATACACACCTCACTTGTGGGCAAAGCATATGCATTGGCGCAATGTACCGTACAGCCATTCTCATCAACCATGGAGCAGGCCACTCCGCAGCAACTGCGGGGCTTTCGCATGAAGGCGAATCTCTTGACGCCAACTCCGTCGATTAAGGATAAAGAAAGGCAACTCAATCGTGAACTCGATACCGCACAATGGTCTTCCCGCCCTTGACGGTGACTGCGGTTATCTCTACTTTTCCTATTTCCGCAATCCGCCGGATATGCGTACCACCGTCTGGCATCGCATAGAAATCTTCAATCTGGAAGAAGTGTAGGGGTTTGTTTTTGGGCAGGTTAGGCGGTATGAACTTGGCGATTTTCTGGAGCTCTGCAAAGCTGGTTTCTCCAGTGTGCACTGATCGATCCTCTCCTATGAGTTCATTCACCCGCTTTTCCAGTTGCGGTGCAATTTCGCCCCCCAGCTCGCCGCGGTACTCGAGGAAAGGCTTGCCCCCGTGATCAGCCTTGATTGGGACGAGGACGTCAGTAAGCTCCATTAGCACATCGTGAACTAGGTGTCCGGCAGTGTGAACACGCATATTCCAGTACCGGCGATCCCAATCAAGCGTGCACTTCACATGATCTTCTGGCTCAAGCTCGCCTTCGAGTTTGCCCAGATGGTGAACCACCAGATTACGGTATTTGACATCGGAGACTTGCAGAAGTCCACTGGGCCCCTCTATTGACCCATGGTCAGCCGGCTGTCCTCCGCCATGAGGATAAAAGATTGTCCTTTCGAGGAAAACCACTTGGCGATTGCCCTCAATCCTCACGTCAAGAACCTCTGTTTCCAGTTCTTGTCTGTACACGTCATCATAGTAAGCTAGTTCGGTTGACATCATATACATTGGGGCACCTCCTTTTGGAAAATCAAAACAGGGAAACCCGCTATCTGTGCAGTCCGCTGGCGCATTCCGTGAGCATGATCATAGACACGAGCCGTCATTACATTATGAAGCAATTCGGATACGGGAGACATATATCTCCGTGCCCTGCATTTCAAGACAATCCCCCATTGACGGGCTCAACGAGGCCAAGCTCTACAGTGGACAGGACGAGAATTGAACTCGTGCCCCCATGATTTTCAGTCATGTGCTCTACCAGACTGAGCTACCTGTCCATTTGCACAATAACTGTCAAATTGTACACTAACTGTAGAGAAAAAGCAAATGCAGTTCCTGTTTTTGGGGAATACATCAGCCATGAGAGTTCTGGACGTATCTAATTGCTAGGCATTCAAGGCAGAAACGCAGAGGGAACCCCCAGATCACTTATACAGGCGAGCAATCGGCCCTGTCTCAGAACTGCTGCAGGAACCGCAAGTCGTTCCCGTAGAACAGACGGATGTCGTCAATGCCGTGCTTGAGTATCGCCGGTCGCTCAACCCCCAGCCCGAAAGCGAAGCCGCTCCACTCGTCGGGGTCGTAGCCGCCGTTCTGCAGCACGATCGGATGCACCATCCCTGCTCCGACGATCTCCGACCAGCCGCTGTATTTGCACATCGGGCATCCCTCCCCACCGCACAGGATGCAGTCCATGTCAGCCTCGATGCTGGGCTCGGTGAAGGGGAAGTAGGAGCCTCGGATGCGGATGCGGCGATCCGGCCCGTAGAACCGCCGCGCGAACTCGGTCAGCGTGCCGATCAGGTCAGTCATGGCGATGGCGTGCCCCACGGCCAGCCCCTCCACCTGGTAGAACTGGTGCTCGGAGCGGGCGGTGATCTGCTCGTAGCGATAGCACTTGCCGGGCAGTATGACGCGGATAGGCTCAGGGTAGCGTTCGTGCATCACCCGGATCTGCCCCGGCGAGGTGTGGGTGCGCAGCAAGACATCGTCGCTGATCCAGAAGGTGTCCCACATGTCGCGGGCCGGGTGATGGGGCGGCATGTTCAGCAGGCCGAAGTTCAGCTCGTCGGTCTCGACGTCGGGGGACTCGTAGACCTGGAAGCCCATCGCGCCGAAGACGGCGTAGATTTGTCGCAGGGTTTGAGTGCTGAGGTGCAGCCGCCCCACGCTGACGGGCCTGCCGGGCAGCGTCACATCGCTCCGCTGCTCCCTCAGCGCCTGCTCCAGCTCCTGGCGCTTGAGAGCTTCGGCCTTATCGTCGTGAGCGGCCTCCAGGGCCAGCTTGACCTGGTTGGCCAGCCGCCCCACAGCAGGCCGCTCCTCAGGGGGCAGTTGTCCCACGTGGCGCAGAATGTGATTCAACTCGCTCTTCCTGCCCAACTGCTCGACGCGCCAGCTCCCCAGTTCCTCGGAATCAGAGACCATCTCCAGGGCCTGGAGGGCCTTATCTTTCAATTCGTGTAGCTTTTGCAGCATCTTCTTCGCTCCTTTTACGACAGGATGATGAAAGTCTCAATGGATCCAAAGTTGCTCTGAGGGGATTGCGTGCAACCTGCGGTTGCCTCCCGCTTTTGGCCTGGATCTGGCGATCCAGGCCGAGCAAAACTGAGCCTACTTTTGCAGGCGGCGATCCCGCCCCGGAAAGATGAAGGTGCATCGGATTCCTAACAATCGCCAGGTCATAGTTGCCTCCAATGAGAAACGGTTGCTCGCTTCGTCAGGGACGAAGCTGCAACCGTGATGCTCCGCGGTACCACCCTGTTTGGCCCATGATAACAGGCCCTCTCAGCACCGGCGGCCACCCTTGCCTGGCAGGTGGCTTACCAGTTGCCCCGCTAACGGTGGGGCTCCGGAACGAACTACTCTGGCAGATAGCTGATGGCTTATAGCAAATGGCGGACAGTAGAAGCTATTGGTTATTAGATATTGGCCATTTGCTATTGGCTATTTGCCATTTCCCTCGTCGGCTCAGGAGCGAACTTCAGCGGGCTTCCTCCGAGCGGGGCTTTCAGTCCACGACCCCGCCTCCCTGGCAGCCTCCCTCCGCCTACTCCTCTCCGTCACAGCCTTTAGTAGAAAGTGGTGTTCAATTATCTGGTACAGATTATAGCACTAAAGCCGGATTCTGACCTCCGCTACGGCGTCAGCATCCGATCCACGATCCAAGCGAAAACACTCGTCATCGTCAGCATGGCCCCGATGACGATGCCGATGATCCAACGGAGCTGTACGTCCATCTTCCGATTTAGCCCCTCGATCTTGGCATCGATCTTGGCGTCCAGTCGCGCGAAGCCCTCATCCATCTTGGCGTCCAGCCCATCGGTCCTGGCATCTATTTTGGCGTCCAGCCGCTCCAGGCCGCTATCGAGCTTCTCATCCAGGCGTTGGACGCTTCGTCGCACCTCCCGAACCTCGCTCCTCAGGTCCTGGATGTCCTCCCGCAAATAGGAAACCACCCATGGCACCTCGGCTTCCCAAACCGGCGCTCTGGCTTCTCTGACCTCTCTGGCCTCCTCGGCCATCGTCATGCTCCTCGTCGAATTGTAGCTCTATTATACCACCCCCACCCCCATTTGGCAAATAGAGGTGCCGCGCTCCTGCATCCGTTATCCGCTGTCCATCCGCTGTATATCTGTTGCCGTAATAAAAAAAGCCACCAAGGGCTTCCCCCCCCGGTGGCTCCTCCGGGATATATCTTCACTATTCAACGTCAAATAGCTTTATCTCCGTAATCATCTCAAAGTGCCGTTTATTGAAAGTGGCCAGCTTCACATTCAGGATTTGAGCAGTGCCAGCGATTATAGCGTCTGGCGTCTCCAACTTGCGCGCCCTATATTTGTAGCGCAGTTTACCGCTGACCACTGCTACGTTGCCATCCACGTCCACACGCGTCAGAAAGGAGAGCAGTGCGGCTATCCGGGCATCCTCGCGCTCATTCCGACTGCCCGAATATAGCTCCGTCTCGGTGATGGTCGAGAAATAGGCCTTTACGTCGCCATTCCTTATCTCGTCAATCAGACGGCGAACCACAGGGGAGCCACGAAGGTATTCTATCAAGACGTCGGTATCAATTAAGATCTCAGTGCGGGCCTGTTCTTCATCGCCTCTTTCAGGCATCTATGATCTCCATTCGCCCCTTCCACTCGGCCCGAAGCCTGCGGACGTGTTCCACGCCGCTTTTTATGTCCTCACGGTCGGCCCACATCCCGAAGGCTTCCTCGGCCAGGACAGAGCGGGAATCAACTTGCTTCCTCAGGATCAGATAGCCCCCAGGACTCACCTCGGCCTGCAGCGTTTCCCCCTCTGTCAGGGAGAGACTTTTCCGCAACCCCAGTGGTATCAATATTCGAAATCCCTTTCCCACCGTTACTACGTCAACCATAGTTCTTCCTCCCCAAGATATTTTGGAACTTGCTTAGATTATACTACCATCGTCTCGTTTTAGCAAACCCCTACGGAGCAACACCGCCCATCTGCTTATCGTTCGACTGAGCTCACGACGAAGTCCGCTGTATATCTGTTGCCGTAATAAAAAAGCCACCAGGGGGAAACCCCTGGTGGCTTCTCCGCCTCAGTAGGCCATTGCCACTGGTTTTAATACCCTTCCCACGGCTTGAAGGTCCATCCTCTGGGCTTTTATATCTTCCCCCACCTCTTCTAAAAGTCTCATTGCCCTTCGGTCATAGTATCTCTCCCCACAGTTCAGACAAACCAAAACTTCTATGGGGAAGAAAATAACATCGTTCTCCAAGCGCACCACTTCTTCTACTCTCTTCTTCTCGATATCCGGGCTGCCGCAAATAACGCACCTCATTTTCTCCTCCTTCGATAGTCTATCCAACGAGATGGATCCGGCTCATAAACCGTGATAACTATGGCCATGTCCTCTTCATCAGCGTGAGCACATACCAGGTGGATCGGCCGGCCCCGCGATGTCCTCCCATACACCAAGGCACTGGGATAGGGCTTATCATCCTCATAGCTCTCAATGACCTCAGGGCAAGCGGGGCGACGCGCTCCTCCATCCGCTGTCCGCTTATCGTTCGACTGAGCCCTTCGGCAAGGCTTCGACAGGCTCAGCCCAGCGGCTCAGGACAGGCTCACGACGAAGTCCGTTCCCCATCCATCGGCAGATTAAAAAAGCCACCAGGGGTTTCCTCCGGCGGCTTCTTCTACTTGGGCAACTCGGGGATTATGACTTTCACCACGTCCTCCAGGCAGGTCTCAAAAGACGGCTGTCTATCCTCCCTTCGCCCAACATGCTTGTGATGCGGAAAATTTGCAAGATGGGTATGGTGCGGCGCATTGTCCCACCCAACCTTCAGTTGATTCTCGGCGGTGAGCCAATAGTAGCTGTACCGCTCAAGGACGTCGCCTCTCCACTTCTCCGTCACCCGCAAATGCGTGTCCCCTTCCAAGTGAAGGATGAGCCGCAACGTCTCCCCATCGAGCTCGAGGGGGACGATGCTCCGGATGTATTCCCCAAATTGTTCCTCTATCTCCAACAGCCTAGCTGCCGCCAGCATAGATCACCTCTCCCAGGCAAAGGCCGCTGCTGGCTATCTCTTCCAAAGAGGCGAGGGCTTCCCTAGTCTTCTCGATCACCTCGGACCAATGGTGCCACAGGATGTAATCTTCGTGCATCTCGCAATCGGCATCGTCGGGCAGACCCTCGGCATCGAGCTCGGCCAAGGTGGTCCGGTATTTTCCCCCGAAGTGCTTAACTTTACTTTCCGCAAGGAAGAGCCTCTTGCGCAGGTCTGATAGCCGGATAGCTATTCCATAGCTGATAATGGCCGCCCTTTCATCTCGAGGGAGAGATGAAAAGAGGCCCTCAATAGCCTGAGGTGTAAAGGTCATTATGGTCATCTTGTTGTCTCCCTTCAGCCCTACTCTGTCTTCCAACTCAAATCATCGCCAACGGTTACAATTACATCGCATTATACCACCGCTGCCCCCATTTGGCAAATAGAGACGCCGCGCTCCTGCATCCGCCTATCCGCTGTCCATCCGCTGCCCCCATTTGGCAAATAGAGACGCCGCACTCCCGCGTCTGCTTATCCGCTGTCCATCCGCTGCCCCCATTTGGCAAATGAGGCGCCGCGCTCCTGCATCTGCTTATCCGCTGTATATCCGATGCCGCAAAAAGCTCCCAGGGGCAACCGCAAGGGTACGCCCCTACCAAATACCGTGCCTGGGAGCGAACAGCATCCGCTTGCCCGTTGTATGGGTGGTCTCCCTGTTGAGTGTTGATGGCTGTTGTTTGGCGGATATAACAACGAATTGAGAGGATTCACCAAATTCGCGATGCTAAATTCGGTAAATCCTTGAAATTCGATGTCATATTGCCCCGCAATAAAAAAAGCCACCAGGGGTTTCCCCCTGGTGGCTTTTGTACTCCTTAGCCTACGGCGAAGCTGTTGGCGTGACTACGGCGTCCAGTCAACAGTCCCAAAGCCGTTCGTGTAGGTGAGCAGGCCGGTTGCGCCGCACTGCCCAGCGGTGGTGATGTCCGTGAAGCCAATGTATATGTCGCTGGGGCTCCAGAGTTGGATCCTATAGAGAGGCCCATCACCTTGGCTCAAGTTCTCCAAGGCGTACACACCAGCCGCGGTGGTCACGTCGGAATCAACCTCTGGCAGCAAGGGGTCGCTCATATTGATAGCCTTAAGCGTGTACCCCGCAGCAGGCTGAGTGCCGATGGTGACCGTGCCGACGACGGTGTTGTACTTGCATAGCTCAACTCCCACAGTGGGCTCGGCATAGCAATCGTTGTTATCGGCAAGCGCTACAGTGGCAGTGCCATCATCATGGCCCAGTGCACTGGCTGTAACAGCGAGGCTAGCAGCACCAGCCACATCCATCGTGTTCACCTGACCGGCATTATCGGTCACGTCTGAGGTCTCGTAAGTCTCGAAGGCATCGTTATTGACCTCGAACGTCGCAACGACGGTCACCGTGGCCCCAGGAATGGGGTTGTCACTCATGTCCTCCACGGTGACGAACAGCGGGTTGGAGCAGATCAGCTCAGGATCGAGCTTGGTCTCCTTGCCGCACTCGACCTCGGCATCCATATCGAGATCGAAGAACCCTGACTTCTTGAAGGTCACCACGGGGAAGCCTTCGTCAACAGGCCTGACCTGGTAGCCGCCAGTGGAGTCGGTGTCTACCCCGGTATCCTCGCCGTTAACCCACACGTCAACATCCTCGACGTAGTCGAAGTCAAACCCGTTCAATGCCTGCCGGACGGTGGCCGTGCCGAAGAGGCTGCCCTCGCAGTCGAGCCCGCCGTACCCGTACGGGATGGCCTCGTAGACCCTGGTCAGGTCGCCCAGGTCGGTCAGAGGTCCAGCGCCAGAGCCAATGGGCAGCTCGGTCGCGAAGCCGTAGTTCAGCACCACGGCCGAAGGCATGATAGGCTCCTGATCGGTGATGCCGTCCGCATTGGTATCGCAGAGCTGCTCCACATTGCTGACCCAGAACGTAGCCGCCCCAACGAAGCCCCGAGGCAACTGCCCGAAGTAGGCCAGATCCACGATCTTCATGTGCTTGGGCTGCAGCCAGGGCACAGGAATGGTGGTCACCATCCTGCCGGTCTCGTCATAGATTTCGATCCAGCCCGTTATCTTGTTGCAGTTGGCGTTGTTGCGGATGGCGATGCGCGAGGTCACACCAAGCTGCTCCTTGGCGATGTAGGGCATGGCCCAACCAAAGGCATTTACCTTCTGCCAATACGGATGCGCGTTGTACGACCCAGCCTGGGTCTCGCCAGCGACGGTGTGTCGCCAGAAGCCAGTCGTGTCGTCGTACACCTTGCTCTTCTTCAGGTCAACCACGGCGAAGATGGGCTCGCCACCGTGCCCGCCACCCGGATAGTCAACCTGCCAGTGGGACATGATCTCGGCCGCCCCAACGTACCCGAAGGGGTAGTTGACGCCCAGGTCAGTGATAGCCGGCAGGTAGAAGGTCTTCGCGCCGTTCCGGCAGACCCAGTCGCCCACGAAGAGGATAGAATCGCCGCTCTGGTCAAAGAACTCCACCGTGACGAAGGTGGGCATGGAATCCTTGGTCAGGTTCTGCACCTGGATGCTGGAATCCCAGCCGCTGATCTCGCGGTACAGCAAGTCCGCATACCAAGTGTAGTTCCAATCGTACCAGAAAGGCATCCCACGCATGGTCGACAGCACGGCCCGGTTATCACCGGTGAGGCTCAACTGGTCCACGATGACGGCCAGTGGCTCGTTGGAGGTGATGTAGGCCGAACCCAGCCAGGGAGCATCAATCTCCGGCGTCGGGAACGCCATGTCTGCAAACCCGGCAGGCCCTACGGTGATGGACTCCCCGGGCGCCAACAACTCGATGTGCTGGGCCTTCATGGACTCGCAGTTGCCCTCCTCCTTGTAGTAGATCCAGATGGAGGTACACATTTCACCCGAGTTCTGGATGGTTATGACGGTGTCCAGGTCGTGGTAGCCGTGCATGACGTAGGGTGCGAAGACCTCATCATCCCACATCGTGGTGTAATCAGCGATACCCGTGTAGCTGCTGGAGATCTCGAACTCACCGAAGGGGTCAGTCCCCCAGCGATCTACCGTCACCGCCAAGTCTGGGCCCCCCAACCAGGCCCAATCGTCTGTCCATATCAGCCAATCCTCGGTGCTGCCCTCGGCGCCACCGGCTTCATTGCAGGCGTTTTGGAAGTCGATGGGACCACCACCTATCGAGTAGACGATGGCCGACTTGGCACTATCCGGAATCTGGTTGTGCAGAGTCCAGACACCGCCCGGGGGCAACTGCATGCAAGCATGACCCGATGGCCCAGGGGCGTTGGACGGGCACTCCCCGCTGTATGCATCCCAGAAGAAGACGACCACGCCGCCGTAAAAGCCGCCTACGTTCTGTATCTGGATCTGAGTGTCCCAGTCCCCTTCCGCGGCAAAGGCATCGCCAATATCAATGCGCGGGATCTCGACGATGAAGCCGGGCACGGGGTCTGCCGACACGGTGCTGCCGGTCAACAGGCCACCGAAGAGCCCTGTTACCAGCACTAAAACCATTAGTAGTCTAAACTTCTTACTCATTTGTTACTAACCTCCTTAGTTAGTTTGGTTTATAGTTGTGTTGGTCAAAACTTGGGTTGCCGGCTTTGAGCCGCCAACCGGGCGGATAATCCAGTCTTCGTCCTATGGCCTCACCCCCTTTCAAGTGATAAAAAATGTACTCCTTATCTATATTATATAACGTAAAAACCTCGATTTAGATACGGGTACCGGCGACCAATTTTGAATATTTTAAGGTTTCTTATGTTATTTGGATTCGGAGACCTTCAGCGATCAAGAGACGCGATACATGAAAAGCAATTCACGCTTCACGTTTCACGTTTCATTCAGCGACGTCCCAAATTATGGTCCTGATCACACCCCCGCCCTGGTGGATGTCGACTAAGTACGGGCCAGCGGTGAAACCCCCTTCGCCTGCCGGGACGGGAATGGATTCCGTCCCATCCCCCGCTAGGGTCCTGACCTCTTCGAGCAGAACGTGACCGATATTGTCAGTGACCTTTATCCCCACCTCTTCGCCCGCCATGTAAGCATAGTCGAACACTACGTAGATCGTCCCGGTGCCAGCGGGGAACTCGGCCACCCCCGCCCCCTCAGGAGCGTCGCTCACCCGGCAGTTCGTGACCGAGGAAGCAGGCAGGGGCTGGAAAGGCACCTCCGCCTGAGGCGTCGGCGCGGTCGTGGGCTCCACTGTCGGCATCGGGGTAGGGGTAGGCGTGGGCGTAAGCGTGGGCGTTGAGGTAGGTGTGGCCGTGGGCGTTGGAGTGGCCGTCGCTTCCACTGCCGGCGTGAAGGGCACATCAGCTTGAGGTGTCTCCGTGGCCGTGGGCTCCACCGTCGGCTCGAAAGTCACCTCCGCCTGAGGTGTCTCCGTGGCCGTGGGCACCGCCGTCGGCGTTGGAACGGGCGTGGACGTGGGCGGCACTGGAGTCGCCGTGGGCACTGGGATCGGCGTGAAAGTGGGCGGCACTGGAGTCGCCGTGGGCGCTGGAGCAGCCGGCCAGCCGGTGTCCGCTGGAGCCGCCGTATCCGTCGGCGGCACCGGGCTGGGCGTGCGCTCTGTCATGGCCTCAGCAGCCTCAAGAGCCACAAGAGCCTCTTCGACGGCCTCCTGGTCGGAAGGCGACAGCAGCCCTGGCTTTATCTCCTCCAGGGTCACCTGCTGCCTCTCCCTTAAAAGGTCAAAGTCGCCCTGCAGGTTGGGCCTCTCTTCCTCAGAGACCCGGCTAATGGCCGTCCAGGTGGCGTCATTCTGGCTCTCCATATCCTGTAGGGTCTCTTTCAAGCCCTTGCCCGCTTCCGCCAGAGCTTCAGCCTCATCCACTCGTCTCTCGAGGTAGCTCATGTGCAACCTGGCCTTACTCGCTGGCGTGGTGGTGAGAGCAAGCTGAACCCGCTCGGTAGCGCGCTTGATGGGATAAAGGGGGCTATCGGGCAGGCTGCCCGCAGCCACCCCCACCGTCCCCGCGCCGATAAGAGAAACGACAACGAACAGTGCGGCTATGGCTTGCGCCAGCCTCAGGGGTTGTCTCTGAGGCTGTACCAAGGGCTGCACCAGGGTAGCCGCGCCCTGCCCCAGACGGCGCAGCAAGCCAGGCCGAACCAGGGCCTTCTCCCGCCTCTTCTTGGCCACCGCCGCGAGCAGTCGCCGCCGCCCCGCCGCCTTGGCCTCCGCCGAGGGCAACACCTGCGGCACCTGGCGAACCAGCATCGCCATTCGCAGCAAAGGACGGAGCTCAGCCTCGTACTCAGGATAGCGCGCGAGCACCTCCTCAAGGCCAACCTCACCAGTATTCAATTGAGAGAGACACTCATCGAGAGCGCGTTCAAATCCCCGCCTCATTGTCTCAGTCTCCTCCCAATATCAATCCCCATCCAATATAATCTCCCGTAAAACGTACCCATCCTCTACTATTTATAACGTAAAAACCGCGATTTAGATACGGGTACCGGCGACCAATTTTGAATATTTTAAGGTTTCTTATGTTATTTGAAAACTAGAATCTTAGCTCCTGTCGGGAGAGAACTCCTCCAGGACACGGTTCAACGAACTCAGGGCTCGATATTGTAACGATTTAATCGCCCCTTCGGACTTACCCAGTACCTGTGCCACGTCAGTGTTAGAGAGTCTATCCACAAACTTGAGAATGATCACCTGCTGCTGATCCTCGGTCAAATTGCTGAGGGCTTGTGCCAATTGCTGTTGGGTAAGCTCTCTTTCGAAAATATCGCCGGGATCCTCCTCAATGGGAAGTACCCCCGTCTCTAAAGGCAGCTCAACTGGCTCTGGATGGCTGCGGTAGTAATCAATCATCAGGTTCCTGGCGATGCGGAAGAGCCACGACGAGAAGGGGAACCCTCGGAAGGTGAAGGAGTCAATGGACTCCAGAACTTTTATAAAAACTTCCGATGTCATGTCCTCAGCAAGAGAGGCATCAGGTATCCGGTAGTAGATATAGTTATAAATGTCCTGATAGTAATGCTCATAGAGCCTGGCGAAGGCAGATGAATCGCACTCCTTCGCCCGCTTGATCAGTTCCCGTTCTTCCTGTTTAGATATTATTTTCTTTCTCATATATTATAACGTAAAAATGCCAAAAAAGATACGGCCTGTGAAGACCAATTTTCAAAATTGGTCAAAATTCGTCGAGATTCGTTGCTTTTGTCGTGCCAATATGATATAATCTAATGACTATTTTGTCAAGGAAGCGGCTATGATCAATCGCCAGACGATATCGCTGTTCATGAAAACCGCGGGGCCCAGGTCGGTGGCCATAAAAGGACAGCAGCAGCTCGCCAAGTTGCTGAGACACAGCACGCCGAGAAAACTGGCCAACTGGCTGTTGGCGAAAGCTCAGCGGCGTTTCAGAAGGGCGAAGGTGGGGGGATACCCCTATCACTACGTCGTTGACCCCATCAACATCTGCATCCTGCGCTGCCCCCTTTGCCCCACGGGCCGGGGCACCCTCAAACGCCCCCAGGGCAAGATGGCCTTCGACGATTTCAAAAAGCTGATTGACGAGATAGCAGAATACGCCTACTTCCTCGATCTGTACAACTGGGGCGAACCGTTTCTGCACCCCCAGATATTCGACATGATTGACTACGCCAGTTCCAGAAACATCAGCACCAAAATCAGCACCAACCTCAACTACTTCGATGAGGGGATGGCCGAGCAGGCCATCGTTTCGGGGTTGGAGGAACTGGTCATCTCCCTGGACGGAGCAGATCAAGAGACGTACGAAACGTACCGAGTGGGGGGAAGCCTCGACCAGGTCATCGAAGGCATAAGATCATTGGTCAGACAAAGAGAGATACACCAGAGCCCTTTTCCGCTCCTCACCATCCGGGTTCTGTTGAACAGGTATAACGAAAATCAGATCCCCGCTATCAGGCGACTAGGAAAACAGGTGGGAGTAGACAACATCGTGGTGGCGCCCATAATGGTGAACACGGACAGCCGAGAAGACATGGAAAGATGGCTGCCCGTGAGCGAAATACACAGCTTCTATGATTACAAAACACGCCAGGATAGGACTCTGCAAAAGGTCAAAGCCTGTCCCTATCTTTGGGAGACTTGCGTGATCAGTTGGGAGGGGGCGGTATCACCCTGCTGTTGGTACGATGATCCGGCCAACGATTTTGGAAACGCCTTTGCCGAGCCCCTCAAGGACATCTGGAACAACGATTTCTACGTCGCTTCCCGCCAGGTATTTCGGGGAGAGGAAGTGAGGCGTGAGACCGTGTGTGTTCGCTGCAAAGGTCGGCCGCACTATTACTACTGATCACCATTGAGTCGCCACGGCCGCCCAAAGCACCTCGGCGAGGATCAACCAAATGCGGAATAAAATGGCTGTGGCAGTCACAGCCGGCACGGGCAGGTACTGTCCAAGCAGAAGGATAATGGCCCCCTCTCGCACGCCCAATCCGCTCGGCGCAGGGGTCAAAAAACCAGCGATCCAAGATGCCGCGTAGATGGCAGCTACAGTGGGCAGCCAGGTGAGGGGAAGAGGGTGGACCGCGTTCAGCAGAACGAAGAAGGCCACTCCCACGAAGCCCCAGATGAGAAGATAGCCCGCCAGAAGCCCTATCATGACAGGGTATCTGAGCGGGGGATGTACTTCTCGTTTACTTCGGCAGAGCTCAGTACAGGTCGGGCCGGGCAAGAGGCGACCCAAAAGGGCCAATAAGATCTTCATTGGAGCAGGATGAAGAGCTGCCAGACCAAATATGAGGACGGCTATCCCCAGATACAGGCCCTTCGCCCCTAAGATAGGCGAGAGCAAGGGCAGAGCCAAAGTGGCCATCAATGCGCTGGAGGTAAGTGATAACACCATTTCCATCAGCACGCTGGTGGAAACCACCCCCACCGAAACCCCCTCTCGTTGGCCGAGGTAAGCCCTTCCCACCGCGAACCAGACCTTGCCTGGCACATACCACCCCAGGTTAGAGAGGAAGTAGATTTTCATGCCCTTGCGCAGGGCCATTTGCCCCCCCAAACAGCGCACCATTAAGTTCCACCCCACGCCGGTCATGAACCAGAAGGCCAGGGCCAGGGCGAAGGAGACGATCAAAGGCCAGGGGCGAACGTCCCACTGAAAACGACTGGCGCGATGCCAGCCATGATAGATGTTCAATCCCAGAAAGAATAAAACGACCCCAACTAACAATACTCTGACTGCTCTCCTCCAGCGCATTCTATCTACCTCGACAATGTTAGATTTCACCCCCGGTGTCATTGCGAGGCGCGCTGTTTGCGCCGAAGCAATCCCCCAGCGGCTTGGAGATTGCTTCGCTCCGCTCGCAATGACAAATGTAACATTGTCCAACTACCGTCCTGTGGCTTTTAGATATGAGTTTTGCGGAGAATCCGCAGCGGCGGCCGGCTGCTATCCATTCGTGACGCTCAAGGCCGCCCCCTATTTTATGATCAGGGGAAGGTAGATCTGGTGCATTGTCCGCGGCTTGATGCGGAAGATGCGCAAACCGCCCCAATCATCGGCCTCGTAGACATATTCTCCCACTACGTGGATGTCAAAACTGACATCCGCGGCGTAATAGCCCCCCACCTCTGTTGGGCTTGTAGGGTAAGAGATGGATACGACCCGCAGGCCGTTAACGCCATCGGCGACATATGCGTGTTCCCCGGTCACATAGACCTTGCGAGTGTTACTCAGCGTGCTACAGACCCCCACCTCCTTCGGTTTTGCGGGGTCAGAAACGGAGATAACTCGCAACCCCATGCGCTTAACGGCCAGATAAGCGTATTCCCCATCAACGTAGACGCCCAAAGCGAAACCCGGCGCATTGTAGGCTCCCACTTCCACTGGGTTACCTGGATCGGAGATGGAGATGATCCGCAGACCCCTTTGATCGTCTGCAACGTAGGCATAATCCCCAACCACATGGACGTCGTAGGCGGAGCCTGGTGTGTCATAGGCCCCTACCCACTGCGGATTGGTCGGGTCAGAGACGGAGATAACCTGGAGGCCAGCCTCATCATCGGCCACGTATGCATAGTCCCCATCCACATAGACGGCTTGAGCGGAGTCCGGTGTGTCGTAGGTTGCCACCTCCCTGGGGTTGGTAGGATCGGAGATGGAGACAACTCGCAGGCCGAACTCACCATCGGCCACATAAGCATAATCCCCGGTCACATAGACGTCTCGAGCATCCGGCGTGTAATAGCGCCCTGCTTTCGTGGGGAGTGCTGGATCTGACACGGAAATCACCCATAGGCCGCTATCCCTAGTGGCCAGATAGGCGTAGTCGTCGGCAACATGAACACCAAAGCCCCATCCCGGTGCTTCATAAGCCCCCACCTCCACCGGGTTAGCGGGGTTGGAGACCAAGATGACCCGCAGGCCGTCATACCCATCGGCAATATAAGCGTATCCACCAGCCACATGGACGCTGTAGGCCTTGCCAAGGGTGTCGTAGGCTCCCACCTCTCTCGGATTGGCTGGGTCGGAAACGGAGACGATTTGCAACCCCCCTTTGTAGTCTGCTACGTAGGCATATTCACCGCTCACGTAGACGCCAATGGCACGGTCGGACGTATCATACCCTCCCACCCATCTCGGGTCGCTGGGGTCGGCGACGGAGATCACCTCCAGCCCACCAGCATCACTGGCGACATAGGCGTAGTCTCCGGCCACGTAGACGCCCCATGCGAATCCCAGCCCCTCATAGACGCCTACTTTTGTGGGGTTAGCGGGGTCGGAGATGGAGATCACCCACAATTTGCCATACCAATCGGCCACATAGGCGTATCCGCCGGCCACGTAGACGCCAAAGGCGTAGCCTATTCCTTCGTAGGCCCCCACCTCTGTGGGGCTGGTGGGGTCGGAGATAGATATGATCCGTAGCCCCTTCACCTCGTCGGCAACATAGGCGTATTCCCCGACCACGTGGACGCCAAAAGCGAGGCCGGGTGTGCCACAGGACCCAACCTCAATGGGGTTGGTGGGGTCGGAGACGGAGATCACCCGCAGTCCGCCGCCATCATCGGCCACATAGGCATACCCCCCGGAGACGTGGACATCGTAAACGATATCGGGCAACATCGTATGGCCGATCCGCTTCGGATCGGTGGGGTCGGTGATATCTATGATGGAGAGGCTGAGCCCCTCACCGATGTAGGCGTAATTTCCCTCCACAACGAGGCCTTCTACCAGGCCACCGATCTGGCCTACGAGCTCCAGTTGCACCTCGTCCGCGGCCGGCATAAACGGATTGCTGTCAACGGATTTAGGTAGCGGATTGGCAAATAGGGAGAGAGCGAGAAGAAGGGGTACAAGCATCCTTATGAATACGTATCCGGTGACCATTTCCATTAGCGTGAAGTTGCCTGCAGATAAAGACTTGCGTTGTGAATTTGTGCTCAAGTCTCTGTGAGTAGTTTGACGCCAAATCGCAGAGATAAACCCTGTTCTACGAGGCTGCGTAAGTCTTGTCATTGATTATCTCCTCCAAAATGATTTTTGAGCACTGGATCGTCCGTCAACGATCCACGTATGCGATCATCTGCCCCTCGGCATTGAAGTATCCACAGGGACACTGGGACAGGTCGGGGGATTTGGACAACGCCGGCAAATATATAGTGTGCGTCCCGGGGGAGCCGCTCGCTGCCATTCCGGCTGGCGGCGTCAGATTTTCCTCAGCCGGCTCCCAGTAAGGCCCAGCGAACTTGAGCGGGATCAGTTCACAGCCCGCGGTCGGCGCTGAGACCGACAGGTAGACCAGGGTGATCGGCGCGTGGGTGTTGTAGATCGTAGTGAGCACATCGTTCGAACAGGTGCCGAAGATAAAACAGTCGTCGTAGAGCACACCTGGCGGGATCACGAACTCAGGCGCGGTGAACTTGGACGGGTTGTGCTGCGCCGGCAGGTAGGGCGCGCTGCTCGAGGTAAGGTCGGCGTCCTGCCAGGTGACCTGCAGTGGAAAAGCCCCGAAGTTAGCCAGGTCGCCCGACAGATTCAACGCCCTCAGCCGCGTGGTCCCAGCCGACGGCAGCGAGCGGTTGGGATCGCTGGCATCGTAGGGCTGCCCCGTGTAATCTCCAGGCATGGGCTGGTACACGGCAAAAACGTAGTTGGCATCAGGGGGGATAGACATGCCGATATACGTATGTCGCTCTGGATAACGTGCCTGCATCTGGTCCATCAGCGGCCGGAAGCGGCCCACCTCCCCGACGCCGATGTATGACCAATATGTAGCTGGCTGGGTGCTGACCACGTCCACGGCCGGCACCGCCGCGGGATGCTGCCCTTCGACAAGCTCAGGACGCGGCAGGGTGAACACGCCGACCAGCTCGGTGTAACTGCCACTCAGGTGCAGGTCGCAACCGACGTTGGCCGGCAACTCTAGACCCTGGTCGGAGTGGCTGATCGTCAGCGGTAAAGAATCGTAACGTCCCTGCCAGGTCGCCGTCCCCGCCAGCGGCTGGGTCAGCGTCGCCGGCCAATAGCTTCCACCCGTGATCTGGGACGTCACCTCCGTGCCCCCCGGCGTGTAAACCCTCAGATACGACTGCGGCACAGCGCTGCCCATCTCATCCGAGCGCGGGACCTGACCCAGGCAGCCCAGCGTCGTTCCCCAATAGTGCAGCCGCCCGTGGATGGTGGTGGTGATCACCATGGCGTCCCCAGACAGCGAACTCGACTCAAACAGGACGATCCCATCCCAGGGATAGGAGGAGATGATCACCCCCCGCAGCAAGCTGTCAGGAACCTGTCCTACCAGATTGGTGATGTTTAACGAACGCGGTTCGATCCAGGGTGGAGGTTGGAAGTTGGAGGTTGGAGATTGGAGATTGGAAATTGGAGGTTGGAGGTTGGAGGCGTGAAGCGTGAAACGTGAAACGTGAAACGTGTGGTTGGCAGTTAGAAGAAGAAAAACTAAACCGACTCCTACTAAAAACCTAAGTTTTGACGTTTGACGCTTGACGCTTGACGTTTCACGTTTCACGTTTGACATTTGCATCCACCACCTCGGTCAAATAGTTTTTCACCGTTGCACCAATCACGCGCGCCGAGAACTTGTTTTGAAACGATAGGTAGCCCTGTTTAGCGATCTTCTCCCGCAGTGGCCGGTCGCGCTTCAGGAGGAGAATCGCTTGGGCCAGGGCTTGGGGGTTGGCCATCTCGCACAGGATGGCGTCCGTCCCGTGGATCAGCACCTCTCTGGCCGCAGGCGAGTCCCCCGTGATTACCGGCTTGCCCAGGGCCAGGGCTACGAAAACTTTGATGGGCACCACTCGCCGGGCCTTGGGGCTGTCGCCGAAAACGCCCAGGCACACGTCAGCCGGAATGATGTGCTCGGCGATCAAGTCCTCAGGCGAGAGCCACGTGCGGTGGAAGGTGACGTTCTGCACCTGGAGCCTCTCGGCCAGGG
This sequence comes from Anaerolineae bacterium, assembly GCA_034431315.1. GTDB lineage: Bacteria > Chloroflexota > Anaerolineae > VGOG01 > VGOG01 > JAUWOY01. The sequence goes on from DAOUDK010000113.1 coordinate 30,838, forward strand.
ATGCAGTCTCCAGGTAAGCCTGCCCATCCCCCACCAATTCAAAGCGAATGGCGGAAGACCTCGCTTCTGGGTGCTCCTCCAGAAGCTTGGCGGCCTCGACGATGTAGTTGACCCCGTGCAGCGGTATGTACTGGCCGAAGTAGACCACCCTGAAAGGGTCGCTCTCCCCAACCGGCAAGGGGCCCCGGCAGTAGACCTCATCGGCGCCGACAGGCACCCAGCGCAGCTTGTCCGGCCTCACGCCCAAGTCCCGCTGGAAGTGCCGGACGTGGGCCTCGGTATCCAGGAGCACCAGGTCCGCCAGGCGGCAGGCATACTTGTCCACCAAATAGACCAGGCGAGCTAGAAACGATCCCCGACGGGCCAACCCCCGATCCTCGACAATGGTTTCGGTGAGGGAGAGGAGGGCATCGAAAACCAGGGGCTTCCTCGAAAAGCAGGTCAACAGCTTCGCCAGAAACAGGTCAAAGTGCCCTGCGTAGCCCACGACCATGACGTCATAATCGCCGATCCTGGTGTAGCGACTGATGAGCCTGAGGTAACTGCCCAAAGCTCGACCCAGCAGGCCGGGATTGAACAGGCCGCCTCTCACACTCCGAATTTTATCCGCCGTATTATACCACAATCTGGCGTGACATTCCAGTACTTCTACGCCGTTTTGCCGCAGGCCCTGGATGATCACGTTGTTCCGTGACTGCTCCACATCGTAAGTGCCGAAATAGCAAACTTTCATTTTGCTTTTTGCCACGAATTACACGAATCCTTCGACTGGGCTCAGGACAGGTTTCGCTAATTTTTTAATCAATCACGCCACCACCCGCCACGTGGCGAACATGGCGGTGAACAGAGCCAGCAACGTGGTCGAGAAAGCGACCACAGCCCAGTGCAGGGCCTTGTTTTTCACCATCGTCCCCAGCACCATGAACCCAGGGAACAGCACCAGGACGTATCTGGGCAGGGCCGCTATCGGGTAGGGAGGGCGGAAGTTCTGCATCAAGGCCACGAACAGAACGCTGACCATATACAGGCCATAGCTCAGGCGCAGGCGGCGAAATGAGACGATTGCCAAGGAGAGAAACAGGCCCACACAGGTCAAATCAAAAGAGTTGTAAAAGATGCGTCTCAGGAGCGTGTCCTCTGGATTAAGGGCGGGGAATCTCCCGGTGTTGAAAATGGCCGCCAGGCTATCAACGATGTTGCTCCAGGGCCAGGAGGCATTCACCGCCCACCGCATCCTATAGGTCTCAACTAAAAAGGGCTCGCCGATGTAGAAGCGCCGAAACAGCAGAAAGGCCAGCGTGCCTATGGGAATGAGAGCAAGGAGCAGAATGTCACTTTGAAGTTGGAAGTTGGAAGAAATTGGAAGTTGGAACTTTGAAGTTGGAACTTTGAACTTTGAACTTTGAGCCAGGTATTCATAGAGCAAGGGAAGCAGGAGAAGCAAGCCCAATTGTTTGGTCAGGGCGGCGAGCAGCCCCGCGATGCTGGCTGCTAGCCAGTTGCCTTTCCTGGCGTAGTAAAAGGCCGCGACCGCGAAAAGCAAGAAGAGCGATTCGGTGTAGACTCCCAGGAAGAAGAAGGCGGTGGGAAAAACGGACAGGTAAACAACGGTGCGAGCGGCGACCTGGGAATCAAACTCCAATTGGGTCAGTTTGTAGAGAGCGATCAGGGCCAAAAAGTAGGCCACATTGGAGACGATGATTCCGCCTAGCAAATAATTGCCCCAGAGCACTTTCCCGACCAACCTGGTCAAGATGGGATAAAGAGGGAAAAAGACGGTGGTGCCGTCGCCCTGGGCGTAGCCCTGCATGGCTATCCTGGTGTACCAGATGGTGTCGAACCGCTGCCAGACCCCCAGTAGTGCATTGGCGATTCCAGAAGATACCGGTTGAATCCCATGATAATAGGTCACGTGATACAAGGGAAACTGGAAAAGCGCCAGGGCCGCGATCAGCGAGAGCGAGATCCTCATGGTGGCGAAAATCACCACGGCCCATCTGAAGGCAGAGACATCTCCGCTCCAGGGCCGTGAAACGTGAAACGTGAAACGTGAAACGTCGAGGCTAAACATATCTACCCCTGGTGATAAAGCTTTGGAAGCGCTCGTATCTCTTCAACATGGTGACGGGATCTGCCAGGGGACTGAACCAGGGAAACTCCGATGACGTTCGCTCTCTCTGGATCTCCCTGCGCTTTCTCAGCATCTCAGGCAATAAGCCCAGGCTGGCCAGCCTCCCCCGTAAAGGACTTGCATCCTGCCTCTTAAACAAGCTGTAAAAGGCCGATGCCAAATCATAAAAGGCGATGAGGGGCAAAAAGAGAAAGATTCGAGGAGTCGGATAGTTTTTGACCATCGTCCAGATCTTGTTCCGACCCAAGAGTCGGTTTTTGAAGGCCGAGCCTTCCAGGCCCGTCCCTGAGTGGACGTGATAGACGACGGCTCGCGGGCTATACATGCACCTCCATCCCCTGGAACGAGCGCGCCAGGCAAGGTCCACGTCCTCGTGGTAGGCGAAAAAGTCCTCGTCGAACAGACCAACCTCATCTAACATCTCACGGCGGTACAGAGCCGCGCCAGCGCAGGGCCCGAATATCTCTAACGGTTCGCGCTCCAGGCCATCGTCCCGCTCCCCGCCCCGCCGGTCCCAGGCGATGCCTGCTACGTCCAGACTGATGCCAGTGGAGTTGAGAACGCCGGTGTGGTAATAAAAGAGCATCTTGGAAGCGCACATCCCTATCTTCGGATCGGTCTCCACGACTCTAGCCAGTTCTTCCAGCCAGTCTGGCTCCGCTCGCGTGTCGTTGTTCAGGGTGACGATGTAATCCCCCTGCGCCACTCTGATGGCCACGTTGTTGCCCGCCGCAAAGCCCAGGTTCTCGCTGTTCTCGATTATCCTGACTTCCGGGAACCTCTCGGCGACGAAGTCCACCGAGCCGTCGCGGGAGCCGTTGTCCACCAGGATGATCTCGTAAGGTGAATAGGTCTGGGCCAAAAGGGCGGACAAGCACTCCTCCAGAAACCTCTTGCCATTCCAATTTACGACGATGATTGATGCTTTTCGATTCATGGTGTTCGATCAAGCTCTATGCGATCCAGGACGATGCCCAACTCTCGGACGTCTCCCAGCCCCACCTCAGCGGGAATCCAAGTATTGGTCTCCAGGCGAAGGCGGGCCATCTTGGCCTGAGGGTCATCTATCAGATCCGGAGGCACTACGATTGTCTGGGTTTTGAACTCATTGCCCAACTCGAACCTGTCGAGAAGATGCTCGTTTAAATAAAGGGACACCTCGGCCGGTTCAACCCCGGCGGGGCGTGGGCTGCCCACCGTGAGCGAAAGAAGCAGGCTCTTTCCCTCTGGAGCCCAGGGCAGCAGTATTTCGGCCGTTTTCCCCGTCCATCTGTACCAACCGCCGGGGCTGCCTTCTCTGGCATAGAAACCACTCATCAGGTAGCCATAATCGAACCGGCCCACGTCGAGGGAGAAGGGATAGATGGTGCCCTCCCTCTTCCACGCCGGCTCTATCTTGTAGATCTCCAGATCGTAAGTATGATGCACCATCCCTTGCGGCAGATGGTCGAAGGATGTCTCCGGCAGTGGTATATCCAGGGCAACCTCGCCTACGGGGGAGAAAATGTAGTCGTCTGAGCGAACCCTCGCCAATCCATCGGAAGCGATGTAGAAAACCTCCCTGCCGCGATCGCGCCATCTATCCACCAGATCGGAAAAGAGCTCGTTGCCCAACCCCTGTCCCTGCAAGACAAAGGCATCCTTATTATAAAGATAAGTCAAAGGTAAAGCAAACTGATCTCCTATCAACGGGCTTTCGAAGATTACCGCCGCCCTGTCGCCGAGCTGCCCCGCCAGGCGGCCCATCCGCCAGACCGCCGCCTGATAAGGCGTCTGCTCGGCCAAAGCCAGGCTGGTCCGAAGAAAAGAGGCGGCCAAAGCAATTCCCAAGAAGATGGGCAGAGTGCCTCGCAAAGAGGTTGATATTCGATATTTGATATTTGAGATTTGAGAGAGGCCGTAGCTTATGAACAGCATGATGGAGGGTATGACCACGGTGATATAACGTCTGATCCAGTAGATGTGAAGGGGGTTAACCAGGGCAGAGTGAATGAACACAAAGCCGTACAGCAGAGCGACGCCCAGGAAGAATATCACACCCTCGTCGGTTTCTTTTGAAATCATGGCTATCAGCCCACCAAGCGCCAGAAGCAACCCCAGCGGGGTAACGTACCATCCCAGTCTGACGAGATTCTCCTCGTTGTAGGTTCTGATCGTCCCGCCCGCAGGATGATAATACACCATTTGAGGATCGGCGGTGCTGGGTCTGATGAAGTAGGCATAAAGAGCCAGCAGGAAGATCAGGAAAGCCACGGCTAGACGCAGCCATTTTCCGAAGTTCGCACGTCGAGCCAGACCGCGCAACTGCCCAAGCCGTTGGATCTGGCGAGCCGACGGGAGCAGGAGGGCGAGGATCAGCAAGGCGGCGATCAATACGGCCCCTCCGATGGCCAGCGGGACGATGGAGCTGAAATGGGGAAGAGCTCTGCTTATGGCCAAGAACTGGGTTCGCGAGAAAAGAAGGGTGTGGATTAGCCAGTGAAGGAGAAGGGCGGCGAAGGGGACGAAGAAATACAGATGCTGTGAACGCAGCTTCCGAGTGAGGCGGAGGTAGACGAAATAGAGCGACACCGGCACGATCAGAAATATGCCGTCCGCCCGCGAAAGCACCGCCAGGCCCAGGCCAAACCCCGCCAGCAATCCAAAGCAGCGCTGGACTGACTGCTCACCTCGCTCGGCCTGGACTGCCAAATCCAGGCCAGGCCGCCCGATCTGGCGATCCGGCGGGAGCGAGGTAGGTACGCGACGGGCGGTTCTCGTGTACAGGACAAAGCAGTAAAGCGCGCCGAGCACCAGGAATTGGGTCAGCACCTCGGACATGGCCCAGCGGGAAAACCACATCTGGGCGAGATTGATAGCCAACAGGAACGAAGCCAGCAAGCCGACTTTCTCATCGAACAAGGCTTTTCCAACAAAGTAGAGAGCGATCACCCCCAGCAGTCCAAACAGGGGGGTGGCGTATAACAACATCGGCGTGCTGGAAAAATGGCCCAAAATCCCCAGCAGATCCAGGGGGGCAAAGGGATTCATCCCTACCCTCATCCCAAAGATCGAGTAGAAGATGGCGATCCAGACTTGATAGAGATGGTTCTGCTGGGAGAAGAGCATTCCCTGCTCCATATCCCAGATGCGGACCCCGTCGCCGAAGAATCTCATCAACTCGGAACTGGCGGGAAATCTATAGGAGTAGAGGAGGGCTTCCCCGATGCCGCCAGTCAGATCAGTGAGCAGTGGGTCACGGGCTCGGATCGCCCCTGTCCTGGCTATGTTCACCCCCATCCCCAGGTAAACGCCCGCGTCCGTGGTACCGAGAATGGACTCGAAGGGGCGAAAGAAAAGTAGGCCCGCGACGACAATAATAACCAACAACAGATATCCAACATCCAATCGCAGCCTGGGAATGCCGCTCCAAGTGAGCCTGACCCTGAACACAACGGCCATACCTACCGAATAGATGAGAAGTAGAAGCAACAGAGACCAAAGCGAAAAGAGCGCCAACTCCGCCAGCAGCAGTCCTAACCAGGAGCTAAGGAGGATGCTGGAGAAAACCGATAAGAATAGGACCCCTGCCAAGTCAAGCCCTTTTACCTTCAGAGCCCGTAGGGTTACGTAGCCTGGGAGGAAAAACAACAACAGAAAGAAGATCGTTGTTCTTAATATAGCCGTAATTATCAAGCCACCATCCTCCAGTTAGGGTTGGAAAGACTCGTCAGCGATGAAGAACCCATCAATGTTCACTCCGCCATCATCAATCAGCGACACGAACTTTATCCTGTACCTGCCTGCTTCCATTGACCCCAGGAGCAACTTCTTATACGCCCACTCATCGGCCTCGTAGCCCCATCCACCAGTTGGCTTAAGAAACAAGCTAGGGGTGGTACCAATTAGCTTCCCGCTAGCGTAGACGTCCACCTCAGCGGCCCACCGCCCCTCGCGGGCGTAGCGAAGGTACAAAACAGCCCGGGGCAAGCTGAAAGGGAGGTCCACCTCGTATTCAACGAAATCGCCTCTGCGACTGCCCCAGCCCATACCCAGGCATTGGCCACCTGAGGCCGCGGCCTTGTAGTCGGCAGCACTGGAGCCAGATTGCGAAAGAAACGCCTCCCCCTCGTGCCAAACAGATTCTTCGGTAGACACTATCTCCAAAGGCGTTGGCGCGACTGACGGCGTAGCAGGCACGCCACAAGCGGCCAAAACAGGATTTGCAGGACTCGCTAAATAAGTGTCGGATAGATTAAATTTTTTGATTATCGTTAAATTATATTTTTCTGATAATTCTTTGTCAGTAGCATGCAGATAATAATAATCAAACCTGCCATCAGGACCGCTCCTATCAACTCTTTTCATCCAAGTCAACCTATTCTTTATTATATAGAAATTAATACTTGGTTCAAAGATCCAATTAACACCCATTTGTATAGAATTATCTTCTAAACTCTTTCCTTTGTTTATTTCTATGATACAACTCATCATATCTTTTGTGGATGCGTCGTATTTCCATGAAAAGAAATGAGTAAAATTGGCACAATTGATAAAATGAATTAATAAAATAAATAGTAGTAAATAAAATAAGGAGTCCATTAGAGTTCTAATAAACTTATTTTGAATAAATCTAACGCACTTCCATAAAATTAAAATAAGAATTAAGAAGATCGGGACAAAATAGATTGCAGTTCTTTCAATAACATATTTTGTATTAAACAAGATATGCTGTAGGATTATGCTAAGAGAACAAATAAATAATGCTGCTATTATCCAGAACAAATATCTGTCTATTAATTTAAATTCTTGTCTTTTAAGTAATTTATATAATAAAACTGATGATGAAAAAATAAGCAAAGCAATTATTAATAATTTGGCCCCAAATAACATATCTAAATCAAAATAAGTTCTATCATATAAGGTAGTTTCTATTAAGCTTGTTACGGTATTTTTCCAAAATCCCTCTGAGCCACCATAATAGAATTCATTTGCTCTCGTCATTTCAATAACCGGTTTAGTATAAATCATTAGCAGAAGTAATATACTTGGAATAATTGAGAAGAGGATTTTTTTAAGAAACTGCTTAAGAATAAGAGTGCCTGATTGTCTTCGCTTAATTAAAGTAGTCAAATCTTTTACTTCCAATAACATAAGTATACTTATTATAGAAAAAAATGCATTCAAAAATGCTAAATTTGAAAACACCGACAAAGCAAGCATTATCGAAGCCAGAGTCGTATTTTTAATATCTTGCTTAAATCCAGGCTGTTCAATTCTTTTAAAAGAATAATATAAACCGAAAATTAGAAATCCTAAACCGAGAGAATATCCCCGAGCACAAGAGAAAAGGTCCAACATAAAAGGATGAAATATTAGTAAACAGATCCCTAATAACAAAAACTGTTTTCTTAAGAAAAGTTTTAATATCTTATATATTCCTACTAAGTATAATCCATGCCCTATTAGCGCGGGAATTCTAATCACAAATTCAGAAGCACCAAAAAGATTGCTAAATATTTTGATTAAAAAAGTATTAAGTAAATGATTATTTGACTTAATTGGTAGTGCATAAGTAAGAATTTCAAAGAACGATCCTGAAGCATGAATGAGATAAGTTAATGCTTCATCATGAATAATTGATAAAGAATAAGCACGGATGCAAGTATATAAAAAAGCCACAAGACAAAAAAGCCCTGCAAGATTATCATAAATACATTTCGAAAAAAGAGAACCGTCTATTTCTCTATATTTAACTTTAAGATAGTTAAATATCTGTAGTTTATTCATGCTAGATTGATCGCGTTATAGGCGCCATCGGGGTGGATTTTAATCCAATGCTCACCTAAATAATCTGAAGTCCTACTCGAGTTAAACCCAACTACTCTATCCGGTTACATTTATGGAGCAACTTCAATTCTTGATAACTCGTAATCATCATACCATATCTTATCCTCCACAGTATGGGAGGAAACATATACTTCAGCTATAGTTGCTCCTTCAGGAGCAGTCACGGTCATTGAGCGCCACATATACTCAGTTGTAGCAGTAAACACCAAGATGCTCACATCAACTATTCTATGCGAATCATCAAGCCAATTTATCTGCAGCCGCCCCTTCTCTCCTCCAACATCACCTTTAGCATAATGACTTAAGGTGTACATAGTCAACTCAGATACAGGAGTTCTAAAAACGTACCCATTCTGCTCATCTGCTAAAACTGCACTACTACCATTATGGCTCCTAGTTCCACTCCTATCGTATATTGGATCTCCATACACCAGCCACTGAAATAGTACACCGCCGTTATCAACTTCAAAACTAGGGTTATCTATTAAATTTCTCTCCTCCTGCCAACTCGCTTGATAGGTGTCCTTACCCCCATATATCACCTCATATAAATCGACCTGTTTTTTGCTAAAAATTAGCTTGAGATATTTTCTTACAAATGGTTTTTGCAATACTAATAATTGTATTTGATTGGGAGGGATTCTGTTCTTGTTGATAAGCAAATGGGTAATTTTAAGATTTTTTATACAGTGTAGGAATCCTGTTTCTGTTTGAATTGTATAAATACACTCACTCGCCTGAAAAGAATAATTGTAAATTAGTTCACGATCAAAATAGTGTCGATTCTCTTCCCAAAAAGAAAGTACCCTTGCAGATTTGGATAGATTTTGGTTTATGTATTCGATTACAGCATACGAGTCTAGATATCGGGATAAGTAGTCTTCTCTAGACTCCAAACCAAGGACTACTTCATATGGAATATGTCGGACTACCCCAGGGATCCATTCTTTTTGCCAATAGAGGTGGAAAAAGGGCAAATTCAAGAACAAAGCGGTTGCAGTTACAGTAATCACCCCAGCAGAAAGGACTTTGCTGCCGATGTTATCCCAACTAAGCATCCCATTAATAATATAGCTGACCACGATGCTGAGAAATAGCATGATGGGTATAAGATAACGTATTACTGGAACACTTATTTCCCATAAGACGAAATATACGCCACAAAATAAAAGCATATATTTTATAACTTTATCTACCTTTATAACAAACAAAAAGGGAAGAGAAATTAAGAAGATGGGACTGATGACTCCACCGTATTTCTCTCCATGGAAGGTCAGATTCCAAGGGGATAAAATGTACCTCTTAAAGAAATTATTACCCATACCATACAATTCCCGATCGAAGGTTGGATTAATAGGAGGCATTAGAGGACTTTTGAAGATGTTATTAAGAAAGGGATAAACAGGATTCCCCGTAAAAACATAATTCTTGATCAGCCAGGGGGAAACTATCAACAGAGAAATTGATCCATAGATAACGAGTGTTTTCAAAACAAGAAGCATCCTGCCCTTGTCAATAAAGTAAAACTTGAATAAAATACCAAGGATAAGTAAGATCAAACCAAATAAACCATGGTATTTTGTACCCATAGCGAAGCCGCACATAATAGACGCCATTAATAACCACCCCTGCTGTGAAGAGCACATCCAATTAATCAAAGCAAACATCTCTAGTGCTGTAAAAAGGGCAAAGCCTAAATCGATATAGGCGGTAGTCGATTCCCAAGATACTACAGGAATGGCATAAAATAATGCCGCAGCCAACAAAGCCACTTTATCAGTTAAATACTTTCTCCCGAAGCAGTATGTTGCTAATAAACCGAGCACGCCTAGTGAGAAGTGGATAAGCTTTGCCAAGATCGAATCGCTCAGGAGCATGCCCAGGGTAAACAGCATCTCCATTCCCAGGGGAAATGCCGCACGGAATTCGTAGGGTATATACACCAACCTGTGATTTTGGATATAAATCCTGGGAACATATAGATGATAGACCAATGCGTCTGGCTCTATCTCAGGAGCCAACGCGCCTATTAGATTGACGAGCAAGTAGATTGATATCAATGAAATGAGTAAAATATCTACTGCTCGATTCTTCACCGAGAATCCCGCAGCAAAAAGCCCGCCCAGGCGCTTACCAAGATTCTTTACGCTGCCCCATATATCCTGAAAAAGCACTATTCCCAATATGACCAGAATCAACCAAACCAGCCAGGCATAAAGCAACCCCAGAAAGGCCAACGCTAATATCGCATACATGAATAAGCCCAACCCCAAGCCCGCCGAAAACACGAATTCTTCGAGAGAAGAGCCGGGCTTTGCTCTCAACACATGTAATAATCTCCGCCCGGCAAAGGAGCTGGTCAGAATGATCATTAACAAAAGTGCCAGATTAACCCCGGCATCCAATAGCTTGGGATAACGGTAGAGAGACCAGGCAAGCACGAGTAATAAACCTGCTGCTAATATTAAAACCGCTAATTTTCGATGACGTTTCAACCTCGCATTAGGCCAAAGGGACAACAGGTAGGCAAGGCCGAAGTGGCCTGCAAGCATCGCTAAGACCAGAAGCCCAATCCCAACGACTCCCAGGTTCATATATCGGAGAGGGATGGCCTTTGCTGCGGCAAAGGGATCTTTTATCGCTTGCCACAACCTGGGATAGTGATTATAGAAGATCACACCAACCCAAATCGAGAAGAGGATTGTTAAGAGGATTGAAATGGAAGGTTTACGGAAGTAATCTTTCATCAACTAATTAATCCACCAATCTATACTTGATCAGAGTAACAAATGCCATGAGGCCATCATGCCACCTGATTTTTTTCCCCCCATCAACAGACCTGCCGCGATAAGAGATTGGGACTTCCACAATTCTATGCCCTCTTTTGCAAACCTTGGCTGTAACCTCCGGGCAAAAATCAAAGCCGGTGCACTTTAAGTCCAGGCTCTTTAGCAAGTCCGCCTTGAAAACCTTATAGCACGTTCCTTCATCGGTGATCCAATTAAAAAACAACAAGCTGGCCGTCAAGGCAAGAATTCTGTTGGCGATGTAGTTCAAGAAGTGCATATTGGTGATCTCACCCAGAAACCTGGAACCGTAGACGACGCCGGCTCGACCTTCAACAATCGGTTCTATCAGCTTGTGGTAGTCGGCGGGATCGTACTCCAAATCCCCGTCCTGTATTACGATGATGTCCCCGGTCACATATTGCAAGGCGGTTTTTATGGCCGAGCCTTTGCCCATATTATGAGCGTGATAAACCACTTTCACCCCATCGTCCGTCATTTGAGCCAGGATCTCGCGCGTCCCATCGGAAGAATGATCATCAACAATTATTACCTCTTTTTCGAGATCAACCGCCTGCACCTGTCTAAGTGCCTCTTTTATCGTGTGCACCTCATTATGAACGGGCATTATGACCGATAGTTTCAACTAGCTACCCTCTGAAGTTGTCATAGTACCACCGCCTGACAAAAAGCCACCCTACTGAGCACAATAAGTGAATAAAGGCCAACGGCAGCAGGAGGAGATTGGCAAGTTTTTTTAGTAACAGGACGAAGAAGTTCTGTTGCAGGGAGGTGCCTGAGAAGAACTTGTCCCGGAGGCGCCACTTGACGTGGCTCCAGATTATCCGCCGGTGGCGATAATTCCACTCGAAGCTATCGCCGTTTTCGTTGTAAATGATCGTGCGGCGCGCTCGGCACATAAAGGCCAGCACCTTGAATTTGTTGTACCTGCCCTCGTTCTCGTTGGTGAAGAGCACTACTTTGCAGTTGTACTCCTGCCGACGCAACTCCCACAACTGACGCGCCAGAAAAAACCTGAGGTTGCTATAAACCGCCGTGTCGCCGATTCCTGGGTGCCGCGACAGTTCGTCCAGGATGTCCGGGTCCGTCAACACGGTGATTTCGCTGCCGGGGAATCTTTCTCCCAGGCTTTCCAACACCATCAGCAGGTTGGGCAGCGAGCCCGATCTTACCACCAGAACGTTCTTCTCTTCCATCAGGTCTCTCTCTGAAACTTGGCAGCTAATGTCTCATCGTACATTTCTTCGACCTGCCGGATGATTATCTCCCAATCGTATTTCGCTACCACCTGTTTCCTGCCATTTTCGCCCAGCTTCTCCCTCAGGGCCTTATCCTTCAACAGCCTCACCGTTTGGGCAGCGAAGCCCTGCACATCATCAGCTATCAGCACGTCCTCGCCAGGTGTGCAGTCAATGCCCTGACTTCCTACGCTGGTGGTAACCACGGGCTTAGCCATCCCCCAGGCTTCGAGTATTTTCACCCTCATGCCCGTCCCTAGCCACAAAGGCGCTATGTACACCGAACTCCTGGCGATGTAAGGCTTCACATCCTCGACCCAGCCGGTGACTACAACGTTGTCCATCTTACCCAGTCTTATGATTTCATCGGGAGGGCTGGAGCCAACGATGAACAACTTTGTCTCAGGGATGTCCTGCCTTATGAGCGGCAGAATCTCCCGGCAAAAGCGTTTTATCCCGTGTACGTTGGGGGAATGTCTGAAGTACCCGATGAAGACCAAACTATTGGGTTCCTCTGGGACATCCTGCGGCCTGAAACAGGAACTGTCTATGGCCATAGGAACGACCTCGATATCTAGCTTGGGCTCAAAAGCTAGCAATTCCTTTCTATCGGCATCGGTCAGGGCCACGACCTTATCGAATCGGCGGCAAGCCTTTAATTCATAATCCATCATCAGCAGCCAACCCATAAAAGCTCGGAATTTCTTCCAGGAGAAGGGAAAGCTTCCGAAGGCCCGGCGGTGCGTGGCAAAGGCCACCTCGTGCTCCGTCAGTAGGGTGCAAGACCGCCGCGTGTCAGGCACGTATTGCGCCATTTGAGTGTACTCTATCTGCACGATGTCGAAGTCCCTCTCCGAGAGCAGCCTGTGAATCTCGGCCCTCATTGGGGAGGAATTGAACTCGCTTACTACGAAGGGCTCGAGCAGCAAAGGATGGCGTCTTCGATAAGGCGGCTGGCGGTGGATGACTACTACCTCCTGGCAGTGCTTCTCCAGATCTGGAACGTATTTGATCTCACTTTCCTTGTCAATAAAAGTAGCCACACTCACCTGGTGCCGTTGGGCCAGCAGCTTGATCATGGTGTACATCCTACCCGCCCCGGCGTGGACGCCAACGCAGGGAATGTAGGGACAGATGAAGAGGATGTTTTTGGGGGTTGGGGGTTGGAGGTTGGAGATTGGAGATTGGAGATTGGAAGTTGGAAGTTGGAGGTTGGAAGTTGGAAGTTGGAATCTTTCTTTGTACTGAAATAGGTCTGATGATACTGCCAGAACTTCTTGGTCGCTGAGCTTCTCCGCCCCCCCCCAGGGAGGGGAGTGGTGATGCCCTGCTCTTCGCTTCCAGACTTCCCCCAACTGGCTCACTGCGCTCCCGAAGGCGGTCAGATAGGTGAAGTTGCCGAGCGCATAATTCCACACCAGCCGACCCAGGAGAACGGACGGATGGAGGAGAAGCAGGCCGGGATCGGTGAAGTTCTTCCACATGAAGAGAAAATGGTTTCTGTTGATCGCCTGGCCGGTAAAATCTTCGTCGTAGGTCTTGCCGATGGTGCCACGGTGTTTGTGATGCACTACGCTGCGCGGCTCGTAAAGAACCTGCCAGCCCCTTTTCCAGGCTCGGAAGGAAATGTCGGTATCCTCCCAATAGAAAGGCTGAAAAAGCTCATCGAACCCACCCAGGGCGAGAAATTTTTTCTTGTCGAAGGCCGATGATCCTCCCCCGGCGTAGAGCACTGGGCGCACCCGCTCAGCGTCCGGCGGAAGAGCTCGCTTTGGCTCATCGTGAACGACCTGCAGAAAGCCCAGCTTCAAGAAGCCCCGCGTCTGGCCGGTTTCCTCCCGCCGCTTTTCGGCATCCCAGAAGTATATCTGCGAGCTTACGGCGAAGACGGTCTCGTCGTCCCTTCGGCCAGGCTCAGGGCAGGCAAACCCATCGAGCAGGGGACGCAGGAAACCACGGTCAACGATCATGTCATTGTTGAGGAAGACGATGATTTCATTTTGACTTTCCGCCGCACCCGCATTGCAACCGCCAGCGAAGCCCCTGTTCCTATTGAGCTCCAACACCTTGACCTCAGGATAGTTGGCCTTGAGAAATGGCACGCTGTCGTCGGTGCTGTGATTGTCAACCACGATTATCTCGTGGTCTCCCCCGTCGCTCCTCACTGCTTCTACGACAGAGGGCAAGCACTGCTCCAACAACTCCCTGCCGTTCCAGTTGGGGATGATGATGCTCGCCCTACTGGTGTCGGGCTGGCCTGACTTCGTGTTTCGTGTTTCGTGTTTCGTGTTTCGTGGTAAGCGAAGCGGCGTAAGCGAAGCGGCGTAACCCACCATGTCGGCGACGAAGAGGGAGGTCACGATGCCGAGGACAAGGAGCATGGCAAGTATGGCAAACAGTGGAAAGGCGAGAAGCAGAAGCGTGCTTCTCAGCAATGCTGGAAGTTGGAAGCCTGCCCTGAGTTTAGCCGAAGGGTTGGAAGTTGGATTATCCAATCTCTAATCTCTAATCTCTAATTTCCTAAACAACCTGTAATACCAACTCTGTTTTATCCTGGTCAGCTCTTCATCAAGCTGAAGCGCCCACCGCGTGCGTTCTTCGAACTCGGCCTGTAGCTTCTTGAGGTATTGATCCTTCTGCTCTAACCCTTCCAGGAGTCGCAGAGCCCACTGAGTTTGTACCTCTAGCTCGTCCCGCAAGCTTAGTATCCGCCGATCTTTCTCCTGTACCTCATCCCGGAGCCGCAGGGACCACTCCGTCCGCTCCTCAAGCTCATCCTGAAGCCCCTGCCCCCATTCCGTCCGTTCCTCCAGTTCGTCCTGCAGCTCAACTATCCGCTGCCCCTTCTCTCCCATCTCTTCTTGAAGCTTGGCGGCCCACTCCGTTCGCTCCCCAAGCTCATCCTGGAGCTCGACTATCCGGCGATCCCTATCCTCAACTCCCTCCCGAAGCTTAAAGGCCCACTCCGCCCGCTCCTCAAATTCACTTTGCAGCTTCTCAATATACCTATCCTTTTTTTCGATCTCATCTCTGATCTGAAACGCCCACTCCGTCCGCTTGTCAAGCTCGTCCTCCAGAGCGGCCACACGCGGCTCTTCCAGCTTCAGGTTTAACAGCAGATCGGCCAATTTCAGGCTAGGTATCAAAAAGTGATACCCAGCATCCGTTGGAACATCGGTCCTGACTTTTTCATACTTACCTATGATTAAATCCCTATCCAGGTTGTGCTGCTTGCTGGCCAATATGACCGTCCGATAGCAGGGCGGCCGGTTATCGCTGGCGTAGAGATTTTGGTTATAAAACCTGTTGATCATGGCCACCAGCTCTTCGGAGTCCGGCAGGGCCTGGGCCGCCGGGAGCGCCATCATCATCACCAGCCAATTGTACAGGTAACCATTGGGGATTTCCAGATGTTGCACGCCGTGCTGGTCAAAGAAAGAGAGCGTTTCACTGAGACGAGGGAGCCCGTTGGCGAAATGCTCCTCCAGGGAATCGTTGGGGTGGCCGATCTTTTTGATAAAGAACTCGTTGACGATCTGCTCGGCGAGGGAGATATTTTCGTCCTCGAAAGGCGCGGCCAGTAGAACGTAGTCCCTGCTGACTCGAAGCTGTTCCTCCAGAAATCCGAGCTTCCGGTCGGGGGGGATGTGCTCCAGAGTATCCACGCTGACCACCAGATCGAAGCTGTCATCCTCAAATGGCAGCCTGGCCCCGTCGCCCTGAACGCAGTTCAGCCCACCAGGGGGCAGCATGTCCAAGATAAACGTGTCGTCCTCCGGCAAGAAATCCGCAATTAACCCAGGGCGCCCCCCGACGTCCAGAATCCTCAATCGGCGGCCGCCGCTTCGCTTACAGCGGATCAGCCCCACGAGCTCTTCCACCATCTTGTATCTCTGATATTGGTCGAAAGGCAATTCGAGTTTATTCATCTCTCTAATCGGTCCAAATCTCCTGCACCGCAACCCCTAGCTCGCGACGATCCTCGCCCAGCCCTGCCTCAGCGGGTATTATAGTCCGTTTCACCTCGATGGTCACTTTGATTGGCTTACTCACATTTGGCCGTAAGCGAAGCGGCGGCAAGCGAAAAGCAAACGTCCGAGAGCCGGTGTCGGTCAGATCAAACTTGCCCACCACTTTGCCATCAACGTAGACCCTCCCCGACTGGGGACTGAGGGCTGGTTGGGGACACCAGGCTATCATGGAGAGTCGGCTGGCAGACCCGTCGGGCATCAAATGCAACGAGGCCCTCTTTTGCGTCCAGCGAACTTTCGGAGGCCAGTCTTCGACCTCGTGCCACCCCCCATCTAGACAATGTTCATCGTTCTCCCCCATCAGGACGTGGGTGGGCAACCTCTCCCAGTTCATCCGCGATCTTGGCGGGGCTTCTTCCGCTGAAGTGTCCAGAGGGCGGCCACCGAGCCAACGATGAGGCAGCGCGATCAGGCCCTCGCCTTCCGCCCCCCACACGGAAAACTGATACATCTGGCTGTGCATGTCGTAGAGAAGCTGCCACTTGTCGCTAGACCACACCCCAACGCTGACAGCATAAGTGCCCGTGGACAACGGCAGTTCCTCATACTCCAGCTCGACTATCCCTTTTCCCACATTTGCGTCGTAGTGAACCTGCTTAGCAAAGGTGTTGGTGGCATGGATGTGCAGCCCATCGCTGCGGTGAATACCCACCCCAAAGGTTAGATCGGCCACAGGCTCTTTCACCTCATAGTATAGCCTAATTATCATTACATCGCCAGTCTGGTAAACGTGTGTTTCCTCCCCATCTCCGTCCAAAAGCTGCACGTCATAGATCTCGACCTCGCCGCTGCCCCAGCGGTTCTCGAGCTGCTGCTCCTCCAGCTCGTACCTCAGGTGGCGGTGCTTCTCGTCCAGAGCCACCCCTTCCTTGCGGCGCAGGTCATCCAAATAATCGTAGATCACCTTGTCGGGGCTGCCAATAGATCTGATCTCCCCCTGCTCAAGCCAGATGGCCTGGTCGCACAACTTCCTCACCGTCTCCAAGGAGTGGGAGACGAAAACCATCGTCTTGCCTTGCTGTTTGAACTCTTCGATCTTCGCCAGGCACTTTTTCTGAAAGGACTCGTCTCCCACGGCCAGCAGCTCGTCAATCAGCAAGATATCCGGCTCGACGTTTATGGCGATGGCGAATCCCAATCGCATGTACATCCCTGAGGAGTAATGTTTCAAAGGTGCATCTATGAAACGCTCCAGCTCGGCGAATCCCACAATCTCTTTGAACTTGGCGTCCATTTCCTCCTGGCTCAGCCCCAGGATGGAGCCATTGAGATAGACGTTCTCCCTCCCCGTGAGATCGGGATGAAAGCCGGCTCCCAGCTCGATCAGCGCCGACACCTTGCCATCCACGGTGATTCTACCTGAGGTAGGCTCCAGGATGCGCGTGATCAGCTTGAGGATGGTGCTCTTCCCAGAGCCATTAGGCCCGATGATGCCCAGCATTCCCCCAGGCACCACTTCAAAGCTGACCTCGTTCAAGGCCCAGAGTTCCTCCCGCGAACGGCTGCGCCACAGTGCCCCGATCACCAACTCCTGAAAGGACCGCGGCCTGGCGTGGTGGAGGATGAACCGCTTGGAGACCTTCTCGAACTCGATGGCCGCTGCCATCACACCTCCTCGCCGAAGACGCGTCTTCATCACACCTCCTCACCGAAGACGGAGCTGTAGCGGGTGAAGACGAAGTAGCCCACTACCAGGGCAACTACCGAGGTGACGAGGGTGCGGAAGATGAAACCCGGCTCCATGGATATTCCGTGATAGAGCACGATTCGATACCAGGAGACGAAGGAGGCCATGGGATTGACCCAGTACATCAGCCTGGCGTACTGGGGAACGAGGTCCTCGATGCGGTAGAAGACAGGAGTCAGAAAGAACCAGGCCATCATCCCCACTTCCATGATAATCTTCGTATCGCGATAGAAAACGTTCAGCGTAGCGAAGATCAGGGCCAGGCCCAGGGTAAAAATCGTCTGAATGAAGATGATCAGCGGCAAGTACAACGCCCACGGGGTGAGGTGTACCCTGAAGACGAATAACATGGCGAAGAGGACGATCAAGGCCAGGAGAAAGTTGACCAGGTTGGCGAGCACTATCGAGAGAGGCAGCACCTCCCGTGGAAAGTACACCTTCTTGATCAGGTGGGCATTGCCGACGATGCTGTCAATGGAGCCCATGATGGCGGTGGAGAAGAAGTTCCAGGGCAAGAGGGCGCAGAGGATGAAAATCGGGTATTTGGGGATGACGTTCTTGGGTATCAGGACGGTAAAGAGGACCGTGTAGACGCCCATCATCAGCAAGGGGTTGCCCAAAGACCAGGCAAAGCCCAGGACAGAGTTGCGATACCGCAGCTTTATGTCCCGGATCACCAGGTTCCTCACCAATTCCCGATATTTGACTAGTTCCAGAATTCTTTCTCTCATCCCTTACCTCATCCGTCGAGCCGCACTAACGGCCTTCGGTTCAGCCGCTTGTGTTGCCTATTAGAATTTTATGGATGCGTCTCCGTCTAAAACAAACAAAGTCGACTCCCATGACCTTGCTAGTTCAACTGAAGCCAGAGCCTTTGCGTCTGAAAATGCTTCAGCCAGGGTGCGGTTGCGGGCAATTCCTCTATACAACCCATAACAAAACTTCTCGGCCGCTAACACTGGCAGCGAACCAGTTACAGCCAGCAAGGTCGTCACTCCTGCACTGTTGGCAGTTGCCGCCACTTTAAGTGAGTCGCAATCCATCAGAACAAGAAGGCTGATGTTTTTACCTGCTAGCAACTCCCGTAGTGCTTGAGGATGTACTTCACCATCTTCAAGGAATAACTGGCCCTTTGGGCCTACCACACAATCAAAGTGTACTATGTCCCAATCTTCCCTCAGAGCATAAGCCAAATCTGATTTCGATGCTTTGTCTAATGACTTTAGTAGCACTCGCCTCCCAACTTCATCGAAAGCACGTTGAATGATTGAACTATCTGGCTCCACATCAGTAACTACTTCTGGTTTATGCTCAACCACATTTGTTGGATCTCGAACTTTCTTTACTTTGGTTGGGTCTTTTCCAAGTGCTTTATAGAGCCGTTCTGGTCTGGAGCGGACAACAAGAGTTTTAGGAATCTCCCCTGCCTCTTTACCTTCAAGAATCTTCTCTCTTACTCGCAGGCTAAGAAAGGCCAACGTCCCAGACACGACGAGCAAAATCCAGAAACCTACGCCATTATTCCAGGTCTTGATTGATTTAGCCCAAGAATCTTCAAAGAAGAAGCCAATTGCTTCAATGATGGTCCAGAATCCGCCAAAGATTGCTATAAAACTAACCATAAACTGCTTAAGCATTTGTTTCTCCACTTAGAGATTAGATCTAGCGCTGTAAAGGAAAAACTTCTCTGCCTCTTCCTTTGTCATATCCGGCATTTCTATTTTGGGCAGATCCAGATAATCCGAAACTGCTGGCAAACCTGATAAGAGAGAGGTTCGAAATGACACTATCAATGAGATGTTTGGATATCTATTCCTCAAATTCTTGATCTCTCTTATAACGAGTTCTGGTTTCAAGCTCTCATTGAGCCCATCAAAGATAACAAGCACACGTCCCTTTGCAAGCCAACGGTCAAACATACGGCGCCTTACTGGAGAGTATCGGCACATTTCTTGCCATACTTGCTCTAGTAAATTGCTGTCACTCCACAGTCTCATTGGAAAAAGAATCGGAATACGCTCGCGTCTAGGGTGGCGGATGACACCCTTAGCCTGCTTCGCCGCAATCCTTTGAAGTAACGTAGATTTGCCAGAACCAGCGTCACCGTAGAGCAAAAAGCCCTGAGTATACTTATCTAACAGCGTCTCTAAAGACGGACGCTCAACATATGGTTTCGGCTGAACTTTTCGGAGTGGAAGGCCGAAAACCTTTGAGTAGGAGATTTGCTACCCTACACAAGTCAGAGGAATTTAAGAGCAGGGAGTTCAAAGTCGCCGGGTAGCGCGAGATAAATGGGGACGATATGTCCCAACTTGATCTGGCGTTTGAACCAACGCCAGCCAGTTTTGAAGATGCTCAAGGTTCTGCGATTTGAGCGATCAACCAAGTCGGCGACTCCTTCACAGATGGCCTGTACGCCTAAGCAGACCATCCATACGTAAGCGAGGGCGACGACCAGGAACAAGCGACTGAGCCGCTCAGTATGCTTCAGACGGGAGGTCGAGAGACGAAAACCACCCTCTTTGCAATCGCCAAACAGCGGCTCGGTCCAAAACCGCGGTTTATATGTTGGACGCGGCGACCAGCCTGGGGGCAGATGGTAGATCAAGATCAGGGGATCTTCGTGGGTTTCCTCCCAACAAGCATAGCAGGAGATTGGGCCGTGTCGGTGCTTCGTCGTGAACTCCACATTGTCCAATTGTTGCTCTGGTGAACCTGGTTCAGGCACCAAATCGCCCAGTGGAAAGCCGTCTTCTTCTCCATCAGGATACACGTACAGACTGGGAGATGTCCGACAAGCATAATACCAGCCCTGCAAGTCGAGTTGTTGCTGAACCTTCACACCATCAAACTCGCTATCGCCCAAGAATATGACCAGTTTGTCTGGATGGAAGTGGTCATGCAGACGCTTGAGCAGTTCAACTTGTAAGTCCTCGCTGGTATGTCCCTTGATACCAGGCTCGATGTGCCAGATGAGGGGCAAACTGCGCTTGTGATAGGCCAGGCTTAAGACTAATGCTCTGTGATCTTGCCCGACGCTCGTTGTATCTGCCACCAGGTAATACACTTCCAGGTCGAGCCGATCGAGCAACTGCTTGATAATAGGCCAGTAGAACTTCTCCCAAGTGATGGCATCGTTCTTGTAAAACCTGCGTAACATCTGAGCAATACTTTGGTCTTGTACGTCGCGGATGATGTTCTCCGCCAAGTCTGGGCCTTGCAGACTCCGACTGAGAGGTACGGCGATCATCAAATCAGCCAGAATTGCCAAGCGGCGGGGGTCATCCTCAACCCATTGGCACAATTGCTCATATACTCTTTTGCGCTCTTCTAACACTGTAGACACTGGGGCACTCCTTTCACGATAGCTTGATGCTTTCTGCTATTATTGTACCATATCCAAGTGTCTCCGGCCATCCGGTCGGGTGTCAACGTTTTAGAACAGAAGTTCTGTAGGGTAGCAAAAGTAGGAGATAGCAGTTGAAATCTCCCTAGAAAAAAACGAAGCAAACCAAATAGATGAAGTTTCCGCGTACTCACGGATTGCGCGTAATTCACTACGCCTCAGTCGTCTATCAATAATAACCAGAATGACGATTGCTCCAATGACCTCTGTGGAAAGATTAACAAGAATACCTGCCCAATCTGGTTGTTCAATATTAAAAGCTAGCAGGATCAGGAAACTGGCAATGATCAAGAGCACCAAATAAAGAAACAGGGATGGAGCTTGCCCAGGTATGATATCAGGCGGCTGAGGATCTGGTTGTCTTTTCAGTTCGGAGAGAGCAGAGACATTCACGTGTTTTAGTGCTGTAGCAACTAATTCAGGATCGATACCCGCGTCTAGCAGTTGGCTGCGGAGCATTGCTTCGTCATACTGATGACGATTCGCTTGTATATAGGCATCAACAATTTTAAGCAAAAGCGGGTTTGTCATATGTCCTCCAAGATTTGGCTATCCAAATCAATTTACAGTCTGTCATAGTGCACATCGCGGTAAGACTGTCGGTTACCCAGCAGCCCTCGCACGGATCTCGGCATACGATTTTCTCGCACCGGCCTCTTCAGCAGTTACCACGACCGGACTCGCACCGGCTGGCCGCTGAGAGCTTCAGGACACACACACGAGCGATCAGGCGGCTACGTATCTGGCTACAATGAGAGGCGCAACTACTCCCCTTTTGCGACCTGCAAGCGGCACCAGGCGTACAGCGCGTCGTAGACGTCGAACTGCCGCTCCAGGTTCTCCAGATCGTCAGGGAAGCGCAGGCTGTAGCCAACGGCGAGTGCCTCCAGGCCCACGGCCACAGGGTCGGCGTCGCGGTCTGCCCTTACGTCGGCGCTGTGGACGATCTTCGCCAGCCGCAACAGGGCCTTGTCTGTCAGGCCAAAGTGCTCGACGATCGTTTCGAACGAGCACTTGCCATCGTGATGGCCCAACTCGACTCCTGGCGCGTCGAACGGAATCGCCCCCGTTTCCTCAACCACCTGCTTGATCTGGCTTTTGGGCACGAACAGGAACTCGGCATCCGAGTCCACAAAACGGCTGATGAGCCACGGACAAGCCACCCGGTCTACGTGCACGTGCGAACGAGTTACCCACTTCATGTCTTGCTCCTTTCTGCATAACAGATTTACGTTGACTTCAAATCCTTGCCAAACAGGGCAAAGTACAACGTTCCCAGTATCCCAAAGCCAAACGCCATCAAGAAGTTGGTCGTCGGCGATGTGACCGACTCGATCCAGGGCAACAGGTTGTGTCCCGCGCCCAGCGCATCGAACAACCTGGCGACCGTCGAGGCATCCCACAGGAACGCCCCGCCAAAAGCCGCCACTGAGACCACGATGTCTCGAAGCAAGTAATACACCCCAAACGTGCTCGCCTTCTTCCCCTCCGGCGCCAGGTCCATGATCAGCGCCTTGCGCGTCGGCTCGCCGAACTCCTTCATCCCACGAATGATAAAGGCCACCACCATGAGCCAAAACGTCCGCGAAAAGAGCAGCACTAGCGGGAAGAGGGTGAAGAAGCCAAAGGTGGCGACGACGAAGGGTTTCTTGGTGCTCTTGTCGGCCAGATACGCCACCGGAATGTAGATCAGCATCGCGGTGACCATCTCGATGGTCGTCAGCACCTCGAATTGCAGGGGCGTGATGCCGTTGAGCTTGACGCACCAGATCACCACAAAAGCGTACGGGATTTGCTCGCAGAAGCGCACCAGGATATCCGATACCAGCAAGTTGCGCAGCGCGGGGCTCACCAATCTCAATGCCCGCAGGGGGTTCCCCTCCGCCTTGCCCACTCGCTTCTCATCATCCTCGATCATCACCTGTTGGAGGGCCAGCGACACCCCGCCCAGGATCAGGGCAGCCACAAACGCCAGGCGTATCCCGCTCTTTTCGCCAAACAGGCCGATCATGGCCCCGCCCAGTAGCGGCCCCAAGGCCATCGGAATCCGACGCACCAGCGAGTGCATCGAAACACCCATCGTCCGCTTGTCCTTGGGCAGGACACTGGCCACCAGGTCCATCGTCGCTGGCAGCGAGATAGCCGTCCACGACAGGAAGAAGACCGCGCCGATGATCACCGCTTGCCAGTAGGGAAAGATGATGACGATCAGATAGCCCAGCATGGCTATCAGGTTGAACAGGATCAAGGCTCGTTTGTAGCCCAGCCGGTCGCTGGCGTAACCGCCAGGATAGGAATAGAGCGCGCTGAGCAGGTTGTCCATGCCGTTCAGCAGTCCTATCGAGAACGTGCCGCCCCCCAACGCAACCAGATACAGGGGTAGAAAGCGTTCGGCCATCTTCTCGCCCAGGCCCACCAGCACTACCATGCTGAGCAAGACGAGCATATTCTTCTTCAGGCCCAAAAAGCCAACTATGGCCTGATGCCATTTGATGCCCGACGCCCGATCAGCGCTCACTCCATACTCCTGAGAGATTTGAAAAGCAGAAAACCTGGTGCAGAACTTGAGCAATCACCGAAGATGCGCGGCCAACCTCGAAAGTCAATCGTGGCATGTTCTTCTGCTAAGAAGGGATGACACCATGTGAACATACACCCCCCGCAAAGAGCAGGGAACACCCATGCCGATCTTCAAGAGCACCGGTGTAGTCAGCCGTCTTCAGAAGAATCCTGGTGGGTTTTCTTTTTTGGCGGGCGCCATCCGAGAGAGAAAACAAGTGCGACAAAGGTCATGAGCCAAAGAATCCCATCTGTAATTAACAATATGACCTCAAAACTCTGCCAAGGTCGTTGATATAGGTCATGGAGACTAAGAAAAGCAACCACGGACAGGAGACTCGGTATGAACCATGGAGTATACTTGACAAGGTTCACGGTGTTGTAAAAATAGATGTGTTTCGTACGAGCTGTGAAATCCTTGTACTGAAAAGAAAGCCAATGCCATACAAGCCTGTCTTTGTCGGGATGATTCTCAAGAAGGGAGTTGACTTTATGAGCTAAGGGTCCATAAACATATCTTGTTACTTGACCTATCATGAGCTGATAAGCAATGTACCACCATACTATTATTAGAAAGATAATGGGCAAGAATAGCAATATGGCAAAGTTGCCCGCATTAATAGCAGTGGTCAAGAAGGCTAAACCACCACCAACCAAGATAACTGTCACGTTCAACAGCGTGTGCTGTGCCTCTAAACGTAATCTTATCTCGCCCGTAAGCGCTTGGTACTCTTCGAAATGAGCTTTGATCGACAACTCGATGAATTTCAGATTTCTATCCATATGCTGCGAACTCTCTTCATGAAAATTGGGCTTGAGCCAACCTTCAACAGAACGGGCTGGGATTTGCCAAGGCCCATTATCGCGCTCTTGAAATGCACCAGGCAGCTTACCCCGTCGGCACAAATCACGCACCGTCCTTTCGGAGACATTCATACACCGACCGGCCTCAGAAGTACTCAGATACTCAGACATGGTGATCATCCAGTTAGTACTAGTTTGTTGTTATGCGATGAAGCGGCTTAACGGCTCGCGCATCACTTGCCGCGCGGCTGCGGGCTAGAGCCGCCGATTTGCTGCGCGCGGAGCGCGATCGGTCTTCATTACGTTGTTGGGCAGATCCGATTTCCCCTTTTCACGATTGGCCTTGACCGTATCTTCCTCTAGCGTGTTAGGAAACGAACTCCCAGTGACTCTGTGCTGTGCTGAATGGATTTCACTGTCACTACCTTCAGACTATCAGGCACCAGACGGAGTGTTGGGTCTTGCGAAACAAGGTGATCCTGTCTCTCCTCGGATGTCAAGAAGGATGTCCAATCGAGCTTGCCAACTTCGCTTGTCGGAGTGTTTTCGATGATCCAGAAGTTAAGCTCATCCCAAAACACGCGATAAGGGACTTCTTGGATGGTCGACGGTTGGGCATCAGGGGGCCATTCCACAACGGCAGCATGACTTAGGATTACTATATTCTTCCCTTCACCTTCGGTTTGTGCGGAAGAGAAGATCACTGCATCGATTCCGGGTTCATAGTGCCTCGACAGATACTCAGCGAATGCTTGAGTAGGAATATAGTCATATGGTGCGTCAGCAGGCAAGATGGGCTTTCGTATCTCTCTTTCAAACTCCCTCAGGAACTTGATGCGACTAGCCTTTGTTTCGAACTCGGGGTCAAACATGCTGAGTCTCTCGTATATGCCGTGCAAGACTGTTAAATCCAGGGCATGGAGGGGCTTGATGATCTCTAATTTCGCTGTGAGCGCCATTCCACCCACCGGCAAGCGAATTTCCGAAACGCAAGTTTGACGATCCGAGGCTCCATAGAAGACAGGAATGCCCGTTGGGTTCATGCGGCCGGCCATGGCCTTGCTGGGGGGTGGTGGTCCCATCTCCTTATACGCCATCTTACACATTTGGATGATCTGCTCCGCGTTCTCTGCTCGTCGTGCACGATAGACGAATTGCTCAGACGTGCCCGCACCAATGGTTCGTATGGGCGGTCTATCTCCGCTGTAGCTGAAGGCATCGATGCCTCGAAAGATGCCATCGATTATCTTGATAGCTCCAGTGTCAAAGAACCTCGAGACATGTCTGACTCTGTAGCAGAATTCATCCCATAGTTCTGAGTGTTGATAGCTATGAATGGGCGTCGGCTCATAGGTCGATGTTGAATCGTACCAAGGGAAAGCACCATCTCTTACAACTGCATGGGCCTCTTCCCCTGAGAGTATCCCCACGATGTCGTCAGCGATAGTCCAGTCAACCTCCAGCATCTCAGACACGATTTCTTGTGGCCACTCACCTCTGGTCTCCCACGTTGTATCATCGCTGTCTTCGGTCAATACGGGGTATTCATCCCCGGGTGTGTAATTTGCTCGATAGACAGTATCCACCCATTCGGCAAGCTTGACGACATCGACCGCCTTTGCCTCTTGGCCGCAATAGTAGCAGATCTGCGTAGTACCTTCGCCTTCAATCCAGGCCGCGACTAAGTTGTCTCCAACGCAGTTGTGACAGAGGTATTTCATTGAGGTTGCTCTACCATGCTTTGCAGAATGATGAATGCAGTATCGCTGGGATGGTCTGCCTAACGACGCTCATGCGACATTATTGACACCAAAAAACTCTTGTAGCGTCAATCTTGACACATTGGATTTAGACGAGAACCGCTTAGCTCCTATCAATATCTTATCGTTTCACCGCATACTGCATTATCACACAACGCTTCCCCGGCGCAAACCGCCTTAGTCCGGCGATTCGCCACCGGTCACGGGCAACGTCCCCGGCCAGAGGGCGATGTCGCTCTGGTAACGCGGCAGCAGTTCGTGCTCCTCCTCGTACTGGCTGACGATGCCGATGACGCTGTAGATCTCGCCCTCTTCTACCCAGGGCCGCTCAATGCCCGTCGCTGCCTTGATATAGACTTTGACTTCCCCACTGCCGTCGTCCAGATAAAGCGTGCTTTTCCCCCAGCCCGTGATCACACCGACGATCTGGGCCAGCAACCCCTCGTGGGCCTCGTCCACCTCTCCCGTCTTGATCATGGTCGGCTCCAGAGGCTCCCCTTCCCCCACGCGCTGGATGTCTCCCGGCCCGGCAACCCTGATCTCCCGCTCACCGTAATAATCCCAGATCTGGCCGGTGACTCGCACCGTGTCCCCTTCGGAGAGCGGGGCAACCGTAGGTTGCACGAGTTCTCCATCCCGCAAATAGACCAGCGTCCCCGCCGTGCTGTCCTGAATGTAGAAGGACTTCTCGGCGAAGGTGCCTGGCGGGGCGGTCACCTGACCCTCCACGACAACCATAGCCTCCTTGGCCATTGTCTTCGTCTCGGCGATGGTCACGAAAACCGGCCCTGGTGGCGGGGGAGGGGCGGAGTGGGGGCGGTTGGGAGCGCCCAGGGTCACGGCGTAGTCGGCCGTCCAATGGCCACCGCCGTCCACCGTGCGGCTGAAGCTGCGGTCGTAGCCGGGGCTGCGGGTGTAGTGATACTCGTCGGCCAGCGTCCCGTCGGGGCGCAGCAGGCGCACGCTGTCGCCGCCGTTGTTCAGGGAGACGCCGCTGTCCTTTTTGAAGAAGACGAGGAATCCACCCGGCGGGACTATCTTATCGGCGGGGATGGTGTAAGGACCGCTGCCCCCCTCAGCTACGTCGTCAAGCTGCCAGCCGCCCAGGCCAACCACGGCTGGGCCGGCGTTGTAAAGCTCGATCCACTCGTCGTTGTAATCGCCCGTGCCGTCGCCATCCCAGTCCATGCCGTAGGGCGCGGGCAGGAACTCGTTCAGCAGGACTGCGTCGGCTGGCGCTGTTCCTTCCACCCAAACGGGGCTGGTGTAAGCGGTGTCGCCATCGGCCTGGGTGGCCTTGACGAAGTAGAAGTGTCCCTCCACTGCGGGCGCTGTGGGCGTCCAGGTATGCGTGGTGGCGGCGGACGGGCTCGCTGAGGAGAAGCTGGCCCTGTGGCCACGACGAGCCCTCTATCGAAGAGCTCTAAAGTCACGCTCTCGCCGTCGGGATCAACCACGTCCACGAAAAAGGTGATGGCCGGGGCTTTGGGGATGGTGGAGCCCATCCAAGCATCACCCGCGCGCAGGGCTAAAGCCAGGTTGCGGTCCTCGGTGGCGAAGGTGCGCCGTGCCCGCAGTGCCTCCAGGATGTTGTCTTTGGTCAATGCCCGCGCAACCACTCCGGTGCGGTGGGGGGTATCAGCGCCCCAATCGGGCGTTTCGGTGTCGCCATTGTTGGTTGCGCCCACGTGCCAGCCGGCGTAGAGGCTGCGGAGGTACTCACCCTCAAAAGTGAAATACAGGTTTCTGCTGCCGTTTCCCACCTCCTGGAGGACAATCGCCGCGTCGGCGGCCGGATCGTAGGCGAAGTCGTTGAAATCGCTGTCGGGGAAGGGGTGATTGAACTGGGCGATGGCTCCCGGCTGGGCGGCGAGCCAGGCGTAGAACTCGGCCAGGGTGTCGTAGCTGGGATCGTCGCGGGAGGGATAGCCCTCGGTCTCGAGGACGCTGATGTGGCCCTCCTCCCGGCCTGTCCACTCGAAGCCGCGCAGGGCCACGAAGCTCCCATCCACAGTAGCGGCCCCGGCCTGGGCGAGGGTGTCAACCCACTGAGCATCGTTGAAATAGTGGGAGTGATCGGTGAGGGCCAGGAAGTGCAGCCCGTTGGCCCGCCCCACGGCGTAGGCGTAACGCGGTGGCCCGCTGCCGTCGGAGTAGGTGGAGTGGGAATGGAGGCAACCGAAGTAGGCCCACATTCCGCCGGGCAGCGGGGCCGGCGGCGGGGGCGAGGGGGACGGTGGGGGGAAGTCTGTCAGGGAACCGGGGTTGGGCTCGGCGATGGCGAAGTCAGCGTTCATGTCGTCGCTGTCGCCGGCACCCACCCGCTGCAGCGACCTGGGGGCCGGGGCGGAGATGTGACCGGTCACGCCCACGGCAGCGTAGTCGCCGCCCGACTTGTAGGCGATGGCGTCCACGATCTCATCAGCGGGGCCCAGGAGCAACACCTCGTCGCCTGAGTTAGAGAAGGCCCAACTGCCCGTGGCCCAGGGAGTGTACTTTTCCACGTTGGGCACTATCGCGGTATCAGTAAAATCCGCGCCTGAGACCCGCGCCTCGAAGTCGGGATAGAACCCGAAGCGAGCCTGGAACTGGGCCGCGTTCTTGGCTACGACGAGGAGACCCTGAGGGCCAATCGTTGCCCCCGGCGGAAACCGATACATCCCCTCGCCCTCCCCCTTCGTCTCTTCGTCGCCGATTTTGTAAAGAGAGAGGTCCGCCGCATCGCTGGTGGGGTTGAATACCTCCACGAACTCGTCGCCCTCGGACTCAGGAATCGTGCCGTCGTAGCAGACCTCACTGATGAGAAGGGGAGCCGTGGGAGGGAGCGTCGGCGTCGTGGTGGGGGTGGGGGTTGGGATGGGGGCGCTCCCCGGCGAAGGAAAGGCTCGCTCCACGAAGTCGTCCGCTTGATCGGTGTCGTAGCCCATCGGCTCGCGCTCCAGCGAATGGCCGGCGGCGACGTCGGGGCAGGGCGGGTCAAAGACTGTGGCGTCCGTCCCGTAGGACATCTGGTCAATGACCATCCCCGCACTGTCCCTGAGGATCAGGCGGTCGCCGTCGTTGCTCAGCCCATTGCCGATCTTGGCATCGGCAACGAAGACGATGTCGCCTGTGAAGCTGGGGTAATTGGTGTAGAAATCCTCGGAGGCGGCGATGACCACGAAGCCGTTGGCGAGGATGGTCACCGCAGGAATGGAATCGGTGGCCATATTGTCGCTTATCGTCCAAGCAGCCAACTCAAGCGGCGAAGAGGCGTTGTTGTAAAGCTCCACCCACTCGTAGGCGGCATCGGAGCCAGACTGGACGGAGTCGTACTCCACCTCGTTGATGACCAGGTCGGGGCTGGCGGGGATGGTTGTGGGTGTGGCCGTCGCTGTAAGGGTGAATGTAGCCGTGGGCGTCAATGTCGGAGTGAAGGTCGCTGTGGGCGTGGCCGTCGCTGTCGAGGTGAAGGTGGCCGTCGCTGTCGGGGTGAAGGTGGCCGTCGCCGTAGAGGTAAGGGTAGCCGTTGCCGTAGGCGTCAGCGTGCCGGCAGGTGTGATGGTGCTGCTTGGCGTGGCGGTTGGAGTCAGCGTCAGCGTTGGGGTCGGCGTTCCCAGAAGCCAGGAATCCTCGGCACTGGCGCGCATCACCACGGCAATCAGTAAGCCGCTGCTCACAAGTATAATTACAGCTAGTCCGGCTATGAGCTTCTTCATCATCATCCCTTGCCTTCTTTAGAACACGGATTGTGACTGCTCAGGCATATCCGGAGAACGCGGGAACACGGAAGCACGGAGAGCATGGAAGCTCCGTGACTCCGTACCTTCCGTGATTCCGTGTTCCAAAATCTAACGGGGATTGCTTCCCTTCGACAAGCTCAGGACAGGCGGCGCTCCGCTCCTACTCAGAAGCTTCCCTGTCATTGCGAGCTGCAGGCGGAGCATGTCCTGAGCGTAGCCGAAGGGCAATCTCCACGTAGCTACTTGGGGATTGCTTCCCTTCGGCAGGCTCAGGACAGGCGGCGGAAAAGCGCCGCCTCGCAATGACAAAAGCTCGCGCCAGTTTCTGCCCCCTACGGACGGCGCACCGCGCCATGGAAGACTCGCAATGACAGGCTGAGTAGTTACCACAGATGCGCAGGATTTACGGATTCCCCCTCGGTCCAAGTTTGGCAGATATGACAACGAACCAAAGGGATTCACCAAATTCGCGACGCCAAATTCGGTGAATCCTCGAAATTCGATGTCATATTTCGGCGCGGTCACATCAACAACACCGAAGAGGAAGATTACGCCAAGTCACCTGATCCGCTAATTCTGCGAATCCACTGTTCTCCCCGGAAGCTCAGTCGAACCGCTTGAGCACCAGGGGCAGGTAGACCCTGTATACCGTCGTCGTCGGGGTGGGTGTGGTGGTGGGTGTGGCGGTTGGTGGTGGTGTGTTGGTAGACGTAGCGGTGGGCGTCGGCGTAGGCACGGTCACTGACCCTGGATTGGGGGACTCCTGGTCAATCCAGTCGTCGGCAGTGCCGGTGTCCACGTTGGCCGGAGAGCGCTCCAGCGAATGGCCGGCAGAGACACCAGGGAGGTCAAAGAAGGTAGTCTTGTTGCCATAGGACATGGCGTCCACGATAGCGTCGCCGCCGTCGAGGATCAGCACCTCGTCGCCGCTGTTGCTGAGCTTAACGCTGCCGCTAGCCCAGGCGGTGTAGGAGATCATGTCTGGCACGGCCTCGTCCGAAGCCACCATCTCGTAGTCGGGGTTAAATCCCCAGACGCCGAAGAAGGCTGTGGCCTTGTTGGCGATCACGATCACCTGGCCGGGGTTGATGGAAGCGCCTGCGGGGAATTGCAACATCCCCTCGCCTCCACCAGGTGTCTCCTCGTCACCGACCTTGTAGTCGGAGAGATCAATGGCAGAAGAGTCTGCGTTGTAGATCTCGATCCATTCCTCATCTGGCTCGTCTCCGATGGCGTCGTACAAGACTTCGCTGACGAGGAGCGTGGGCGAGGAAGCCCGGATGGGGAGAGAAAGATACAGCGCGGGGAGCAGAGCCAAGGTGAGCAGGCTCAGCAGGATTACGTTCGAGCGGTTTTTACCAGAAATCATCGTCGTACCTCCTTGTGAATTTGGTTGGTTGAACACTGTAGAGCTTGACAAGTAATTATATAGTATAATCACCGCTGATGCAAGAAATCGCATGAAGTGGCCCGCTCATTTGACAATAAAATGTTTGTGTGCTATACTATCCAACAGATAAGCGTAGATATGCCACAATAGAGGCAGCCTTTAGTTAAAGAGCGCCGACTTTTTGACAGCAACCGAAAGAGTGCTGTGAGGGAGTCGGCGCTTTTTTGTTTTCGCTGCGGGACGTTTGTGACTTATAAAAGAGGTCAAGCTACAGACATTGCGGCTTCCTCAAGTCCTGTAATCAGTGCATTTCAAGCCGTTTCACAGCAGGGTTTTTTTCTTCACGGAAGAATTCACTCATTTTTCACGAAACTTTCATCCCAAATTCACACTATTTTTACCCACACACCCAGCATAATCTGTTATAATATAGACAGTTCACCCAATTTGCCGCAGTTTTACCAGCTTTCGGAAAGGATGATTTTCATGGCTACCAGAAACGAAACCAGTAAAGAGGCCAATCAGGGCGAATCCAGAATACAATTGGTCAAAGCGATCACCGAAGCCTTGGTCGAACTAATGAGAGCAAGCACTGGCACCATAGTCGCCCTGGGTATCCTGGTCATCCTGGCCGCAGTCATCTGGCGAGCCGCTCCAGAGGTGCAGCAACAGGCCCTGCCCCTGCTTACCGGCATGTTGGGCGTGATAATCGGTCGGATGCTCACGCCACAAGTGCCGACATCTTCTAAGCCATCTGAGACACTCTCTCCGCAAGGATAGCTTTGCTGTGGGTCAGCCTGCCTCCCAAGTCTGCAAGAAAGCGCTCCAAGCCTCAGAGAAGCGAGCTGTGATCTCGCGTTCCTGTTTCTCGATCTCAGAAAAACCGCCAGGTGTCTCCTCGTCGCCAACCTTGTAGTTAGAGAGGTCAATGGCAGAAGCGCCCGCGTTGTAGATCTCGATCCATTCCTTATCCGGCTCTGTGCCAACGGCGTCGTACAAGACTTCGCTGACGAGGAGCGTGGGCGAGGAAGCCCGGATGGGGAGAGAAAGATACAGCGCGGGGAGCAGAGCCAGGGTGAGCAGGCTCAGCAGGATTACGTTCGAGCGGTTTTTACCAGAGACCATCGTCGTACCTCCTTGTGAATTTGGTTGGTTGAACACTGTAGAGCTTGACAAGGTAATTATATAGTATAATCACCGCTGATGCAAGAAATCGCATTCATTCACGCAAAAAAGAATTGCCCTTCTCTCGGTCTAAAAGCTAAGTTTGCACAAGTAGCCAAGACGTGGTAAAATTGATAGGAGAGAAACGAGTACTCTAACCGCGAAAGGAGAATCTCTATGACCAAGCCAACCATCAAACGGATCACTGCCATACTCACCAGGGTGCTGTATTTCATAGTGGCCTCCGCTCTTCTGGTAGCCCTCCTGACCACTCTTGAGCGCGGTGTCCTGAGCCTGTCGAAGGGTGGGCTCCACCCCGGTCTTTTTAGCGAACTGGCGTCCTCATCCCAGGCCGCTAACTTCCCCCAAACCCAACCAGGTACCTGGGAGACCTACACTACCCCAGACTTGGCGGCTAATTTCGTCCTGTCCATAGCCGTGGACGGAGATGACGTCTGGTTCGGCACTAATAACGGTGTCAGCAAGTTCGACGGGACTACCTGGACGACCTATGACACCTCAACCTCAGAAGAGTTGGTGTATAATCGTGTAGAGGCCATCGCCGTAGACGACGTGGAGGGTAATATTTGGTTCGGCACTCGTTACGGAGTGAGCAAGTTCGATGGGACCAATTGGATGACCTACGACAACGTAAGGTTTATCTCTGCCATCGCCATAGACCAAGAAGGGAACATCTGGTTCGGCACCAAGTTGAACGATGGGTATGGGTACGGAGTGAGCAAGTTCGACGGAGAGAGCTGGACGACCTATAATCACTCAACCGGAGCGTTATATTGCCCCTATCCACCAGCGTGTGACTCCGTTAATGCCATCACCGTAGACAACTCCGGCAACGTGTGGGTCGGCACCTCCACTGGCGGGGTGAGCAAGTTCGATGGAGTGAGCTGGACGACCTACCATAAATCAAACTCAGGGTTAGCAGACAACCATATCTTGTCCATCGCCGTAGACAGCGCCAATGTGAAGTGGTTCGGGGGGTGTACCGATGGGTACGATGAGTGGTGTGTCGAGTTCATTTGCGTCGCCGCTGCGGCGAGCCGATTCGATAGCGGCTGGGCAACCTACAGCCTTCCAGGCACGAAAGTCCAAGCTATCGGCATAGACTGGGAAGGCAACAAGTGGTTCGGCACCAATAATGCTGGGGTGAGCAAATTCGATGGAGTTAGCTGGACGACCTACAATACCTCAAACTCAGCACTGGCAAAGGATAACGTCACCGCCATCGCCACAGACAACGAGTGGAACATTTGGTTTGGCACCTTTGGTGGTGGGGTAAGCAAGTACGGCTTGCCCACCCCTACACCTACACCCACTGCCACATCAACGCCAACTTATACACCGACGCCAACCATCACACCCACAGCCACGCCTACCAACACACCAACGCCGACACCAACCTATACACCTACACCAACCGACACGCCTACACCCACGCCGACGCCGACGCCATACAGGCTCTACTTGCCTCTCATCTTGAAAACCTATAGCAGCGGCTAGAAAACTCCTGGGCCAGCAGTGACCGCTCCCCTCGACTTTCCAAGAGAGTTCTTAGCCAGAAGCTATGTAGAACTTACCCCCTGATTTTCATCGGGGGGGAAAGGAGATTCGGAATGACGAGGACCAAAGTTCTAACAGTAGCGGTCGCCCTGAGCCTTCTTTGGGCCTGGGCGGCAACGGCGGCGGCTTCGCTTGGGGAACTGGAGTTCGTGGGCTTCCCCAGCGAAATCGGCGTCACGGGCGAGGAAGTCCAACTCGAGGGGTGGCTCAAGTTCAACGAAAAAGAACACGAATATGCCATCAATATTCGCTTGTGGGTGACTGGGCATGAGGGGCACATTGAGCCGGGCTTCATAGCGGGGCCACTGTACG
Organism: Anaerolineae bacterium; assembly: GCA_034431315.1. GTDB lineage: Bacteria > Chloroflexota > Anaerolineae > VGOG01 > VGOG01 > JAUWOY01. The sequence continues at coordinate 65,256 of DAOUDK010000113.1, forward strand.
ATGGGGAGACGGTCCCGATCACCGTCT
>DAOUDK010000114.1:0-12806 GCA_034431315.1 Anaerolineae bacterium
CCCTGAGTATGGCCCGTCTTCAGTTGACCCACCTATCTCGATCACACCTATGACGATCGTCAAGTTCCGCGCCATTGTCCCTGCTGCCGAGTGTTAATATGTCTGTAGACTTAACAAGTCATGGGGCACTCAGAAACGGCGTTGGAGATGATGAAAAGAGCACTTGAAGTCGCTACTTCGGATTATATGAAGGGAGCAATTTTCCATAGAATGGGCATTATTTATCGTCGAGCAGGTAGAATAACCGAAGCGATAGAAAGCTTTGAGGAATATGATAAGTTAGGGGTAAAAGGAAAGGAAGTGGAAAACCTTGTTGCCCTGGGAGATGCCTATAGATTTGCGAATATGTGGGATATGGCCTTTGCGAGGTATAAGAAAAGTATAGCAGTTCTCCGAAGCGAATGGACCGAGGAAAAGCTTTCAAAGTATATGCATCTTCGAGGATTATTTGCTCAAAGTACATTTGCTTTGGGAAGAGCGTATCTTGAAAGAGGCGATCTAGAAGAGGCTAAGCATCGCTTTGAGTACGCTGTTCAAGTATTTCGCGAAACAGAGAACGACTATTTGCTCGAAGTAGTAGTGTCATTGCTTGGTAGAGTTTATCAAGCACAAGGCAAGTGGAAAGAGGCGGAACAGCGCTACCTTGAAAGTTATAGGTTAGCTCGCGGACAGAATCGGCTTCGACATGCTGCTGAAGCCTTGATACTTCTTTGTGACATGCACACCGCTAAAGGCACCCTTGCCGAAATCCCTCTGTACGCCGAGGAGGCGGAGAGACTGACACGGGAGTACGAGTACTGGGACCAGTTAGCGAAGCTAGGGTTGATACAGGCCAATGTGTTGCTTGATGAAGAAAAAAGCGAGGAGGCGTTCGCCAAATATGCTGAAGCAATGACCTTCGCCCTGCGCTTTAACCGTTACCTGCTGGATGAGATGGTGGAGAAAATCATCGTTAAGTGTCAAGAGCACAGGGAACAAGGGAAAGAGATGCTGGAACGGCTCATCGAGTATTGGCAGACGGGGACGCTGGATGGGAAGCCGTTAGTGGAGGCGGAGAGGGAGGGGCGGGGGCGGGAGAAAGAGAATGGGAGGCCACAAAAGATGGTGGTGGAGCAACTGGAGGCATGGCTACGAACTCTAGAGGGGGAGAGCAATACCAATAACAAATGGTAGAGATGTTCGGCAAAAGGATATACGCTACAGCGATGTCCTTGTCGAATGAGTGTATTGAGTGATCCAGTGGCATGCCAAAGATTTTCAAGTCTAATCAAACAAAGGAGTTTGCCAAATGAAAACAGCAGAAAAAAACCAAGAATACTGGGACCTCGTCTTCGGCAAGGACCTGGCCGAGGTGGATCCCGATGTGGCCAACCTGATCGCTTTCGAGGAGGAGAGGCAGGCCAGGAAGTTGATCATGATCCCTTCTGAGAGCTACTGCCCGAAGCCGGTCCGCGAGGCGCTAGGGAGCGTTTTCAACAACATCTACGCCGAGGGGTATCCCCGCTTGCAGATGACCAGGGATGATGAAGAACTGCTGCTTCAGTTCGACCACGAGCTGGCCCACTACCGACGCTACGCAGACAGACGGTTCTATAAGGGCGTTGACTACGCGGACCTCGTCGAGTGCCTGGCTCAGCGGCGGGTGGCCGAGTGTTTCGCTAACGAGAGGGCGAGCGCGGACGAGATTTACGTGAACGTCCAGCCCCTCTCAGGCTCGCCCGCTAATCTGTCGGTCTATAGCGCTCTCCTCGACCCAGGCGACACCATCATGGGCCTGGCCCTCCCCCAGGGCGGACACCTCACCCACGGCAGCCCCTTCAACATCTCCGGCCGCCGCTACAACGTCGTCTCCTACGCCGCCAGCAGGGCCACTGAGAAGCTAGACTACGACGAGATCATGGAGCTGGCGCTCGAACACAGGCCCAAGATCATCGTGGGCGGATTCACTTCCTACTCCTGGGCCCCCGACTGGGAGAAGTTCCGCGAGATCGCCGACGCTTGCGGTGGACTGCTCATGGCCGACATCGCTCACACCGCAGGGCTGGCCATCGCCGGGGCCTACCCGAATCCCGTGGGCATCGCCGACGTCACTACCTTCACCACCCACAAAACCTTCTTCGGCCCTCGCGGAGCGGCGATCATGACCACCGATGAGGACATGGCCGGGCTGATAGACAACGCTGTCTTCCCCGGCCGGCAGGGCGGACCCCACGTGCACAAGTTCGCAGCCATCGCAGTCGCCGCCCAGATAGCTCAAACAGATGCGTTCAAGCGGCTGCAACACAGGATCGTGGATAACTGCGTGGCCCTGGCCGAAGGGCTGCAGAAGCGCGGCCTGAAGCTGGCCTACGGCGGGACGAACACCCACCTGCTGGTCATTGACCTCAATCCCCTCAAGTCCGCCGCTGGTTTCCCCCTCAAGGGCGAGATAGCGGCCCGCATCCTCGACCTGGCAGGCATCGTGGTCAACAAGAATACCATCCCCGGCGATGCCGACGCCAGCGAGGCCAGCGGCATCCGTCTGGGAACGCCCTGGCTCACCCAGCGGGGAATGGGTGAAGCAGAGATGGACAAGATCGCCGAACTCATCCACCGCATCATCGTCAACATCAAGCCCTTCACCTACATGGGGCTGACAGGGCCGCTGTGGAGAGGGAAGATAGACCTGGACATCCTGGAGAAAGTGAAGCTCGAGGTAGCAGAGCTGGCCAGCGGAGCCGAGGTCGAAACCCCGGCCCAGGGAATCGGCTACCCCCACTATTACTTCCTGCGTGAAACGTCGAGCGTGAAACGTGAAACGTCAGGCATGGGACTCCTGGAGGTGATCGGCGAGCGGGCGATGCCCTTCCTGCAGCAGGTATCTACCAACGATGTGTCGAAGCTCCATCCTGGCGAGGGCCAGCGTTCCTTCCTGCTGGACGCCAAGGGACAGCTCATTGATAGCATCGCCATCCTGCGCCTTGAGCCGGACCGATGGGGCCGTGACCACTACGTCGTGATGACCAATCCCGCCAACACCGACAGGGTGAAGGCCTGGTTCCGCGGCCTGGGCGACGGCTACATCCTGTTCGACGAAGACGACATCTTCCGCAAGGTCGAGGGTCCGGTAGTGGTGAGGGAATTGGAAGTTGGAAGTTGGAAGTTGGAAGTTGGAAATGGGATACATCCAATCCCCAATATCCAATCTCTAATCTCCAATATCCAACCTCCAACCTCCAACCTCCAACCTGCAACCGGCCTATCGCTTTACCAGGCAGGCCACGATTCCCTGTTCTGCGTCTCCAAGCCCTACTTCGTCGGACAGAAGAGTCTGGAAAGCGTCCGGCCTAGGGTGGAGAAAGAAGAATGGCAATGGCAAGAGGGAGAAGGCGAGCTCAAGCGAACCTGCCTCTACGAAGAGCATCTGAAGCTGACCAAAAAGGTCATGCCCTTTGCCGGCTGGGAGATGCCGGTCTGGTACACCAGCGTCAGCGAGGAGCACAAAGCGGTGCGGGAAGCGGCGGGACTATTCGACGTCGCTCACATGGGCGTGCTGGAGGTGGCCGGCGAGCACGCCACCGCTTTCCTCGATGTTGTCACTTCCAACTACGTGCGCTGGATAGGAGACGGCCAGTCCCAGTATGCCTATCTCCTCGACCCCGACGGCAACGTGATTGACGACGTGTTCATCTATCGTCGGGCGGCGGACCGCTACATGCTGGTGATCAATGCCTCCAACGCCGAGAAGGACCTGGCCTGGCTGAAGGCCGTCAACTCAGGCAAATACCTGATAGACAGAGAGCATCCGGACATTGAGATCGAAGGCCCTGCGGTCATCCGCGACCTGAAGCACCCCGCGTCCGGGGAGGACCAGCGGGTTGACCTGGCTATCCAGGGCCCCAATTCCCTGGCCATCCTCCAGAGCCTGACCGAGAGCAGAAGGCTGCGGGAGAAGCTAGCCAGGATCAGAAGAACGGAGTTCATCGAGACGGAGCTGGCGGGCATGGAGCTCATCGTGTCCCGCACCGGCTACACGGGGGAGGACGTCGCTTACGAGCTTTATGTGCACCCCGATAACGCCGCCAGGATGTGGAATCTGCTCCTGAGGAAGGGCGAGGATTACGGCCTGAAACCAACGGGCCTCGCCGCAAGAGACTCAACCAGAACCGAGGCAGGCTTACCGCTGTACGGACACGATTTGGCTGGGCCATACAGCATCTCCCCCATCGAGGCTGGCTTTGGCCCCTACGTGAAGTTCCATAAGCCCTACTTCATCGGCAGGAAGGCCCTCCTGCAGAAAGAAGCCACCCGGAAGATGGAAGTGCTTCGTTTCCGGATGAACGAGAGGGGGGTGAGGATGGCCAAGCTGGGGGACGTGGTGGTTGACAAGAGGGGCAAATACATAGGCCGCGTCACCAGTTGCGCTCTGGACACCGAAGGCTTCCAGATCGGTTTGGCCTATGTGGACAAGAAATACAACCGGGAGGGAGTGCAAATCGGGATCATCCCCCTTCCCCACGCCAAAGTCCCGCCGGCCAAGCCGGTGGAAGAGCTGGCTTTAGGAGACAAAATGCTCCTCCACGAGCGAGCCACAGTCCTCACTCGCTTCCCCGAAGAAGAGTAGAACGACCAATGACCAACTGACCAAGGACCATCCGACCAAAAGAAAGGAGACGCAAAGATGAAATTAGACAAGGATTGCCACTACATGGAGACCCACGAATGGGTGCGGGTCGAGGGCGACCTGGCCACGGCGGGCATCAGCGATTACGCTCAGTCCCAGCTCTCCGATGTGGTCTACGTCGAGTTGCCTGAGGTAGGCGATGTCTTCGACCAGGGCGAAGTCTTCGCTGTTGTGGAGTCGGCCAAAACCGCTGCCGACGTCTACATGCCTATCAGTGGGGAGATCACTGAGGTCAATGAGGCGCTATCCTCACCTCAGCTAGTCAACGAAGACCCCTTCGGCGAGGGCTGGTTCATCCGGTTCACCCCCAGCGACCTCTTGGAACTGGACGACCTGATGACGCCTGAGGAATACCAGGAGCACGTGGCCAAAGAGGAAGAGGAAGGGGGACACTGATGTCCTACATCCCCCATACCGACTCCGACCGGGCGGCGATGCTAGCCGAGATCGGAGCAGAGACCGTCGGCGACCTCTTCCTGGATGTGCCAGAGAGCGTGCGCTATCCTGAGCTAAAGCTCCGCGATCCCCTATCCGAGATGGAGATCCTGGGGGAACTGAGGGCCATGAGCGAGGAGAACGCCGATCTCGACCACCACGCCTGTTTCCTGGGCGCGGGGGCTTATAACCACTTCGTGCCCAGTGTAGTGGGTCACGTCATCGGTCGCTCCGAGTTCTACACCGCCTACACCCCCTACCAGCCTGAGATCAGCCAGGGCACGCTGCAGGCCATCTTCGAGTATCAGAGCATGGTCTGCGCCCTCACGGGCATAGATGTGGCCAACGCTTCCCACTACGATGGGGCCACCAGCCTGGCCGAAGCGGCCCTCATGGCGGTCAACGTCTCCCGCGGTAAGCGACGCAAGATCATCGTCTCGTCTGCGGTGCACCCTGAGTACCGCGCCACCCTGCGCACCTACACGCGGGGCTCGGACCTGGCGGTCGTAGGCGATTTGGAAGTTGGAAGTTGGAAGTTGGAAATTGGAAGTCTGAAAGCCCTACTTGATGATAATACTGCCTGCCTGATCATCCAAAATCCAGACTTCTTCGGCCAGTTGCTGTCAGCGGATTCTGAGAACGGATTGAGCGGATTAGCTGATGCGGTACACGAGGCCGGGGCGCTTCTCGTAGTCGCGGTGGATCCCATCTCCCTGGGCCTGTTCACGTCCCCCGGCGAATACGGGGCCGACATCGTGGTGGGCGAGGGGCAGCCGTTGGGCAATCCGCTCAACTTCGGCGGGCCCTATCTGGGCATCTTCGCCTGTCGGGAGAAGTACATGCGCAAGCTGCCGGGGCGACTGGTTGGCGAGACGGTTGACACCGAGGGGCGACGGGGCTTCGTCTTGACCCTGGCGACTCGTGAGCAGCACATCCGCCGCGAGAGGGCCACCTCCAACATCTGCACCAACCAGGCTCTCTGCGCTCTGGCAGCCGGGGCTTACTTGGCCGCCATGGGAAAGAGTGGGCTGCGCAAGGTGGCCGAGCTTTGCTATCACAAGGCTCACTACGCCGCCAGGCGGATCGCTGCCATTCCCGGCTTCGAGCTGGCGGGAGATAGGCCGTTCTTCAAGGAGTTCGTCGTCCGCTGCCCCAGGCCGCCCAGCGAGATCAACGAAGCACTCCTGGAGAGAGGCATCATCGGCGGCTACGATCTGGGCCGCGACTATCCCCACCTGGAGAACTGCTTGCTCCTCTGCGTGACAGAGATGAACACCAGGGCTGAGATAGATCGCCTGGTGGAGGCTTTTGAGGAGGTGACGCCATGACCGAGCCTTTGATTTTCGAGATCAGTTCGCCAGGCCGAAGGGCAGTGTTCCTGCCAGAGCTCGACGTTCCCGAGGCTGAACTGCCGGAGGAGCTGCTGCGGGAGGAGCTTCCGCTGCCTGAGGTGAGCGAGGGTGACCTCATGCGCCACTACGTACGCCTCTCCCAGCTCAACCACGCCGTGGACACTGGCTTCTACCCGCTTGGCTCCTGCACCATGAAATATAATCCCAAGGTTAACGAGGAGGCGGCGAAGCTGCCCGGCTTCACCCGCACCCATCCCTATCAAGACCACTGCACCGTCCAGGGCAACTTGAGGCTCATGTACGAGCTGCAGGAGTACCTGAAGGAGATCGGTGGCTTCGCCGAGGTGAGCTTGCAGCCGGCGGCGGGGGCTCACGGCGAGTTCACTGGGATCCTGATGATGCGGGCCTATCACGAGGAGCGAGGCGATACCAGGCGCACCAAGGTGCTCATCCCCGACTCGGCGCACGGCACCAATCCAGCCTCCTCTGCCATGAGCGGCTACCAGGTGGTGGAGATCAAATCCGACCAGCGGGGCAACGTGGACCTGGAGGAACTGAGGGCCCACTGCGACGACACAGTTGTCGGCCTGATGCTGACCAACCCCAACACCCTGGGCCTCTTCGAGGAACACGTGCTAGAGGTCACTGAAATGGTCCACGGGTGCGGTGGCCTGATGTATGGAGACGGAGCTAACATGAACGCCTTGTTGGGCATCGCCAGGCCCGGCGATCTGGGCTTCGACGTGCTGCACTACAACCTCCACAAGACCTTCTCCACCCCCCACGGCGGCGGCGGCCCCGGCTCTGGCCCCGTCGGCGCTTCAGAGCGACTGGCAAAATACCTGCCCGGCCCGATTGTGCGCCCCCCCTCGGTCCCCCCCAACTTTGGGGGGGAGGTTTTGCCTTCCAACGTCCAACCTCCAACCTCCAACCTCCAACTTTATCACCTGGAGATGCCTGAAGCCTCCATCGGCCGGGTCAAGGCCTTCTACGGCAACTTTGGCGTATTTATCAAAGCCTACACTTACATCAGGATGCTGGGAGCCGAGGGCTTGAAGCAGGTCAGTGAGGACGCGGTGTTGGCCGCCAACTACCTGCTGGCCAGGCTCAGGGAGGTTTACCCGCTGACCTACGACCGCACCTGCATGCACGAGTTCGTGCTATCGGGGCCTTTGCCGCAGGCCCTTCGACAGGCTCAGGACGCGGCCCCCGAAGTCCACACCGTGGACATAGCCAAGCGGTTGATGGACTACGGTTTCCATCCCCCCACCGTCTACTTCCCCCTCATCGTTCCTGAGGCCCTGATGATCGAGCCTACCGAGACCGAGAGCAAGGAGACCCTGGATGCCTTCGTCGAGGCCATGCTCAAAATTGCTCAGGAAGCCCAGGAGAACCCGGACCTCCTGCACCGAGCACCTCACACCACCCCCGTCACTCGCCTGGACGAGGTCAGGGCGGCCAGGCGTCCGAAGTTGCGGTGGAAGCCTGTTTAGACAACATCACATTTGTCATTGCGAGCGGAGCGAAGCAATCTCCATGCATGCTAGGGGATTGCTTCGGCGCAAACAGCGCGCCTCGCAATGACACATGGGATAAAGTCTAACATTGTCAAATTAGAGGGATGCACTTCATTGCGTGCACTGTTGCTCGATGGAAAACTGAAGCTAGTGGATGACTACCCCACGCCAGAGCCGCCACCAGGTGAGGCGCTCATCCGCGTGAACGTGGCCGGAGTGTGCAACACTGACCTGGAACTGGTGAAGGGATACCACCAGTTCCGAGGTGTTCCCGGCCACGAGTTCGTGGGCGTGGTCGAGTGCGCGCCGGGCGCAGAGGTATGGGAGGGCCGCCGCGTCGTGGGCGAGATCAATGTTGCTTGCGGCACTTGTCCGACCTGCCGGGCCAACCGCCCCACCCACTGCCCCCATCGCACCACGCTGGGCATCAGTGGCCGCGACGGAGCTTTCGCCGAGTATCTGACCTTGCCCATCACAAACCTCCATCCCGTGCCCAACGCCATCTCAGACGAGGTCGCTGTCTTCACCGAGCCGCTGGCCGCCGCCTGTGAGATCGTCCAGCAAGTGCACGTGCGCCCCACAGACCGCGTCATCGTCGTGGGTGACGGCAAACTGGGCCTGCTCTGCGCCCAGGTGCTGGCTCTCACCAGTTGTGATCTGACCGTGGTGGGGCACCACCCGGAGAAACTGGAAATCGTGGCGCGGCAAGGCATCCCCACAGCGCTGGACGATGCGGCCGTCGAGGGAGGTGCCGACGTCGTCGTCGAAGCCACCGGTCATCCAGGGGGATACACAACTGCGCGGCGACTCGTCCGCCCCCGGGGCACCGTCGTGCTGAAATCCACCTACCACGGCTCGCTCGACGCGAATCTGACCATGGTCGTAGTGGATGAGATCACGCTGGTCGGCTCGCGCTGCGGGCCATTCGCCCCCGCGCTGCGGCTACTGGAGCGGGGGCTGGTGAAGGTAGCCCCTCTGATCCAGGCTCGCTACACCTTCTCCGAGGTGCTTGCCGCCTTCGAGCATGCGGCCCAGCCTGGAACGCTGAAAGTGTTGGTGGCGCGGGAGGCTTGACGGATAGAGGGAAGATCGCAATGCAAAAGGTTCTGGCGGACTGTTCGCCAGAACCTTTCGTTTTGAGGGCCAGTGTACTGATTAATGAGACCATCCAAGCCATACCGCCGCCGGTGGCTCGTTTATCAAGATGGATCAGGTTGCTAACCTGTGACCTTCAACCTCGCGTACAATCTCCCGATGCGCTGCCACACTCTCCAGGAACGAGCGCCGCATCTCCTCATCCGTAATCCTCGCCGCCCGCTCTTGCAGCAGATCGTAGGCGGTGGCCAGGATTTCCTGGGCACGGGACTCCTGACGGGCCTTCAGAACGCGGTAACAGGTCAGGTAAACCTGGAAGGGGGCGATGGTGCCGTGTAATGTGCCGGTCTCCAGGTGACTCAATATCTCCTCGGCGTGCGCTTGGGCTCGTGCAAGATCCCCCTGAGCCAGGGCAACGCCAGCCAGGCCAGCCAGGGGTTCCGTCGCCAGGTTGGGCTGGGCCAACTCGCGTCGCAGCGCCACAGAATTCTGGTAGGCCTCGGCCGCCTCCTCCAGCCGTCCCAGCCCTAGCAGCGCGTGGCCCAGTTTCATCCACATTATCCCTTCCTTCGCCCGATCTCCAATCTCCTGTGCCATCTGCAGCGCGTCCTGGCTGTATTTGAGCGCCGTCTCATGCTCGCCCAGGTAATGGAAAAGCAGGCCAAGGTTGCCCACCACCAGGTCCTCGGACGCCCGGGCGCCGGTCTCTCGGTGGATGTCCAGGGCCTGCTGGTAATACGTTTTGGCCCCGGCGTAAGCACCCAGGTACAGACAGAGATTGCCCAGGTTGGCAAGGGTGACGCCTTCGCCATCTCGGTCCCCAATCTCCTGTTGGGTGCGTAGCGCTTGCTGGTAATAGATTCTGGCTCCTGCATAATCCCCTTGCTCCACGGCGACGATGCCGAGATTGCCGAGAATGACACCCTGGCGCTGCCGGTTGCCGGCATTGGCGGCAATGGATAGGGCTTGTTCCAGGTACATTCGGGCTCCGGCATAGTCACCCTGGCGCCAACAAACGCCAGCGAGGCTGTTCAAGCAATTCGTTTCCACCGCTTGCGCGGTTAGGGCTGGTCGCTGCGTCGCATCGTCTACCGCCCGGGCCAGGGACAGGGCACGCTCCAGTCGGGTCCGGGCCCTCTCGTAATCCCCGTGGCGCCAGAGCGCCTCTCCCCAGACACGCGCAGCCCTGGCCTCACATAGCATCTCCTGGGCCGCTTGTGCCAACTCAACGGCAGTCTGTGCAACTTCGATCGCCCGCGAATACCGCGCCCGGCAGAGCAGAAAGTGGGCCTGCTCGGTAAGCAACCGGCCAGCCACCCGCTGTGCCTCGGCGTCCTTTGGGGCGAGCGCCAACACGCGCTCGGCTGCACTCTCGAAAGCTACCTCCCCCTCTCGAAAGAGCCCCCTGAGATCACAAAAGCGAGCCAAACCATCGGTGCTCGCGTCCAGGTCCTGGATCCTGGCCTGGGCCACCGCCCAGCGCCACGCCTCCCAAACGTTGCCCAACTCGACGTAGATTTCGTCCAGGGCCTCTTTTGAACCCTCTCTCTTGAGGGCCTTGTCTCGTTGCTGGACGAACGAGAGATAAGTGCGGCAGTGCCGCTCTCGGGTCTCCCGCTCCTCCTCAGGCATTTCGGCCAGCTTCTCAGCCGCATACTCTCTCAGGGTGAGGTGCACGTCCAATCGCCTGGAGGGGGAAGTCTGGAGCAGGGATTTGTCCAGCAGGGAGACCAGTTCCGACGGGCTGCCCCCAGCGACCTGCCGGGCAGCATCTACCGTAAACCCACCCCGAAAGACGGACAGCCCGTCGAACAGCGCCTGTTCTCTCTCCGACAGCAGAAGATAAGAATACTCGAACGTCGCCCTCAGGCTGTGCTGTCGTTCGGGGACGTCCGGCTGCGTGCTCCGCAAAGAATCCAGGCTTTGCTCAACCACATCGGCGATTTGCCAGCAGGGGAACAGGCGCACCCAGACCGCTGCCAGCTCGATGCCCAGGGGCAGCCCGCCGACCAGGCGGCAGATGCGGACGACATGGGTCAGGTTCTGCGGCGACAGCGTGAAGTCGGGGGCCACCCGGCGTGCGTTCTGCACGAAGAGCTGCACGGCGCTATAGCCCTCTGCCTCCGCCACAGTCGCAGGGGACTCGGCGGGCACGTCCAGCCCTCCCAGTCGTATGGCCCACTCCCCCTGCAACCCCAGGCGGGCACGGGAGGCGACCAGGATCTTGACCTGCGGCGCCCCGCGCAGGATGTCCCGCAGCAGAGGGGCGCCGTCCACCAGGTGCTCGAGGCTGTCCAGGATCAGCAACAGCTCCTTGGGCCGCAAGAAGTCAACCAGTTGCGCCGCCTCCAGGGGACCGCCGCCCGCCTGGAGGTCCAACGCGGCCGCCAGCGCATCAAGCAGTCCCTCTGCCGCCGGCGCCTCGGCCAGGGGGACGAACCACACGCCATCGTGCCAGAGGGGGGGTTGCCCAGCGGCGATCTCCAGCGCCAGGCGCGTCTTGCCGCTGCCACCGGGACCGTGCAGGGTGAGCAGCCGCTGCTCCTGGCCGGACAGGGAATCGGCGATCTGTTTTCGCTCGGCTTCCCGCCCGACGAATGGCGTGGAGGGCGTTGGCAGCAGAGCCACCGGGGTGCAGGGCTGCGTGTCCGGCAGCGTGCCGGCGCGGATCTGCTCCACCAGGGCCAGGGTTTCGTCTTCGGGCTCGAGTCCCAGCTCGTCGGCCAGCGCCTGGCGAAAGGCCCGGTAGTGCTGCAAGGCGGCGTTGCGCCCGTCGCTCAACGTCAGAGCGCGCAGCAACAACTGCTGGGCCGCTTCGTTCCAGGGGTCCAGGTGCAGCAGCCGCCGGGCGTACTGGCGCGCCGCTTTGGGGTCGCCGCGCGACAGGTGTGCGCCGGCCAGCGCGTGGAGGGCGGCACAGGCCTGCTGTCCCAGTTGCTCCCGCTGGATCAACAGCCACTCATCAAAGGCCGAACTGCCGGCCGGGTGAAGGTTCGCCATCAAGTCCCCCCGGTAGTACTCACTTGCCTGGGCGAGCTGCGATACGCAGGTGAGGCAGGCCTCCAGCCGGCGGTGAGGGTGACGTCGCGTGTTGGCCAGAAGAGTCGTGAACGCTGCCACGTCCAGCCAGAAGTCACTTTGGGAGTTGAACTGGATCGTCCATCGGCCGGCGATCAGGTGAGGAGGACTAGCTCTCCGATCGCCGATGGCGCGGCGCAAGCGGGAGAGCACCTGTCGCAGGTTCTGCCGGGCTTGCTCCTCGGGCTGGTCGGGCCAAAAGAGCGCGGCCAGGGCCGCTCGTGAGTGCGGTCGGTGTGCTTCTATGGCCAGGTAGGCCAGCAGCGCCAGGGCCTTTTGAGCTTTCTTGAGCCCCATCACGGCCTCACCGTTCACCAACACCTGGGGTGGGCCAAGAAGCAACAACACCAACCGCGCACATTCGTGCGATGACTCAATTATCATATCCATTCCCCCAACTTCTAACCAATTGAAAAACAGGCTTGCCAACCACGTTCCTGTCACGCTGGTGTCACGCTGATGTGGTATAACATGACTAAGCGAACCGTTGAGTTCGCGCCTGCCTAATTATAGCATTACTGAGTATTCTGTACAAGAACACGACAATGGAGGGATTTCGAAGCAAAACGGGGTAGGAAAATCAACCCCAGGATTCTGGCTTCCAATCTTAGCAAAATTGGGGGAGAATAGGGCATCTCATATCAAGGAGGTGCTCTATGCACATTC
>DAOUDK010000115.1:0-15220 GCA_034431315.1 Anaerolineae bacterium
GAGGTTGCGAGAAGCCCTGGGCGGAATCATCCAGACCGTGGCCTTGACGGTTGAAACGAAGGATCCCTATACAGCCGGTCATCAACGGCGCGTTGGCAATCTTGCCCGTGCCATAGCGAATGAGATGGGTCTTCCCCAGGAACAGATTGATGGAATCCGTATGGCCGGGCTGATTCATGATCTCGGCAAGGTAGGTATACCCACTGAAATACTCGGCAGGCCCGGTCCGTTAAACGACCTCCAATTCGGTCTGATTAAAGCCCACTCCCAAATCGGTTACGACGTATTGAAGACGATAGAATTCCCCTGGCCGGTGGCCCAGATCGTGCTTCAACATCACGAAAGGCTGGACGGTTCTGGTTATCCTCAAGGGCTATCGGGTGAGGAGACCCTCCTGGAAGCAAGGATCCTGGCTGTAGCTGACGTTGTCGAGGCCATGGCTTCTCGCCGACCTTATCGGCCGCCTCGCGGGTTAGATAAGGCCCTGGAGGAAATCTCACAGAATAGGGGTGTCCTTTACGATGCCGAGGCGGTAGATGCTTGCTTGAAGCTTTTCACTGAGAAGGGGTTTGAGTTTGAGTAAGGGGAAGCACCTGGAACGCAAAAGCTCAGGAGACCTCCTGAGCTTTTTACATCCGCATAGAGCGCTGGTGCCCCGGGCGGGACTCGAACCCGCATGCCCAGAAGGGCACAGGTCCTCAACCTGCCGCGTATGCCTAATTCCGCCACCGGGGCATTGTACCAAAATTATACTCACTATTCCTCCACTTGTCAACTTCGGGAAAGTAGCGTACAATATGGTTGCGGTAGAAGCCCTTTTGGAGTAGGGAAGGCGCAACTTGTGGGGGGCGATGGTGTTAAATATCGTTGAGAGGCAACAAGGCAATGAGTCAATGGGTTAATGAGTCAGTGAGGTGTGAGTCACGCCTCGTTACCTCGTCGCCTCATTGACTCGTTACCTATGGTGAATAAGGAGGTTGCGTCATCATGAAAATCGTGCTGGACGCCATGGGCGGCGATCACGCTCCGCCGGTGGCCGTGGAGGGGGGAGTGTGGGCCGCGCGGGAGTACGGGATCGAGGTGATCCTGGTCGGGCGGGAGGAGGACGTGCGACGGGAGTTGGCCAGGCATGACACGTCTGGCCTCAGTTTGCCCGTCGTCCACGCCAGCCAGGTCATCGAAATGGACGAGCACCCTGCGGCCGCGGTCAAGGCCAAAAAGGACTCCTCAATGGTGGTCGGTATGGACATGGTGAAGCGGGGCGAGGCAGAGGCCTTCGTCACCATGGGCAACTCCGGCGGCGCGCTGGCCGCGGCCCTCTTCCGCCTGGGGCGTATTCGGGGGATCCGGCGCCCGGCCCTCTCCACTGTCTACCCCACCACAACCGGCTTTTGTTTCATGCTGGACGTGGGAGCCACCACCGACTGCAAGCCGGAGTACCTGCTCCAGTTCGGGATGATGGGCGCTGTCTACGCCGAGCGGGTGCTGGGCGTCGCCAACCCGCGCGTGGGCATCGTCTCCAACGGCGAGGAGGAGGGGAAGGGGAGCATTCTGGTGCAGGAGGCGTATCAACTGCTCAAGGCCAGCCCCCTCAACTTCGTGGGGAATCTGGAGGGGAAGGACATCGCCCCCGGCCTGGCCGACGTGGTGGTCACCGACGGCTTCACCGGCAACGTGATCGTCAAGCTCTCCGAGGGGCTGGCGGCGTCGCTCTTGGGCATCATCAAGGCCGAGGTTAAGAAGAGCCCCATCGCGACGATTGGTGCTCTGCTCTCCAAGCCCGCCTTCGACCAGGTCAAAAAGCGCCTCGACTATGCCGAGTACGGCGGCGCGCCGCTGCTGGGGGTGGACGGGGTGGTGATCGTCGGTCACGGTCGCTCCAATGCCAAAGCGGTCAAGAACGCCATGCGGGTGGCCAAACGGGCGGTGGAGGGCGGGATGCTCGCTGCTATCAAAGATGGTTTACAAAATCTGTAGGAGGATTTGATATGACCAGGAAACGCAGTATCGAAGAGAGAGTCGTCATCACCGGTCTGGGGGCCATCACCCCTCTGGGACTGAGTGTGGAGGAGACCTGGCAGGGGCTCATCGCCGGTCGGAGCGGCATAGGCCGCGTCACCCACTTGGATCTCAGTAACTATCCCACCCAGATCCTGGGCCTGGTGAAGGGGTTCAAAGCGCGAGACTATATGGACCGCAAAGAGGCGAGGCGCATGGCACGCTTTAGCCAGTTCGCCGTAGCCGCGACCAAGATGGCCCTGGAGGATGCGGGCCTTGCCATTGACGAGGAGAACGCCGAGGAGGTGGGCGTGCTCCTGGGCAACGCCATTGGGGGCATAGAGGAGACGGAGAAGGCCTGTCGGACCATGTTCGAGCGTGGTGGCATGCGCATATCGCCTTTCTACGTGGTGATGATGCCCTCGAACCTGGCCGCCTTCCAGGTGGCTTACACCTACGGCATCAAGGGTTACAGCTCCACCATCTCTACTGCCTGCGCCGCGGGCACGCAGGCCATCGGCGAGGCAGCAGATGTCATCCGCCGGGGGAAGGCCAGGGTCATGGTGGCCGGTGGGGCGGAGGGCGGCATCTGTGAGCTGGCCGTGGCTGTCTTCTGTGTGGGTCGAGCCTATTCCACCCGCAACGATGAGCCGGAACGGGCCAGTCGCCCCTTTGACAAGGATCGCGATGGCTTCGTCGGGGGCGAGGGAAGCGGCATCGTGATCCTGGAGAGCCTGGAGCACGCTCTGGAGCGGGAGGCGCGAATCTACGCTGAGGTGCTGGGCAGCGGTGCTTCCAACGATGCTTACCATCTCATAGCGCCCGATCCCGAAGGGGCGGGGGCAGCGCGGGCCATGCGCTGGGCGCTGAAAGACGCAGGTGTGGAGCCCAGCGAGGTGGACTACATTAACGCCCACGGCACTGGCACCCCCTTGGGCGACGTTTCGGAGACCCTGGCCATCAAGAAGGTCTTCGGCGACCATGCCTACCGTGTGCCCATCAGCTCCTCCAAGTCCATGATCGGCCACCTGTGGGGAGCGGCGGGAGCGGTAGAGTCCATCGCCTGCATCCTCACCATCCGGGACAACATCATCCATCCCACCATCAACCTTGAGACCCCCGACCCCGATTGCGACCTGGACTATGTCCCCAACGTGGCCCGGAAGGCCCAGGTGGACGTCGCCATCTGCAACTCCTTTGGTCTGGGGGGGCAGAATGCGTGCGCGGTGTATGGCAGGTATACAGGATAGAAAAGTTCAAAGCTCAAAGCTCAAAGCTCAAACTTCAAAGTCGAAAGGAAGGAAATGCAAGTTATTACCAACGAGAAGTTGATCAAGAACAGAGCTAGATTGGGCCGTGTGGCCAGCTTCGCCGGGTTGGGAATATTGGTCTTGGGGCTGGTCGCCTCCCTTTCTCCTCATGAGTTGCTCACATCTCCCCAGTGGATGCTGGCATCGTTTGGCTGCCTGTTCGTGGGCTTTCTGCTCTCCCAGGTCGGCATTTACAATGCTAACCGCTGGGTTAAGGAGCCGCGTGCCGATCAGACGCTGGACAAGATCCTGAAGGGCTTCGGTGACCGCTATCACCTCTACAACTACGTCCTACCTGCTTCTCACGTTCTGCTGGCCCCCTTTGGCCTCTGTGTCATCAATCCCAAGCATCAAGCGGGCAAGGTTCGCTGCGAGGGCGAGAAGTGGCACCACGAGCTCGGTTGGAAGCGGATATTGCGCCTCTTTGGGCAGGAAGGGCTGGGCAACCCGACCAAGGAAGTGCGAGCCGAGGTCGAAAGGCTCCGCCGTTTCCTGGCTGAACGGCTTTCTGATGATGTGCCCATCGAGGGACTGGTCGTATTTACCAATCCCCAGGTGGATCTCGAGACAGAGAACCCCGCTGTCCCTGTGTTAGATGGCAAGCAATTGAAGCTTTTCCTACGGAGCCTGAGCAAGGAGAGGCCCATACCTGGCAGCCAACGAAAGCAGTTGGCCGAGATCTTGGCTGGAGAGGCGCCTGATCTTTGAACTTTGATCTTTGAGCTTTGAACTTTAAGCGGGGAGGGCATCTTGCTTTTGCCACTAGGTTGGCTGCTGAGGCTATTCGTCTTGTGGCTGGCAGCTTATGCGATAGCTCGCTGGCTTCACCGGCGGGGGCGGCTGGCGCGGGACTACCACCGCGACGTATTGGCCCTGGGCATCATCGCTTTAGCCACCCTCGGCTTCTTCTGGCAACTCTTCTTCACCGACGATACCTGGATGCCCTCCGGGGGCGGCGACCTGGTCTCCTTCCTCTATCCTCTCTACCGCTTCGCAGCCCGCAACCTCAGGCGAGGTATCGTCCCCCTTTGGAATCCCTACCTCTACGGCGGCGCCCCCTTCGCCGCCGACAACCAATCGGGTCTCTTCTATCCTGTCAACCTCCTGTTTTTCCTCCTCTTCCCCGAAGTAACCTATTCCACCATGGAGCTGCTGGCCGTCTTCCACTTCTTCCTGGCCGGTGCCTTCATGTATATTTGCCTGCGCTCCCTGTCATTGCGAGGAGCGGAGCGACGAAGCAATCTCCCGCCTTCAATGCATGTGCAACCTGGAGATTGCTTTGCTACGCTCGCAATGACAGGCGTGAGTCGCTCCGCCGCGCTAGCCGGCGCCCTCGCCTTCATGTTCTCCGACCTCTTCGTCACCCACTTCGGCAACCTGAACATGATCGCCGTGGCTGCCTGGCTTCCGCTCATCTTCCTCAGCTACCACCGAGCCATGACCGAGGAGCGGCCGGGCATGGCTGTCGCAGCAGGAGCTTTCCTGGGCATCGCCACCCTGGCCGGCCACATCCAGATAACGCTGTTCATCGCGCTGGCTTTGGTGCTGTACACCCTCTATCAGGGGGGGCGGCGCCTTCTTCACTCGTTGACTCGTTACTTATTACCCTGTTGCCTCGTGGCCCTCTGCTTCGCCGCCCTGGCCCTTATCCCCGGCTATGAGATGGCCGGCCACACCGTGCGGGCCGAGATGAGCTATCAAGAAGCCAGCCAATATTCCCTGCCGCCGGTGGGACTGGTGGGGCTGCTCATCCCCGGCTTCTTCGGACGCGGGCCGGCAGGCTTTTGGGGACCCTGGGATCGGGTGGAGGTGGGCTACGTCGGCGTCTTGCCTCTCATCCTGGCTGGCCTGGCCGTGCTTCTCAGGCGGGACAGGCTGACCCGCTTCCTCGTGGGCCTGGCTGTTATATCGCTCTTTTTGGCCTTCGGCGGCTATACCATCCTCCACGGTTGGCTCTATTTGGTGCCCGGCTTCGACAAAGTACGCGCCCCGGCCCGCTTCATCTACCTGTTGGACTTCTCCCTGGCTGCCCTGGCCGCCCTGGGTTTGGACGCCCTCCTGCGGCCGCTGGATCACCGGATGCGGGCAGTCTTCCACCGCCTGCTTAAGATAGCCCCTTGGCTCTGGTTAGCCATAACGCTCATCGGCTTGTCCCTGGGCTATCATGCCATCTTGACCGCTCAGGGCAGAGACGCGACGATATTCAACAGGACCGTGAGCGCGGTCAACGGCCTGGTCTTTTTCCTGTTGATGCTGGCTGCCAGCCTGGTCATTCTCTACCTGCGCCGCTACCGCTGGGGGCAGCGGTGGGCCGTAGGCGCGTTGGCTGTGGGCTTGATCGCCCTCGACCTGTTCAGCATGGGGGCCTACACCGACCTGGAGCACAACGACCCCACGGTGGGCTTCCAGCATCCTGAGGCCATCGAGTTCCTCAAATCGGATCCTGGCTACTATCGCATAGACACGGGAACGGGCGTTTGGGACGTCTGGCAGCCCGACGCCAGCTTGCTGTACGGCATCTTCGACGTGTCAGGCATCTGGAACCCGCTTCAGTTGGCCGACTACGACCGCTACTGGGATGCGGTGGGCCTGCGGGGTCTTCGATCCTCCCGCCTGTATGACTTCGTGAACGCCAAGTACGTCATCGGCCACAAGGACGTGCCGCTGGACTGGGACAAGTTCGTGCCCGTCTTCGACCGTGACCCGCAGGTCAACATCTACCTGAACACCCAGGCGCTGCCGCGAGCCATCCTCGTCCACCAGGCCGTAGCCGTGCCCGATCAGGAGAGCGCGTTCGTCCAGATTCAAGACCCCGGCTTCGACCCGGCCAGCAGCGTGGTCGTGGAGGGAGGCAGGCCTTTGGACGTATCTCCTGAGGGCGAAGTCAGCTCTTTGGACATTACCGCTTACCGCCCCAATGCCATCCAGCTTACGGCCAAGACATCAGCGGAGGCATATCTCGTCCTCAGCGAGGTCTACTATCCGGGCTGGAGGGCTTACGTTGACGGCCGCGCGGAGCCGGTCCTGCGGGCCAACTACGCTTTCCGCGCCGTCTACCTGAAGCCAGGCTACCACGAGGTGCGCCTCGTTTTCGAGCCTCTCTCCTGGAAAGTGGGACTGGGCATCAGCGTGGCCACGTGGGTCGGCTTGGCGGTCTGGGCTCTATTCACCTGGCGGGCTCGCCTAGCACGTAAAGGCCCTTCCACTTGACATTAGATAACACTTGTGTTATACTCCGGGAGAAAATATGACTTGGACGGTAAATCTATATAGAGATGCTAGAGGGAATGTTCCCGTTGAGGACTTCTTGGTTAACTTACCTGAGACAGACCGCGCCCGAATTGCCTGGATCATTAACTTACTGCAGGAATATGGCCTTCAGCTTGGCCCACCCTACGTCAAACATCTTAGAGGTAAGCTGTGGGAGTTGCGTATCCGTGCAGGAAGAAGTGCCTATTGTATCATCTACTTCGCCTATGTGGGCCAACGGTTTATTATCCTTCACGGCTTCTTGAAGAAAACTCGAAAGACGCCCAGGAGAGAACTGGAGATAGCCGAACGACGAATGGCCGACTTTCTGATTAGAGAGGAGGGGGTGCAATGACAACGAAAAGCTATAGGGAGTTCTTGAAGGAACAGTTGCGCGATCCCGAGTTCGCTGCTGCTTATTATGAACTCGTGCCCGAGTTCCAAGTTGCACGAGAGGTGATCCGTCTGCGCCTGGAAAAGGGTTTGACACAGAAAGAACTGGCTGAACTGGTAGGGACAAAGCAATCGGGTATCTCTCGCCTGGAGAATGCCTCCACAAAGCCATCCTTAAGCTTCCTTCAAAAAGTAGCTGGGGCCCTTGGAGCCAGGATCGAGATTCACCTCCGCTCCATTGAGTCAGCCAAAGGAGGCTAGGAGTACGGGCTCAAGCTTGCATAGAGTACGGAAATCATCCTCCAAAAAGCAAAGGGCTTCCGAAGGTGCGCATCACCTCTGGAAGCCCTTCACGTTTCACGTCTTCACGTTTCACTACGCTATCTTCGTGCCGCAGTTGGGGCAGAACTGGGAGCCTTCGGGCACGTCGGCCTTGCAGTTGGGACAGATCATCGCGCCGCCGATCTTGGCCCCGCACTGGGGACAGAACTTCGACCCGGCGGGGATCTGAGCCGAACAACTGGGGCACATCATCGTCGCTGCCTGCGCGCCCGGCTGCATGGCCTGAGTCATCATCTGGGCCATGGCGGCGCCCATGCCCACCCCAGCCCCCAGACCGATCCCGGCCCCGGCCATACCACCAGGCACCCCAGCGGCCTCGGTCATGGCCCGCGCCGTCTTAAACTGAAGGTAGGCCTGCATGTTGCCGATGGCACCCATGGACGCCCGCTCATCAATGGCCTTCGCTGTCTCCTCGGTGGGGCTGATGGAGGTGACGTAGAGGGTCTTGAGGGCTATGCCCAGGGCGTTGAAGTCGTCCTGCACCTTGGCCTTGGCGCCAGCACCGATCTCATCGTACATACTGGGCAGGTCGAGGAGGGACTTCTTCAACTCGCCCAGGAGGTCCGTGAGCTTGGCTATGATGATGCCCCGCAGGAAGCCCTGGATCTGGCTCGTTTGGTAGATCCCCTGGGTGCCCACGATCTTGTTGACGAAGAGCTGGGGGGCGTTCACCTGCATGGAATAGGTGCCGAAGGCCCGCAGGCGCACCATGCCCAGTTCGCTGTCGCGCAGGGTGATGGCCTCAGGAGTGCCCCACTTCTGCTCCAGGAACTCCCGCAGGTTGACGAAGTAGACCTCGGCCTTGAAAGGCGTCTCCCCGCTGAAGGGGATGCTGATCAGCCCCGTCAGCAGCGGGATGTTGGCCGTGGAAATGGTGTGCCGGCCAGGGCCGAAGGTGTCCAGGGACTTGCCGTCGCGGAAGAAGACCGCCGCCTGGCTCTCGCGCACGATGAGCTGCGAGCCCAGGCGGAAATCGCCTGAACCGTGCTCTGGCAGCCGATGCACCATCTGCCGCCCCGTCTCGTCGAAGAACTCGACTATATCGAAAATCCGTGCCATTTGTTTTTCCTCCTTTGAACCATTGATACTTTGATGGGACACAGATTAACACAGATTTTCGCAGATTTCTTCCTTTTTTATCTGTGTTCATCTGTGCAAATCTGTGTCCTAAATTCGTTTGAGCTTTGAGCTTTGAACTTTGGATTTTGAGCTTCAGAATGCTTGTAATATCACATCCTGTCTCTTGCTGAACGTATCGTTCACGCTCTGGATAGTGCTCACCAAATCGGTTATGGCTTCCGCTGTACCCTCTTTGGCCGCGATGGCCTCAGAGACACTGTGGATGCCAGCGGCTATCTTAGGCACCTCGTCCATCAAGGCGTTGTCAAAGTCGTAGAGGGCGTCGAGTTGCTCCTCCTTGACCTTCACGGCATCGAAGAAACCGGCGTAGCCGTAGCTGGCCGTCTTGAGCCGATCAATGAGGTACTGCAGCTTCATCACCCCGCTCTCCAGGTCATCGAGGAAGCCAAACTGTCCTGAGCTGATCAGTTGCTTCTGCAGGTCGGGGATCCTCCGCCGCTGTTCCTCGAACTGGCGCGCCAAGTGTTCCCGGAGGAGCTTGTCGGCCTCGCGCCGCATCTCCTTCTCCTTGTAGCCCTTGTAGCCGGGGACTTTGGCCACCAGTTGCTCCAGCCCTCCCAGGGCCTCAGTGACTTTCTGTCTAAGATCCATACTCTCTC
The DNA here is from genome assembly GCA_034431315.1 of Anaerolineae bacterium. GTDB lineage: Bacteria > Chloroflexota > Anaerolineae > VGOG01 > VGOG01 > JAUWOY01. The sequence goes on from DAOUDK010000115.1 coordinate 9,032, forward strand.
ACCTCCTTGAGTTGATTTGTGTGGGCTAAGCCCAGATCATCTACCACCACGATGCTGTCTTTCAAAACCTCTGCTAAAGCCGAATTGCGCTTGGCCAGGAGAGCCTGGAACTCGGTATGCGTGTAGCCCTTTGGCTCCAAGGGCGGCTCGTGACAAGAATAAAGCACTTCCATTCGCTCCAAAAAGTGGTGGGGCAAACCCTCGGAGATGATCAAGACGTCTACGTCGCTGCCCAGATTGAAGTCGCCTCTGGATACGGAGCCATAGACGATGGCTGTCAGTTTGCCCAATCTTCCACGCAGCTTATCAGCGTAGGTCCGAGCCATGTCCACAAATTCCTCTCGTTGCCTCCGCCTTTCCTCCAACGCCTTAAGCATGACGCTCCCTTGCCTCCTGGACAACTTCAAGAACCACTTGGGCGCAGGCGATGGCCTCGTCAGCCGTCTCTTGATCATAGTATTCGAAGGGGCTGCCTGCGGGATAGGCATCTGGGTAGCGAGGGGGGATGTAGTGCCGATCCAAAGTGCGGGCGCATTGTCGAATATCCTCGGTTATGGGAAGCCCTTGTTTCTCCATTTCGCCGACGAGGCCAAGGACCGAATGGCCGAAGGCGGGCAAACCAAGGCCGCGCAGAAGAGATTTTGCTGCGTACTCGGCGGCTTGCTGAGCCTTGAAGCATGCCCAGCCGTAATCGCCCCTGGCGGCATCCCCTTGGGCTGAGTTGAGGGTATGCTCCGCCTACTTCATCCAGCGAAAGAATTCCTCCTCGTCGAAGAGTGATTCAACTGTCTTCATAAGAATATCTCCGTTCCACAATAGGGGCAACTCACCACGCCCTTGCCTGCCAGCTCCAACTGCCCGCCGCAGTTGGGACACTTGTTGGTCCCCATCTCTGAGGCCTGCTTGGAGTAAAGGATTCCCTCGTCCCAGTTGATGTAGCCCGTGAAGAGCCCTTTGCCTACCAGGTCGTATATCCACTCCTTCACCTGATCGCGGGTGGCGTTCAGCTCCAAGGCTACCTCAGTCACCCGCACCTGGCCCTGAGTCAGCACCATGTTGAGCACTTTCTTCTCTTTTTCGACCTCGGCGAAGGCGGCCGCTTCCTGGCGGCCCTTGACGAACATGAAGCCCCCCACCCCAACCAGAGGCAACACCACGACGATGAACACCAGTCCGAACCCCAGGATCATGGCTGACGTTGTGCTGCCCGATGCGGCGCCCGATGCGAAGAAGAGCGTGGCCACCAGGGCGATGGCGATGCCGACCACGATCATGATTATGCCTATCGTTTTTCCTGAACCGGTCATGTGTGAACCTCCGTTCGTTAATCGTTAGCTGCCTGGACGCTGCCTAGCCGACGCCTCCGCCACCGCCACCGCCTCCGCCGCCTCCCCCACCGCCGCCGCCGCTGAATCCGCCTCCGCCGGAACTAGAGGGTGAGCTGATCAAGGTGCTGGAGGCCGATTCCAACATGGAGAAGAGTCCACTGCTCATGCTCTCCAACGAGGTGAAGACGCCCTGGGTTGCTCCCTCCAGAGACGGGATGCCCCGGCCCTCGCCTGTGGGGACTGACCGGCTCACCCCGCGTTGGCGGGAATAACCATATCCATAGACAGGCAAGTAGGGGTAGTACCAGATGGGAGCAGGTGTCTCGACGGCTGCGAACTTTCTGATCCAACTCTTCTCCAGACCGAAGGCGATGGCATAGGGCAGATACTTGTCGAAGATGTCTTTGGCCTGCTGGAGGTCGGTATACTTCTCGATGTCGGCCAGATAGCGCTTGAAGGCCTTCCACTTGGCCGCCGCCAACGATCCCTCGCGTGTCTTGCGGGGCATGAAATAGCCGATGACCATGAGGGCGATGGCGGTAACGCCCAACCCAATAGGGGGACAGACCGCGGCGCTGGTGTACCCGCTAAGGGCAATTAAGCCACCAATACCCAAAATGCAGGCCACACCTACGCCGACGATGCCCAGCACCGTATAGTTCCTGCGCGTTCGCTCAGGGCTTTTCTGAAAGAAGCCCCTTTCCACCACTTCGTCATACAGTTTCCTCTGAAGAGTGGGGATGGCCGTGTAGAACTCCTCCTTCAGATCTGACAAGTCGAACTGGCGGCGCCCGCGGAATAGCTTCCTGATCAGCGTCCCCTCGTAGGGTCGCAAGGGCTGCTTGGTGTCTACCAACTGGAAGGTGAAATCGCGCTCTTTGCGGAGGCCCAGGAAGCTCATCTCCCGTGTCTCTATCTCGGTCATGGTTATCACGCCCTGCCGTGCCAGGTCAACGATGCTGGCGATAATATCCTTCATGTCGGCCTTTTCGTCGAGAAGGGTGCCAGCCACGCCGGCCGGGAGATCGCTCGGCGGCTCAGGCAAGTAGTCCGCTACCGCGCTCAGGGGCACGTCTCGCCCTCGGGTGTACCAGAGGGCGAAGAGGGCCAGCGGCCCACCGATGAAGATCAAAAGGCCGATGGCTCCCAGGCCCAGATCAACCAGGGGACGATACTTGTCGTCGTAGTCGGCCTTTTTATCGTAGGCAGCCTGCCAGGCGGCAGGGGCGCCCTGGACAACGCCGTGGGGGAACTGCACGCGCACTTCCAGCTCCTCATCGGGCCAGGTGCGACCTGTGCTGAAGACGACTTCGGAGCCTGTGTTTTGGATCCGCACATCCTCGCGCTCGTCGCGGCCTCCGCCGTAGGCTGCGATCACGAGATCGTCCGGATCGAAAGCGGCTGGAAGGTGAACGGTGATCACAGAGGCCAGCACGGGGACGTCTCGATCGGGGAAGACCGCTTTCCAGAAGAGTTGGTCGCCCTCTTCGTAGAAACGGAGCCCGCCCTTCACCGTGTACTTGATGGTGTAGGCGTGGGTGGAGTCGTGGTAGCCGGGATAGTACCACTTGACGGTGAAGTCCCCGTCGTCGTTGTAGAAGGTCTCGTAGGTGTAATCGCCGCCGCGTCCCCGTTGATACTGCCGATCCCCCTCCCAGACCTCCACGTCGCTGATGCCCTCCAGCCTGTCGGTGGGGATCTCGCGGAAGCCGTAGTGGAACTCGCCGCTGGTGTAGGTGAACTGCTGGGTTTCCGCGACGCGGAAGTCGGAATTCTCGAGAACCATGATGTCCACGTCGAGGCGATCCCAGATGTAGGTCTTGCCCCCGGCCTGAATAACGCCCGCCAGTCCCAGGAACAAGGCCGTGATGACAAGTAGAGCCAGAAGTCTTTCTTTTTTCATAGAACCTTCCTTTCCGCCATCTGTCGAATATCCTGAGCTTTTCTATTCTGTTTTGTATTCTTCCGACTTCTCACGCACAGCATACGCCGGCGTTACCAGAGGTTGAAAAATCTTTGTTGCTACTCTCTCCTCTGTCAAGAGTATACCTTCAATCCTTTTTCCAAGCAAAGAATATTCAGGCAAGGCGTCTTCCAAAGCATCGAAGAACTCAGGATCGCCTTTGCGACACATTTTGACCACTGTAATGTGTTCGATACCCTCTGGGATTTCTCTCGTCTTACCACTTCTGTAAGGAATAGGCTTGGAGGTGATGGATTCAATGAGCTGCTGCAGGGCAACTTTATACTCGGGCGTCGCACCTTGAACTTCTAGCCTGTTATTATTGCCCTGAATCACAGCTCCTATTATTTCATCGTCAAATGTTTGTATAACCAATGTTTTCATCGGTATTCCCTCCCCTTAAATACGTAATGATGCATAAACTTGTACTTGGCCAGACTTCTCCTCTTCAAACGCTCAGGATCATGAACATAAGCCTTATAGCTTTCGGCAAAATCCTCCCGCTCGTTTGTCCGAGCATAGGCGCTCACGAATTGTGTGCGAGCACTATTGTCGTATATTTCGCTCCATTCCCCTCTTTGCTCTTCACTTAGGTTGTAATAAACGTTATGGCCGACTTCATGGGTTATGGTTTGTTTCATTTCTTCGGCATCATGTGAACCCTCAGGCGATTGCCTGTTAATCTCTATTCTGCTCACACCATGCTCATCGGTTACGCACCTTCCTGCTACGTATGTACTTTCATCACCGATGTATTCATCGGTGTACTCGATTTCTTTAATCCGCTTGGCATCGCTATGCTCTTCCGGCAGTTCGGTAAAGAAATGTTCTACTACATCCTCATTGCTCAATATCTCCGATTTCTCAAAGCCTCGAACCCCAAGGAGATCTTCACTCATATCTTTTCCCTAATTCTTGATGCCTCGGTGAGTTGTCAATATGGTAGCATAGAATGTGACAGATGTCAAAAGGTCGTGTTCATGCGAGACAAGAGATAGTCACTTCGTGCACTTCCTTAAGCTAATTATACCAGTGATGGCAGGATTTGCTTGACCTGAACCGACCAACTTTGTGACCTCAACCTGACTTTCCCAACCCTATGTCGGCGACTTGACGAATCCAGGGGGCGTGCTAATACGCTGAATAGTAAAAATAGTCCAGGTTGCTCATCATGCGCAGTGTGTTCCGGGTGGCCAGCACCGCAAAGGTAAGCGACCCAATGGCCATCCCCACTGCGCTGTACTGGTAGCCAATAATGCGGCTGAGGACGTATCCCACCACAGCGCACACCAACGAGGCCGGCCCGATAGCGCGTAGATGAGAGTTTCTGACGTCCTCTAAAGCCACGCCCGCAGGTAATCAAAGTTCAGTCTGAGCAGATCCCGCTGACTGGTGAGATTCGGAGCGACCGGCTCCACCTTGCCCATCACCTTGAGCCCATCGTCAATCATCATTGCGATCACGTCGGTCAATTCGTACTCGTCCCGGGCGGAAAGGCCCACGCGGCTCAAGTAGTCGGCCAGCGACGGCGGGTAGATATAAAGCGGGGCGCTGGCGATGTCGCTGGGTGCTGTGCCGGGCGCCGGCTTCTCCACGATCTGGGTGATCCGGCCCGCGGCGTCAATGGCCACCGAACTGCTGGCCGACAGTCGCTCGATGGACAACCGCTTGAGGCTCAAACTCACGTCTGCCCCGGATGTCCTGTGAAATCGCACCAAGCCGCCGATGTGATTGAAGCCAAAGGCGGTGTCCCCGGCCATAACCATGACCGTGTCATCTCGGGCGGAGATGAGATTGGCTGCCTGCATCACCGCGTGGGCAGTGCCCAACCGTTCCGTCTGCTCGCGGAAGGTGAACTCCATGCCGTAACGGGAGCCATCGCCCAGAAAGCGACGCAGCGTCTCTCCAAGGTGGCCGTAGATGATGACTGCCTGGCTGATCCCCGCCTGGCGCAGGTTGGTGAGCAGAGTTTCTATGATAGGCCGGCCACCGATGGGCAGGAGCGGCTTGGGTAGCCACTCGGTGAAAGGGCGCAGCCGCTCGCCTTTGCCGGCCGCCATGATGATGGCTTGCACTAGAACCTCCTCAAGCGGACAGGGCCACGACGGCATCGCTCACCGCCGAGCAACGGTAGAAGCACAGCATGGTGCTGCCATACTTGCGTTGATCCACCAGCTCAAGGCTCTTCAGTTCCATTTCTCTGTATTCTTTGGGATAGATCTGGGCGATGGCCAGGCCGCCCTCGGTCAAAAAGTCCCTCCTATCTAAGGCCAGCAGCGTCTCTGCCCAGAGGCCCTTGTACTGGGGCGGGGCGATGTAGATCAGGTCGAATCTCTCTTTTGGAGCCCCCCCTCTTTCCCCCCCCACTTTGGGGGGGATGGCAGGTTCCCTGGCCAGAAATCTGAAAACATCGTCTCGGATCACCTCTGCTTGGGTGGCCAGTCCTGTTATCTTTAAGTTCTCTTTGATGGTCTCGACGGCTCGCCGGTTCTGTTCCACGAAGACAGCCCGCCGCGCCCCGTGGCTGAGGGCCTCGATGCCCACGCTCCCCGTGCCGGCGAAGAGGTCGAGGAAGAGGGCGTCTACTATCTCGCCGCCGAGGATGTTGAACAGGGATTCCTTGACCAGGTCGGTGATGGGGCGGGTGATGTCGCCTGGCACCGAGCGCAGTTTCCTACCTTTGGCTTTCCCAGCTATGACTCGCACAGCATCTCCTCCCTATCGCTCTTACAGCCCGCATTATACTCAAGAAGCTGCGAAATGGCAAGAAGACGAGTCCGGCGGGATTTCGAAGCAAAACGGGGTAGGAAAATCAACCCCAGGATTCTGGCTTCCAATCTTAGCAAAATTGGGGGAGAATAGGGCATCTCATATCAAGGAGGTGCTCTATGCACATTC
>DAOUDK010000116.1:0-2670 GCA_034431315.1 Anaerolineae bacterium
TGGCGGGGACAACTGTCCCTTTATCTACAATCCTGACCAGACAGACAGCGATGGTGACGGGATAGGCGATGCCTGCGAGCCAATACCCGTTGGCGGCCTCATCGTGCCGGTGAACAAACTGGAGCTTCTGGCGCCGTGGCTGGGACTGGCGGTACTGATGGTAGTGACAATTGCGGCAGTGGCGGTCAAGAGGCGTAGAAGGGTTTAAGGATCAGAATGTCCCCAAATAGTTCGCAACGCAAAAGGTTCTGGCGGACGGTTCGCCAGAACCTTTTTTTGATAAGTGTGGATCGTTTATCAAAGTGGGCGAAACAGGACTTGAACCTGTGACCTCTTCCTTGTCTTACCGCATCGGCTTTCACCGACCACGTGCAACGTGTTGCGGTCTGGACTATATCTTGACCATCTCAGGCCCGCTGCTTGTAGTCTCTGAGGCGTCCCGAAAGCTTCGTAGGAACATAGAAGCTTTAAGGTTCCCTGCTGGTTACCCATTGCCATATCCAGGTTGCTTTTCCAGCCCTCACGCTCACCCTCTCGGGTCACGTTGTGGCGAGCCTGGCTTTAGGGCTTTCCAGCATACAGCAGCGTCCACCGTACCGGTTCATTTCCCAGGCACGGGCTCACAAATGTAAGGGAAGCGCTCTATCCAACTGAGCTATTCGCCCTTCAACCTTGATTATACTTCAGAGAGCTAGAGTTGTCAAACGAGCATTTCAGTTTCGAGTTCTGAGTTGCGAGTCTCGAGTCCCGAAACCCGAAACTCGCAACACGAAACTCAACGGTCACATACTCTCAGGTGCAGTCATCCCCATCAGTCTCAGTGTTTTGGCCAAAACTATCTTGGCCGCCGAGACCAACTTGAGACGGGCCTTGTTCAACTCGGCGTCGGCGGGATCGGAGGAGACGACGCGGCACTCTTTGTAGAAAGAATGAAACTCGCTGGCCAGGTCTTGGGCGTAGTAGGTCAGGTGGTGGGGGGCCAGGTTCTCGGCCGCCTGCTCCACCACCTCAGGCAACAGCAGCATCTGGCGAATGAGGGCCAACTCCGCGGGATGCCGCAGCAGCGATACGTCACCATCGGCGAAATCTGGAATCCGCTCCGTGGCATACCGCAGGATGCTGGCGATGCGGGCGTGGCCGTACTGGACGTAGTAAACTGGGTTCTCGGTCGACTGCTCCACGGCCAGGTCAAGGTCGAAATCCATCTGGCTGTCGGCAGCGCGGGCCAGGAGGAAAAAGCGCACTGCATCGGGGCCAACGTCCTCGGTGACCTCCCGCAGGGTGATGATGTCGCCAGTGCGCTTGGAGAGGCGCACCACCTCTCCTCCTCGCTTGAGAGTGACCAACTGATAGATGAGAAGGGTCAGCCTCTCCGGGTCCAATCCCAGTGCCCGCATCATGGCCTTCATCCGAGGGACATGGCCCTGATGATCCGCCCCCCAGACGTCAATGACCCAATCGAAGCCTCGCTCCACGAACTTGTTGTAGTGATAGGCGATGTCCGAAGCGAAGTAGCCCGGCTCGCCGTCAGAACGAATAATCACCTCATCCTTCGACGGGCTCAGGATGCTATCCTTGTCCCCGCCCAACTCAGTGGCCGTGAACCATATCGCCCCCTCTCGCTCAACGATGTGCCCGCTCTGTCGCAGGAGGGTCATGATCCTGGCAAAGTAGCCCTCGTCGTAGAGGCTCTGCTCCGAATACCAGCGATCGTAATGAATACCCAGCAGATCCACATCGTCTTTGATGCGATCCAGCACCTTTGCCAGCCCCACCTTGCCGATGGCCGCCACTGCCTCAGCGTGGGGCATGTTCAAGTACCTGTCGCCCTCCTCTTCGGCGATCTCTTGAGCCCACTCGACCATGTACTGGCCCTGGTAACCCCCTTCGGGGATCTCAGCCGCCTGGCCGAGGGCCTGAGCGTAGCGGGCGTAGAGGGTCTCGTTGAAAAGGCGCATCTGGGAGCCAGCGTCGTTGATGTAGTACTCCCGCTGGACGTCGTAGCCAGCCGCCTCCAGCACGTTGGCCAGGCTATCGCCCAGCACCACGTTGCGCCCGCTGCCCACGTGCAACGGGCCGGTGGGGTTAGCGCTGCCGTACTCCACCTGCACCTTTCTGCCGTGGCCGATGTCAATGTTGCCGTAATCCTCGCCAGCGGCCAGGATCGCCTCCACCTGCCGGGCCAGCCAGGCATTATCCAGGGTGAAGTTGATGTAGCCAGGATGGGCAATCTCGATCCTGCCCAGGTAATCGGTCTCAGGCAGATACTTGATCAGAATGTCAGCTATCTTGACGGGAGCCATACGAGCCAGCCTGGCCAATTGCAGGCAGATAGGCGTGGCGTAGTCACCGTGTTCCGCCTGCCTGGGGTGCTCCAGGGGAATTTCGGGTATGGTGAAAGAGGGCAAGTCGCCCTTCTTTTGGGCCTTTCGGATGGCTTGTTGGATTAGCTTGGTGATTTCATGTTTGACCATCGCTCTTCCTCAGTCCTAGAATTCTCCGCTCATTATCATTATACCAGCTTTCAGCGTTTTTGGCAACGAGACGAGTCCTCGGGATTTCGAAGCAAAACGGGGTAGGAAAATCAACCCCAGGATTCTGGCTTCCAATCTTAGCAAAATTGGGGGAGAATAGGGCATCTCATATCAAGGAGGTGCTCTATGCACATTC
>DAOUDK010000117.1:0-24413 GCA_034431315.1 Anaerolineae bacterium
CCGTCGGTTGAGTAGCGCCAGCGTATCGAAACCAGGGCGAGCGGCGATTGCAAGACCCGTTCTTGGCTTCGATACGTCGCTCTGCTCCTACTCAGCCGGCGAACTGCGTAACTCCTGTTATGATATTCATCGGCGGGAAAAAGTCAAACGCAGTACCTGAGCCATTTGGCAATTTCTCAAAAGTCGTCTTGACAATCTGCCCAAGAAGTGATATAATATCAACAGACCGACCGGTCTGTCTGTTTACCCTCTCTTTGCCTCAGGAAGGACATCCACAATGGATCTAAAACAAAGAATCATCCACGAATCCCTGAAGCTGTTTTCCATGAAAGGATTTGTAAGCACCTCTATCAACGATATTCTGGAGGCTGCGAATACTTCAAAAGGCGGATTCTATAATCATTTCGCCAGCAAAGAAGACCTGTTCTTCGCAGCCCTGGATGAGGCGCGAAGGATTTGGCGTAAAAAGTGTCTTGCAAGTTTGGATGAGATCGAAAGCCCCCTCGGAAAGATCAAAGGGCTCCTGGTGAACTACAGAGACCGGTATCTCAAAGATACCGAGGATTTGCCAGGCGGCTGCATCTTCGTTACTTTCTCCGTTGAACTGCCAGACCAGCGACCCCATTTGGCCGAAGAGGTTAATAAGGGATTTGTAGGCCTCAAAGCCATGCTCAAGAGAATGTTGAACGAAGGAAAGGAACTGGGTGAATTGGGCAATGATGTGAACATCGGCGCCGTGACAGAGATGTTGTTTTCCGGCATGGTGGGTGCTTCCGTCATTTACAGGGTGAATAAATCAACCGACAGCCTGGACAGATCAATCAACTCCCTGATCGGCTATCTTGAAGAACTGAAACCATACCCCGAATAGCGTTGCTGTTGATCTCAGGAGACAAGCATGTTCTTTGGTGACTGGCTACAACGGCGCGAAATGCTTTCGCCGAACAAGGTCGCACTCATTGATGCCCTCCACGACAACCAGCCCATCACCTACCGGGAGTGGAACCAACGAGCCAACCAACTGGCTAACTTTCTGCGAGACGGGCTGGGAATCGGCAAAGGCGACCGGGTGTCCATCTATGCCCTGAACCGCGTCGAGTACCTGGACGCACTGTTCGCCTGCAACAAGCTAGGTGCAATCCTGCACGTCATCAATTGGCGTCTGACGGTCCGTGAGTTGGAGGGCGTCATCAACGACGTCACCCCCCGCGTGCTGCTCTACAGCCAGGAGTTCGCCGACCAGGTAGACGACCTGCGCCCCCGATTGTCGTCAGTGGAACGCTTCATCGCTCTGGATCAGGCGACGAGTGACCAGGACTCGCGCTGGCCGACGGAGCGCGGCAACTGGCCCCGGACCCAGCCGCCGCCCGTCGAGTTGGACTGGGAAGACCCCTGGGTGATTTGCTACACCGGCGGCACCACTGGTCTCCCAAAAGGCGCCATCCTGCACTACCGCTCCATCACCGCCAATTCGGTCAATACCATCGTCAGTTGGGGGCTGCGCCCCGACGACGTGATCCCCCAGTACATGCCCCTTTTCCACACCGGCGGCCTCCATTGTCTCACCACGCCGCTCGTCCACCTGGGCGGCGCCAACATCGTTTGCGCCGGCTTCGACATTGACCAACTCTTCGACCAGATCGAAAGCCTAAACGTGACCTTCTTCTTCGGTGTCCCGGCTATGCTGCTAGCCATAATCCAGCATCCGCGCTGGGAGTCGTTGGACCTGTCCAACGTGCGTCTGGTGATGTCCGGTGGCGGGACGTGTCCCACTGTCGTCTTTGAGGCCTTTTGGAAAAAGGGAATCGAGTTCAAGACTGGCTACGGCCTGACCGAGGCCGGCCCTAACACCTTCTGGCTGCCGACCGAGTACATGAAGAGCAAGATCGGCTCAGTCGGCCGGCCCCTGTTCCACATTGATGTCAAATTGGTTGACGAGGCCGGCGAGGAGGTCAACCCGAACGAGGTGGGCCACCTGCTGATTCGAGGCCCCCACGTTTTTGGCGGATACTGGAACCGGCCGGTCGCCACCGCCGAGACGCTCGTGGACGGCTGGCTGCACACCGGCGACCTGGCCCGCAGGGACGAAGACGGCGATCATTACATCATGGGCCGCCTCAAGGACATGATCAAGTCGGGCGGGGAGAATATCTACCCGGCCGAGGTCGAAGACGTGATGCACAGCCACCCTGCCGTCGCCGAAGCCGCTCTCATCCCCGTGCCCGATCCCAAGTGGGGCGAGGTGGGCCGGGCCATCGTCGTGCTTAAACCCGGTGCTAGTTTGACCCAAACCGACTTGAGGAACTGGCTGCGTGAGCGAATGGCTCACTACAAAGTTCCCAAGTCGGTTTTGTTTGTGGATGCGCTGCCAAAGACAGGGGCCAACAAGGTGGATAAGCCTAGACTGAAAGAGTCACTGAATCTTGTCCCACATAGATTGAGGAACCGCCAATGTTAGTCGCCTCCACCCGCAGGCTCAAAATCCTGGCCGCTCTCGTCTGGTATGCCGGGGGCATTGTACTGCTGCTAAAGGGGAGCAGTCTGCTAGTCGAAGCAGAAGCGCTGAGACCAGAACAGAACTGGCCGTGGCTGGCTGTTGTTGCCGGGCTGTTCCTTGGCGGCTTGAAAGCGAAGTTTCTTTTCAGCGAAAATTGCCGGAAGAATCTGGACAGAATAGCCGCCCCGGAGCGGCCAAAGCCCTGGCAGTTTTTCAGGCCGGGGTTCTTTGTGATGTTAACGGTAATGATCCTGGCCGGCGCAACTTTATCCAGACTGGCGCATAACAATTACCCCTTCTTGATCAGCGTGGGCACGTTGGATCTTAGCCTTGCCACCGCCCTGCTAGGGAGTAGTTACATCTTTTGGAAACACAAGGCACTTGGTTCTAGCAGCGCCGCCTGATCACTTGTCGCGGGTGGTGTCACTGCGAAACCCGGCACCGACCTGATTACCTGGCTGCGCGAGCGAATGACCCACTACAAAGTGCCCAAGTCGCTTGTGTTTGTGGATGTGCTCTCCAAGACAGGGGTCAGCAAGGTGGATAAGCCACGATTGATTGAGCAGTATGGGGCGGGATTCGCTGGGGTGTTAATTGGCAGACGTCTGCCTGACATGCCATTTGGCACAACTGAGGTTAGTGCCCCGCCAATACTGACTACATACAAGGAGGAGTAATGAAACGGATTTTTGTCGCATCAACGCAACCGGAAGATTGGAAGCGTCTACTTGCTGACCCGGAAAAGCACTGGCGGACCGGCTTTTCTGCCAAATCATTGGCACATTGTTGGGAAGATACAGATAATTTCCCTCAAGAAATCGCTCGTTTGTTTGCAGAATCGAACATTCCAGCGTTTCAAAACATAGAGGTTTTGCTGATATTGCCTGAGTACAAAGTACCGTTACCTGGCGGCCGTAGACCTTCACAAAACGATATCTTTGTTTTGGCTAAGGCGCAAGGACAACTTATCAGCATTGCTGTAGAAGGGAAAGTCTCAGAATCGTTTGGCCCAGCTTTAGAGAAATGGAACGCGAAGGCATCCAAGGGAAAAACACGCCGGTTGGCGTTTCTAAAAGAGCAGTTGGGCTTATCGAAAGATCTACCGCCGCACATTCGCTACCAATTGCTTCACCGCACGGCCTCAGCCGTTATTGAAGCGCAAAGGTTCAACGCGAAAAGCGCGGTGATGCTGGTGCATTCGTTTAGCCAAAGCGAAGAATGGCTTGAAGACTATCAAGCGTTTTTGAACCTGTTTGAAGTTACGGCTGAACCTAATCAACTGGTCTTTGTAAAACGCACACAAGGCATTGATCTCTACTGTGGTTGGGCTAGGGGTGACGCCAAGTATCTCAAAACGTAACCACGCTATCGCGCCGCAAATCGGCGGCTGAACCGCGGGCCGTTAGGCGGACCGCTGTGGGGTCAAAATCATCTTCTGTTGGTTTGACTTTCCAGGTCACGTCAGAGGCCCAGGCCGTGCACATCACTGGAGAGCTACGAAGTTAACTGGGAAGATAAGAGCAAATTGATGGCAAAGTCTGTAATTAAGGAGATGTACTATGTCACTATCACCTAATGCTCAGGTCATATACAATTACCTTGTTAATGTGGTTGTTCCAAACAAACGTGTGGTAACTTATGGTGCAGTGAGTCAAGCAACCAATGTCCCCCTTGGCCCACCAGGCCAGAATCCTGTTGTAGATGCACTGTATGAAATCTTTAAGAAGTGTGATGAGCGCAGGCTGCCTCCGATTACTTCAATTGTAGTTCAACAAGACGGGCAGTATGGCTCAACGGGAAGACATGGAATGCCTGGTGGAGGATATTTGGTTGCAGAGGCCAAAAGCCCTAATCGTACAGGCAGACGACGCGACCCCGGCTACCGCGATTGGGAAAAAACTTCTAGACCGCCTGACACTGAAACATGGAGATTGCGGAAAATGATTGAAGCTCACCAGGATTCCGTCTGGGACTACGATGCACCTTGGCCCTCCGCATTGTAAGAAACAAGCCGAATCGGCTTAGGGGCGGCACGGTTTGGCAGGCGGTCCACGTCCGGCAGGGAACTCGCCTAACAAATCGCTCAAGCTGATGCCTACCGCTCAGCGCGTTTTCAGGTAGCTCTGGTCGGCAACCGCTTGGGTACGCAAGGGCCTCATGCTAATCCCGGCGCAGCTTAGCTCCGACGTTAGCTGCATAAGCAGGATGGACTGGTGATCTGCGGACTGAACAAAGCAGACCACGACGCACGAAGCAAAATAAGGTGGACACCAATTGGAAGACGTGACATCAGAAAATCACGTATCCGTCGGCATCGTCAGCGCGGGCATGTACCTGCCAGAGCCGGTACTGACGGCGGCCGACATCGCTGAGCAGAGCGGGCTGCCCGAATGGGTGGTTCGCGACAAGCTGGGCATCAACCAGAAGCGCATGGCCGGCCCGGACGACCATCCCAACCAGATGGCAATCTGGGCGGCTCAAGACTGTCTCTCCAAATGCGACATCCCGCCGGATGAGATTGACGTGGTGCTCTGCACCACCGAGGAGTGGAAAGAGTACATTCAGTGGACGGCGGGCATTGACTTGGCGTACGAGATCGGCGCCACGCGGGCCTGGGGCATTGATCTGCACATGCGCTGCTGCACCACCATCAGCGCCCTCAAGCTGGCCAAAGACATGATGACGGCCGATCCCGACATCAACACCGTGCTCATCGGCGGCGGCTATCGCACCGGGGACCTGGTCAACCTGAAAAACACCCGCACCTCGTTTATGTTCAACATCGGCGCGGGTGCAGGCGCGCTGCTGCTGCGCAAGAACTGGCCGCGCAACCACGTGCTGGGCGCACACCTGATGACCGACGGCTCCATGAGCAAGCACATTCTCGTGCCCGCCAGCGGCACCGTCCAGTTCCCCACCGACGAGGCCGTGGCCAAGGGATTGTTCTACGTTGACCTGCTGGCACCCGAGGCCATGAAAGAGCGGCTCAATGCGGTCTCGATGGACAATTGGATGCACTGCATTGACGAGGCGCTGCGCAAGAGCGGTTACACGCGGGCCGATCTCGGCTTTCTCAACATGATCCTCGTCAAAACCTCGGCTTACCACGACATGCTCCAGCGCCTGGGTCTCACCGAGGAGCAAAGCGTCTACAACGCCGGTTACGGCCACATCGGCGAGCAGGACAGCGTCATCAACATCATCGAGGGAGTGAAACAGGGCCGGCTCAAGGACGGCGACCTGATGATCATCGTTGGAGCAGGCATCGGCTACGTATGGGGCGCGGCCTGTGTGCGGTGGGGAGGTGAGTAATAACGTAAAACGTGAAACGTAAGCCTCACGCAATACGCAGTACACAGGATCTCAATACAAAAATAAGGAGGAAAGTTACAAATGATAGACTTCACTTTTACCGAAGAGCAGGAGTTGTTCCGGCAAGCGGCGCGGGAGTTTGCAGAAACCCAGGTCGCTCCCAGGGTTCCCGAAATGGAGGAAACCGGGAAGGTCAACGACGAGGTTGTCAAGGCCCTGGGTGAGGCCGAAATGATGGCTATCACCATTCCGGAGGAATACGGCGGCCTGGGATTGGGCTACGTGGCCCGCCTCATCGCCCTGGAGGAGATCGGCCGGGTTTCGGTGGCCACGGCCATGATGCTCCAGGTTCTTGCCCTGGGCATCGAGCCGATTGTCAGCTTCGGCAGCGAGGAGCAGAAGAAGAAATACCTGCCCGGCTTGGCCACGGGGGAGCGGCTGGCCACGGTGGCCGTGACCGAGCCGACCGGAGGTTCTGACATCAAGGGCGGTCGCACGGCTTACAAGAAGGACGGCGACGCCGCTTCATCACATGTACGTAGCGGCTACGTCATCAATGGCCGCAAATGCTTCATCACCAATTCCCACATCGCCGACACCATCACCGTTCTGGCCAAGGACGAGGAGGATCCCGACGCTTTCTCTACTTTCATCGTGGAGAAAGGGATGGAAGGATTCCGGCCCGGACATGAAGAGCACAAAGTGGGCATGCGCGGCTGCAACACCGGCGAGCTGATTTTTGAAAATTGCCGGGTTCCCAGTGAAAATCTGCTGGGAAAGGAAGGGAAAGGCTTGCGGGTTGCCTTGAGCGCCATCGGCGGCGTCGGCAGGGGCGGCATGGTCGGCTGCGCCCTGGGACTGCACACCGCCTGCCTGGAAGCGTCCGTGAAATTCGCCAATGAACGGGTTCTTTACGGGAAACCGATCAGCCGACTGCAAGCGATTCAAATCAAACTGGCGGAAATGAAGATTGATTTGGATGCAGGGCGACTGCTGGGATATCGAGCGGCAGCCATGCAGGATCAAGGCCAACGGTCGAGCAACGAATTCGCCGTGGCCAAGTACTTCACCACGGAAGCGGCGCAGAAAGCGGCGAAAATGGCTGTTGACATCCACGGCGGCTATGGCTGCATGGAAGAATACGCAGTCACCCGCTACTGGCGCGATGCTGCCGTGCTGGGACCATCAGCCGGCACTTCCGACATCATGAAGGTCATCATCGCCCGCTGGGTGCTTTCGTAAGTAAAACGTGAAGCGTGAAACGTAAGGCTTGCCCGGCGTGAATCATCACGTTTTACGCATCACGTTTCACGCGAAATGAAGCAGGATTTGTGCCATGCTCAACATCGTCGTGTGTGTCAAAGCGGTCCCTGACCCCAAAGAGGCTGACAAAATCAGAATAGATCCCATCACCAAAACCCTCACCAGGTGCGACGTTCCGCTGGTGTTGAATCCGCTGGACAAGAACGCCATGGAAGCGGCCCTGCAACTCAAGGAGCAGCTTGATGCGCACGTTACGGTGCTCAGCATGGGGCCTCCCGAAGCAGGCAAAATCGTCAGGGAATGTCTGGCCCTGGGCGCTGACCAGGGATTCCTGCTTTGCGATCCGGCTTTTGCCGGCGCCGATGCCTACGCTACGGCGTACACCCTGGCCAAAGGCGTAGAGAAAATCGGGTCGTACGACGTGGTCTTCTGCGGCATGGCCAGCAGCGACGGCAGCACGGAGTTGGTCGGCCCGGAGCTGGCAACGTTGTTGGGAATACCAGTGGTCACGAGGGTGAAAGAGATCGTCGAACTTAACGAGAAATGGTGGAAAGTAAAAGCCGGCCTGGAAAACGGATACCGCCTGGTGCAGGTAAAACTCCCGGCCGTCTTCACAGTGACCAGAGAGCTGAACACGCCGCGAACACTCAGCTTCTCAGGAATCGTCAAGGCCAGGAAGAAAGAGATCACCCAGTGGGGGATCAATGACCTGGGTGTGCCGGAAGACTCAGTGGGCCTGAAGGGGTCGCCGACGATTGTTGCAGACATGACGACCAGGGATAGCAAGCGGGAAGTCGAGATCATCGGCGGCACGAGAGAGGAAAAAGCCGGACGGCTGGTCCAAAAGCTGGTTGAGGCGGGGGTAATCTAGGGAAAAGCTCAAAGCTCAAAGTTCAAAGCTCAAAACTCGAATCTCAAAATGGAAAATACATGCGGCCCCGTATGGGTCATCGCCGAACAGATTGACTGTCGGATTCTCGCTGTGTCATTCCAGCTCATCGGCCAGGCGCGGAAACTGGCTGATGAACTCGGAACTTCGGTGGAAGCCGTTCTGCTGGGACACAAGCTGGTCGGACAAACCCAGCCATTGTTTGCCGCCGGTGCCGACAGGGTGTATCTGGACAACGACCCTGACTTGGCCTTTTATCAACCGGAGGTCTACACCGAAATCATCGTCAAGCTGGCCCAAGAGCGACGGCCAGAAATCGTGCTCATCGGCTCGACGGCCGTGGGCAGAGAACTGGCGCCTCTGGTGGCAGCCAGACTGGAAACCGGCTTGACGGCGCACTGCATTGATCTGGTGCTCGACGAGAGCAAAACCCTGGAGCAGAGGGTCCCTGCCTATGGCGGGCTGATCTCGATTGTCTGTCCGGAGAAGCGTCCCCAGATGGCCACCGTCGCCAAAGGCGTTTTCCCCACGCCCGCGCTGGATGACGGGCGGACGGGAGAGGTCGTCCCGCTTGAGGTGCCGACTGATCTCCCCCGCCGGATTCAAACGCTAGAGATCGTCCGCGAAGAGCCAGAAGGCGTGCCATTGGAATCGGCCTCCATCATCGTGGCCGGCGGCGCCGGCGTAGGCGATGTGGAGGGGTGGCGCCAAGTAGCCGAGCTGGCGAAGGCGCTCAACGCTGCCCTGGGCTGCACACGCCCAGCCGTTGATGAAGGCTGGGCCGGGCTGGAGACCATGATCGGGCAGAGCGGCAAGATGGTGAGTCCGGAACTCTATATCGGAGTGGGGCTGTCGGGCGAGTTGCAGCATACAGTGGGCATAACCGACGCCCAGATTATGGTAGCTATCAACAGCGATCCCAAAGCACCGGTGTTCGAACAGGTGGATTACGGCATCGTTGATGACTGCCGGGAGTTTGTTCCGGTGTTAATTGAAAAAATCAAAGAGTATCAGAGAAACGGAGGCTGCTATGCACGTCGAACGCATTGAACTGCGCTACATCCAACTGCCGCTAAAGCATCACTTTGAGACTAGCGCCATCCGCTCCTTTCAGCGAGACACCATCCTGGTCACGGTGTGGGCCGACGGGGTGGAGGGCTGGGGCGAGTCGGCCATCGAGGCTGGCCCCTGGTACTCGCCGGAGACGGTAGAGACCGCCTGGCACGTCCAACGGGACTTCCTGGTGCCGATGCTGCTGGGGCAGCAGTTGGAGACAGCGGCGGAGACATTCGATCGCCTGGCTCTGGTGCGTGGTCACAACATGGCCAAGACCGGCCTGGAGGAGGCTTTGTGGGACGTCGAGGCGCGGCAGAGAGGGATCCCGGTGGCTCAACTGCTGGGCAGCACTAACCCGCGCATCGAGAGTGGCGTCAGCGTTGGCATCCAGGACACGCTGGACGAGTTGCTGGAGCTGGTGGAAGGCTACCTGGCGCAGGGCTACCGGCGTATCAAGGTGAAGATCAAACCTGGATGGGACGTGGAGGTGGTGCGGACGCTGCGCCAGCGCTGGCCCGAAGTGCCGCTGATGGTGGACGCCAATTCCGCCTATACCCTGGAAGACGCTGACCACCTTGCCGCCCTGGACGACTTTGACCTGATGATGATCGAGCAGCCGCTGGCCTACGACGACATCTACCAGCACAGCCTGCTTCAGCGTCGGCTGCGCACGCCAGTGTGCTTGGACGAATCCATCCACACCCCCGCCCACGCCCTGGCCGCACTGGAGCTGGGCAGTTGTCGCATCATCAACATCAAGCCCGGCCGCGTGGGTGGCCTGGCCCAGGCGCGGCGCATCCACGACCTGTGCCGTGAGCGAGGAGTGCCGGTGTGGTGTGGGGGATTGCTGGAGGTAGGGGTCGGGCGGGCGCACAACGTGGCCATCGCCAGCCTTCCCGGCTTCACCCTGCCTGGGGACGTCTCCGCCAGCGACCGCTACTTCGAGCGGGACGTGATTGAGCCGCCCTTCTGCCTGAATCCCGACGGAACGATGGACGTGCCCCAGGGGCCCGGCATCGGCGTGGAGGTGGACCGGGCGTTTTTAGATGAGGTGACGGTACGACGTGAGGTATTTACGGCGTAGTCATCAGGTGGGGAGGAAAAGCATGAATACCGTCACACCAGAGGAAGCAGGTTTCTCAGCCAGTAGATTGAGCTGCATCGGCACAACGAGGTAGCCCTTGCGTTTCCAGCAGGCGGCCACCCCACCTGGCACGGTGGGTGTTCGAAGATGTGGCTCTGATAGCCGTTCATCTGGGCGTAGCACCCAATGGACAGGCCAGCCCGGCCCCAATGATGATGAGCGATTTCGCGGTCGTTTTTCTTCCTCGTGCTGAACCACTGACTCCACTGAAACCCTGAGATCACTGAAGCCCCTTTCAGTGTGATCACTCCCCTTGCTGCAGCGGATGGAAAACGGATAATCGGATAACCGCCATCCCCACCCGCTTATCCGCTCCCATCCGTTGCCTTCACCCCATCCACCTAAAAAGCAAGCCCCCTCCACCTCTGATGAGGCGAAGGGGGACGGATAGGATAGCGGAGACGGCTCAAATACATTCGGTGATCCCGATACTGTTCAGGCGGGTGGTCGAAGGAATGATTCGCATGAACGCCCAGGCGGTGTGGGGGACGTTTGATGTTGCCGGAGAGTAGGGTTGCGAGGACGTTTAGAAGTGCATATCTTCAAGGACTCTACTGCCATTCTTTGTCCACCACTCCACACCTAGCACATCCAGGCCGATTGCCTCGTATAATCGCGCTACTCGCTCTTCAAGCCGCGTAGGTTCCTCTTTTTCCAGCGATGATCGCCATGCGCTTTTGCACTCACACTCAAACGCCGCTAGCTCTTGCACGACACCGAAGTCACGCGTATCACGATAGACATCCAGCAATTCCATAACCTTGGGCTGGCAAATAGCGCAAGTTGAAGGTGAACAAAGATACGTCCTGCTCTCTATTGGGATAGATCTTTCAGCTTCCTGTTGGTAGTTCTTGTACCAGGATATGGTTACTCGCGGCGTCAATTGGGGACCTAAGCGCGCCAGCACTTCCACGAGAGACCACAGTGAAGGCGGTGAGTATAAACTATGTTCCCATAGCCACTGGAGAAGAGTCCATCTCTTCACATGCGCCGGAAAGACAACGCACTGATCAGTTCCCTGCGAAAACGCCCATTTGACTGATTGAACAGTATCTTCAATAGCTTCGCGAGTGGATAGAAAAGCGCTTCCCAGCATCACGTTTGTAAGGCTAACCACCTGGTATTTATGAAGCAACACTAGAGCTTGCCTATAGTCATCCAAGGACAATGCTTTGTTTACACAGTACATAAGGACCCAGGGATTTGCAGACTCCAAGCCGATTTCAATGCATGCTTCCCTGTCATTGAAGAGGCTGGCGTAATCTCTGACATGGTCTTCTGTAAGGGTATCAGCACGAGTCTCACACGTGTAGCTTCTGCATTTGGTCTCTAGCACAAGCTGAAAAATGCCCTCACGAGCTTCGGTTGGTACTTCCCATTCATCGAACATGCTCCCGGAAGGCGATACCAGAAGCATTATATTCTCATCCGCACCCAATGAGGCCAACCCCTCGCGAACAAACCCAATCATCTCTCTAGCGGATACAGGCCAACTGGCATCATAATTGCACATCGTGCATCCCCCGTGATGATCGTGCCTACAACCGCGTGTCCTAAACCAGAGATTGACAAAGGGAACGCCATTCACCCGCTCCAGCCGGGCATTGAAGTTCTCTGAAGTGAGAAGAGGACGCTGCTCTTTTAGTTTCGCACAGACACGGTCTAGGAATGTGTTCCTATATGAAGCCATATCAAAAAAAAGGCAATCTCTTGAACCCCACTGGATGACTGCTTCGTTGTTATCTGGTCAATCCTCCGGAGTGTCTCCAATCCAGCTCACTACCTCCGCCAAGGAGTGACGTTCAGGCGGAGGAGGTACCTCCCTAGGGTAGCCAATGACCACACCGGCCATCAAGTCGTCTTCAACTGACAGGTATTCCTTAATCTGGACAGCAGCATGATTGAGATCACAGTTCCACAGTCCGCCTAGCCCTATACTATGAGCAGCTAGCAGCATGTTCTGGATGGCAGCAGCCGCACTCTGAGTTTCTACTGTCCAGGCCAAGAGGCGACCCGGATTAGCATCTTGGAGGAGCGCTGTTTGCCCCTTAGAGACAGGAGCCGTGTTCCAAACGGTAATGAGCATAGGAGCCTCAGAGATAATCCGGGCTGACTTTCTGGTACCATAGCCACGGGCTCGTTCTAATGGGTCTGGGTCTTCAATCATCTGTTCGGCCACTTGTCTTAGGATCTCTACTATCCGATCCTTGACCTGTCCTTCGATTACGAGGAAGCGCCACGGTTGCAGATTCTTGGCCGAAGGAGCCCAAATTCCAGCCTCCAGAATTCGGCTTATCAACTCACGACCTACTGGCTCGCTGCTGAACTGCCGCACGCTGCGACGGCTCCTGATCGCCTCGAAAATCTCCACGAAACCCTCCTGCCGATGGACGTCTATTCGCTCCAGTCAACCTAATGCCATGTGCTCTCTTGCCTGGGAACACCTAGACGTTCAAAAATAGCAGCAGCCTGCTGCTCTGCTAACTCCGCCTCTGACGCACGTCCTACCTCCTCGTGGGCTCTCGCTATATAGTGGAGAGCAACACCCTCTCCATAGACATCGCCAATTTCCCTTGCAATCTTCAGACTATCCTGAAAATGAGTCAATGCCCGCTCAAGCACACCTTGGGCTAAATGAACACGTCCGATGCTAACAAGGACGATGGCCTCCTCCCTGCGGTCACCAATCCCCTGATGGTATTCCAGAGCTTGCTTACAGTGAGCGAGGGCCTCCTGGTACTGACCGCGGAGGTAATTCACCTCGCCGATTCCATTGTAGGCGCGAGCTACTGCCCGGTGGTGACCAATCTCTCGAGAAATGTCCAGCGAATCGTTGAAGTAGCCTAGCGCCTTGTCAGGTTCCCCACGTGCCAAATAGACGATACCAATGTTAAACAAAGTCCGGCTTTCCCCGGCACGGTCACCGATGTCCCGGGCCAGGACGAGACTGCGTTGCCACAAGTCCATTGCTTCGTCGAGTTGCCCCATCAAGTAGTGGACACGTCCCATAGTGTTGAGGACCAAAGCTCTCCCCTCCTGAGCCTGAGTCCTGTCCTCTTGATCGACAGTCCCAACAGGAAGCCTGACAAATCTGTCGAAGATGTTGAAACTGCTTCTCAGATGCTCCAGGGCCTTGCTCAGCCGACTCTGGTGGAAAAGAGTCATGCCAATGTTGTGCAGTACATAGCCTTCCATCAGTTCGTTGCCAATCTGTCGACAGACACTCAAACTGTGCTCAAAGTGGTCCAGTGCCTCGGTCCACTGACTCTGGTCTCGATAGACAAGCCCAATGCGGTTGAGGCAAGACGCCTCTGTACGTCGATCATCGATCTCCTGTGATCTAGCGAGGCCGTCCTGAAGACATCCCAAAGCCTCAGCATAGTGGGCCTCTTTCCAATAGGTATACCCCATTCCACTGAGCAACTCGCTCTCTGCTTTGCGGTCCCCCACCCGACGCGCCCAGTCCAGGGCGTCGCGCCCCCACTCCAGGTACTCGGCCCATCGTCGTCTCTCAAGGAACCTCCGCGCATCCTCAAAGTAGCCATACACATCGGTCCCACGCTCCTTAACACTCGCCCAGCCTTGTCGTACCTGCTCGAATGCTAGTTCGGTAGCGCGCCAGTCGCCCGACTTTGCCAATGCCCGGTAGTACGCTGCGTGCCGCCCCTGCACAGTCACCGTTTCGCCCTCGCGCTCCAGTAGGGCCAGTGCGTACGCCCGCAGCAAGCCATGCTGGCTGTATACGTTGCTTTCCTCAGCATATGCCACAAGCGACTCCGCCTCGAGAGTATCCAATGCGTCGGCTACTGCATTAGCATCCTGCTCATTCCATACGGCCGCCACTGCCGCAGCGTCAAACGGCGCAAGCGCAAACGCGCCCAATGCACGGAAGCGCCGTTGCATCTCGGCGCTCAGTTCGCCATAGCTCAGTGCCAAGGCTACCTCGACATCTTTCTGTCGAGGCTCACCCTTTGGCATTTTCAGCACGCCCAGCATCGGTCTGCTTCTGAGTTTCTCGACCACCCTGACCAGGTTACCCGGCCGACGACGGGCCAGTGCGGCCGCAATCCTTAAAGCCAAAGGTAGATAACCAACCAATTGCGCCAACTCGCGTGCTGTTGCCTCGTAATTATCCAACGGCGCGACCAGCTTACTCAGAAGCGCTACGGCATCGCGTTCAGGCAATACATCAATCTGTTCGACCTGACAGCCTAATGCTGTGGCTAGATCAGCGTCGCGAGTTGTGATCAACACGGCCACACCCATTGGCAGGGCCCGGCGAATCAACAGATTAGCGCTATCGTACTCCCACACGTCATCCAACACTGCCAGCATTCTTTCCCGTGGAGCCAGGAGTCTGCGCACGGCCTCTGCGCGAGTGAGCAGATCAGTGTAACGCATCACCTCTCCACCAACAGCCACCGCCCAGCGTGCCAGAATTCCATAGACGTCAGGATGTTGGCCCAGTTCCGCCCACAGTACGCCACCTGGAAACGCCTCGTTTGCGTTATGTGCCAGTCTCGCAGCCATCTCTGTCTTGCCGATGCCGCCCATTCCTTGCAGAGCTGTCACGGCTACACTCTTGCCGGTCAAAAGTTGCGCGGTGAGCTCCCTTAACTCGACTTCGCGTCCGGTAAAGTGCTTACGCGGGGTAGGTGCCAGGTTCACAACCTGGACATACTGTTCCGCTACTGCTGCATGTGGCAGCGACTCCTGGGATTCTCTGTCCATTTCCTCGCGGCGTTTCTTGCGAGACTCGATCCATTGGGCAATCCCTGCCAGGGTGCCGATGACCGTTGCCACCCCCACTATAATTGTTATTACCAGCCCGATGTCCACCATGCTCGCTCCCCGCTCACTGCCTCTACCTGCGTATCTCGAATTGACTTGCCCTCTCAACTCACCGCTGGCTTGGCTGGTTGGTCAGCAGGTGGTCAATCAACCCGAAAGTCTGCTGGCACTTGCGGATCGTTATACACTGTCATTATACATTCACCCATCTCCTCGACCTTGTCCCTGATGTGCGGATAGATCTCGACCGCGAATCGCTCAAGCAGGTACTCTCTTGGACGTATGTCGTCCTGTTCGATGAGAAGGGCCAGGCAATAGAGAACGGTATCGGTATAGGATCGCCCATCCTCTTCACGCCAGTCCTCAATGCAATGGTGCAAGTCAGGACAGTTGTCTCCCTCCAGTGGGTTGACCTGGAAGTGCAATATGCCCTCCTTGCCCAGCACGCGCTGCACCAGGTAGTAGCGCAGACACTTCGAGCACCGACCGCACGAGGTGCCCCAGAAACAGAACGAGATATGGGGCATGACCTCCGGATAGTTGGTGAACAGCTCACAGAGGATGCGGAACTCTGGTAGTCCCGCCACTGGCGGAAGGAACTTCATGGTGGGCGAGATGAACTTCTGTATGTACGTCTCGAGCAACTGCCCCCCTCTTATTGATTCGACGTCATCCCTGGATATGCGCTTACCCAGGTAGTCAAAATAGTTCGTCCTTGAGCCGTGCTCGTGGCCCATGCAGAGATATGTGGCACTATGTCGCCAAGCGATCGGAGTTGCCAGCAGCGCCAATATGAGGTCCCGGCCAAAGGGAACCACGTTGTAGTCAGGGAAGATATCCCACAGGATGGCGTAACGCTTTGCCACGTCGGGATACTGTGGAAAGTCACACTCCACGGTTTGGTAGGTTATCCCAAGCGCCTCAGCAAGACGTGCGACGGCACGCATTTCGGCTTCTTCGACCCCCTCGTTCACTGAGAAATGTATTGGATGGACTTCGAAGCCGTTCTTCGCCAGCAGAATGTTGGATAACGTCGAATCCTTGCCTCCAGACCAGAGCAGACAGGCACGCTTCGAGCTGTCCGTCACGAAGGTCCGCGGCAAGAAGCCGCTGTCGGTCAGCACTACTTCCGGCAAAGGCGTCAGCTCCAGTTGGTCCCTCCAACATCGGATATCATACAGCATCTCCATGATCGGGAGCATACCCTCGACCATCTCCTGCAAACAGGGAAAATCTATAACGAGCTGGCGCGTCAGGCACAACTGTGCTAAGAAGGCGGCAACTCCAACACCAACCGAAGGAAGTAAACCGACGGCTTCCTCATCAAGAATGAATGGATAGGTGACTCGCAGCATCCCGCTGAACCAGTCGTCAATACGGTAGGGGAAGCGAACTTCGGCCTCTGTGAACTCCAAACCGACGTGGAGGACACCAGCACGCTCAATCTGTCGCATATTCTTCACATCCTCATTCAAGTACTTGATTGGCCAAGAGATCCTGCAAGGTCTCTCGTTGACGGACGAGCCGCGCCTGACCATCCTTGACCATCACCTCAGCCGGCAGAGGCCGTGCGTTGAAACGAGAGGCGCGGCACATTGCATATGCTCCACAGTTCTCCATCACCAGCAGATCTCCCTCTCGCAGTGGCGGCAACAGGCGATCCTTGGCCAACACATCGCCGGCCTGCAGCAGGTTGCCGCAAATGTGAACGCTCTCACTACCAGGTTCCTCGGCCCGATCTGCTATGAGAATCTTGTGATACGCATCGTAGATGGCTGTGGCAAAGACATGGTTGAAGCTAGCATCAGTGCCGATGAAGGTGGGAGTCCTTCCGGCACCATGTGGTACGCTGGGTTTGATGTCCACAACCCGCGTGAGCAGATAGGCAGACTGGGCTACCATGTACTCACCTGGCTCCATGTAGAGGGCTAATGGCTGTCCACGTTGACGACACCACTCGGACAACCTCTCATTGAGTGTCTTTCCATATGCGGCCATATCGAACGGCTTATCGTAAGGAGCAAACGGCACGCCCAGCCCGCCCCCCAGATCTATGTACTCCAGATTCTCGAATCGCTCAGCAGCAGTCAGTAGGACATCCAAGGCCTTCAGAAAGGGCTCATCTTGGAGGATATCCGAACCGAGGTGCGTATGAAGACCTGCGATGGTCAAGCCATGGGCAGCAGCAAGGTTCTTGGCTTCTTCCAATTGAGTTAGATGCAGGCCGAACTTACTACTCGGGGTAGCAGAGGTCACGTGAACGTGGAATCCTGCCTGCACACCTGTATTGATCCGGATACCTATCTTGCCCCTGCCACCCAGCTTGGCGTAACGGATCATCTGCGACAGAGAATCCACGTTGAGCGACAGGTTGTGTTCAATGATGAAGCGTAGTTCTTCATCCGAGACAGCGTAGCCTGTGTACAGAATCTGGTCCGGTGTATAGCCCGCTGCATAAGCCAGGTGTACGTCGCCAGGAGAACAGGCATCGAGATGTGCTCCCTCCTTGCGCAGCACCTTCACGATCTGAACGTTCCAGTTCGCCTTGCAGGCATAGAAGACAGTGAGAGGACGGTAAGGGATACCTTCAAGAATAGACCGGTACTGGCGGCGGATCACATCTTCTTGGATCACAAAAAGCGGCGTGCCAAACTCCTCGGCTAGCCGCTCGGCGCTGATTCCACCCAGGTGGGCCTGGTTGTCACTTATCTGCATTTCTCTTGCTCCTTGTCAAAATGGCACCTGCCCGCTCCCAAGCTCCTCTAGGGCCATTGATGGCGCAGATACAAGTCCAGTGCTCAGTTCCGCATCCGGACGCACATCGGTATGGTCACGTGTCAAGGACAATAACGACCATACTCAGAGCTCGCACGCAACCCGAAAACCGATAAAATTCTCGCGCTGGTTCCGAAAGTACCTAGCTTGAGCGGTGCAGCGTGCATCGAACTGGTTGTGGCCCCAGGAACCACCACGCAATACCATTCCCATGCCGCTGCCCCACAGACCAAAAACACCTATCGCGAGTGGGGTACTGGCATCCTTGATGATGCTGCCAACGATGTTGCGGTAATCCGGGCTCTTTAGGATTTGCCGTGCAATCAGCCATATTTAGTGGTACACTTTGAGGTTGACCACAATATGTTGTGGTGGCATCGGTTCAATCCCGCCATTTGCACGGGAATTCCCAAAGAGCCGTAATCCGTGAAGTTCAGTTGATCCTTAATAGCATAGCGGTCATTGTACACGACTTGCGCCATTGCTACCTCCGCCACCTGCTCTCTGGATGTCAAAGCTACTGGCTATGTGTATGGCCTTCGGCTTCAGCTTGTTCAAGTCGCTGCCTGAGTTCCTCCGACAGCTTGGCCTCTTGCCATGCGGAACCCGTGAAGTCGGCCTCAAGCACGTTCTTGGCGTCACGGAGGTCCGCTCCGTTGAGGCGCGCCTGACTGAAATCGGCGCCACGGACATCCGCCCCGGAGAAGTCAGCACCAGTTAGGTTGGCAGAGTGGAAGTTCGCATCTGTGAGATTGGCACCTTCAAACTTCGCTTCCAACAGGTTCGCCATGTGAAAATCTGCCCCCGACAACTCGGCGCGCTTGAACTTTGCACTTGCGCAGAAGCAGTCCCGGAACCTAGCCCCAGGCAGCCGAGCGCCCGACAACAGAATATGCGAGAGATTCGCTCGCGTGAAATCCACGTCCTCACCAAAGGCCCCTCGCAAGTCGGAAAAGATCAAATCGGCCTCGGCCAATCTCGCCCCTGTCAACTCGACGTCCTGCAGGGCTGCGTAGATCAACAACACCTTACCCAGGTCCGCGCCGTCGAGCTTGGCTCGATTGACCTTGGCGTAGACCATGTTGGCTCCTAGCAATTGACAGCGGCTCAACTGGGCATCTTCCAACTCGATGTTACTCAAGTCGGCACCCTGCAGCAAAGCATCGTTCAAGAGCACGCCATTCAGTGTGCCTGAAGTGATCACACAATTGCGCAGATCTTGCCCCTGAAGGTCGGCGCCTTCCTCCAAGACTATCCCATTCATATGCCTCCCGGCGACTGACTGACCGGCCCGTATTGCTTCCAATACCTCGGTAGCGCTCCAAATGCGCAACTCTCCGGCCATTCGTTCAAGCCACCGTCCTTGAAATTCCTCCAGCAACTCGCGGCTGGAACGATCCAAGACCAACAGCCCCTCGGTCTCCCACGCCTCACCTAGGAAAGGATGCGACTCATCCAGCGCCACG
Organism: Anaerolineae bacterium; assembly: GCA_034431315.1. Classification (GTDB taxonomy): domain Bacteria; phylum Chloroflexota; class Anaerolineae; order VGOG01; family VGOG01; genus JAUWOY01. The sequence continues at coordinate 19,194 of DAOUDK010000117.1, forward strand.
AAGCTCTTGCCGCCCATGGGAGCGTTTGGTCTGCTAACTAGCGTATGGAGGACGTAAAGCATCGGATCACGCAGGCTGAAACCCACGAACAGGGGTGCCCTGGCTCCAATATATCGTGACAATAAGTTGTCACCTTGTGCAAGCTTGGCCTGGAGCTGCAAGCGATCCCGTCGGGTCAGAACTAGAGGAGAATCGGGTATGTCTATGCCGCCGCACAACCGAACGATCAGGTCCTCATCTTGCTCCACTACAAGAGAGCTGTCTAAGGATGCGGCGCGCTCGTACCGTCGCTGCGCACGCTCATAGGCTTGTTCCAGCGAGGTATCCGCCGTGGTCGTCACGATGACATCGAAAGGCAAAGACACAATCAGATCCAGGGAGGTCTCATCAACCCGAAGAGAGGAGAGAATCTCTCCCGAGACACTCTTCAGCAGTCTTTCTCGCCCCTTCTTTGCAGCGTAGTACTGAGCCACATCACTAAGCCCGGCCTGATTCTCGGCCCAGCCACACTCTCTAGCCAAGCGCGTCGTTATCATGGCGTAGGTGTCCAGATAGTGCGGCCCCAGCGTCAACCCTGGCCCAACAAACAAGATGCATCCTCCACTCATGACCTCATGAGTGAGTTCCACCAGTTCACCGAGCTGCAAACGGGTGTGGGACATGGCAGCCTCAGTCTGCTCAAGCCGACGCCTGAGCTCAGCCGGCAGCCTAGCGTCTTGCCAGATAGCGCCTGTAAACTTGGCCTCCATTACATTCTTGGCATCGTGGAAGTCCGCTCCTTCAAGCCGAGCCTGGCTGAAGTTGGCGCCACGGACGTCAGCACCCGAGAAGTCAGCTCCAGCCAGATTGGCGAAATAGAAATTTGCACCCGTCAAATCAGCGCCCTCAAACTGTGCTTCCGCCAGGTTAGCCAAACTGAAATCCGCCTTGGGCAACCTGGCGCGTTTGAAAACTCCTCCCCAGACTAACGAATCCCGGAAAACTGCGCCTGGCAATTGGGCGCCCGATAGCTCAGCTTTTGAGAGGTTGGCATTTATGAACGCTGTACCATCGCCTCGTGCCCCCCGCAGGTCAGTGTAGATCAGGTCAGACTCGGCAAACACCGTATTTGTGACCTCAACGTCTTGCATCGTTGCGCCTGTGAACAGTGCCTTGCGAAATTGCGCGCCATCGAGCTTGGCTCGATTGGCTCTAGCATAGATCAGATTGACCCCGTTAGCCCGGCAGTGCCTTAACTGCGCATCCTCCAGCGCGACATTGCTCATGTCAGCGCGATCTAGCAGAGCGTGATTCAGCAGCACGCCGTTCAGCGTGCCCGAGGTGATCACGCAGTTGCGCAGGTCTTGCCCTTCCATGTTAGTGCCCTCCTCCAACTCCATCCTGCTCATGCGCCTGCCGGCTACCGGACGTCCAGCCCGCACTTCTTCCAGCACTTCGGCGCCACTCAGAATGCGCATTTCCTCACTTCGCCAGTCCTGCCATTGCTCTTGGAGTTCCTTCAGCAAGTCCTTACCAGGTTGATTCAAGATGACTAGATCAGCCTGCCACGCTTCGGTGAAGAAAGGGAGTGACTCATCCGACGCAACAAAGCTCCTGCCGGCTGTAAGGGTAGTTGATCCGTGCACCAGCGCGTGGAGGAAGTAAAGCAGCGGATCACGTAAACTGAAGCCTATGAACAACGGGACTCCTGCACGGAGATATGAGTCCAGCAAGTTATCGGCTCCGGTCAAGTTTGTTCGGAATTGCAGATTCTCCCGCCGTGTCAAAACCAGTGAACCAGGTAGGTCGAGTGAACCGCACAACTTGATCAGTAAATCTTTACCTCGCTCGATCTTCGGAGAGGCTGTGGCAGAGATCGTCACCTCTAGGGGCCATCGCGAACGCTCATAAGCATGTTCCAGTGACTGGTCTGTAGCGGTAGTTACAATGGTATGGAAAGGCAAAGACACAATGGCATCCAAGCTCGCCCTGTCAGGGTCCAACAGTGATTCAACATACTGTTTGAACTCTTTTGCCAGCCTCTCCGGTCCCATTTTCTTGACATAGTACTGGGCCACCTCCTCAAACTTCGCCGGTGCTTCCGTGCAGCCACTCTCCTCGGCAAGACGCTCTGCCAGTGTCGCGTACACGTCCAGGTATTTCGGCCCTATCGTCAGCTCGGGTCCCAGGAACAGGATGCAGTTTCCGCTCAAGGCTTCACGGACCAACGCTTCCTTCTCTTGGGCCAGTTCAGGCGCCGAAAGACCGATATCCGCCTGACTAAGACGCTCCACAGTTGCAATAACCTTGAACCTCAGCGATGGACCGAAGATGCGTGCCAGTTCGTGGTCTTCCCTCAGGTAGCGCCAGAGTGTGTCGATTGCCCGCGGCGATCGATTCTGCACCAGGCAGCGCTTCAGATCTTCCAGAATGTCCGTTTCAATCCGAGCCTGGCTTACACCCTGCAGTCGTTTGTGGATGAAACGATGATATAGGTACTCCACTGTTGCCAAAGGTCGGTTGGGGACGTCAACCGCGGCAAATATCTGGGACTGGTAGAGATCAATCAAAGCCTTTGTGGTAACACGCAGCGTTTCTGGTTCAAAATGCGCCATCCTGCGCACCAGCAGGTCACGGGGCAGAGTGTCGAGTTTGTACACCCCTGCGGGGGTCCAGTGGATAAGGCCTCGCTCTTCTAGCCAGTTGACCGCTCGCCCTGGCCTCTCTTCCGCGCTCAACGTTTCAACGCCGCAAGCTCTGAGCAACAGCTCAAGAAGCTGCAGATCGAAGTACCGCATCGGTACGATCATCTTGTAGACGCGTTCGGCCCATGGATCATGACCAAGATCCCGCAATGCATAAGGCTCCAGATAACCGCGATACACATCCTCAATGAGTTCGCGGGACTGTTGTTCGTTTAGTGTATGAATGGAGGTCGGATCCCTATCGTCGGCCATCAGATCGCTCAGAGACTCCACAACCAACTGTACCACGACGGGGTGCCCCTGACCGATGTCACGGACGTACTTCATCAATGGACCACCGAGGATCTGTGTTGCGCCCTGACGATCACTGGCGGAGCTGTCCTCCAGTAACAAATCGACTTCCTGGGATGACAAAGGCAACAAATGCCATTTATCGAATCGCCCGTGTAGTAGCTCGGGGCTCCAAGAGGTTCGCAGGGTAGCACGCGAGGCGCTGACCACCATGGCGAGCGGAGCTTCACCGAAACGGGCTAGCAGATGTGATTCCAGCTGTTCTCGGACAGACTTGGGCGCATCTTCGAGCCCATCGATGAAAAGCACGAGCGGTTGTTGTCTTGCAATCGTAATCAGCTCATCCAGCACTTTATTCGGGAAGTCCTCCTGTGCACGGATAGCAGCTTGTCTTTCTTCAGGGTTCTGGCTCATCTCCAGCGTTTGGAGAGCAGCACGCTCAGCCAGTAGCGCCTGCGTTGTCCCAATGCGTAGGTGGGCAAGTTTTGTGGCAATGATGAAGAGTGCTGCCTCATATGGCTCTTCGACGTGATACGGGGCTTTCATGCGCTCTTCTTCGAACGAAACATCGGCAACAGCCACACCCCGGTGTTTGCACAATCTAATAAACTGTGTCAGCAGAGTAGTTTTGCCGATCCCGGCTGTGCCGTAGAAGTGCAGAAATCGGGGGAAAGTTATTCGGCCCGTCTTAAGGTCATCGAGAAGGTTGTTGAAGAACTTTAGTTCAGCTTGCCTGCCGACGAACCCCGGGCTTGTTTCCAGAGTGAAGATCGCAGTTGTCATGTCAGCTAGCCTCCTTGAACGTATCTGGCCAGATCGAATTGAATGATTCGATCCAGACTGTATGCAGCAAAGGTTCGGTCTACAGAGAGTGGCTTGCTAGCTCGGCGCGTGATGATCAGGCCTACGTTATGCTCACGTAGTTTGTTGAGAAAAAACTGGGACACGCGCTGAAACCACTTTTTGTCCGCCTCGATCAATTGGAAATCGGTGATAAAAACAACAAGGCGGTGTCCAGCCAAAGCCGAATCCAGTTCCCATGAGAACCAATCCGATGCCTGGCCTGTCAGGTAGCGTTCACGGATCCGGCGGTTCTCCTTCTGCTGCTCTCGCGTGGGATTGTCCACGGCATCGCGTACATCGGCATACCTATCTTCACCAAACTCGCGATACCAGCGTCTATACACCCGTGCATCTGCTTCTTTTTCCCATAACTCTTCGCTAGTCCGTTCGAGCCTCTCAAGCAAGTCCAAAGGGGGCAAGCCAACACAGGACCGCTCAGTATCCAGTTGATGCACTACATCCTCCAGCCACCGAACAAATCGCCATGGCTCAATATACACCTCAGTGCCCAACTGAGCGATGCCTAATGAGACACACAGTATCCTTTCCCCGTTTTCCTGTAGCCGTTTGCACTCTTCGTACATCTCGGTGGGGATCACGTTAAGTTCACCCTCAATCATGGGTCTGTCTTTCGAGCGCTTGCTCTGGCCGTACAAACATAAGCCACTGAAATTACGATCATTGACGATTTGCACGAAGGATTCCCAAATGCTCAGATAGCGATGCTTGAGTGGGGTTGTGGCCGAGGTCTGGCTCACTTGATACTTTAGTTGGCGGTATGTTTTGATGAGATCTTTAAAGAACTGATCTGTATTCTCATGAATAATCCGGATGCCGTATTTACCAAGCTCACGTGCAGTCAGCGGCATCGGTCTTTCGATCACAGCGTACGATTGAGGTGGCCGATGCTTCTGCCTATGCACAGAGAAAACAACCTCCAGCACGTCCTGGTCTCCTAAGCCGTAGCCTACGAAAAGGAAGGTTCTGCTCTGGAAATCCCACTCCAACCGCTTCCACATCGCCGATTGCGATTGCGATTGCTGCTTGGCTAACCTTAACCGAAATCGGTCGCCCATTGTGATCACGACGTCCTTAGCGTCCATGGAGCCAAACAGTTTGTAGAAGGGAATCTTGCTTTCGTCTATCAGAACACTGACTGTAGCAAAGACATCATCATCAGTCACGATCCCCCACTCGGTTCCTTCCCTTGACTTGTCCACCAGTTCGTCATAGTTTACGGTGTAGATCGCTGAGAAGGGCAGGTTCCACAGTTGACGGTGAAATGACCTAGTACTCTGTCAAGGCTAATTTGATGAGTAGGGCTCGCAATCTGTTAGACTTGGGTGAGTGCGATTGGCCACTATATGCAGGTGCATTCCAATCAATTGCTACTATATGTGGT
>DAOUDK010000118.1:0-50565 GCA_034431315.1 Anaerolineae bacterium
TTCGACGGCTGGTATGGGAAACCCGTTGAAACGGGTTAGGACGATGGGTTAACACGTTTTGGCTCAACACGTTTTAACGTGTTTTGAATAGCAGGCCACGAATTCATTCGGGGCTGCTGCTGCCTGCTGCCTGCCATCGAATGAATTCGACGGCTGGCATGGGAAACCCGTTGAAACGGGTTAGGACGATGGGTTAACACGTTTTGGCTCAACACGTTTTAACGTGTTTTGAATAGCAAGAATAGCAAGCCACGAATTCATTCGGGGCTGCTATTAAAACGGCGGTTCTCCCCATGCGTCATACATCGCCCGGTGCTCGCGAACAATCGAAGGGACAGGGCATGGCGTGATGCCAACATCATCCGGCCCCTCATCGAATTCAGCATAGCGCTCGAGCCACCCGTTGGTGGTCTGTTGGTCGTGGTGCTGCTTCTGATTTGCCACGTATGCTTCCGCCGCCGGTCTCTGGCGTTCTCCCAAACTCAAAGCACCGTAGCCGCGCTGCCAGGCAAAGTGGTAGTCGAGCCTAGCTGCGTGGTTGAGGTCATGCGAACTGGCTCCCTTTAGACGCTTCACCACGTAAGCGACGGCGTGCTTGGGTGGAATCGAGACCACGAGGTGGATGTGGTCATACCAACCGTTGATAGCATAGACGTACACGCCCAGCTCAGCCGCTTTGTTTACGATGTAGCCATAGAGCCGATCCTCGATTTGTGGCTGGATGAGGTGTTCACGATTTTTGGTCGCCCATACAAGATGGTAGCTGAGTCGCCAAAAGGCCATGGTGGTTCTCCTTATTCCTGTTGAATGCCATCGAATGAATTCGATGGCAGGTATGGGAAACCCGTTGAAACGGGTTACGACGACGATGAATCAACACGTTAAAACGTGTTTTGAATAGCAGGCCACGAATTCATTCGGGGCTTTTGCCAGCCATCGAATGAATTCGACGGCTGGTATATGAAACCCGTTGAAACGGGTTAGGACGATGGCCTAACACTCAACTCAACACGTTTTAACGTGTTTTGAATAGCAGGCCGCGAATTCATTCGGGGCCATTTGGGGTCCATTCTACCGATCCAACGTCAACCTGGTGTTGCGCGGGTCGTGGCCACGCATATTCTGGCTCACAAAGCTGATAAAGCGACGCTGCAACTCATCGACGGTGCAGGGCAGGCCGCCCTCTTTCAGTGCCTCCAGCAAACTGTCCACTGGCAGAGTGAGAGCTTCGATACCGCGCAGGGCTTGAGTAGCTGCGGCCACGAAACCGTCGGGGATGGCCGGATCATCGTCGCTCTGCTCCAGGAATCGCTCAATCGGCCTCCGTTCGTCTGGCGTCATCGCCTCTAGGCTGCGCTGTGCGGTCTCACTGGTCAGGTTGGCCTGCAGCGCCTGCCGCCAGCGGATCAACAGGTCGTCCAGGCGGTCATCGAGTCGGTCCAGCACTTGGTCGGCCTGGCCCCCGTGCCGCTGCTGTGACGGCCGAAGGTGACAAGAGGGGCAAGTGGGCGTGTCGGCGATAGCGCCCTCGTGGAACTCGCGGCAGGTGCGCATAGCAGTAAGTGTGTCCTTCCAGACATCCAACTCCGCCCTGTTGAGTAAATCAATGGCTGACAGCGTGTCTAGTGCCGCCAGACGCGAATCGTTGTACAAACGCTGGCGACGGTCATCGGCCTGGGACCCCAGCACCAGTTGGCGGTGCAATTTGGCATAGGCCGTGATGTAGTCCGCTTTCAGCGCCTCTAATTCGCGGGTCAGCGCTGGCCCGCCGCGTGCCTCCTCTCCTTTGCCCAGGTGGCGCACATCGTCCAGCAACGCTTGGCGGGCAGAAACTGCTCGCTGCGACCAGGGATGATCATCGGGCAGATTGGCCTGAGCCTCGGCCAGGTAAGCGGTCAGGGGCTGGATCCGGCCTACAAGTTCTAGCAACTGCTCCGCCCGCTTCACAACCTTGCGGTCATCAAGGGCGTCTGTGATCTGCTCAACCGTCAGGCGCAAGTTGCGTAGCTTGCCCACCGTGTTGAAGCGACTCAGTTCTTCCAGGAATTGCTTGTAGCCGCGTAGGTGGGGCAAGAGGTCCAGGGTGGACAGCGTAACGTCTGGCAGATCGGTACGTGCGACTACGCCCGATTGGGACTCGATGGTAAAGCGATCGGTGAAGAGAGACGTGTTCCACAACTGCATTCCCTGCTGGAGGCGACCCTGGATGGTGGCCGTCCGCTCCAACTCGGCCTGGACAGTGCGCTGAAGCTCCTGCACGGCCCGATCGCGGGTGTTCTCATCGCGGACCAACCCCGGCGCCAACCCCAGTCCTTCGAAGATCATGGTCCAGAGATTGAGCGGCAGGGTGCGCGGTTGTTTGTAGAAACGAAAGTCCGTCAGGTCGGCTATTGCTGTCATCGCCGCGCGCTCAATAGTACCGGCGTCCAGTTCCACCCTTCTCCCCAGGCTCAGCACGATATCCCCGTTGTAGACCAGAGCCAGCAATACCACAACCGTCCACTCTGGCTCCAGGTGGAAGAAAACGTCTTTCTCGATAGGTCGCTCAATGCCGCCAGCCACTTGCTCGATCAACTCACCCCGGTTTACTACCTGGCCCTCATGTTTTGCCTGCAGGAGATCCAGGTAGCGACGCGCGTAGCGTGACTGGTAGGGGCGCACGATGCCTTCCTCGTCAATCAGCTCCAACGCCTCCAGCACGGCCAGCGCCAGGTTGGTACGTCCCCGCCCGGCCAGGAAACGAATCGCTTCCATAGCGTTGGTGGGGCGGGCTGCCTCGCTGACCGGCTGGGACAGGCGGTTGAAAGCAGGATAGTCGGAGTAGCGTTCTTCGAACTCAGGCGCCAGGTGGTAAGCTGCGATCAGCCGTAGGAGTTCTTCGATGGTTTGGCTGGCAGTGCTGCGGATGCGAGGCAGCACTGCCCCTACCGACTCGGTTATGCCCTGGTAGGTCACCTGCAGATGCTCCGTCAGATGTTCGCGCAACCAGCGCAGGAGCCGCCGCAGGTGTTCGTCGGCCTTCTCAGCGTAAACCTCCCGGTGGGAGGCCGCCTCAAAGGCCATAGCACGGGCGCCAGCGTACATGCGCACCAAGTCCTCGAAAGCCTGATCCAGCCCAGTTAACTGAAAGATGACCTCGTCGGGCCGCTCTTCGTCGTGCCAGTCGCGGTCCAGGAAGGGTGGCACCACGTAGACGTAGAAGTCGCGCGGGGGCTGGGCGGTGCTGCGCTCGTCGGGCGCGCCGAAGAAGAGGTAGCCGGGGCGGGTCACCCTGTGCTCGTCCCAGGGCAGCTCGTAGAACCAGATGCGGTGGCCGGTGACGTAGGTGGTGTCGCTCAGGTTGAGGGCCTGGCGCAGGGCGTCGAAGAAATAGCGATTGAGATCTCTCCTCTCCATGAACTCGCCCCGCTCACCGATCTTGGCATCGAAGTCAATGTCTTTCTTGACATCCAAATAGTACTGGCCGTTGGCCTCGTTGCAGGAGATGTACTGGCCGCTGACGGTGCGCATGATCTCGCGCAGCGCCACCTGCACCTGATCCAGCAGGAACTCGGCCGATGGCTCGGGAAGGCGCACGTGCAGGCAGAGGTCGTCGCGCAGCTCCTCCGGCGTGGCGCCCAGCGGTACGAGGATATCGCTGGTGGTCAGCCGGTGGACACTGAGGGCGTGGATAATGCGCATGGCAACGGGGAGTAGATGCGGGCGAGTGTAGGCATTGCGGATGCGACCCTCCAGCACATTGCTCTTCTCGATGACCTCGGCCACACCGGGCAAACCGCGCATGCTGGGATTCTCGCGGAGCACGTTCCAGTAGTGATCGTAGGAAATCAACCCCGGCTGATCGGCGGGCACCTCTTTGTCGAGCAGAGCGCGCATGGCCAGGCTGAAGGTCTTGAGCACTTCCCGCTTTTCGGCCACGTAGACGCGTTCGAAGGTCTCGATGTAGGCTGGATGGATGGGGAAGAGCGGGGCGAACTCGTCCAGCCGCTCGGCCATGCGGCCATAGAGGGGTGTGAACTGGCGGAGATGTTCCGTGATGCGAGCCAACTGCTCGTCGGTCTTGCGGAGCAACCGATGGGAGACGACGTAGGCGATATCTTCGCGGGCGATGCGCACTTGCTCAAAGCGATCGCGCACCCGGCGCACTTGCTCAGCTACGAAGGCAAAGCGGGGGCTGTCGAAGAGCGTTTCCTGCAAGCCGCCCAGGAAGCGGAAGGGGGCTAACGCGGCCACTTCGCCCAACTCGCGCAGGAAGCCCAGATCCAGGATCAGTTGACGCTCCTCGCGTGTGCGCAAGTAGTCCAGCAACTCATCCACCACCAGCAGGATACCATGATCCGGGTAACGCTCTTGGAAAGTGGCCACCGCGGCGATGATCGCGTCCTTGTTGTTGGTCACCTGGTCTGCTGGCGGGAACGTGAAGGGCGTCCCCCAGTCTTCCAGCGCGATCTCCAGTTCCTCCAGCAGGATGTCCCGCAGGCTGCCCGTGACGCTGCCGATCTCCACGCGGGCTACCTTGAAGCGGCCGGCAATGGCCTGGGCAGCCTCTTGCACCTGGGGATGGTCCAGGACAGACACGAGACCGGGATGATCGGCCACGGCTGAAACGACCGCCATCAAGTGCGACTTGCCCGTGCCATAGTTGCCGACGATGAGCACGCCCTTGTTGTCGCGCGGGGCCATGAACTGGAGTTGGGGAATGACCACGTTGGCGAGTTGGTCCGCCATACGGTCGGAGATCACGTAAGTCTGGACCAGGTGGCGAGCCGCGTCCTCCCGGTCCGCCTCACGCAATTGAATAACGGTCTCGATCGGTTCGAACTGGAACAGGTCACGGTAGCGCATGGGGGCTTCCTCCTCGAAGTCGTTTTAGCCAAGAGCCTTAATGAACACTTCCGGCTTGCGCCAGGTACGGTAGTAGCTATGGTCAGGCACAGCGTAGGCCAACACATCGTCCACGTAACTGCCGGGCCAGGTGACTACCAGTCGCGTCACCCGGCTGGCATCACGTATCAGTCTCAGGGGATCCAACTTGAGCGTCGGATCAAAGAGCAAGTCTATATTCGTGCACAGGACAGGGCCGGAGGATATGTTTCTAAGCTGAGTTTTCATCCACTGGCGAACTGCGCGGGAGCGACGTTGGGGTATCTCGGCAAGCAGTACAGGGCTAAGTTCCCGGCCCACGGACAGGCGTGGCCAGTCATACACTGATAGCAGCTCGTTAGCCGCATCCTCTAGCCTGCTAACCGCTGGGTGAACGAGGAGAAGGCAGGTATGAGATGTACGTCGAAAGTCAGTAATTGCGTTATGCATTTGGTAATCCTTTTCCCATCTACTGTATTATACCAAATAGTTGATCAAACCGTAATAGGCAAAATCCTGAATTCTGCATCAGGAAGATGTGGGCCTCTTTATTCTTCCAGACGATGTAATCTTCCCACGCCGGGTGCCCGGCGACCTCTCCATTCTGAATCGCCTGGTACAGTGATTCCTTGGAGAACACGTCGTATCGCTCGCGGATCTGGGCGATTTCCCACTCCGCCAGCCGGCTCTCTTTGGCGAATTACGACACAAATCCCGACATTCATGCAGCCAGCCTCCAATTGACTTTTCCCCAGATTGATGCTATAATATGCCCAATCAAAAAACGGGTCACTGGCCTCTGCATGCAGTGGCCAGGCGGCCAACGTTTCCCCTCGGTGAAAAAGTGCCCAACTCTGGGGCGCACGCCAGGTGGTTGAATGTCTCATCTGATGAGGCCATAACCTGGATAGCCGAGGCGGTTTTATTTCTGGACCTCGTACCGATGCACTCGCAGGTTGCGCAATCCTCGCAGGTAATTCCCGCCGCTCGTCTCCCGCGCCACCACCGCCCCTGCCAGCATGTCCGCAAGCTGTAAGCCATCCCAGCGGTGTGCTGGTTCTCCACGAACTTTAGGTGTTTGCTGTATCCCCCTGGCTCGCAGCACAGGCGACATGGCTATACGCATCCCTCGAAAACGCCAGGCAATCCCAACTGTTCTCGAAGACTCATCAAACCTCGGCGCAAGGTCCCGTAGTCCTGGCTGGAGACTAAGCAGAACGCCAAGTAAATCGAAGAGCCCAGGGCGAATTTGAAGCCCGAGTCGCCTGACCAGTCAATGAATCCGTAATCCCTCAACTCTACCGCCATTTCACCTGGCCTGCCACGATAGCCTGGCCGATTAGCCCGTTTGGAATTCAGGCCGCTCCGTCATCTGGCGCAAACGAGCGATGTAGGCATCCTTATTCTTCCAGACGATGCGATCTTCCCACGCCGGATGTCCGGCAACCTCGCCATTCTGAATCGCCTGGTACAGTGATTCCTTGGAGAACACGTCGTATCGCTCGCGGATCTGAGCGATTTTCCACTCCGCCAGCCGGATCCCTTTTTCGATGAAGGCCAGCAACCCTTTTCGAATGAGCTCAGATTCCGAAATTGCCAATGCGTTGCTCAATTCAAGAGTCAACGCTTGAACATCCATTTCGACACCTCCTGACTCGATCTCTGAACAGGCCAGGCCACTGACACCCGGCCGACATATAGACACTCACAACTCCACCGCCCTCCCTGCCCGATTCAGGTCAATGATTTCCGAAAGGTATCCACGTACTCAACCAGCGGTACGTCCGTCTGCTCCGAGGTGTCCAGCCACCGCATGCCGGCATCCACGTACAACCACTTCTGTCCTCTCGCCCAGTTAAATCATGTACCTAATCGTGTACTTTTGAGCCTAATCGTGTACTGTTTTCACCGCACATCAGCGTATCTCGTGCTGCGCCCGTGCCCAATTTGTCGTGCCATTTCCTTTTGGACGCCCAAATGCGACAGGAAATGCGACATTTCTGGGCCAAATGCGACATCACCTGGGCCATCAGACCCTAATCCGGCGAGATACTAATGCGCCATCTTATGCGCCACAAACCATCTTTATGCGCCATCCTACTCCGCCATGTAGCGAGTGCCTTTGCCTGTTCCTGTTTGTCGCACCCACCCGGTCTCCACGAGCCTTGCCAGGTCTCTCGTAGCTGTACGTCATGAGACGCCGAACAACTTCTAGTAGAGACTGTGGTCACCTCAACAGTATACTATAACTCCGTCGAGCCGGCAAGCCACCATCGTCTCCGACACGCCAGTTATAGCAGGAGCTACTTCCCCACCTCAATAACCAGACGCCCCCCCTCCTGCTCGATCTCCGTCCCCATCTCCACCGAAAGTCGGCGTATGCGCTCGGCGATTTCGTCGAAGACGGCACCTGTGGCCTGATTGACCTGCATGTACGAGATCAGCAGCGGGATCAACTCGATGCGCTCTACCCCCTGCGAGGTAGCGGTGAGGAGAAAGAGCAGTTGCTGGTCGTTCCGCAACTGCGGGTCCACGTGGTAGTCGTCAATCAGGTCCCCTGTGTCGTAGAGGATGGGCTTGCCGTTGTAGATCTCAATGCCCTGGAAGAGGTGGGCACTGTGGCCGTGGAAGATGTCAGCCCCGGCATCCATCACCGCATGGGCGAAGGCCACGAACTCGGAAGAGGGCACCTGCCTCATGTTGGGGCCCCAGTGGATGGAGAAAACGACCAGGTCCGCCCCTGCCTCCCGTGCTGCCTGTATGCTTTCCTTCACCTGACCGAAGTGCTGTTCCTCGGTGGAGATAGCAATGATACGGGTGCCCGGCGTCTCCTCGGTAGCCTGGTACTCCCGAAAGTGGTCGGCAAAGGCTACCACCCCCACTTTGATACCTCCAGCTTCCAGCATGGCTGGCTGAGAGGCTTCGGCCAGGTTGGCTCCTGCCCCGGCGTGGGCGATGCCGTGTTCGTCCAGGTGGCGGATGGTCTCCAGCAGGGCCGGAGCCTGGAAGTCCAGGGCGTGGTTGTTGGCCAGGGTAACGTAATCCACCCCGGCCAGGGTCAGCACTTCGATGGCTTTGGGATGGGCCCGGAAGTAGAAGACGCGGGGCGGCACGAAAGGTTCGCCGCTCTCGGCGATGGTGCATTCCAGGTTGACCAAAGCCAGGTCGGCTTCCTGCACCAGGAGCAACACGTCGCCCCAGGGATAGCGGGGGCCCCGCTGGAGAATCGCCGAGTTGACCAGCCGGCCCAGCATCACGTCTCCCCCGAGAGCCAGAGTGATACGCCGGAGACCCGTTTTCGGAGTGGGCGAGGGAAAGGGTGGGATGGTCGCCGTCGGCGTGGCTGTGGGGGCAGGCAGACAACCTGTGCCAGAGAGCAGCCACGCCAGTACAGCCAAGGCTATCGGGCAGTGCCTGATCACGGCCTGGATTCCGCCCGCAAAGTGAGACTCAGCAGATCCAATTTTGCTCGGCCTGGATCGCCAGATCCAGGCCAAAGGCAGGGAAGGCAACCGCAGGTTGCACACAATCCCCTCAGAGCAATTTTGGATCCACTGGGACTTGGGAAACATGATATGCTCCTTTATATCAACTTCTCCCCAAGAGGACAAGCCCTTCGACGAGGCTTCACTTCGACAGGGCTCAGTGCAAGCAACAGGCTCAGCCCAGCGGCTCAGGACAAGCCCTTCGGCAAGCCGCTGGGCTGAGCGCTTGTCGAAGCCTCAGGACAAGCCAGCCAGGAGGCGCTCCGGCTGGCCTCGATACTCCTCCCAGGGAATCTCCCCCTTCACGATGCCCATCAGCGCCGCATGCAGCGCTCGATTGACGGGTGCGTCCAGCCCCAGCTCCTGGGCGTACCTGACTACCGCCCCGTTCAGGTACTCCACCTCCGACTTGCCTTTGCCCCTGGACAGGTCTATGTGCAAGGAGGGCATCTTGCCGCCCCGGCCACGGACGATGACTTTTCGGAGAACGGGGCGCAATAGCCAGACTGGCAAGGAGCATAAGGCCCAGGCGAAGAGGGGCACCGGGTAGCCGGGCAGGGACACTGGCCGCAGGCCCAGGGCCCACATCACCGCCACAGCTTCGCGGAAGGCTGCCTGCTCCAGGGCAAACAGACGGCTATCGGCAAAGACCTCGTCGGGGAGCATGTCCAGAATGGCCGGGGAAGCATTGGCGATCATGTTCAGGAGCAGCTTGGCCCATTTCATCGCCCGGTGATCTCGATACACGGAAGTCCTGAAACCAGCCTCCCGAAACACCACGCCCAACTCAGCCACCGACTGACCAGGCGCGGTCGGCGCCAGGCCGATGCCGCCCCACGTTGTGGCCAAACGCACCAACCCAGGCTCCAGCACCCTTACCGACAGGGTGATCACCGCAGAGAGAATCGTCGCCCCACCCAGAATCGCCGATACCGCTTCCTCGCCTCCCACGCCGTTCTGCAGGACGAGGATGGGAACGCCGCGCCGGGCCAGAGGCTCGACCTGGGCTGCGGCCTCAGTTGCATCGTAGGCTTTCACGGTGAGGAGAACCAGATCGAACGGTTCATCGGCCACATCCAGCGCACTCGTTACCGCTCGCACCTTCGTCGTCCGCGTGACCCCGCCGCCATCCTCGAGACCCAAGCCCCGCGCTCGCACGGCGTCCACATAAGGCTGACGGCCCACCAGCGTAACTTCGTGGCCCGCTCGCGCCAACATAAGCCCCACCAGCGACCCAATAGCCCCCGCCCCAACAATCAAAACCCGCACGCCTCTCCCTCCCAATATCCAATACCTAATATCCAATACCTAATCCTTGCTTTCCACTTCTACCAGCGCGCAACTTCATTACAATCTCGGTGTTGTAAACAGTAAACCGGTTTGAGATAGGAGGAAATTTCCGTGGAGATTCTTCGTTACGTGATCATGATAGCCCTGGGCTATTTGATGGGCTCCATTCCCGTTGGCTACCTGGTGGTAAAGCTCGTGAAAGGCGCTGACGTGCGCCAACACGGCAGTGGCCGCACCGGGGGCACCAACGTCTGGCGTGCTGCTGGCCTTTGGCCAGCCATCCTCACCGCGTCGGGCGACTTTCTCAAGGGCATGAGCGTGGTTTTGATCGCCAGAGCTCTCCTGGGCAACTCAGTTGGCGAAGTCCTGGTAGGGGTGGCGGCGGTTGTGGGCCACAACTGGTCCGTTTTCCTGGGCTGGCGGGGCGGCGCTGGCACCGCCACTAATCTGGGTGTGATCTCGGCGCTATCCTTCCCCGTGGCCCTGGCTCTCAGCGGGGCCGGGCTGCTGGTCATAGTTATCTCCCGCTATGCCTCTGTGGCCTCTTTGGCGGTGGCCATCCTGGCACCCGCCATCTTCCTGGCCCTGGCCCTTTTCGCTCACCGCCCCCTGCCCCACGCCTTCTACGGCCTATTGGCGGGCGCCATTGTTGTCCTGGCCCTTCGCCGCAACATCGTCCGCCTGCTGGCCGGCACCGAACGGCGGCTGAGCTATTAGATTCAGTACATCACAATTGTGAAGCAGAGCGGACTCCCGCCCGCGTTTCGGCGGCCCTTCGACAAGCTCAGGGCAGGCGTGGGAGCCGCCTCTGCTGGTAGCTGGTGAGCTATTAGATTATAGCACAACGAGCCTGGGTAGCAAACTCCAGGAAGTCGGCTTGCCCGTTCCTTGACGGGTAAGCCGACTTTGGCTTTTAGCAGGCCAGGTGGGACGTCTCTTTGACAAAATCCCGGCTACGTGCTATGATTACGCCGCTCATCAAGGCTTGTCCTAAAAACACAAAGGAGATAAGAATGTTCAGACCCAAGCTAGAACTACTTGACCAAGAAACCATCGAGCGCATCCTGGCGGAGGCCCACGAGTTGCTGTGGGACCCAGGCGTGCGCATTCACAGCGACGAGGCCCTGAAGCTGGTCGCCGATGCTGGGGCCACTGTTGATTTCGCCAGCAGAGTGGCCAGGATCCCAGCCGAACTGGTTGATAAGGCCGTGGAAACGGTTCCCTCCTCGTTCTACCTCCACGATTTCGAGGGGAACCCCACCGTCCATTACGGCGACGACGACGTGCAGTTCGACCCAGGCTCGACAGCCATCGAGATTTTGGATTATAGAGCAACCCAGTCGCGCAAGCCAGTCACCGCCGACTTCGTCGCTTATATCAAGTTGGCTGAGATGCTGCCCGAACTGGACGCGGTCAGCACGGCCCTGGTGTGCTCGGACGTGCCAGAGAGCGTGGCCGATCTCTATCGCCTCTACCTGGTGCTCCGGCACGCCCGGAAGCCCGTGATCACCGGGGCCTTCGCCGTGGAGACCTGGGCCATCATGAAAGACCTGCTGGTGGCCGTGGTCGGCAGCGAAGAGGCTCTGGCCGCCAAGCCCATCGCTGTATTCGATGTCTGCCCCTCCCCCCCCCTGCTGTGGAGCGAGATCACCTGCCAGAACATGATTGACTGCGCCCGCGCTGGCATCCCAGCCGAGTTGGTCTCCATGCCCCTGACTGGAGCGACGGGGCCCGCGACCCTGGTCGGCTCGGTGGTGCAGCACGCCGCCGAGTGCCTGAGCGGGATCACCATTCACCAACTGGCCAAGGCCGGATCTCCCATCGTCTGGGGAGGCTCGCCTGCCGCTTTCGATATGCGCACAGGGACACCACCCATGGGGGCTATCGGGACTCTGATGATGGATTGTGCTTATGTCCAGGTCGGCAAGCACCTGGGACTGCCCACCCACGCCTACATGGGCATGAGCGACGCCAAGATCGTGGATGCCCAGGTCGGCTTTGAGTCGGGCATCGGCAACATCCTGGCCGCGCTGGCCGGGGTGAACATGGTCTCCGGAGCCGGCATGATGGACTTCGAAAGCTGTTTCAGCCTGGAGAAGCTGGTGATTGATAACGAGCTGATCGGCATGGCCCGCCGACTGGTGCGGGGCATTGACGTTTCGGAGGATCCCCTGGCTACCGCCATCGTGCGCCAGGTAGGCCACGCGGGCAATTTCCTGGCCACCAAACACACCCGCCGGTGGTTCAGGCGGGAACTGTTCATCCCCTCCCCGGTGATTGACCGCGATTTCCGTCAGGTCTGGGAAACTAAGGGAAGCAAGGATATAATGCAGCGAGCACACGAACGGGTTGAGCAGTTAGTGGCCGCCTACCAGCCCAGAGCCTTGCCCAAAGAGGTGGAAAAGGAATTGACAGCCATCACCCTGCAGGCAGCCCAGGCCCAGGGGCTAAAACAACTGCCGCCACTGTGATCTACTGCCTACATCAAACAAGAGAGGAGAATTAGATGTCCAAAGACAAGTTATATCAAGCTATGGCCCAGAGTGTCATCGAGGGCGAACCGGAAGAGGCAGCCGAGCTGGCTCAAAAAGGACTTGAAGCTGGCTTGGGGCCTCTGGCTATGATCGAAGACGGCTTTGCAGCCGGCATCAAGGTAGTTGGCGACCTTTTTTCCCAGGGCGAATACTTCCTGCCCGATCTGGTCATCGGAGCTAAGGCTATGGAAGAGGCCATGGCCGTGCTGAATTCCGAGCTACACCGCCGCCAAGAGACCCGTCAAACTCACGGCAAGGTCGTCATCGGCACTGTACAGGGAGACATTCACGAGATCGGCAAGAACCTGGTCACCACCCTACTCGCTGTCAACGGCTTCGAGGTCTTTGATCTGGGCGTGGATGTTACGGACGACACCTTCATCGCCAAAGTCAAGGAGGTCGGCGCCAACGTCCTGGGCATGTCTGCCCTTCTCACAACGACTATGCCAGCTCAAAAGAGGATCATCCAAGCGCTGGAGGAGGCAGGCATCAGGAATGAGGTCAAGGTGATCGTCGGCGGCGCTCCGGTTACCCCGAGCTGGGCCGACGAAATCGGGGCCGATGGATACTCGGAGGACGCTGTGGGAGCCGTTGCCGTGGTCCAGCGGCTTTTAGGAGTTGGGTAGAGAGCAGGACGAGGGAGATGACCCTTGGCTGCAAGTGCAAGAGCTATATCGCCAATTGAACGCCCCAAATTGCATCTAAAAGCGTTGAGCGAGGACGATGTGCGACGCATCCACCAGGCCAGCCTGGAGGTAATCGAGACGGTTGGGGTGCGCTTTCCTTCAGGCTGGGCCCTTGATGTTCTGGAAGAGGCGGGAGCGATGGTGGACAGGGAAACCCAGATCGCCCGCCTCCCTGGCCAGGTCGTCGAAGAGGCTTTGACCCAAGCGCCGCCATCGTATGTGCTTTGCGCCCGCGACACCATCCTGAATCTGCCTTTGGATGGTGAGCACTCCTATCTATCCACCGACGGCTGCGGCGTGGAGGTCATTGATCTGGAGACGGGAGAGCGACGGCGCTCGACCAAGCAAGATGTGGCCGATTCAGCCCTGGTGGCTGATTACGCGCCTCAGATCGCTTTCTATTGGCCCATAGTAGCCGCCCAGGACTGCCCCCCCGAAACGCGCTCTTTGCACGAGCTGGAGGCTGCCTGGAGCAATACCACCAAGCACGTCCAGACCGAGTGCATCATAACGGCCAGTGAAGCTCAGGCTGCGATCGAGATGGCAGCGGCCATCGTCGGCGGACGCGAGGAACTGAGAAAACGCCCCATCCTCTCCATCATGCAGTGCACCATCAGCCCTCTGGGTCAAGACGGGGGCAGCCTGGAGGCCGCTCTGGTGGCTGCCGAAGCGGGTCTACCAGTGGGCTTCATGACCATGGCCAGTTGCTGCTCCACCGGGCCAGCCACGCTGGCCGGCAACCTGATGGTGGGCAACGCCGAGGTGATCGCTGCCTCCGCCCTCATCGAGTTGGCCTACCCAGGCACGCCCATCTTCTACGCTGCCGCTCAGACGGCCATGGACCTCCGCACGGGGGCCTATACCGGCGGAGGGCCAGAGGACTACCTCTTTGGAGCCGCCACCAACCAACTGGCTGACTTCTACAAGATACCCCTCTCTATGGGCGCCTTCGCCACCGGCGCAAAAGAGCCCGACTGGCAGGCAGCTCTGGACAACGCCTTCGCTGGCCTGATGCCCGTCCTCAGCGGCGCCGACATGCTGACCGGGGCCGGCCTGCTCTATGGCTCGCGCATCCTCTCCTACGAGCAACTGCTCATGGATTGTGAGATCTACGACATCGTCCAGGCCACAGCACGAGGCATCGAAGTGAGCGAGGAGACTCTGGCTTTGGATGTCATCAAGTCCGTGGGCGTGGGTGGGCACTATCTGACACAGCAACACACCCTGAAATACATGAAAGGGCGCTGGGCGCCAAACCTGGTGGATCGCCGCTCCTATCGCGCCTGGGAAGAAGATGGCCGGCGCGGGGCGAGGGAGTGGGCTCACGAGAAGGCAAAGTGGATCCTGGCCAATCACCGCCCGGAGCCATTGGAACCCAGGCTGCAGGCAGAGCTATCCAAGATCATTGCCACTCTAGGAAACTAGGCACAGGAAGGTAGACTATGCAACCTAAAGTCGCGGGGCCAAGAACATCGTCCAGCACGCCCGCGAGCGGGTCAAAGCCATGATCGCCGAGTACCAGCCCCCCGATGTGCCCACCGAGGTCCGCAAGGAGTTGAAGGCCGTTATGACCGAGGCCGCAAAGCGGTACGGTATGGACGAAGTGCCTTCGTTGCCAGAACCACAATGCTGCCAAAAGTGATGGCGAGCTAAGAACCACAAAGAGGAGTCATCTCTGACTCCTCTTTGTCTTGTTGTTTAGTATAGGACGGTGTTGGCTTCTACAAAATATGCCGCAGGAAATCCTTCGTGCGGGGGTCCTGGGGGTTGTCGAACATCTCCTCTGGCGTCCCCTCCTCAACCCACACGCCCTCATCCATGAAGATGACGCGATGGGCGACCTCACGAGCGAAGCCCATCTCGTGGGTGACCACGATCATGGTCATCCCCTCCCGCGCCAGGCGCTTCATTACGTCCAGCACCTCGCCGATCAGCTCAGGGTCCAGGGCTGAGGTTGGCTCGTCGAAGAGCATGATCTTGGGCTCCATGGCCAGAGCCCGAGCAATGGCAACCCGCTGCTGCTGCCCGCCCGACAGGCGAGAGGGGTACTCGTCCTTCTTGTCCATCAGGCCCACCCAGCCCAGGTGCCGTTCGCCGAGTTCGGTGGCTTCCTCTTTCGACATCCCTTTGACCGTCAATAGCCCCTCAATGACGTTCCCTACGGCCGTCTTATGGGGGAACAGGTTGAAGTGCTGGAAGACCATGCCGGCCTTGGCCCGAATCTGCTGGATGTGGACGCGGTGCTGGCGACTGGGCTCCCCCGCCGGGATCACTACCCCGTCAATCTCAACGGTGCCCGCCGTCGGCTCCTCCAGGAAATTCAGACAGCGCAGAAATGTGCTCTTCCCCGACCCGGAACGGCCGATGACCACCAACACCTCGCCCACTTCCACATCGAGATCAATGCCTCTTAGAACGTAGAGCTTGCCGAAGCACTTCTCCAGCTTACGAACCTTGATGATAGGCTCCATATCACTTCCTCTCGCCCCGACTCATGTGGGTCTCCAAGCGGCCCTGCAATGCCTGCAGGACGATGCACATGATCCAATAGATGATCGCCGCCACCGTCAGCGTTTCCAGGGAGCGGAAGTAGCGGCGCCCCATTTTGGTGGCGCGGTAGGTCAACTCCCAGACGCCCATCACCGAGACCAGAGACGAGTCCTTGATCATAGCCACAAAGTCATTGCCTATGGGTGGGATGACGAGGCGCAGGGCCTGGGGCAAGACTATGCGACGTCTTGTCTGGCCTGGCGTCATGCCCACCGAATAGGCGGCCTCAATCTGGCCTTTGCTGATGGATTGGATGCCCGCCCGGAAGGTCTCTGTCATGTAGGCGCCGTAGCACACGCCCAGGGCCAGGATACCGGCCGGGATAGCGGGCAATGTCAGGAGCTTCTGCACTCCGGTCAAGCCCATTGCTTCCAACTGCTGCCCGATCTGCGGCAGGCCAAGATACCACATGTAGATCTGAACCAGCAGGGGCGTGCCTCGGACAAAAGAGACGTAGAAGCCAGAAATGCCATTGGCGATAGGATTCTTGGAAAGCCGACCCAGGGCTCCCAAGAGAGCCAAAATGATGGCCAGGATGATGGCGGATGCCGACACCAACAACGTGTACTGGATCCCCTGGATAATGAAGCCCAGCCTGTCGTACATGAAACCCACATCGAATTTGAGAAGCCTGACCCCCACTGCGAGGGCGATGAAGATGCCGATCCATACCACGGCCAACTGGACGACGAAGTTCCGCACTTTGCCCCGTTGATCGGCCATAATGCTCTGCGCCTCGGCAGATGGCTGAGCTACCGTAACAGCAGATGTGCTACTCATCATATCACCTCCCATACCACTTTAGCTACACGCCACTAATTGCTTCCTACTTGCTTCCCCCCGTCGGCCCCAGCACTGTCTGCCGCAGGAAGGAGTGAATCCGGCCACTACGCCGCTTGACGATGATCACCGTCACCATGAAAGCAACAGACGCTCAATCGGCGCGCAGACGAGGATCCAAAGCGTCGCGCAGGCCATCGCCCAGCAGGTTGAATCCCAAAACGGTGAGCATGATGGCCACACCGGGGGGGATGATCACCCACCAGGCGCCCGTGGCCAGGAACTTGTAGCAATCGCTCAACATGGAGCCCCATTCTGGCTTTGGCGG
The DNA here is from genome assembly GCA_034431315.1 of Anaerolineae bacterium. GTDB lineage: Bacteria > Chloroflexota > Anaerolineae > VGOG01 > VGOG01 > JAUWOY01. The sequence continues at coordinate 16,517 of DAOUDK010000118.1, forward strand.
CTGCTGCCCCAGTCCCAGGAAACCCAACCCCGCCGCCGAGAGGATGGCGTTCGCCATGCCCAGAGTGGTCTGCACGATGATGGGGGAAAGGATATTGGGGAAGATGTGCCGAAATAGGATGCGGCTGTTTGTGGTACCAACACATCGGGCAGCGGTGATGTACTCCATAGCGTTGACCCCGAGTACCGTCGAGCGGGCCAGGCGTGCATAAAAGGGGATGCTCACTATCCCTATGGCGACCATGGTGTTATTCAGTCCTGGCCCGCGCACAGCGACGATGGCAATGGCCAGGAGCATGCCTGGGAAAGCCATGACAATGTCCATGCATCGCATGATGGTATTGCCTGTTTTCCCCCCGACGAAACCAGCCATCATTCCCAGCAAGCCGCCGATGATCAGAGCGATGCCCACCGAGATAATCCCCACCCCCAGCGAATACCGGGCCCCATGAATCAATCGCACCAGCACATCACGGCCCAGGTTATCGGTTCCCAAGAGGTGTTCACGTGAGGGAGGATTGAGCCGGGCTCTGAGATTGGAATCTGTTTTCGGGTTGTAATCATGTACGATGGGCGCCAGCACGGCCACCAGCAGCAAGATGCCGATAATGGCCATGCCCAAGCGCGCGGTATTGAGGGAAATCAATCGCTTCCAGGCATCGCCCCACAGAGAGCGATGCTTGCGCACCGCAAAATCCACCGCCAGGTTCGCTTGATGAGTAGTCATCTCAGCCATATCACTCACTCGAATCGGATTTTAGGGTTAAGGAAGGCATAGGAAACGTCAACTGCCAGGTTGACCACCGCTATGACCAGAGTGATGACCAGGACAGCCACCTGCACGACTGGGTAGTCCCGCGCCAGGATGGCATCGTACACCCACTTGCCTATCCCAGGCCAGGAGAAGACCGTCTCGGTCATGATGGCCCCCGCCAGCAGGCTACCGACCTGCAGACCGATGATCGTGATCACTGGCAGGAAGGCATTCTTCAGAGCATGGCGCAAGATGACGACCCTCTCCTGCAATCCTTTGGCGTAAGCCGTGCGGATGTAATCTTCCTGCAGCACTTCCAGCATGGCGGAACGGGTCATGCGGGCGATGATGGCCATGGGGATGGTGCCCAAGGCAATAGATGGCATCGCCAGATGTTTGAGAGCGAGGCGCAGAGCCTGAGTGTCTTTCGCGATGATACTGTCAATGGTGTAGAGACCCGTGACGGTCTCCAGGGATAGATCAACCGGAAACCGGCCGTAGGTGGGAAACCAGCCCAACTTGACGCCGAAGAAGAAAATGAGCATCAATCCTAGCCAAAAGATGGGCATGGAAACGCCCACCAGCGAGCCGATCATGCTCACACTATCGAAAACGGAGTTGCGCCGCGTGGCGGAGATGATGCCAGCGGGGATGCCCACTACGATGGCAAAGAACATCGCTAGAAGCGACAGTTCCACGGTGGCCGGGAATTTCAGTTTCAACAAATCAGCGATCGGTGTCTTTTCGTGGACGGACTTGCCCAGGTCGCCCTGCAGCAGGCGGCCGAGGAAGAGAAAGTATTGCGATTCAAAGAGACTCTTGACCCCTTCACCGATACCGACTTCGCGACGAAAGACCTGGCCCACGGCATCGGTATTCAAAAAGAGGGGTTCGTTCAAACCCAATTGTTCGCGGATGCGTTCCACGTTTTCCACCGCCGCGTGCTCGCCCAACATGACGATGGCCGGATCGCCGGGGATAAGGTGAATGAACAGGAAAACGAGGACCGTCACCCCCAACAAAGTGGGAATCAGAGAAATCAACCTACGGATGATGTATCTGGTCAAATGAACACGCTCCTTCTTTTCCGCTTTTCCCGCTCTCCAGGGATCGCCAGATCCCTGGATTCACACGGGGATCTGGCGATCCCCTTCGAGCAAAGAGAGTACTCAACGATGAAAGGGGGTGCAGGGACAAACCCCGCACCCCCTTCTGCCGTCGTCATGAGGGCTCACGATAGAGCCCAAGCCTGGTGCGGCTAAAGACCCAGCCTCACCGAGCCTAGTCCGCGATCACGACCCTCTCGTACTTGTCGGCGCCTACTGGCTGCACCTGGAAGCCGCTGACCTTCGCATTGAACAGGCGCGGGGTGTTGTTGTGGATCACCCACAGACGAGCACGATCCTCGTGCAGCAACCGCTCCACCTCTTCGTAGAGAGGCGCACGCTTGGCCTGATCAGGCTCGGTGGCGGCCTGGAAAAGCAGGTCGGCCACTTCCTGGTTGGCGTAGTACCCTTCGCGCCCGTCAGGCTCCTTGACCTGTCCAGTGCCGCTCAGCCCGCCGAAGAAGTAGTTGAGGAAGTTGTCGGGGTCGCCGTTGTCGCCGCCCCAGCCGAGCATGTAGAGACCGTACAACTTGCCCTCACGCCGGGAGCCAAGGAAGGTCGCCCAGTCGCCTTCCAGGTACAGTTCGGTCTCAATGCCGACCTTGGCCAGATCAGCGGCCATGGCCTCACCGATTTCCTTGGGGCTGGGGTAGTAGAAGCGGGTCACCGGCATGTAGTAGAACTTCAGCGGCCCAACTTCTCCGGTGTCCTCGTTGGTGACTTCCTTCAAACCATCGGGGAAGCCAGCCTCGGCCAGCAATTGCCTGGACAGATCGGGGTCGTAGGCCCAATCCTCGATGTCGGGGCGTCCCCACATAGATGGGTGCAGGAAGGTGCTCGCCACCTGGCCATAGTCGCCGTAGAAGGCATCTTTCAGAGCCTCGCGGTCAATGGCGTGGAACACTGCCTCTCGCACCTTCGGATCCTGGAGCTCTTTGATGTGGTAGTTGAAGGCCAGGTAGCCAGTATTCAGGCCCGTGGCCTCCACGTACAGGTTGGGATCCGCCTCAGCATCCTTGATGTCCTCGATGCCGGCCTGCTCCAGGGCGTGGATATCGCCAGCCTTGAGCGCCAGGTAGCGGGCCGAGTCGTCGGGGATCACACGCCAGATGATCCTGGCGATGGTCGGCGCACCGCCCCAGTAGTCCACGTTGGCTTCCACGGTGATGTGGGCGTCCTCCACCCACTCCACGAACTTGAAGGGGCCGGTGCCCACAGCTCCCGCGCTGGGCGTGCCGTAGTCCGCACCGTACTTCTCGAGAGCCGCCGGGCTGGAGATAGCGAACATGTCCATGGCCATGTTGGCCAGCATGGGAGCCAGAGGTTCCCTGAGAGTGATCTTGACAGTCAAATCGTCCACTGCCTCGACGCTGGTGATGAGACAGTCATCGTCGAAGCCGTTGAACATGTACTCCCAGTATTCGAACACCTGCTCCTCAAAGTGCAGCGGGTGATCGGTCTTCCACTGGCGCTCGTAGTTGAGAACCACGGCGTCGGCGTTGAAGGGAGTGCCGTCGTGGAACTTGACGCCCTCACGCAGGAAGATCGTCCACTCCTTGCTGTCCGCAGAGGCCTCGAAGCCAGTGGCCAGAGCTGGGATGGGCGCCGTGCCACCGTCTTCGTACTGGAACAACGGTTCGAGAATCTGGCCGGTGACGCGGAAGGACTCGCCATCGGTGACCACGGCCGGGTCGAGCTGAACGGAGTCACCGCCGCGCCCGAAGATGAAGGTCTTGCCTGCAGCGACTTCCCCTTCCACGCCGGGGATGAGGAGCTTCCAACCGGGATGGATCAGACTGGGGTTCTCGATGTTGGCGAAGCTGGTATCCTCCTCGTACTTGGCCTTGGTGGCATCGACGATGGCATGATAGGCCGGGCCGTTGCCCAGGTACTTCTCCGCCAGGGTCCAGAGGTTGTCGCCTAGTTTAACCGTATAGGTCATTTCCTCCTGAGCCGTCGGAGCGGCGGTGGCCACACCCACCATCGTCAGCAGCATTGTGAACACTAAGAACAGATTAACGAACGTTCTCTTAAACATTTGTTGCCTCCTCCTTATATTTTGTTTCTGGATGTTTGGCGCCAAGCCGTCTTTCAGCGACTTGACACGGACTCTTAACCTGCCGAGGGCGCCTAGCCCCACGCCTGACTGCAACTCACTGATTCCTTTGTGCAGATGGTATTCTAAGGCCGAATCAACTCCTTTCACAAATCATACAACTTCAGAGGTCCGGAGGTTCAAAACGGGAGTCACGATCTACTACAAGCATATCAGATATGAGCGATTCTGTCAAATCTCATTTCGTATCCGTTCACCTTGTGCTCGCAGCGGACCCTAGTCCGCTGCTGGCCAGGAATGGGGCAGGCGCTACAAGCGCAACCGAGGATCGAGCGCATCACGCAAACCATCACCCAGCAGGTTGAAGCCTAGCACTGTGATCATAATCGCCAAGCCGGGGAAGAACACCAGGTGCGGCGCACTGAAGACCTGGTTCCGCTCGGAAGCTAACATGGATCCCCATTCAGGATCAGGGGGTTGCGCGCCCATCCCGATAAACGAAAGCGCTGCCGTCTCCAGAATGGCGGTGCCAATACCCAATGTGCCCTGCACGATCATCGGAGAAATGGCATTGGGCAAGACATGCAAAAAGAGAATTCGCAATGGATTGGCCCCAATTGACCGGGCCGCCGAAACATACTCCTCCTCTTTGACCGACAAAACACTGGAGCGGATAACCCGGGCAAACGACGGAATGTTGACGATAGCGATCGCCATCATCGCATTAGTTAAACCCGGCCCCAGAACAGCAACAATGGCAATGGCCAGCAATAGAAAGGGAAAAGCCAGTACCACGTCGAGAACACGCATAATAACGTCTGATACCCATCCTCCAACATAACCAGCTATAGCCCCCAGTATTGTCCCCACAATTATGGCGGCGCCAATGGTGACAAATCCAATGAATAGGGAGATACGGGTGCCATAAATGATACGGCTAAACTCATCCCGCACATTGCCATCAGTGCCCATCAGATGCTGAGGTTGGTCTCTGGGGCAACCCAGCAGGTGAATGCACGGGTCTGCTCGTTTCTTAACCGGTTCTATTCCAATGAGAACTTGAATCGGATCATAAGGTGCAATGACGGGGGCAAAAACAGCCACCAGGGTCAAGAACCCCAGAATGATCATCCCGGTGACTCCCGATCGTTGCCGGAAGAGCCGTCGCAGGGCCACTAACCACAAGTTCTCAGAGCGTGAGTCTTTTCGGAATTCTGTAGATAGAGTCTTCATTTGTTTGTTTTCAGTCAAGCTTAATGCGGGGATCGAGGAAAGCATACGATAGATCTACCACCAGGTTTACGACGATATATCCTATCGCGACTACGACCGTGAAACCCTGAATGATGGGATAATCGCGTGCAGTGATGGCTTCATATAGGCTTCGCCCCACCCCTGCCAAGCTAAAAATGGTCTCAGTCAGAATAGCTCCACTGAAGACCACTCCCAGTTGAAGCCCCACTATCGTTATGATTGGTAGGAGTGCGTTACGGAAGGCGTGCCTCAACACCACCATTCGTTCAGACAGCCCTTTGGCCCGGGCCGTACGCACGTAGTCTAACCCCAGTACTTGCAACATACTGGAGCGAGTCATACGCGCGATAATGGCCATGGGAATAGTGCTGAGCGCAGTCGAAGGCAAAATCAAATGGGTGATGGCGTCTTTCAGAACCACCCAGTCGAAGGTAATCAGGGAGTTGAAAATATACATATTGGCAAAGAATTCCAAAAAACGATAGGGAGCCGTACCTTCTATCACTTCCCAGCCATAGACCTCATAAAAAGGTATCGCCACTACCCCGGCTGACAGCCGTCCCGAAGGGGGTAGCCAAAAGGGCGTGTCTTTCAGCAATAAAGCAAAAACGTAAGCCAACATCAAACCCAACCAAAATATAGGCATCGAAACCCCGATGTTCGCCCACACCATGGTGGCCATATCAATTGCGGAATTATAACGTAGAGCCGAAATAATACCAAGTGGAATGCCAATTAAACAAGCCAGAAATAAGCCGGCGAAACCCAGTTCGACCGTCGTTGGCAAACGCTCGATCAAGATCTGGACAATAGGACGACCAAAGCGGATCGAATTGCCAAAATCACCCCGCGCCAGATCTTTCAGATAGATGCCAAATTGAACTGGGATCGGCTTATCCAATCCCTTCTCGCGAATGAAACGCTCGCAAACTTCTACGGTGGCTTTCTCACCCAGGATCGCTTTGCAGGGATCGCCAGGAATTGCCCGGGCCAGCGCAAAAGTAACTGTCAAGACGCCAAATAGAACAGGCATTGAGGCCAGGAAACGTCGAATAATGTATTTGATCATATATCACCTTAAAGCACAACATGCGGGATGGCTACCGCCCAATTGAGACGAATAGCCACCCCGCATTGTCTTAGTACACGCCTTAGTTAAACCAAACGTAAGTAGCGTAATAGCTACTCAAGGTTCATCAAGGCATCGAACAGATAGGATGGGTATTCAAACGCGCCTGTGTTGCCGATGTGATAGGGGCTGGCAGCGTTCATACCTGCATCCCATGACCTGACGACGTCGTTGGCATCCACCGTTGACCCGTCGTGGAACTTGACGCCTTCCCGCAGGTAGCAGGTCCAGACAGTGCTGTCCTCGTTCGCCTCACAGGAGGTGGCCAGAGTCGGCTGAGCCACACCGAACTCATCGTACTTGTACAGACCTTCGGTCACCATCTTGCAGGCATCCAGGGACTCGCCGTCGGTCTCGTCCATGCAGTACAGGCTGATCGGCTCGGCGGCCTTCAGGTAGATGAGGGTATCTCTACCGCCCGGATTCACTTTCCACAAGCTCGGCGGGCCAAGCACCGCGGTGTGAGCGCCTTCCACGTCACCCAGCGCAGCATCGGCCGGGGCTCCGTGGGCGATCGGCACCATGGGTACCAACTCTTTGATGTTGTTGTTGGCCTGCTCGTACATTGGGGCGGTCGTCGCCTCATCGGCAATCGTTGAGGCTTTCTCCAGGATCTCATAGATCTCGGGGTATGGATCGCCGTACTGTGGGTTAGACCTGCTGAAGTGGAAGTCCAGGAAGTTGGTCACGTGAAGGTAATCGGCGCCCCAACCCAGCAAGTATAGACCATCGAGATTGCCCGCAGTGGATTCGGCAATGAACTCACCCGACTCCATCACGATCACCTGGACATCAATGCCCAGGTTCTCGCGCAACTGGCTCTGGACCTCGACGGCCACCAGGCCCGGCTCCGGCAGGTAGACGCGGAACACGTCGCGATAGTAGATCGCGGACTCGAAGCCGTCTGGGTAGCCTGCCTCGGCCAGCAAGTCGCGGGCAGCCTGTGGGTCGAACTCGTACCATTCTTCGCCCTGGCAAGCGTTGGGGATGCTGCAAGGTGTGAAGTGGGAAGCGACCACTGAGCCTGCGGGGAAGAAGTGGTCCACGATGCGCTGGCGGTCAATGCCCATGGCGACCGCCTTGCGGACCCTTACGTCGTTCCAGGGCTCAAAGGTGTTGGTCATCGCCAGGTAGAGGATATTGGGGTTCGGCACCGGGAGGAACTGCAGGCTAGGATCGTCCTTCACTACGTCGTAGTCGTCCGGGCTTAGCTTCACGATGTGGTCCACCGTGCCAGCTTGTAGTTCCAGCAAACGCGCCGCACCTTCGGTGGCCCAGCGGAAGACCAACGTCTTGGCCACAGCCGGTTCGCCCCAGTAATCGTCGAAGCGCTTGAAGATGATGCTATCGCCCCGGTTCCAGCTATCTATGTAGTAAGGGGCGGTGCCGATGGGGTGCTCGAGCAGCTCAGTTGTGCCAGCCTTCTCCTCAATCCACTCACGAGGCTGGATATAGAAGGGCGTGAAAGCCACCTTGGCCAGGAAGGCCGGGTCCGGCTTGCACATCGTAAACTGCACGGTCATCTCATCAATGGCCGCGATCTCCTTCATTTTGTTGTTTTCACAGGGAGCACTGACGACCAGCAGAGCCGCCGCGACCTCCTTGGTGATGTCCTCACCGTACCACTTCATGGATAGTGCGGTCATGGTGCCATCGCTGTGCATGTCCGCCAGGATGTCGTTGAGCTTGGCCAGCAACCTCGCGCTAGGCCCACGCGATTTGTCCAGCGCGAAGGACAGAGGCTCGTAGAAGACCGGATCACCCAGCAACTTGATGGGCACGCCCTCATCAATGGCAGCCTGCAAAGTGGGGATGGCTGACATCACGGCGTCCAGGCGGACGCCGTCGCCGAGCCGCAGGTCCTCGATGGCGTTGGCGTCGGTGGGATAGGTCCTCAGCTCGCCAGCTTCCCAGTCAACGTACTCAACCGTATACCCCGCGATGGGAATGTCGAGCTCCTTGTTCATGAAGTACTCGTAGGTGCACTCGCTGCACAGGCCGATGACCTTGCCGGCCAGGTCGTCCACAGTCTTGATGGTCGTGTTGTCCGCGTGCACGGCGAACCCGGCTGGAGTGTAGTAGTAGGGATCGGTGAACCACAGCACCTCCCCCCGCGCCACCGTAGGGGTCATGCTGCCGATGCTGATGTCGTAGCGACCCACCCAACTGCCAGCAGTGAGGAGGTCCCATTCGGGGGTCTCGAACTTCAGATCAACGCCCAGCCGGGCGGCGACCTCTTTGTAGACGTCAATGTCGAAGCCAACCATCTCCCCAGCGTCGTTCAGGGAGCTCTGGGGAGCGTAGTTGGGATCGGTGGCGCCTACTATTTCACCGTTCTCCAGGATTATGTCCAGGAGATCCTTGACCTCCGGCACCGGGGTTGGCGTAGCGGGCACTGGCGTCGGCGTGGGGGGCACCGGGGTCGGCGTAGGTGTTGCCGCCGGTCTGCAAGCGGCAACCGCCAGACCGAGGATCAAGACTATCGCCAGGATGTTCAAAATTCTGCCTTTCATTTTCAATCTCCTCCTTGTTTGATGTATAGTGCCAAGCTGTCTTTCACCAGCTTGACGCAAGCTCTTAACCTGCCGAGGGCGCCTAGCCCTGCGCCGCCTGACTGCGGCTCGATGACTCCTTTGTGCAGATGGTATTCTGAGGCTGAATCAACTCCTTTCAAATCAACGGAGAATGGAGAATGGAAGATGGAAAATGGAGATTGGAGATTGGAGATTGGCTTTCCATCTTCCCCCCTCCCCCTTCCCCTTTCCCTCTCTCTGGCTACTCCATCCCCAGATAAGCTTTCTGCACCATCGGGTTTTGCCGAAGTCCGTCGGCCGTGTCGCTCAAGACGATCTCCCCCGTCTGAAGGACGTAGCCCCGGTCGGCAAACTGGAGCGCCATGTGGGCGTTCTGCTCGACGAGCAGGATCGTCGTTCCATCACGGTTTATCTCCTGGATCGTCTCGAAGAAGTTCTCCACCAGGACGGGCGCCAGCCCCATCGAAGGCTCGTCCAGCAACATCAATCGTGGGCGCGCCATCAGAGCGCGGGCGGTGGAAAGCATCTGCTGCTCGCCTCCGCTCAACGTTCCGGCCACCTGGCTCCTCCGCTCCTTGAGGCGAGGAAAGAGAGTGAAAGCGCGCTCCAGATCCTCGGCGATGCCCGCGCGATCGCTGCGGTGGTAGGCCCCCATGTCCAGGTTTTCAGCGACGGTGAGCTTGGCGAAGACGCGTCGCCCTTCTGGCACCAGGGCCACGCCCTTGTAGACGATTTCGTGGGCCTTGTAGTCGGCCAGGTCCTCGCCTTCGAGGAAGACCTTACCCTGGCGGGGCTTGAGCAGCCCGGCGATCGTCCACAGGGTGGTCGACTTCCCGGCGCCGTTGGCACCGATCAGCGTCACGATCTCGCCTTCCTCGACAGTGAGTGAGATGCCCTTCAAGGCCTGGATGTTGCCGTAGTAGGTATGTATGTTATCAACTTCTAACATCGGCATAGAGGTTACTCCTCGAAGACCCTAAAGGTTTCAAAAACCTTTAGGGTCTGCGTTGTTAGTGGCCAGGCCGGTAGCAGCGCCTCGTCCGAGGTAGGCTTCGATCACGCGCGGGTTGCGCTGGATCTCCTCCGGGGTACCTTCGGCGATTTTGCTCCCAAAGTCAATCACCGTCAACCGCTCGGAGATGCTCATCGCCACGCGCATGTTGTGTTCGATCAGCAGGATGGTGATCTCGAGCTCGTCGCGCAAGTTGCGGATGAACTTTACCATTTCCACGGCCTCACGCGGGTTCATGCCTGCCGTCGGCTCGTCGAGGAGCAGCAGACTGGGCTTGCCAGCCAGGGCGCGCGCGATCTCCAAACGCCGCTGATCGCCGTAGGGCAGGTTCTTGGCCAGGAGATCTCCCTTACCCGTCAGGCCCACAAACCGGAGCAGCCTGTTGGCCTCCTCCACCGCGTTCGTCTCTTCCTTCCGCATGGCCTTTGAGCCGATGATGGCTCCGATCCAACCGCGCTTCAGTTGCGGCTCCATGCCGACCAGGATGTTCTCGATGGCGCTCATGTTGGTAAAGAGACGGATGTTCTGGTAGGTGCGGGTGATGCCCAGGCGGGCGACCCGGTCCGGCGACCGCCCGTTCAGCAAGTGGTTGTTGAAGAAAATCTGGCCTTCGTCGAACCTGTAGAACCCGGTGATGCAGTTGAAGAAAGTGGTCTTCCCCGCCCCGTTCGGTCCGATAAGACTGACGATGCTGCCTTCGGGGACGTCGAAGTCGAAACTATTGACCGCCGTCAGGCCGCCGAAGTTCTTGGTGACTTGCTTGGAAGTAAGAATAGCCATAAGTTTTATCCCCCTGCGATTATGCAGATGAACCAGTCTCGATCAGGCTCCCTCCACCCGCTGGCAAGGGTTCCTCATTGGTGCGCAATTCGCGCTTCATGACCTCAGACGGCCAGAGACCTTCCGGGCGAGCGACCATCATCACGATCAGCAGCGCGCCGTACATCAGCATGCGGTACTCGGCGAACTCGCGTAAGAGTTCCGGCAGCCCGACCAGGAAGAGTGCTCCCACCACCACGCCAGGCAGGCTCCCTATGCCGCCCACGATGATCAGGCACAACACATTGATAGAAACCATCAGGTTGAAACTGTGAGGGAAAATCGAGCCCAACTTGCTGGCAAAGATCGCCCCCCCCATCCCGGCAAAGGCAGCGCCGATGGCAAAGGCCAATAGTTTTGTCTTGACCAGGTTGATGCCCATCGCTTCGGCTACGTCCTCATCCTCGCGTAGTGCCCTCCATTGCCGCCCCATGCGCGCATCCCGCAGCCGCCAGGAGACAAATAAAGCGAGCAGGCAGCCGCCCAGGATTACATAGTACAGGTGCTCCGGTTTGACAAGTTCCATACCGGCGACAGAGACGTTGGGAATCTTCAGGATGCCCTGTGCACCGCCGATCCAAGGAGCCAGAAAGTCCGACAGCACCAGGATGCGGATGATCTCTCCAAAGCCGAGGGTGACGATCGCCAGGTAGTCGCCGCGCATCTTTAGCACCGGAATGACCAGGATAAGGCCCATCAACACCGCAGCGAGCACCGAAAAGGGCAGAGCGGTCCAGAACGATAGGCCCGCCACGCCATACTCGCTAGGGGTGAGCAGGGCCATGGTGTAGGCCCCGATGGCGAAGAAGGCCACGTACCCCAGGTGCAGCATGCCGGCGAAGCCGACCACGATGTTCAGCCCCAACCCCATCAGGACATATATGCCGATGTTGTCAACTACCTCGGTCAGATAGGTGCGCAGGAACAGCGGCAGGAACAGCAAGAGCAGGATCCCCAGACCGATTCCGCCCCAGCGCAGGTTCCGCTGCCGCTCGGGTGGGAGCGCATTGACGCGCGCCTTGATTCCCTCCCCTCGGCTGTTCCACCAGGCACTCAACCCCGCGACGATCAAAAAAACCAACGAGGCGCCCAGTATGGACAACCCCCTGGCCGCAAACACGAATCGTCTGATCGCCAGGCCAAGCCCCTGGTTGCCCCATGCCAGGATAATGACCTCGGCCAGCAGCCCGATCAAAAAGACCGCCGCCAGGCCCCAGATCAGCGGCTGCCGCACGCGCGAGGGCAGCAGGGGGATACCAGCCCCGATCAAACCCAGCACGGACGCTACCACTATCAGGATCAGAGACCCCAGTGCCTGCCCCTGTCCAAAAGTCAGCATCTCCAGCAGCGCAGGCGAGACATAAGGCATAAACTGGCGCAGATTGAGCGGCTCGGCTATCAAAACCAGGGCGACCAACGGCAGGCTGGAGAGCAGACCAATCACCAACCCGCCCAGGAGCGTATTGCCCGCGCCGCCACCGGAAAACCGCTGAGCCGCGATGTATCCGCAACCCAGAGCCGCTCCGAAAAGGAAAACGTGACCCACAGAGACCATCCCGCCGATGATGTCACGTCTGGCAAACGTCCCTACCATGCCGATCAGGTTGAGCGATAACGCGATAACCGCAGCCAGGAGTCCCAGCCGCACGATCTCGCCCCAGTTGAAGCGTGTTTCTGTTTCCATTGTCGTTGTCATCGTCATCTCCCTAAGCCTTCTTCTCGGCTAACGGCTCGCCCATGATGCCCTGGGGCCGGACCAGCAGTACCAGCACCAGCATGGTGAAGGCGATCACGTCCTTGAGCTGGTAGGGCGAGGTTATGCCCAACCCCTCCAGAAATAGACTTGGTCCAACCGATTCGAACAGCCCCAGGAGCAATCCGCCCAGCGCGGCCCCTGGGACGCTGCCGATGCCTCCCAGCACGGCGGCGGTAAACGCCTTGAGGCCTGGGAAAAAACCCATAAAAAAGTGCACCTGCCGGTACATCAGTGCGTACAACACCCCGGCCGCTCCGGCCATCGCCGCACCGACGGCAAAGGTGATCATGATCACCCGGTCCACGTCAATCCCCATCAGGGCAGCGACGTCTTTGTCCTCCGACACGGCGCGCATCGCCTTCCCCATCCTGGTGCGCATGACGAAGATATACAATCCGATCAGCATCAGGACTGAGGCCACGATCACGACGACCTGGGACTTTAAGATTTCCAGCCCCAAAATGGTCCATGATCCTTTTAGAAGAGCGACGTCGGGAAAGGCGGTGATGCCGGAACCGTACAGGCCGCGGAAGAAATACTGCCAGAAGAACGAAGCGCCGATGGCCGTGATCAACGGCACCAGGCGCGGGGCGCGCCGGAGCGGGCGATAGGCCACGCGCTCCGTCAGCACGGCGATGCCCATCGAGGTGGCTATGGCCACGACAGCGATGACGAGTAAGGCCCAGACTGGATGGCGATCCGTGAATCCGGACTTACTCAGGGGGATGGCAACGAAGACGGTGGCGGTAAAGATGCCCGCCATGAAGAACTCACCGTGAGCGAAATTGATCATGAGCAACACGCCGTACACCAGCGTGTAACCGAGCGCGATCAGCGCGTAGAGGCTGCCCTGAGCCAGGCCAAAAACCAGGAAGTCCAGCCACTGCTCAGTAGAATACCGATTATTTAGCATGGTGGCCACGGTTCCCCATAAGACGGCCACAATGATCACGATGCGGAACACCCACATAACAAGGTCTAGATAGTCAATGTTCTCAAACCGCTGACGTATAGTCGTTTGCATAGTCTCTCCCCACTTACAGGGATGGGGATGAGTCCTGGCCAAACCCCACCTGGACTCATCCCCCTCATTCCCAGGATCACCGGTTCCAGACCAACAGCCTGGATGCCGGACGTAAAGCGCACTACTCTACGTACTCCCAGATCGGAACGTACTCGCCATTCTGGATCTGGTTGACCGCGATCTCCGGATCGGCGCAGTCGCCGTACTGGTCGCAGTTCAGATTGCCGGTGATGCCGTCAAAGTCCCTGGTGGCGTACAGCGCATCGCGTATGTCCTGCCGTCCGATGTGCAGCGTGCCATCCTCATCCTGTACCGCGACCTTCTCGATGGCGGCCAGGAGCATCATCGTCCCATCGTAGGCGTGGGCGTGGAAGACACTCAACGTCTTGCCGTACTTCTCCAGGTGCACCTCCAGGAAGTGGTCGTAGATTGGATTCTCGTAGGCCAGGTTCGGGCCCGAGATATACATGTCCTCGCAGGCCTCGCCAGCGGCTTCGACGAAGTCCGGCGAATACATGCCATCCGCGCCCGCCAGGATCGTGTCCTCCAGGCCAGCGATCTCCCCTGCCTGCCTGGTGATCTGTGCACCCTCGGGGATAAAGATCGGGTAGTAGAGGAACTCCGGCGAGTCCACGGCGATGGTCGTCAGGAGGGGCCGCATGTCGGTGTCGCCCACGTTGACCGCCTCCTGAGCCGTGATGGTGCCGCCCATTTCCTTGAACGTGTTGGCGAACACCTCCTGCAACTGGTCGGCGTAGGGGCTGCCGTCGTGGATCGTGGCGGCTGTACGCGCGCCCAACTCGTCGTACACGAACTTCGCCATGGCCGCGCCCTGGATGTTGTCGTTGTGGCAAATGCGGATGTAGCCAGGATTCCAGGCCAAGTCAGGATTCGTCAGCGACGGGGCGGTGTTGGAGGGCGAGAGTAGCACCATGCCGGCGTCGGAAGCGATCCTCGAGGCCGGCTCGCCCGCGCTGGAGCAGTTGGTGCCGATGACCCCGATCAGGCTGGGGTCGGCAGCCAGCTTGGTGAGGGCCGTCTGGCCACCCTCGGCGCTGCACATGGAGTCCTCACCCACCAGCTCGATCGGATGTCCGAGGATTTCTGTGTCGTGGTCACCAACGGCGATCTCAATGCCGTTCCGAGAGTCTATGCCCAGCGATTCGTTCGGGCCACTGAGCACCAGAGCGTAGCCGATACGGATCGGGTCACCCGGCGCAATGGTCACGCAGGCGATTGCGTCCGTGCACTCGAAGGGCGCGACCTTGGGCCCGCAGGCTGACACGAGCAGAACGGTCAACATCAGAATGCTAAGAACTTTACTGTACTTCATTTGTTATCTCCTCCCTATTTTTTGCTATTTCCGAGTGGCCGAAGGCAGCCCAAGCCTGCAAGCCAGCTCAGATGGATTGATCGCACCATACCATAGGCTTTCATCACCTCCTTCTTTTCTTCCAGATTATAACAGCAATGGCGAAAAAAGACAAATCCCAATTTCTCCAGCCCTCACCCAGACAGGCAGCCTTCACATGTCTTTTCTCGTCCCACCATCAGAAGCCAAGACCAACTTCAGTAGAGGCAGACAATTAGCAAGTATTATAGGGGAAACCAGGTAATTTGTCAAGGATTGTTTCCCCTTCTCTTTTGAGCCGAATTGTGGTAAAATTGCTGATACAATGCCAAACGTTAGGAGCAATCATCAACGATAACTGAGGAAGCCGGAGTTGAATGAACCGATCTTTTTAAAACTTGGAGGATCGCTGATAACTGATAAAAGCAGAGAGGCGATGGCGAGGGAGGAAGTCATCAGACGGGCGGCACGGGAGATAAAGGAGGCGCTGGCTGCCAGGCCCGACCTCCGGCTCCTGCTGGGCCACGGCAGCGGCTCCTTCGGCCACTTCGTCGCTCAGCGCCACGGCCTGCTTGAGGGCGGCCCACCCAACTGGCCGGGCTATGCCGAGACGGGCGCGGCAGCCGCCCGCCTCAATCGCCTGCTGACGGACATCTTTCTGGCAGAAGGCGTGCCCGTCGTCTCCATCCAGCCCTCGGCCTCGGCCCACTGCTGGGGTGGCGAGCTCGTCAGCATGGCAACGGAGCCCATCGAACTGATGCTGCGCCACGGCCTGGCGCCACTGGTCTACGGCGACGTGGCCCTGGACGAGGTGCGGGGCTGCACCATCATCTCCACCGAACAGGTCTTCGCCTACCTGGCCGACCACCTCGAGCCTGGGCGGATCGTGCTGGCTGGCCAGGTAGAGGGCGTCTTCACCGCCGACCCGCTCCGGGACGCATCCGCCCGGTTGATCCCGGAGATCTCGCGCCAGAACTTCCATCAGGTGGAGCATAAGCTGGCTGGCTCTCACGGCGTTGACGTGACGGGCGGGATGCTGACCAAGGTGCGGATCATGTATGCCCTGGTACAGGAGCGGCCTGAGCTCAAGGTGCAGCTCGTCTCAGGCCGGCAGCCGGGCATGATCAAGCGAGCGCTGCTGGAGCCGGACCTTGAGCAAGGGACAACTATTCGCTTTTGAACTTTGATGGGCGAAGCTGGCCGCCCCGAGCTAAAGCTCTGGGCTAAAAGAACAAAGCCCTGCGGGCTAGAAGATTCAGCCCCGAAGCATGCCCTGAGCCCGCCGAAGGGGGGCTTCGTTCTCTCAGCGCGGGGACTTTAGCCCCGCGCGGTCCAGGACTAACTGCACAGGCTTGAGTTTTGAGCTTGAAAGGGGAACAATGATCGCAGCTTTCTTTGATCTCGATGGCACTCTGTGCGCTGAGCACGTCTGGCAAGCTTTCAACAGGTATTTCACCGAACACCGCCGCCGGCGGCTCCTCCTTAATGCTTTTCTAGCCACCCACCTCTCCTTGTGGCCGCTGCACCGCCTGGGCCTATTGAGCCGAGCGCGATTCTTCCGCCTGTGGGTCAAAAACATGCCCTGCCTCCTCGTTGGCCTGCGGCCTGAAGAGAGCCAGGAGATCTTCCGCTGGGTCACTGATCAGGCCCTCATCCCTTCCCTGCGCCCTGACGTAGCTGAGGTCTTACGTCAACACCAGGCCAAAGGCCACCAGGTGATATTGGTCTCCGGTGCCTTCGAGGAACTGCTGGCCTGCCTCGGGGAGCGACTGGGGGTGCAGCACGTGGTGGGCACGAGATTGGAGCTAAAACGCGGCAGATACTCAGGCCGGGCCGTAACGCCCTGCTTTGGCCACGATAAGGTAACCCTCCTCACCGAACTCTTGGCAAAAAGCCGCCTGGACATAGACTTAAGCCAAAGCTTCGCCTACGGAGACAGCATCTTCGACGTCCCCGTGCTCGAGCTCGTGGGCAACCCCGTTGCCGTCTATCCCGACGACGAGTTGTGGGACTATGCCTCGCAGGAGGGGTGGCGGATTCTCGGAGAGCCAAAAGAGACATGAGGGTATTGGCTTTGAGCCCTGCAGAAAAAGATGAAACGTAAAGAGGCCACCGCTCATTGATGAGGGTGGCCTCTTTGTTCACATCTGGATGCTGACTACTCTTCTTCGTCTTCCTCGACAACACGATAGGGAGCCTCAATGTACCCGGAGGGCGGTGGCTTCTGAGATGGCTCTTCATCTACTACCCGATAGGAGCCGGTCACGGAGCTCATCTCCCGCAGGTGGTGGCGCACAATGTCCTGAGGACAAAGCTCGATGAAGAGCTTCACCCCCAGCAGGATGACGGCGATGTCATCTAACTGACCCAGGCCCAGGGCAAGGTCGGGTATGAAGTCAATGGGAAATAGGAGATAGAGCAACGTGGCTGGCGGGATCGTCTTCAGCCAAGCTGAGACGTCTGGGTCCCGAAGCAAGCGCCACACCAGCCTGGCGTTCTTGATGATCGAAGCCAAAACGCCGGCTGTCTCACCGAGATCGGAAGCTTTCCCTTGTTTAGCCATAACTCCCCCTTTCGCAACACCCAAGGATATTATAGCCCCTATCTCTCTTTTTGGCAACTCTGCAAACGGATGGGGACGAGAAGAGGTCTGGCTTTCTTTTTTGGCAACCCCGCAATTAGCCTGATTTGACCTTTTCGTCCATCAGTAGTATAGTATAGAGGCCACCGACCGCATGGCGCGGCGGTGAGCAAGTCAGTAGCTTTCCACGAACAACTGTAGTCGCTTGGATCGCCGAGGCGACCGAGACGGCGGGAATCCTTAGCTTGGCAATTACCCAGCCCCTTGGCACGCCCCAAGGGGTTTTTGCATAGCTCAAATGAGCCGCTCAACCGAGCCTCCTGCCCTCCGGCCCTCACTCATCAAATATCTGAGGAGGTACCGAATGAATACCAGAAACGCTCTCCACCTGGCCCTGCTGATCCTGATCCTGGCAGGGCTCCTCACCGCCTGTGGGCCCACGGCTTCGCCCACCCCCAGCCCAGAGCCAACAGCGACCACCACCCAGCGCGGCGGTTCCCTCACGGTGG
Source organism: Anaerolineae bacterium (assembly GCA_034431315.1). Classification (GTDB taxonomy): domain Bacteria; phylum Chloroflexota; class Anaerolineae; order VGOG01; family VGOG01; genus JAUWOY01. The sequence goes on from DAOUDK010000118.1 coordinate 34,401, forward strand.
CCATCGCCGCCGACGTTGACGGCCTCGATCCCCACAAGACCGTAGCCGCTGCCACCTTCCAGATCACCCGCAACCTCTACGACACCCTGGTGCAGGTTGATCCCCAGAGCCGCATCGAGGCCGACCTGGCCACCTCGTGGGAGACCTCGGACGACGGGCTGAAGTGGACCTTCCACCTGCGCGACGACGTGTCCTTCCACAACGGGCGGGCCATGACCGCCGCCGATGTGAAGTACAGCTTCGAGCGCATCCTGGACCCCGACACGGCCAGCCCCCGGGCCAAGGACTACCAGATCATCAGCGCCATTGAGACTCCGGACGATCACACTGTGGTCTTCACTCTCTCCGAGGCTCAGGCCGCCTTCCTCTCCAACCTGGCCTCCGGCTGGGCCGCCGTCGTCCCTGAGGAAGCCTCTGACACCCTGCGCGGTCAGCCCGTCGGCACTGGCCCTTTCGAGTTCGTGGAATGGGTGCCCGACAGCCACATCAAGCTCCGGCGCTTCGACAACTACTTTCGGCCGGACACACCCTACCTGGACGAAGTCACATTCCGGGTGATCACCGACCCACCCGCCCGGCTGATCAGCCTGAAGACCGGCGAGGTGGATGTGGTGCCCGAGGTGCCGGCCCAGGAGATCGCCGGCCTCCAAGATGAGTCCGACATCAAAGTGATCCAGCAGCCCTTCAACGGCATCCAATTGCTGGCCATCAACAACACCCGCCCCCCCTTCGACGACCTGCGGGTGCGCCAGGCCATCAATTACGCCATTGACAAGCAGGCGGTGATCGAGGGGGCTCAGTGGGGGACCGGAGTGCCCATCGGTAGCCACATGCCGCCGGCCAGCCACTTCTACGTGGATCTGGCCGATCGCTATCCCTACGACACCGACAAGGCCAAGGCTCTCCTGGCCGAGGCCGGCTATCCCGACGGCTTCGAGACCACCATCGCCCTGCCCCAGCCCTACGATTTCCACATCCGCAACGGAGAGGTCATCGCCGACCAATTGGCCAAGGTGGGCATCAAGGCCAAGCTGGAGACCATCGAGTGGGCCACTTACCTGGACCAGGTGTACTACGGCCGGGACTACGCCCTTACCACCCTGGGCCACACCGGCCGGCTCGACCCCGACCCCTTCCTCAATCGCTACGTCAGCGACCGATCAGAGGATTACATGAACTACGCCAACCCCCGCTACGATGAGCTGTCCAAGGAGGGGGCAGTCAGCACCGACGCGGCGCGCCGCCAGGAGATCTACACCGAGATGCAGCAGATGCTGGCCGACGACGCGGTGGCCGTCTATCTCCTGGCCCCGCTCTCGTCGGTGGGGCTGCGAGAGGAGGTGCAGGGGTGGCAACTTTATCCTGTTGACATCTACGACTTGCGGATGGTTTGGATTAGAGATTAGAGATTGGATATTGGATATTGGAGATTGGATATTGGGGATGCGACGCTTGCCGTCTTTCCTGCTCACGTTGTTGCTGATCTCGGTGGTGACGTTTGTGGTGGTGCAGGTGGCGCCGGGGGATCCGGCTCAGCTCATCCTGGGCACCGAGGCTTCGCCAGAGGCGCTGGCTGACCTGCGGGCCCAATTGGGTCTGGATCGCCCGCTGCCCCTGCAATACCTGAGTTGGCTGGGTGGGGTGCTGCGCGGTGACCTGGGGGTCTCGCTGCGGCACGGCCGGCCGGTGACCACTCTCATCGCCGGGCGGCTGCCGGTCACTCTCTCGCTGGCCATCCTATCCCTGGCCCTGGCCGTGCTCGTGGCCGTGCCGCTGGGCGTCCTGGCCTCCGTCCGCCAACACAGCGCGCTCGACTACGGGGTGCTGGTCTTCGCCCAGGCGGGGCTGGCCCTGCCCTCCTTCTGGATCGGCATCCTCCTCATCCTGCTCTTCGCCCTGAGCTGGCGGTGGCTGCCTTCGGGCGGGTACGTGCCCTGGGGGGAGAATCCGCTGGGCGCACTGCGTAGCCTGGCCATGCCCGTCCTGGCACTGGGGCTGCCGGTGGCCGGGGTGCTGGCCCGCTTGGTGCGGGCCTCGATGCTGGAAGAGCTGGCCAGCGATCACATCCGCACCGCCCGCGCCAAGGGCCTCTCCGAACAGCAGGTGATCGTCCGCCATGTTCTGCGGAACGCCCTCATCCCAACCGTGACCCTGCTGGGCCTGCAACTGGGGTTCCTCCTGGGAGGGAGCATCGTCATCGAGCAGGTCTTTGCCCTGCCGGGCCTGGGCCGACTGGTGCTCTTCGCCATCAACAACCGCGACCTCCCCCTGATCCAGGGACTAGTGCTGTTCATCGCCGTCCTGGTGGTGGGCATCAACTTCCTGGTAGACATGGCCTACACCTGGCTCGACCCGCGCATCTCGCTGAGCAGGACACAGATTTACACAGATGAACACAGATGAAAAGAAAAAAATCTGCGAAAATCTGCGGGTAAGCGAAGCGGCATCTGCGTCCCATCCTTCCACGGAGAACAATCATGGTCGCTGAGAGACGTTGGCGGCGCGTCGGCCCGCTTCTGGTGGGGGGCGGAGTCATCGTCCTGGCAATGGCGGCGATAGCCGTGCTGGGCCGTTTCGCCACTCCCCACGATCCAACGACCATGGACATCGCTGCCCGGCTTCGGCCGCCAAGTGCGATCCATCTCTTCGGCACCGATCAGTACGGGCGGGATATTCTGAGCCGGGTGATGGGCGGGGCGGGAATCGCCCTCAGCGTGGGAGTGGTGGCGGTGGGAATCGGGCTTGGGGGAGGAGTGGTCATCGGGACAGTAGCCGGCTTCTACAGCGGGCGGCTGGGCGAGGCGCTGATGCGGCTGATGGACGCTCTGTTCGCCTTCCCCGCCATCCTGCTGGCCATCGCTGTGGTCGGAGCGCTGGGGCCGGGGCATCTCAACGCCATGCTGGCCATCGGGGTGGTGAACATCCCGGTCTTCGCCCGTCTGACCCGGGCTTCGGTGCTGGCGGTGCGGGGGGAGGGTTATGTCGAGGCGGCGCGGGCCGTGGGCGGGACCGATCTCCACATCCTGTGGCGCCACATCCTGCCCAACAGCCTGGCCCCGCTGCTGGTGCAGGCCAGCGTGAGCTTCGCCACCGCCATCCTGGCCGAGGCCTCGTTGAGCTATCTGGGGCTAGGCACCCAGCCGCCGCTGCCCAGTTGGGGGAAGATGCTGGAGGAGGCGCGGCTGTTCATGGACCGAGGGCCCTGGCTGGCTATCTTTCCGGGCCTGGCCATCGCCCTCACCGTCCTGGGGTTCAATTTTCTGGGGGACGGGCTGCGGGATTACCTGGATCCGCGCCGTTGAACTTCAAAGCTCAAAGCTCAAAGTTCAAAATCCAAAATTCGAGGCAAGAGGCAGGAAGCAGGAAGGATGAAAAGGGGAAAATCTGCGAAAATCTGCGTTAATCTGCGTCCCATGCGGCTTGCAGGAGGATGAACCATGCTGCTGTGTATTGACATTGGCAACACCAACATCGTGCTGGGGCTGTATCGGGGGGAAGAGCTGGCGGCCCATTGGCGGATCGCTACTGACCACCAACGCCTAGCCGATGAGTACGCCATTCTTATTATGGGACTCTTCAGCCACCGGGGATACGGCGTCGGCGACGTAGATGGCATCGCCATTGCCAGCGTCGTGCCGCCCTTGACGGGAACCTTCGTCAGCCTGAGCGAGGACTACTTCGACTGCAACCCCCTGGTATTGGATGCCGGGGTGCGTACCGGGGTGCACATTCGCTATGACAACCCCCGCGACGTGGGAGCCGATAGGGTAGCCAATGCGGTGGCCGCTCATAAGTTGCACGGGGGGCCGGTGTGTGTGGTGGACTTCGGCACGGCTACCATCTTCGATGCGGTATCAGCAGAAGGGGACTACCTGGGGGGGGCCATCGCGCCGGGCATCGTCATCGCCATGGAGGCCCTCTTCGCCCGCACAGCCAAGCTGCCGCGCACTGACCTGACGCGCCCGCCCAAAGCGATCGGTTCCAACAACGTGCAGGCCATACAATCGGGTGTCCTATTTGGCTACGTGGGCTTGGTGGAAGGCATGGTGGCCCGTTTCCGGCAGGAGCTAGGCCCCGACATGAAGGTCATCGCCACTGGCGGTCTGGCCGAGATCATCGCCCAGGAGACCGACGTCATCCAGTTCGTGGATCCATGGATCACCCTCAAGGGGCTGCGGTTGATTTATGAGATGAATGTATGAAATTCTTCCGCTGCGCAAGCCCTCTACCCTCCGGTTTGACAATTCCGGCCATCTGTGGTATAGTACAAGCAGATGGGATCGCGGGGTGAAAAAGCGCTGTGCGCCTCTGTGTCTGACTCAGTCAGACCTAGCCCCGGCCAACGATCCCAGCTTTATTTTTCCCCGCTGAACTTATGCCACCGTATGAGCGATTCGATCACCTCAAAGCACCGCTGATCCCCCCGCTCCTTGGCGCGAAAGACTGACCCAACTACCACATCAGCCAACTGAAGCAGATCGTCCTGCCGCGAGTTGTGGCCCCGCACCTTCTTGATCCGCTTAGGATTCTCTTTGCTTGGCCGAGGCGGATTGACCCTCGCTCGCACAGCCCTTTTCAGAGTTTCTGTTTGCCGCTTATCTACTTCATCTATCACAAGAGTCGCGTTCTTGAGATCACGGACTACTGCTGCCAACAGCTCCTCTGCCATGGCCTGGAACAGGTCCAACCCTCTCCGCTTCTGCCATTCGGGACAGAGGGACTCTTTATCCACAACCATGACATCAAAGGACAACCCAAGCGACTTGGCCACCTTCAACAGCCTGATCCGAGTACCAACGGGTGTTTTGTGAGATTTGAACTCTTTGTCGAAGCCAAGCTGCTGCCGTAACACCTGAATGGCGCGTTCGACTTCCCCTCTGTCAGGAATGACGATGGCTGCCAGAGCGAAATGCCGGGTCGCCGCCGGGCGAGAGAGCGGTGCAGGATTGCCGGATTCGTCCAGATAGATGTGCATGATGGGATGCCTCGCCTTTATAAGACGGGACAGATGTCGGCCACGCTTTCCAGCACGTAGTCCGGCTGAATGGCCGAATGGGCAAGGTGCTCGCGCCGGGTGACGCCGGTGAGGACGACGGCCGAAGCGGCCCCCGCTCGCTGGGCCATGACCACGTCGGTCTCCAGCCGGTCGCCGACCACCAGGCATTGCTCCGGCGACAGACCGCCCATGCGCGCCAGCCCCGCCTCGATGATGAGGGCCGACGGTTTGCCAGCGACCAACTCCACCTTTTTGCCCGTGCAGCCCTCAATGGCCCCGATGACGGCCGCCGCGTCGGGGATCTCGCCCCCTTCGACGGGGCAGGTGCGGTCGGCGTTGGTGGCCACGAAACGCGCCCCTCGCCGAATGGCCTGGAAGGCGGTGTTCAGTTTGCGATAGTCGAAGGTGCGGTCGAAGGCGGCCACGATGAAGTCCGCCTCCTCGCTGTGCTGGGTGCCGTTGGTGATCTGGAGACCAAAAGCGGCCAGTTCAGCCAGCAGTGGCGGCTCGCCGACCACGAACACGCGCGCGCCGGGGGCCTGGGCAGCGAGCCAGCGGCCCAGCACGTGGCCGGAGGTGAGCACGTCGGCGGGCTCGGTGGAGATGCCCAGGCGGGTGAGCTTCTCGGCGTAGCGTTCCCTGGGCTGCAGCGGCTTGTTGGATACGAACGTCACGCGGCAGCCAGCCTGGCGCAGGCGGCGCACCGTCTCCGGCGCGCCGGGGATGGCCCGCTCGCCCAGGTAGATCGTGCCGTCCAGATCAAAGATGTACCCCTTGAAACGTCTCATTCCCCACCCGATTTCAGAAAGATGTCCCCGTACACAGAATCAATCTGGAACCCATCCACGCTTGCCGCAAGGAGACGCTCGGCGTCCTGATACGCTAGCTCGTAACGCGCATGGGCTGGATAGTGAAAGCTGTTGAGGGCGGGGATGACGAAAGCGCCGTTCCGTTGAAGCAATTCCACCGCCGCACCAGGCAGCCTCAACGCCCAGCCGAACCAGTATTGTCCCCGCAACGAAAGCGTTTCACCGCTACACACTCGCTAATAATCTCGCTCCGAAACTGGAAGTATCACTAGATCCGCTAGATACTCCCTGACGAGCGGGTGATACGAGATGGTGACGGTCGCAGAGCCAAGTTGATGTGCCTCCAACAGTTCGGCGATCCGCTGGAGGAATGTCTCAGAGGGTGCACCAGACTTGATATCTAACATCACCCCCAGGTTCAGGGACTGGCACAACGCCGAGGCTTGAGCCAAGGTAGCGATGTGCTCATTGCTAGCCCGATAGTAGATCGCTGTCAGTTCCTCGCTGGTCAGGTTTCCGACGTCCTGTTCAATGCCACAGTCCCTAAACAGGCTGCTTCCACCGAAACCATGGAACAGAACTGGCTCCCTGTCCTTCGCTTCTCTGACGTCCAGCTCTACCATATCATAACCCTGCCTTGCTGCCAACCGAATAGCGGCCAACGAGTTCTCTGGAGCATCGGGCGCGATTACGCCTCCCCGATGAGCGACGAGCAGGGGTGTTCTGGCTCGGGTGCTGGCAGGGTCCCTCAGATTGATTGTCTCTTCCGCCACATAGCTCTTCATACTTGTTATCACACCAAGCAATTGATGCCGTCTACGTGGAGATTGCTTCGCCTGCGGCTCGCAATGACAGGGAAGTTTCTGAGTAGGAGCAGAGTGCCGAAGCAATCCCCGTTAGAGTTTGGAACACGGAATCACGGAAGGTACGGAGTCACGGAACTTCCGTGCTTCCGTGCTTCCATGCTCTCCGTGCTTCCGTGTTCCCGCGTTCTCCGGATATGCCTGGGTAGTCACAATTTCACGCCTCCGTGTTCTAAAGCCGCCAACACCCTCTTCGGCGTGGCCGGCAGGCTGTAGATGCGGACACCAGTGGCGTTGTAGATGGCGTTGATGATGGCTGGCGCGGTGGGAATAGAGGGTATCTCCCCTATCCCCTTGGCTCCGAACGGCCCTGCGGACGACTTGTCCTCCACGATAATGGGCACGATCTCCGGGGTGCGCTCAATGGAGGGTATTTTGTACTTGGCCAGGGAAGTGCTCCTGGGAACGCCCCCTTCCATCACGAACTCCTCCTGCAAGGCGAGACCCAGGCCCATCACCACCCCACCTTCGATCTGGCCGGCCACAGCCAAAGGATTGAGAGCCCTCCCCACGTCGTGGGCCGCGATGACCTTGAGCACCTCCACCTGGCCGGTGTTGGTGTCCACCTCCACCAGGGCGGCCTGGGTGGCATAGCCGAAGGCGAAGTGCATGTCGCCGACCTCGCCCAGGGGGACGGTCTCAGGGGCCTCGTAAACAACCGAGGCCCGCACTTCGCGCCCCTCCCTTTTGGCGAGGGCCACAGCCTCGGCTAGAGAGATGGATTTCTCAGCGAGGGAAGTCTCTCTATTTGCTACAGAGGGGCCGTTTGCTACAGAGGGGCGTCCTCGCCCCGTTTTGTGCCGCACCAGACGTGGCGAGGACGCCACTTTGTAGCGAAAAGCGTGGATGCGTCCATCCTCGAAAACCAGGCTGTCGGGCGGAGCATCCAATTCCTCAGCGGCGACCTGGGCCAAAGTCTCCCGCACTCTCTGGGCCGCCAGGCGGGCGGCGTTGCCGGTGATGAAGCTCTGGCGTGAGGCGGTGGTGGGGCCGCCGTCGAGGGTCTGATCCGTGTCGGCTACGATGACCTCCACCGAATCGTAGGACAGCCCCAGCTCTTCGGCCGCCACCAGGGCCAACACCCCCACCAGCCCCTGCCCCATCTCGGCCGCGCCGGCTCGCACCACGGCCCGCCCATCGTCGGTAAGCTCCACCTCAGCGCCAGCAGCGTCCGCCGCCCCGCCGCCCAAGCCCACGTTCTTGTAAGCACAAGCAACGCCCCAAGCTCTTTGGAGTTTCGAGTTCAAGGCTTGACGTTTCACGTTTGACGTTTCACGTTTCTCCATTTCCTCTTCCACTCTGTTTATGGTCTCCAACAGCCCCACGCTTTCCCTGAGCACCTGGCCCGTCGCCGTGACCGATCCTACCCGCAGGGCGTTTTTCCGCCGTATCTCAAACGGCGAGAGATTGAGCTTCTCCGCCAGGATGTCCATCTGGCTCTCCACCGCAAAGGCCGACTGGGGCACGCCAAATCCGCGGAAGGCGCCAGCGGGCACGTTGTTGGTGTAGGCGGCGTAGCAGACGATTTCGACGTTGGGCACATCGTAAGGCCCCGTGGCGTGAGTGGCGGCGCGGGTCATCACGTGCTCGCTGAGACTGGCGTAGGCCCCGGCATCGCCGTATATCTCGGCCTGGACTGCGGTGAGCTTGCCATCGCTGGTGGCCGCCGTCTTCAGGCGGATGGTGGTGGCGTGGCGCTTGGGGTGGACGATCAGCGATTCCTGGCGGGTGAAGACCAGCTTGACCGGGCGGCCGGTGGCCTGGGCCAGGAGCGCCGCGTGGATCTGGACGGAGATGTCCTCTTTGCCGCCGAAAGCCCCGCCCACCTGGGTAGCTTTCACCCGCACCTTCTCCTCCGGGATGGCCAGGCTGGCGGCGATCTGGCGGCGGTCGGCGAAGGGAATCTGGGATCCCACATAGACGGTGATCTTCCCCTCCTCGTCAATCGTAGCCACCCCCGCCTCGGGCTCCATGAAGGCGTGCTCTTGCCTGGGCGTTCGATACTCCCTCTCCACGATGACGTCCGCCTTGGCGAGAGCCTGCTCCACGTCGCCTTTGCGCACCTGGATGTGCTTGAGGAGGTTGCCACCGTCGTGCACCAGGGGAGCATCAGGAGCCAGCGCCTGCTGGGGGGAAGTCACCACCGGCAGCGGCTCGTAGTCCACCTCGATCAGCTCCAGCGCCTGAGCAGCAATCTCCTCCGTCTCGGCGGCGACCAGGGCGATGGCGTCGCCCACGTAGCGCACCTTATCGTAGGCCAGCACCGGCCAATCGGGTATGACGATGCCGTGGTTCTTAGCGCCGGGGACATCCTCGGCGGTGAGGACCGCGGCCACGCCGGGCAGAGCCTGGGCCCTGCTCGTGTCCACCCGCAGGACACGAGCGTGGGGATACTCGCTGCGCAGCACCCTGGCGTGCAGCATCCCCTCGAAGTAGAGGTCGGCGGCAAAGATCGCCCGGCCCGTGACCTTAGCCCCGGCGTCGGGACGAGGAACGGGGCGTCCAACAGCAGCCAGCGGGTTTTCCGTCGCCGGGAGCTGCGGTGGCGTGCCTTCCGCCGCCCCCCGAATCGCCTGAATGATTCGAGTGTAGCCCGTGCAGCGGCAGAGATTGCGTTTAAGCGCGTCCTTGATCTCCTCGTCGCTGGGACGGGGATTGGCGTCGAGCAGGGCTTTGGCGGCCATGATCATCCCCGGCGTGCAGAAGCCGCACTGCACCGCCCCGTGCTCGATGAAAGCCCGCTGCAGCGGATGCAGTTCGCCGTCTTCTGCTAACCCCTCGACAGTTTCCACCCGTGCTCCGTCGGCGCGGTTGGCCTTGTAGATGCAGGAGCGCACCGCCTTGCCATCCACGATGACCGTGCAGCTCCCACAGTGTCCCTGGCCGCAGCCGTTCTTGGTCCCCGTGAGGTGCAGTTCGTCCCGCAGCACCTCAAGCAGGGTGGTTTTGGGGCCGATCTCGACTTGATGGGGGGAGCCATTGACGTAGAGGGAGATCATTTGTTTTTGCATTGATCAATCCGTTTCCTGCTGAATAGAATAGCAAAGGCCCTGCCCGTCTCGGCTGCAGGGCTTCAAGGCGGTTTAGTTCAATTGCAATTGACGCAAGTGGCTTTTTCTCTTTCATCCCTCTGCAAATCACGCGTCAAAAACACGCCTGGGGAAGATCGCTATCCCCTACGATCCCAGACCTCCCACTCTCAAATACCGCTTCCCATGCGTCGTCTCATCCATGTGCCAGCGGCTGGTGGGGAAGGCGGAGTGCAGGGGGATGCGTTCTCGGCCACGCACTAACTCCACTATGCGCGGCAGTTCTCGCTCCGTCAGGTTGGCGTTGCGCAGAACGAAAACAACCCAGGCGCGAGGGTTCTGCGACAGGCGCAAGACCATTAGCTCGCGAAGGCGCTGCAACACGGCTTCGCGTTCCTCGGGCAGTACGTAGAACAGCAGGTCGTCCAGGCCCTCCACGACCAGGGGAAAATCGAGGCGCGTTCTGGCCTGAAGCTGGGCCAGGAAGTCCAGCACTTTGAGCCGTGGTGCCTGGGCGAAGGCCCGGGCGTTGCGAGGGATCATAAATTGCAGGGCGTCCTCGAAAGCGGGACGCGAGGTCACATAGATGTCAGGGATTTCCATGCTAACGTCCTCAATTATGTGATGGGTCCAAGTGCTCTGCCCATCACGGCAAGAACGGTCTTGTATAAAGCTTCCGCCAGTCGCTGACAGCCGCGTGGGGTATAGTCGTATAGCAGAACGCGAAGATGACGCAAGTCAAAAGGAACATCCTCCACAGATTGGGCCAGGAAGATAACGTCCTTGCCAACGGTATGGCAAATACCCACTTCATAAAACACATTGGGGTTCTTACCCGTAAGCTCCGCGATGACGAAACGGGCCCGGTTGATACCCGCCCAAATATCCTCAATGATAACATTGACGCCGAAGATGTCATCGGCTCTCACGCAGCGCAAGCCTGCACGTTCGACGGTCGGCTTGACGAAATCCTGGTATACAGCCTCCAGGCTCTCAGACCCAAAAGGCATCAAGACAAAGCACAGATCATCTTCTACCTGAAAGTCCAGCCCACTGAAGATAGGATTAAAGAGAATGTGGGGCTCCCACTCGGTTGGCTTCAATGTCTTATCCAACGCTTCTTTGGGCAACTGGGTGATGGTGGACAATTCACGGGAGTTCATGAGGGTGATGAAAGGGTCGCGTCCTGGTGACGCGCCTACCTGGCGGGAGCATTTGAAGGTGCGCAAGGGATCAGGCACAGAGTCCTTGCCGGCGAAGATCGACTTGAGGAGCGCTTTGGCCGCGTCCAGGGTGGACTCTTCCGAGGCGAAGAAGTAGGCTTCTACCTGCCACATCCCTTCAGCCTTGCCCAGGTTGAGGCGTTCCAGGTTCTTTTCCAGTAGTTCCATGCAGTGCTGTGCCTCGCGGTCTGTCCGCTCAAGGGTGGTGCCCGGGGCGATTTGTATGTGTTTCTTGACTAGCGCCGAGACGTAATTGATTTGCTCCAGGCTCTGTTGGACTATGTGCACGATGATCGCCTCGTCCACCGGTCGCGCTAGGACGAAGTAGCCCCATTTTTCACCATATAGGCCCCGCAGCAGCCGCGCGATCTGCTGCACACCGCCCTTGGCTGGGGACGGGACTTTGTCTGTGCCAGTCGGACGCCTGGCCTTAAGTGTCGGCACGCCAGTCAGGCGACCCGTGTGGTTGAAGAGACTGGTGCTCCGCAGAGACGATCCGAGCTTTTCCACAGGGACTTCGTCCAGCTCGATCGCGGGAAACGTGCCCCGCAGAGTCATGGTCAAGAGGCCCTGGGTCTGGCTGTCCTGGAGTCCCATGTAGACGCTGACCCCATCCCGCTGCCCCAAGATAAGGTAAGCGAAGGTGAGCCCCCGGCCGTAGTAGCCGATGACCAGGTCCTCCATGTACGGTTCGAAGCCTGTTCCCCCCTCCTCTTCCCACAAGCGGGCCAAGCCAAGCACTCTGACCCACTGAGTAGCGTCTAGTTGCCCCCAGATGGGAGTCACTGGCGGCTGGACGCCAACTAAATGGCGACGTTCGAGGGTTTCGATTTGCCGTTGGCTATCGAAAACCTGGATATCACCTTGAACACTGCTTTGCATTGGTTGACTCCCTTCACCGTTCTGAATTTCAGCCTACGGACCATGTTCTCAAACTGTGGAAGTGAATGTGGACATTCGGCTCGTCGAAGGTGCATGCCACGATACCCACTTGGCCTTTCGTGAACGAGGTATCGGTGCGCTACTATGGCTGATCTCAGCCTCTCGATCGTCCAAGTTGTCCGTTAGGTCATCCCTCCGCCTCTCCTATTGTTCCCAGCCAGGTAGCCTCCTTTGCTTCGCCTCTCCTTCGGCCACATCTCTCCCCAGCCGCTCCAACGTCCGCCGCACTTTCTTGTAGGTCTCGTCGCCGGTGCGCTTGAATAGGGCCGATGCCAGGCTCTGACCACACTGGAGCAGGTCGTTCCAGTCGCGGTTGGACGGCAGATCTGGCACGTTGCGGCGGGGGTAGACCTTGCCTTTCTTGTCGGGTAGCAGGGCGGCGTTACCGCCGCCCCGCCCCCTAAGAACCGTGCATGAAAGTCTCCCTTCACACGGCTCAAGCCTTTCAAACGCCCCTTGCGGGACGCGGTTTCGCAACGGTTATACCCTGACTATGGACTTGTCTGTGGCAGTTTGAGTGGAGAAGCACTCGGTTATCTGCTTCCTCGCCGCCGCCTTGCGTTCGCTTCACGATGTGGTGATTGTGCCACTTGGTTAGTTCGGTGAGCTTTTGGTTGCAGACGGGGCAGATGCCGTTTTGCTCTCTCCACAAGTACAGCAGCTTGCGTCTCCCCTTTAGGGTGTTTGCCATTTTCACGCCGAGGCGTTCTTCGAAGTAGATTTCCCATCGAGGGTCGTAGGGGTTGGCTTGCCCTTTGATTTTGATGTGCCGTTTGATTGGCATTTTGGCTGCTGTGAATAGCCGAACCTCCTGAGTCTCCCCTTTGGGCTTTGCTATCTCGCCGTAGAATACCCAATGTTGGGTGCCAACAGTTTTGAAGTACTTGTTTCTTACCCATCGAGCACCTTTGTTGGAATGCCTTCTTCTGGCCCATTGCCACACCGTTCTGAAGATAGCGTAGTCTACTCTTTGAAAGATTTTCTTGCTGACCACATGTCGGTGATAGCTGGCCCATCCCCGAATTATGGGGTTGAGTTGTACTATCAAGTGCCCTGGTGTGGCCTGCTTGTTGGCCTTTACGATGGCGCGGACTTTCCCCAGGAATGCTCTCACGTTCCTGCGGGATGGCTTGATGAGCAACTTGCCGTTGTACTTACGTACATTCTGTCCGAGAAAATCAAAGCCGTCCTCGATGAACGTAATGCAGGTCTTCTCTTGCGAGAGTTCCAAGCCTCGCTCGCTCAAGAATTGCTCCACCAGGGGCTTGACTTCAGCTTCTAGCAGTTCTTTTGTACCGCCCGTAATGATGAAGTCATCTGCATACCTGACCAGGTTGACTTTGCAGCTCTGGCCTGTGCGGGTCGTCTTGGGAAACGCTTCCCGCAGCGTCCGTTCTAGTCCATCCAGAGTCATGTTCGCCAACACCGGGGAGATAATGCCCCCTTGTGGAGTGCCTTCTTCCGTCGGATGGAGGACATGCCTGTCCATGAACCCGGCCTTCAGCCATTTCTGGAGAATGGTTTTGTCCATCGGGATATGTACCAATAACCAGTCGTGGCTGATCCTGTCGAAACATGCTTTGATGTCGCCTTCCAACACCCATTGCGCGGCCTGCTTCTTGGCTAAGACGTTAAAGCATTGCTCGATAGCGTCCGCTGTGGCTCGCTGGGTGCGGAACCCGTACGAGTTGAAGTCGGCGGTTGTTTCGGCGATAGGGGCGAGTGCGAGCAGATAGAGGGCTTGCATCGCCCGATCCTTCATCGTCGGGATACCGAGAGAGCGCATCTTGCCACTGCTTTTCGGAATGTACACCCGCTGCAACGGTTGGGGGCGGTAGCCCCGCTGCCTAAGCGTTCGTATGGCCGTTGCTTTCTTCTTCGGAGTGTTCCAGGTTTCCCCGTCTACCCCAGGTGTCCGTTTGCCCTGGTTTCCCGTCACTCGTCGTACGGCAAGAGCTCTGCCGCTGAACGAGTGGGTCAGCAGACGTTGAAGGGCTTTCACCTTGCCCCATCTGCCTTCCTGCGTTGCCTTTACGATACGCGCTTGGAGCCGACGCACGTTCTGGTGGACTTTCTGCCAGTCAATGGCGTGCCAGTCTACCACCCTGTGGGTAGCCGCACCAGCAAGTTGTTGCTTTGCCGTCATCTGCTTTGCTGCCTTAGTCGGTTTGCCAAGTTCTCTCGTAAAGAAAGACCCGTTGGAAGTCTGCCCGCTTTCGCGTGGGGTGATGTTGCTCCATGGCTCAACCCCTATCCATCCCATTACAGGATAGCCTTCGCTTTTTCCAACTTCCTCTACCCGCTACACCATCCCCTTTCCTTACGGCCAGGATACCACTCGCGTGGGATGCATCGGGCTTACCCAGTTGACAACTGTGGAGATGCGAGCCAGTCCGGTTGGGGCCTATCTCCCGGTGGGGCCTACGGGTGTCGCTGCCAGCCCGGTGCTACTGTCAGTCCGCCCCACGCACCTTTTTGGTCACGGCCTATCAGCCTCTTTGGCCGTTCCTGCTTTACGAGATGTACAGCCCTTCACATGTGTTCAACCCTCTGACCCTTCCCTAGGCCGCACCCGCCTTGAGGCTGGCAGGCTGTGGCCGTTGTCCCAAGAGCTTCGCACCCCTCCGTTACCAGAAACGCACGTCTTGGTAGGGACACCTGGACACCACAGGGCCTACTCAGTGTTGGTCACTTTGGTAGTACTCCATCAGCGATCCTTCTTTGGGCCACGATATGTACGCATCGTGCCCATCCTGGTCGCACGACCAGATAGTAGACGTGGTCCACGATGTCCAGGTCGTAGCAGTACTTCCCCTTCTGAGCAATCTCCTCGCCCCGCTTGTCAACCGGCACCGGCCTGTACCGCCCCCGGCTGGGGCGCAGCAGGTTGGCCTCGACAAAGGCGTCGGGGTTCAGGCCACGAGGCTGGAGCATCTTTTGCAGTTCGTCGAAGGAGAGGCTCGACTGTCCGGAGAGGCGCACGGCAAAGATGGTGCTCACCGGGTCGGCATCCACCTCGTCCTCGCCGGCCAGGAGCGCCCCCAGCAGGCCGTGGATCTCCCGCGTGGCCTCCTGCGCCGTGAGGGTCTCGCCATGCTCATCGGTCACCAGGGAGTGTTGGGAGTAGACCTCCAGGCACTTGCCGAAGACGATGGTCTCCACGTCGGGCAGGTAGTCTTCCATAAGCTGGGGGTGAGTGTGGCGCACCACTTCGATGGACTCGGTAGCCCTGCGGTAGACCTCGTCCTTGAGCCGTTCCCAGGAGATCTCGCCCCGCTCGGTGGCTGGCGTCTTTTTGCGGGCCACGACGATGGTGTCGAAGGTGCGGGCTCGTTTGCCTCGGATGTGGCCTGAGGTACGCATCTCGGAAAAGACGGGGTAGACAGCGACGACGTAGAAACTGGCATCGAGCAGAGCTTGCAGCACATCGGCCCAGGCGTCGGCCTCGGCGTGGTGGAAGGTGAAGGCCATGATGCCATCGTCCTTGAGGACGCGGCGACATTCCCGGAAGACGCGGGCCAGGCCAGAGAGGAAGAACTGCTCGTTCTTGCCCTGCTTCTTGTTGACCACAATCTCCCAACCCTTGGGGGCGTAGGGTGAGCCAAAGGCCTCAGGGTAGCGGTCCTTGAGTCCCAGGCGCAGCCAGACGTAGAAGAAATCGGACAGTTCGGCGTACATGACGTTGGAGTAGTAAGGTGGGTCGGTGATGACCGCGTCCACGCTGGCCTCGGGCACGAAAGACAGGTCCTCAGCCGTCTGGCAGCGCAAGAGGCTCGTTCCGTCGCCGTCGGCCAGGGCATGGAAGTTGGCGGCCGGGGTGCCGATGATCTCAATGGGCAGGAAAACCCGGTTTCTCTTGACCAACTTTGCGACATCTGATCCAAGCTGGTCTATAAGTCTGTTTCGCAGGCCATCATCATCAGTGGTCAGCATCTCATACGGTCGCTGTGCGTACTTTTTAGCCTTCATCACCTGTACGAGGAAGTTGCGCACAGGCCCACGCCCCATGCCACCAATACCCCAAACATTGATCTCAGCCGGGACATTGGGAGGCCAGAAAGCATGTCTGCTGAAGGCCGACTCTAGGTGAAGCTTGTGAGCGTCATACATGCAAAAGGTGTTATTTGTACTCAAAGCATTGGTGAATCCTGCCAGTAGAAACTCGCTCAGATTCTCATCCTCCATGCTTAGCCTATATTTCGCACCTTAACAACTGAAAAGTTGGACTAGACAGGGTCGGAGGTGACAAAATGCTCCTTCTGTGGTAGACTTTCATGACTGTGCCAAATACCTGTCCTGTGGT
>DAOUDK010000119.1:0-121945 GCA_034431315.1 Anaerolineae bacterium
ACAGCGGCTCGGCCAGCCCCTCACCGGCCACACCGACTCTGTGTGGAGCGTGGCCTTCAGCCCCGACGGGCAGACGTTGGCCTCGGGCAGTTCCGACAACACCATCCTTCTGTGGGACATCAGCTTGGGGTCATGGCAAGCCCACGCCTGCAGCATTGCCAATCGAAATCTTACGCCGGAGGAGTGGAAGCAATATATGGGGGATACACCATATCGTGCCACATGTCCCAACTTACCCTTGAGCGGAGGCACGCCCTAATTCCCCGCGCGCTTGACACAACCGTGATTCTCCCGTCAATTAGCACTATCGACTGCCTCCTATGCCATACAAAAAGCCCCTCGGCAAAATGATGACCGAGGGGCTTTGATACTGTCCGCTACCTCTGCTGACTTACCCCACCAATACCCGCACGCTGTTGCTCCGACACTTGGAGCACATGCGCTCCTCGTCCGCCGCGGGGTCGAAGGTCACGTCCCACTTGTTGCCACAGCGCACACAAATCATCGTGGCTGCCGTCGGTTTCTTCAGCCTGTCGAGGGCGCCGCGGATAGGGGTCTTGGCTTCTTTCAGCGCCTCGCGAGTCTGCTCTATTTCCTCTGCTGTAACGCCCGCCCACAACTCGTCCAGTTCCCGCATCACTTTGGCCCACTTCTGCCCCTCGGCCGCGCTGATCCAGTCTAACTGCAAGCGCTCCGGGCGCACACCCTGTTTCTCCAAACCGTCCCACAAAGCATCAACGCGACGCACCGCCTGACGGTTGGCACTGATGTAGTGGCAATCGGCGTAGTGGCAGCCTGAGACCAGCACCACCGGCGCTCCCTTGCGGAAAGCGTACCACACGAAATCGGGACTGACTCGCCCGGAGCACATGGTGCGGATGAGGCGAGCGTTGGGCGGATATTCCATGCGCCCCACCCCCGCCGTGTCCGCCCCAGCATACGAGCACCAGTTGCAGGTGAAGGCCACAATGGGAGGCCTCGCCCCGTCCCCATTGAGCATAGAATCTATCTGGGCGTAGATGGCCTGGTCGGAGAAGTGACGCATGGCGATGGCATCATACTGGCACTCGGCGGCGCAAGTGCCGCACCCAGCACAGGCGGCCGAGATCACCTGGGCCGGCTGCTTTTTCTCCCAGACGATAGCGCCGTAGGGACAAACCGGGGCGCACAGTCCGCAGGCTTTACACAGCGCCTCGTCAACAACGGCGGTGATGGCTTCTACTTTGATGGTGGGGGAACTCAACAGGATCTCGGCTCGAGAGGCGGCAGCGGAGGCCTGAGTCACCGAATCTTTGATGTCCTTGGGCGACTCGGCACAGCCGGCCAGAAAGACGCCCTTCGTCGGCGCGTCCACCGGCTTCAGCTTGGGATGCGACTCCATGAAGAAGCCATCAGAGGTGCGCGAGAGGGTAAGGAGCTGCTTGACCACCTCGCTGTCCTGGCGGGGCACAGCGCCGATGGAGAGCACCAGCATGTCTAACTCGTGTTCCTCCAGCCGACGAGCGGTGGTGTTCTCCACCCAGACCCGCAGGTTTCGCGTTTCGGGATCCTCCGTCACCTCGCCCGGCAGGCCCCTGATGTACTTGACCCCCGCAGCCCTGGAACGCATGTAGAGATCCTCGAAGCCCTTGCCGAAGGCTCGTATGTCCATGTAGAAAACGGTGATGTCGGTATCTGGATAGTGATCTTTAAGCAGGAGGCTATCTTTGATGGTGTTCATGCAGCAGATGTTGGAACAGTAAGGGTTGCCCCGCCCGTCCTGAGAGCGAGAGCCGACACACTGCACGAAGCCGATGCGCTGGGGCGTCCGCCGATCGGTGGGACGGACCAAATGGCCCTCGGTGGGACCACCAGCGGAGATCAGCCTCTCGAACTCCATGCTGGTGATGACGTTCTCGTAGCGGGTGTAGCCGTACTCATCCATCTCTGTGGGATCGTAGGCTTCCATTCCCGTGGCCACGATGACCGCCCCCACCTCGAACTCAACCATCTCATCCTGCATGTCGAAATCAATGCACTTCTTGTCGCAGGCCTCCATGCACTTGCCGCAGGCAATGGGGTTGTCGCCCAGACACTCCTGGATGTTGATTATGTACGAAGAAGGCACAGCCTGGGGAAAGGGGATGTAGATGGCCCGACGGGAGGAGAAGCCCGTCTGGAACTCGTCGGGCTTGACCACCGGGCAAACCGGCACGCAGTCGCCGCAGACAGTGCACTCATTCTCGTCCACGTAACGGGCCTTCTTGCGCACCCTGATCTTGAAGTTCCCTACGTAGCCGGAGATGTCCTCTATCTCGCTATAAGCTAAAAGCTCGATCTTAGGATGTCGACCGACATCCATCATCTTGGGGCCCAGAATTCATATACTACAGTCCATGGTGGGATAGGTCTTGTCCAGTTGGGCCATGATTCCACCGATGGAGGGCTCCTTCTCCACGAGATAGACCTGGTGCCCGGCGTCGGCCAGATCGAGAGATGCCTGGATACCGGCCACACCACCGCCGATGACCAGAACCGCGTCGGTGACGGGCAACTGCTCCTCAATTTGAGGGAGGAGCCAGCGGGTCCGAGCCACGGCCGCGCGCACGATGTCCTCAGCCTTGCGGGTGGCCGCCTCCCTGTCGTGGAGGTGTACCCAGGAGCAGTGCTCCCGGATGTTGGCCATCTCCAAAAGATAGGGATTGAGGCCCACCTCTTGAATGCAGTTACGGAAGGTAGGCTCGTGCAGGCGGGGCGAGCAGGAGGCCACCACCACCCGGTTGAGCTTGTGTTCCACCACGTGGCGCTTGATCTCCTGCTGGCCGGGGTCGGCGCAGGTGTACTTGTTGCCGACCGCCACCACCACGTCGGGCAGCGTCTCCGCGTACTCCCGCACCGCCTCGGTGTCCACACTGCCGGCGATGTTCAGCCCGCAGTCGCAGACGAAAACGCCGATGCGTAAATCTTCCCTAGGCATCTATACCTCCAGTCGAAAACGTGAAACGTAAAACGTGGCCCTCGCGTTTTACGCTTTCCCAATTCCTCGATAAATAAATCCCGCTTTCCGGCACGCTTTGGCGTCAAAGACATTGCGGCCGTCAACGATGACCGGCGTGCGCATCAGTCCTTTTACGTGCTCCAGGTGCAGATCAAAGTACAGTTGGTGTTTGGTGACCAGGGCCAGGCAGTCGGCTCCGCGCAGAGCTTCATCCAGATCGCGAGTCAACTCCTCGCCCTCATAGCCCCAGACAAAAGGATCGTGGGCCATGACCCAGGCGCCCCGGGCCTGCAAAGTGTGGATCAGCGGCCTGGCCGGGGTGTTGCGGACGTCGTCCGAATCCTCCAGGTAGGCTAGCCCCAGCACCGCCACCCGCGACCCCTTGACCTCTTTGCCCGCCTCAGCCAGCGCCTCCTCCACCAGGCGCGCCATGTGATCCGGCATGGCGTCGTTGATACGGCGGGCCAGGGTGATCATCGCTGTGTCCACGTCCCGGGCGCCGTATTCCTTCACCCCAAAGCGCAGCAGCCAGGTGTCCTTGGGCAAGCAATGCCCCCCCACGCCGGCTCCAGGGAGGTGCATGTAGCGATCCGGGCGGGCGTTGATCAGCTCCCGCATCTCGTAGACATCCACCCCTAGACTCTCGCACACCAGGGCCATCTCGTTGGCAAAAGCGATGTTGACGTCTCGATAGGCGTTTTCCACCGTCTTGGCCAGCTCGGCGGTGAGGACATCAGTGGCCGTGATCTCCTGCCTGACAATGGTGCGGTACAGCTCCACCGCTAACTCCGTACTCTTAGCATCAATGCCCCCCACCACGCGGGGGAAATCCACCATGTATTCCAGGAGCTTGCCCGGCATCACCCGCTCGTAGGAAAAGGCCAGGTAGAAATCCTGACCAGCTTTCAGGCCGGAGGTCTCTTCCAGAATCGGCTGCACGATATTCTGGGTCGTGCCAGGCGCGACCGTTGATTCAAGGCCCACCAAAGCGCCCTTCTGCATGTACTGACCTACCCCGGCACTGACCTCGCGCAGGGAGAGATATTGAGGCACCCTGCGGCTATCGGTCGGCGTCTGAACGTCAATCAAGATGACATCGGCGTCCCGGCAGACCGAAATATCGTCCGTCACTCGAAACGTCCCCTTTTCCACCACCCGGGCGATCAGCTCAGCCAGCCCCGGCTCGTCTCCCTCAAAAGGGCTCTTGCCCTGGTTCAAGACATCAATCTTCCAGCCAGAGCGCTTGGAGCGGCGCTGCACTCCTACGACCTTGTGACCAGGCACGTCTGACAAAAGCACCGCGCAGGGAATGCCGACGTAACCCATGCCGATCACTACGATATTTCTCTCAGCCATTTCCCCCCTCCTGTTTTGGAGATTAGAGGTTGGAGGTTAGAGATTAGAGGCCAGCATCCAGCATCCAATGTCCAACGTCCAACGTCCAAACTAAGCCAATGCCTCATCCACCAAAGTAACCAAGTCGCGTATCTCCATCCCGATCTCCTCGCTGACGGCAGCATCATCCAGGGCGCACTTGAAATGGATCTGGCACTTGGCGCAGGCGGTGACCAGTAGCTCGGCGCCGGTGGCCTGGGCTTCGCGCAGGCGGTCCACCTGGATCTGCTTGTTGACGGCCCCACAATTGGTCCAGCAACTTGTGCCGCAACACCAGGCGTTCTTGCCGCTGTGCTCCATCTCCACCAGCTCCAGCCCCAGGGCCTCGATCACCTGACGGGGCGCGTCGTAGACGCCCATGAAGCGCCCCAGGCGACAGGGATCGTGATATGTCGTGATTCGTGATTCGGGATTCGGGATTCGGAATTCACCCTCCCCTACCTTCTGGGCCAGCAATTCGGCGATGTGCACCACTTCCATCCCCAGGTCGCCCACGTGGGTGGCATAGTCAACCTTCAGCGTGCGGGCGCACTCCGGGCAGGTAGTGACGATGCGCTTGGCTCCCGTCTCTTGCAGCATGGCGATGTTCAACTCGGCCAGCTTGCGGAAAGTGGCGACGTCCCCTTCCCACAGCAGGTCGTGGCCGCAGCAGCGCTCGTTCGCCAGGATGATGGGTTCGATGCCCAGTCGGTTGAGCACCCTGACCGCGCTCTGGGCAATCTCCACTCCCTGGGCGCCGATCTTGTTGAAGAGGACATCGTAATATGGGAGGCAGCCGACGAAGTAGACGGTGTCGGAGTCGGCGGAAACCTTGAGGTCCTCGTCTAGCCACTCCAGGCGGTTTTGCTTCAGATCGGGCGCAGTCATCATCCGCATCCAGGTCTGGATAGCCTCGCCGTGGGAGCAAAGCCCCGCCTCGCCTTCCCCCCGCGCCAAAGCCCGCAGGCCGCGGATGAACTCCACGTAATGGACATCCGAAGGACAGCGCGTCGAGCAGTGCTGGCAAGTGAGACAAGACCAGAGCAGCGCATCGGTCAACAGCTCCTCCCCCTCACCCCATAAGGCCCTCTCCACCGTAAAGCGAGGCGAGTAGGCTGCTTCCCGTCGCGAGATGGGACAGACCGCAGTGCACTTGCCGCACTCCAGGCAGTAATAGGCTTTGGTGTTCTTAATTATCTGCTGAATAGCTTCCATCTACCACCTGCCGATAAAACTCTGTCACCTTCTGGACGAACGCCTCCCCTTCCCCTGCCCCCACCCAGTCCAGCTTCAGCCGCTCGTCCTCGATGCCCAGGAGATGGGCGAGGGTCTGGGTCTCTTGGAAAAGCTCCTCGGCCCGCCGGTTGCCGAAATCGTAGTGGCACTCGTCGGGGGGACAGCCCAGAAGCAAAACACCATCGGCCCCCAGCTCGAATGCCTTGAGAACGAGGCCGGGGTGCAGCCGCCCCAGGCACATCACCCGGATGGGGCGTACGTTGGCCGGATAAGGCAATCGCTTAGAGCCGGCTGTCTCCAGGGCGCTGTAGGCGCTCCAATTACAGGTGAACACAACGATGCGAGGTTCTGTCATAACCTTTCTCTTTATCGCAAAGCCCTTGCGGTTCGTTGGACTCAGGTCGTATGCAGCGGCGATTGTTGCTGATTGAGCAATGTGGAATGAGCGGTTAGACGGCCTGCCCCTGATTGCACACCTCACAGACTTCGACCACTAGGGAACCGTGTACTCATATCCCAGTTCTCGAAAGAGATCCGCGATCTTAGCTTGCCCTGCTGTGCTAGTGTGCTGCCCATCCTCCGAGATGTACCCCTTCTCTGTTGGATCCTCGTCGTGATTCGGACCGTTGAACACTGCATACACACGCGCTACAGGTATCCCTCGCTTCTTGCAGGTCTCGTGAATTGCTTCATTCACTGCCTCGAAGCACCGCTTGTGATCCTCGAAAACGCCCTGCTGCTTCCACACACTGTAGATGGGACAATAGTAATCCATGGCCCGAATGATGGTTGGCTCCCCTCTCCGCAGCGACATAATCTCGGTGATAATTCCATCATAGTCCGCCTTATAGGCGGCCAGCGCCTCCGACGAGCAATCATACTTGCCTGTTCCAGTGATGATGTACCACCCTATATGCTCCGTCGGGTTGGCGATGAAGGTGACCACCTCAGCTTCACTGATTGCCTTCCGCAACTCTTGATCGTTTCGAAGCATCTCCAGCATCTGAGTGCTGCTCAAGTTACCAACGGTGCAATCATGCACTGTCACCTTAACCCCCAGGTCGGCTTCGATATGGGCTGCATAGTACTTCGGGAAGCCCCACGCGCTGGAGTCGCCCAGCACGACGTAATCCCACTCGTTCGCGGCTTGCACCGCAGATTCCTCAGTATCCATTATTCATTACTCCCTTCTCGGTATGCAGGCTATCCTGGTCTTTATGGACTGGGCCGTCTATCTACTGATTATATACGACATGGCGGAGAACTATCCACTACAACCTACCAATTCAGCTAGCATCGCTTCGATTTGCCTGTCCGTGGAATAGCCTGCCGTGATCGCGCCGGATGGACAGTGGGCCGCGCAGGTGCCACAGCCACGGCAAGCTGCCTGGTCCACCTGGGCGACTAAAACGCCTCGCCCGTTCTCGCGCACCCTGATGGCACGGAACTCGCAGATTTCCTGGCAGGTACCACAGGCTCGGCAGCGGGCGGGATCCACCTGGGCGGCGACAGGCTCGACCACTGCCCAACCCTTGCCCAGCAAAGCGGCGATTCTGGAAGCAGTGGCCAGCCCCCAGACTTCCGGATTGGATATTGGGGATTGGAGATTGGAGATTGGAGGAAAGATGCCCAGACCTCCAACTTTCAAGCTCCAACTTCCAACTTCCAATTCGCCTGTCGGGGCCAGGACGATGGCCCCGACCTTCAGCTCCGCACCCGATTCGGACATGACTGCCGTAAAGTTGCCCAGGGAGCCGCTCACGGACAGAAGCGGGGCCTCGCTCCGAAACACTCGGAATCTCTGGGCCGTTAATGCATCAGCACAGACCGCGCCAGCTATCCCGTTTCCGACTACCAAAACGCTTTTGTCAAGGGAAACAACACCCCTGGCTCTGGTCTCATCCTGGCGCACCTTGGCTACGGCAGAGGCGACGATGTCCCTGGCTTTGGCCGTAGCCTTATCCGGCACATCGGCGTGCACCCAGGCGCACTGCTCGCGGATGTTGACGAACTCGAACCCAGCAGCCATCTGACGTTTGACGTTTGACGTTTCACGTTTCACGTTTGACGTTTGCAGTTTACAGCGTACCCGCTGGGAGGTGCAACTGTCGCAGACCTGGTCGAGGGAGCAGCACGAGCAAGCGGCCAGCACTGCCCGATCCAAGTTCTCCTCGGCGATGGCCTGTTGGATGGCCTTTGCTCCTTCTTCGTGACAGGCGAAGGGAATATTACTAGCGAAAGCCACGCCAGGCAAACGGCGGATCTCGCCTACCACCGCATCCACATCCACGACGTCGCCGATCTCGCCGCCACAGCGGCAGACGAAAACGCCGATTCTGGAAGGAGTCGGGGAGGGCAAGGGAAAAGAGGGGGCTGGGGGAAACGTTCGATACACGGCCAGGTCAGCCATGACTCTGGCAGCAATAGCGGAGGCGCCCAACACGTCCTCTGGCTCGACCGAATACACACCCTGCTGCTGCCTGCCATCCGCTAAGATTACCGCTGCCACGTCCAGGCTCAGGCATTTCCCTTGCGCGTTGTGGTCAATGGCCTGGGGTTCGCAGACCTTGACGCACTCCAGGCACTCGGAGCAGACGCCGCAGGAGATGCAGCGCTCTGCCTCGGCCACGGCCTCCTCCTCGCTGAAGCCCAGATTGGTCTCGGCGAAACCAACTCTCTCAGCCAGAGAGAGCTTGGGCATTGGCGCCCTGGCTTCTGGCTCGACGATGGGTGGGGTGTAGTATTCGATGCCACTGATGTCGGGTGGCCACAGCGCGCGTCCAGCGACCACGTCCTCGCCCCTGAGGTACCGGGCGATGGACTCTGCCGCACGCTTGCCAGCGGCGATGGCCTCGATGACCGTGGCCGGCCCCGTCACCGCATCGCCGCCAGCGAAAACGCCCGGCACATCGGTCGCCAGGGTGAGCGGATCAACGGCGATCCAGTTTCCAACCTCCAACTTCCAACTTCCAACCTCCAACACCTGGCCAATAGCCACGATGACCGTATCCGCCTCGACCGTGAACTCCGAACCGGGGATGGGCACGGGCCGCCTGCGCCCGCTCTCGTCGGGCTTGCCCAGTTCCATGCGCAAACACTGCAACCCCGTCGCCTGACCATTCTCGCCCAACACCCTGGTCGGCGTCGTTAAAAATTGAAAGGCGATGCCCTCTTCTTCAGCCTCCTCGATCTCCCAGGAATCGGCGGGCATCTCTTCGCGGGAACGGCGATAAAGGATGGCGACTTGCCGCCCTCCCAATCGCCTGGCCACCATAGCCGAATCAATGGCCACGTTGCCTCCCCCAATCACCAGCACCTTCTCGCCGACGGCGACCTCGTGACCCAGGTTCACTTTCCGCAGGAAATCCACCCCGTGAAGCACACCGTCCAAATCCTCACCTTCGACGTTCAACCTACGGCTGCCGTGAGCGCCCACCGCCACGAACACGGCATCGTAATCTTTCCTGAGATCATCCAAAGACAAATCGCCGTTTGGGCCGACGGTGGTGTTGGGCCGAATCTCCACACCCAGATCTTCGATGGCCTCGATCTCGCTTTGGAGGACGTCTCTGGGCAAACGATAGTCGGGGATACCCACCGCCATCATGCCGCCCGGGACAGGCAGGGCTTCGAAGACGGTGACGGGATGGCCTTCGCGGGCCAGGAAGCAGGCGGCAGTGAGGCCGGCGGGGCCGCTGCCAACAATGGCAATCTTGGTTGGAAGTTGGAGATTGGAGGTTGGAGGTTGGAGATTGGAGATTGGAGATTGGAAGTTGGAAGTTGGAAGTTGGAACTTTGAGCTTTGAGCTTTGAGCTTTGAGCCTTGCCTCGTTTCCCAATCCGCCACGAAACGCTTGAGGTACTCGATGGCGATGGGCTGGTCGTGCTCGGCCCTGAGACAAGCTGCCTCGCAAGGGTGGTGGCAGACGCGGCCACAGATGCCGGGGAAGGGTATGGCCTCGCGGATCAGAGCCAGGGCTTCGGCGAATTTGCCCTGGGCGATGAGGGCCACGTAGCCCTGGACGTGGATGCCGGCCGGGCAGGCTACTTTGCAGGGTGCAGGCCCGCGTTTGGCGATGACGAAAATGCTCGGCACGGCGTTGTCGGGCTTGTAGATGGCCTTCTCAGCGTCCAGTTGCACCGTCACTGGACAGACGGGGACGCACTCGCCGCAGGCCGTGCACCTGGTCAGGTCCACGTAACGGGGATGCTGCTGCACCTCGACCTGGAAATCGCCTCGCCCCCCCCGAAGCTGCGTCACCTCAGCCTGGGTGAGCAACTTGATGTTCGGGTGTTTAACCGCTTCCAGTAGCCTGGACGCCAGAAGGTGCTGAGACATCCCGGCGCCATCGCCTCCTAAAAAGGGCGATCCCTCCACCAGGTAAACTTCCAGGCCCGAATTGGCCAGGTCAAGGGCGGCCTGCACGCCAGCCGTGCTACCGCCCACGATCAATACCGCTCTAGACGTCATAGCGTCTCCAAAATCCGCTTATCCGCTGTCAATCCGCTGCGCTCTCATACTCGTAGCCCATCTGAAAAGCTTTCAAATTCAACTCCTCGGTCCCCTTGGGGACTGAAGTACGAACTGCCTCTCGCATGGCCTCCACGGAGACCACATCGGTCACAGCAGCGAAGAAGCCCAGCATGACGATATTGGCCACGATCTTCCGCCCCAACTCCTCGGCCAGGCGCGTGGCCGGGACCGAGAGCAGCTTCACATCGCCAGTTGTCTCACCCGTCTCCACCAGGTCCTGGTCAACGATGAGCAAAGCCCCTTTTCTCAGATCTGGAGCGTACTTATTGTAGGCCTCCTGCGACATCACGACTAGAATGGCCGGGTCAGTGAGGTGAGGGTAGCTAATGGTCTCGTCGGAGATGATCACTTGAGCGCTGCAGGCCCCGCCCCGCGACTCAGGGCCATAGCTCTGGGTGAAGGTGGCCTGTTTCTTATCGTGGATGGCCGCCGCCTTGCCCACTATGTAGCCAGAGAGAATGATGCCCTGACCTCCAAAGCCGGTTAAGCGAATTTCTGTTCGACTCATGATTCCTCCGTTCCAGTTAGCTACTGGAGTCTGTAGTAGCGACTTTAGTCGCTTTGGCTCCATTGTGGACGACTGAAGTCGTCACTACGAAGAAAAAACGCCAGTGTCCAGGCAGCTATCCAATACTCTTGGCTAATGCGTCACTGCTATAATCGAGAAAAGTAGGCTTCTCGATGTCCACAAACACCCCTTCGACTATCTCCCCGTGCAGCCCAATTCCGACTTCCTTGGGATCGATGCCGTGTTTTATGACACCCTTGTCATGGTAGTATTGCATCTGGGCCAGGCCTGTGCGCTGCTTGTTCCAGCGGCCATATAAGATGGGACAGGGAGAGATGACTTCCAAGAAACTGAACCCCCTTTTCTGTAGCGCCTCAAGCATGGACTTCTCAAGTCGCCGCACGTGAAGGGCCGTCCAGCGAGCCACGTACACCGCGCCACTGGCCGCAGCCAGGTAGGGAAGGTTGAAAGGGTGCTCGAAGCTGCCATAGGGTGAAGTGCTGGTCATAGCCCCTACAGGCGTGGTCGGCCCCGCCTGCCCGCCGGTCATGCCATAATTGAAGTTGTTGACGCAAATAACAGTCATGTTGACGTTGCGGCGAGCGGCGTGGATAAAGTGATTGCCGCCGATGGCGATCAGGTCGCCGTCGCCACTGAAGACCACCACTTTAAGCTCCGGATTGGCCAGCTTCAGCCCGGTGGCGAAGG
Source organism: Anaerolineae bacterium (assembly GCA_034431315.1). Classification (GTDB taxonomy): domain Bacteria; phylum Chloroflexota; class Anaerolineae; order VGOG01; family VGOG01; genus JAUWOY01. The sequence continues at coordinate 11,338 of DAOUDK010000119.1, forward strand.
GGATCGCTCGCCCGTGGGTGGTGTGGAAGGAATCCAGCTTGACGTAGCCAGCAACCCGCCCCGTGCAGCCGATCCCTGAGACCACCGCTACCTTGTCCAAATCCAACCCCGACTTCTGGAGGGCCTTGATAAAACAGGTCAAAGCTATGCCGATGCCACAACCAGCGCACCAGATGTGGGGCAGGCGGTCCTCTCGTAACAGATAGTCCATGGGATGACTATCGGGTTTCGAGTTTCGGGTTTCGGGTTTCGGGTTCATTGTCTGCTCGTTGCTCATCGCGCTGCCCTCCGAATCGCTTCCAGCACATCCTCTGGTTTGTGGATGCCGCCGCCGGCGTGGCCGACCAGGATTGCCTCGGCCTGACCAGCAGCGCAACGCTCCACTTCCAGGACGATCTGGCCGTAGTTCAACTCTGGCACCACGAAAGCCTTCACCTCCCTGGCCAACTGTCTGATCCGCTCCTCAGGAAAGGGCCAGACCGTGATCAGCCGCAAAGTGCCCACCTTTATACCTTCCCTTCGGGCCAATTCAACCGGCCAGAGGGCCGTGCGAGCGGAGATGCCATAGGAGCAAACCACCACCTCAGCGTCCTCTAAGCCATCCTCCTCGAGTTGGATTATGTCGTCCTTGTTCCTCCTGATCTTCTCGACCAGGCGGTAGATCAATCTCTCCTGGGTTTCGGCATCCATGCCAGGGTAGCCACGCTCGTCGTGGGTAAGTCCCGTTATGTGGAAGCGGTAGCCTTCGCCAGCATTGGCCATAGGGGGCACGAGATCGTCGCCGGCCTCATAGGGCAAATATTCATCGGGCGGGACAGTGGGCTTGCGGCGCGAAAAGGTCTCGATCTCTTCTGGCGGGGGAATGACCACCTTCTCCGTCATGTGCCCCACTTCAGCATCGGTCATGACCAGCACCGGGGTGCGGTATTTCTCAGAGAGGTTGAAGGCGCGGATGGTCAAATCGAAAAGCTCTTGCGGGGAACTGGGAACCAGGGCGATGATCTCGTAGGGGCCATGCGAGCCCCAGCGGGCTTGCATCATATCGCCCTGCGCTACCAGAGTAGGCAACCCCGTGGATGGGCCGCCCCGCTGCACGTTCACCAGCACACAAGGGGTCTCGGTCATGATCCCCAGGCCCAGGTTCTCCATCATCAAGCTGAACCCGGGGCCCGAGGTGGCCGTCATGGACTTGACCCCGCCCCACGAAGCTCCCAGCACGGAGATCATGGAGGCCAATTCATCCTCCATCTGGATGTAGGTCCCCCCCACCTGAGGCATTCGTGCCGCCATGCGCTCGGCAACCTCTGTGGCCGGAGTGATGGGGTAGCCGCCAAAGAAACGGCAACCGGCGGAGATAGCACCCTCGGCGCAGGCAACGTCGCCCATCATGAAGAACTCACCAGTCAGAACCCCATCTCTGTTCACGGTACCGTCACCTCCTCTACTTCATTCAAGTAGATGGCAAACTCGGGACAGAGCATCTCGCAAAGACCGCAGTTGACACAAGCCTCCTCGTCTTTGACGCGAGGTAGGTGATAGCCCTTGGCGTTGAACTCCTCAGATATCTCCAGCACGTGGCGCGGACAGTATTCCACGCAGAAATTACAACCCTTGCACCGTTCCCTCAAAATGTGGATTCGACCACGAGGAATCTCCTGTTGCTCGATATCCAGCGGCTTTCGCCAATACTTCACTTCACCCTCCCGTTATCACGTCTTTCCTGCCCACTTAGCGAACAAAAGCGGGGGAACTCCGGAGCGCATCCCCCGCCAAACTCGCCGTCTGTCCCTTCAGAAAGCTGTGACATTTTTCTCATCCTGGCGCAAAAGTATAGCACTCTCCTCTAGTTTTGTCAAGAAAACAATAGGTCAGGTATCTCGCCGGGGTAGCGAGCCACCTTCACGCCGACCGCTTCCAGGGCCGCGATCTTCTCCGCCGCCGTGCCCGTGCCACCCTGGATGATGGCTCCGGCGTGGCCCATGCGCTTGCCCGGCGGGGCGGTTCTTCCCGCGATGAAGGCGACCACAGGCTTGGTCATTTTGCTGGCTACGAAATCAGCCGCCCGCTCCTCATCCGTGCCCCCTATCTCGCCGATGAGCACCACTTTTTCGGTGGCCGCATCCTCCTCGAATAGCATCAGTATGTCTATGAAATCAGAGCCGGGAATGGGGTCGCCGCCGATGCCTACGCAGGTGGACTGGCCCAGGCCGTGCGCGGTCAGGTCGTAGACCACTTCGTAGGTCAAAGTGCCGCTGCGGGAGACCACGCCTACCGACCCCGGCTGGTGGATGTGGCCGGGCATGATGCCCACCTTGGTCTCGCCGGGGGTGATCAGGCCGGGACAGTTGGGACCGATCAGGCGCGCCCCCCGCTGATCCAGATATGCCTTCACCTTTATCATATCCAGGGTCGGTATCCCCTCGGTGATGCAGACGATGAGGGAGATGCCTGCGTCGGCGGCCTCGTAGATGGCGTCCGGCGCAAAGCGGGCCGGCACGTAGATGATGGACGTGTTGGCACCGGTCGTCTCCACAGCCTCCTTGACCGTATTGAAGACCGGCACGCCGGCCACTTCCATCCCGCCCTTGCCCGGCGTCACCCCGGCCACCACCTTGGTGCCGTAGTCCAGCATCTGGCGGGTGTGAAACTCACCTTCGCGTCCGGTGATGCCCTGGACTAAGAGACGAGTGTTTGTGTCAACCAGTATGCTCATTAAAGAAGCTCCTCAGTTTTATTCTTTCGCTATCTCGCGGCGGATCTTGGCCGCCACCGCCTCAATGGCCATCGTCATTCTCACCTCCGATGGCCGGGCCAGGCGGAGCCCGTCGCCGTACCACCGGGGGATGATGTGCATGTGGAAGTGGAAGACCTCTTGCCCCCCTGCACGTTCGTTGCTCTGGACCAGGTTCATCCCGTCGGGCTGCAGCGCCATCTTGACCGCCCTGGCTACTTTCACCGTCGTTCTCATCACCGCCGCCGCCGTCTCCCTGTCCAGCTCGTAAATGTCGCGCACGTGCCGCTTGGGGATGATCAGGGTGTGGCCGGGATTGGCCGGGTTGATGTCCATGAAGGCCAATGTTTCATCGTCTTCAAAGACCGTCTCGGCGGGAGCCCGGCCCTCAATGATGTCGCAGAAGATACACTCCACTATCGCTCATCCTTTGGATTTTGAGCTTTGAACTTTGGATTTTGCAATTATGTCTGCTCTCCATAGGCGAACGCAGCCGCCACCGCTTTCTGGGCTGCCTCTTCCAAAGTAGCAGCGGTTATCATCTTGGCTTCAGCCAGAATTGCTCTGCCTTCCTCCTCGTTGGTGCCCACCAGGCGAGCAACCATGGGCACATCGGTCGGCACTTCGTCCAGGGCGGCCAAAATCCCCCTCGCCACCTCGTCGCAGCGGGTGATGCCGCCGAAGATGTTGAAGAGCACGGCCTGGACGTTTTCATCCGAGAGGATGAGGCGCAAGGCAGCCGCCACCTTGTCGGCTTTGGCCCCGCCGCCAATGTCCAGGAAGTTGGCCGGCGCGCCGCCGTAGAGCTTGGTGAGGTCCATGGTGGCCATAGCCAGCCCCGCCCCGTTGACCATGCAGCCGATGCTCCCGTCGAGCTGGACGTAGCTGATGCCGTATCCCCGCGCCTCGCGCTCCGCTGGCGTCTCCTCCTCCAGGTCGCGCATCTCGGCCAGCTCCGGGTGGCGGAAGAGGGCGTTGTCGTCCAAAAGCATCTTGGCATCTACGGCCAGCAGCGTCCTATCCCCAGTGACCACCAGGGGATTGATCTCGGCCAGGGAGGCATCGCTCTTTGTGAAAGCAGTATATAGCTCTTTGGCCACCTTCAGGAAGCCCCGTATCAAATCGCTGTCCAGGCCGATTCCGTAGGCCACTCCTCGGACCTGGTAGCCCTGCAGGCCCAGGAAGGGATCAACAGTGACCTTGATGATCTTCTCTGGAGTCTGGCGGGCCACCTCTTCGATCTCTATCCCGCCCTCGGACGAAGCCATCATCACCGGCCTCTTGGCCGCGCGGTCAATGACTATGCCCAGGTAGATTTCGCTGGCAATGTCGGCCGCCCCCTCAACCAGAACACTTCTAACGGGCAACCCCCTTATGTCCATAGCAAGGATTTGAGCAGCGATGGCTTCCGCTTCCTCAGGCGTCTCGGCCAACTTGATGCCGCCCGCCTTTCCCCGCCCCCCCACCAGAACCTGGGCCTTTACGACCACCGGCTTGCCCAGTCGCTCGGCGATCTCCCGCGCCTCCTGGGGAGTGGTAGTCACTCCACCCTCCGGGACAGGTACGCCGTACTGGGCGAAGATGCTCTTAGATTGATACTCCTGAAGTTTCAATTGTCCTCCTCACAATAAAGCCCCGCCATTGGCAGGACTCAAGATCACCCCAATTATACCACACTCGCCAGATTTTTCAAACCGACCGCCTTATCCACTCTGACTCCACATCGCAACCGCGTGCTCACGGCCTATGAGGAGATGAGGTACACTACTATGCGATAGGTTCCCTCCTCCCCCTCAATGATTGCAGAAGGGGCCAGGATTTGGGGGTAGAATTGGCCGATCAACCGTGATAGCTCATCAATGGCCTGGGCAGGGTTGACAAATATGTACCCAACCTGGCCAGCTTGAACCTTAGCTGGCAAGACAGACTCCATACTGCTCACGGCCTCGCCTCGTACAGTATGGCAAGCCCACGAGTAGTTGCTGGGTACGAACACATAGTCCAAGAGTTGGTGCTGATCCCATACGTAGACATACGTATCGGGTGTCAGGGATGCCACGTAGTTGCACAAGGCCAGGACCCTGTTTTGGTAGTGCCGTCTCACCTGAGGATCACTGACCTGCTGTTCGAAGAGCGTAGTGAAGTTGAGAACAAGGGCAGCGATAGCTAAGAACGCCAGAAAAGCGACAAACGATCTTTGCTCATTCTCACCCCAATGCCGATCTACCCAGCCACTGAGATCTCCTACCATAAATGAGATGAATATGAACACCAGGGGGATGAGGGTGCTAAAGCGCCCGATATACAGATTGGGCGGGAACGTGCCTACTACCACTACAACGGCGATCCATAGCAGGAACCATAGTCGGTATGGCCGAAAGAACGTGAGAGCGCAATAGACAATGCTCAGGACAAACAGCACCCCGCTGACAGGATCCAGCATCGGTTCGCCAGGCAGGTTAAGAGCAGCGTAAGTTGCGCCCTTGTGGGTGAACATCAAGACAACCCCCTTAAGCCGGTCAAGGTGCTGCGGTGTAAAGGTTGGCAGCTCAATCCCACCGCCTTTGCCGGCCAGGTGTCTGGGGAACGCCTCGATGAAGAACCTGTCACCTTGTCCGATGGTGAGCGCCAGAAGGGGACCAGCAACTATCAAGAATGCCACAGCGAAAACGAGCGCGGGCTGCCAACTACGACCACAGATTCTACGGAGTCGCTCACGGAGCTCACCACGACGTCGCATCTGGCTGATGACTGCTTTGAAAAACCTGCCCATGAAGAAAAGAATGACGAGAAATGGTATGACGCGATAGCCTGTGTACGCATAGAGCATATATCCAGAGATGATGCCGAGCCAGAAGAAGTATTTGGCGCCTTTTGTCTTGTCACTTTTTACAAATAGATAGAGAAGCAGAACCTCGAAGAAGATGGGCAAGAACAACTCGTCAGCAATCCGACTTACGACAGCGTGCCAGCGCGACACCGCCAGCAGGAAGGTTCCAAACAACGCAACTCTGTAATCCACTATTTCCCGCAGCAGGAAGTAGAAGAGAAGTACTGTCAGGCAGCCCAGGATGAGAAATGGCAGGCGGAGTGTCAGGGTGCTTTCACCCCATAGCGCGAAGGACAGGGCCGGCAGGTAGGTTGTCAGGGGAAACTCGAGGGTGCGGTAACCATGCCTCAGTGCCGCGAAGGCATTGCCCCCTGTTTGAGCTTCTTCAAAAGCTACCCCATTAGCAGGTGGGAAATAGCCAAAACGATAGAGCCTGAAGAAAAGGGCCACACCAAAGATCAAGCCCACCCACAGAATCTCCCAGCGGTGTGCTCGCAACTTGCGGCCCAGCGCTACAAGTGTCTGCCTTACCGGCCGAAATCGTGGCACACCACTACAAAAGGCCAGCCACAGACAGAACAGGCTCACAGCGTAGAACAATACCGCTGTGTCGTAATACCTTCGGTCGTGATACAGCATCCATGAGCCACGGAGGGCCAGGGCAATGGAAGCAGCAAACAGGAATGTTCTGACTGTCAAGGAAACCCAAGAGCGACGCCGTCCCTTTGCCTCTCGACGATCCTTGCCTCTGGACCCCTCCGGCGCGGGCACTAGCAATGGCTCTTCTCCGACACCGGCTTCCTCCCGGTGTAACAGCCATCGCAGGAGCCACCTCCCCCCGACTATCAGGAGGAACAAACTCACCAACACCACCAGCTTCTTGCGCATCCCCTTCACACGCAACCTCTGCCTCTCACCTAGAAGCACCTCCTCACTCGCTCCAGGGGGCAAACTTCTGGATGCGGTGATTGTGGCTATCGGCCACGTACACACTCCCATCCGGCCCTATCCCGATCCCCATCGGCCGCCGAAACTCCCCTTCCCCTCCTCCCTCTCTACCCCAACCTCCTATCAACTCTCCCAACTTCCCATACACCAGCACCCGATGGCGCGGCAGATCCGTCACATATACCCAATCCCCACTCACCGCCACGCGGTTCCCTTCCGCTGTGTGACTCTCCGGTATCCCCCACGCCCTCACGTACGTCCCATCTCTCTCCAACACCTGCAACCGCCGATTGTCCACATCGGCCTCGTACAACAACCCATCCTCATCTATCGCTAACCCCACCGGCCCATTCAACTCTCCCGGCCCACCCCCCTTCCGCCCGATCTCCCCTACCTTCAACCCTTCTTTACTGTACTTCACCACCCGTGAGGTTCCTGTGTCCGCCACGTACAGCACACCTGCCTCATCCACCACTAACCCCCTGGCATGGAAGAACCCCGACTCCGGTCCCCCCACCTTCCCCTGCCACTGCCCTTCCCCATCAAACCGATGCACCCAGTTGGTGTACGAATCCAGCACCCATATCTCCCCCCCCGGCCCTGTGGCCACCGCCAGGGGTTCCACGAAGGGCTCGTCCCCACCCGTCCAGGCAGCCAGGAACTTGCCGTTTGAATCGAACTTCTGCACCCGCTTATTGCCCAGGTCGGCCACGTAGACGTTGCCTTCCCCATCCACCGCTACGTCCGCCGGCTCCTCAAACTGCCCCGCAGCGGAACCCTGACTACCCCACTGGAGGATAAATTGGCCAGTGCCCAGCTCACCAATAGGGATCTCCACCGGCAGCGGTGTGGCAACTGCCACTGGCTGCTGCGCCACCGGCGTCGGTGTCACCTGCTCTGCCACAGGCGGGAGCGTGATGGGGGGCGATGAAGCCAGATCTACCGTACCTGGCGGAAAGAGCACCTGGGCCGGTAGGAATTCCATGGGGCCACGAGGCGGCTGCCAGAAGACCTCCATGGTGACGCCACCGCCATCCTGGAAGTACTTTATATCAATATCGTGCGGGCCAGCTTCCAGGTTCACAGTGTTAGAAGCCCGGCGTGAGCCATGTACACCACCATTGTCTACCACCAGTTGATCGTCAATGTACACGTAGGAGCCATCATCGGACAGCGTTTCAAAGACGTAGGCACCAGATTCGGGGGCATTGATTATTCCCTGCCACCACACGCTGAACGAGGGGAGCTGTAGCTGCCGATGAACGGCGATGAGAGGATCTACCATCTCGTACAACACCGGGCCATCCCAGGCTGTTCCGCGGTAGTAACGCGCCAGAAGGCCCTGCTGGTAGCCCTCGACTGAGACGTCGGCCTCACCTGGCACCGTCAGGGCCAGCAGCCCCACTCGTCCCAGTTTGTCGGGGTCCATGAGCCTCGCATAGGTGGCGCTGGGAAACTTCTGCTGCAACAGAGCCATGATTTGACGGTTGCGTTCAGTGGGCTCCAGCAAGAAGGCCAGCGGCTCGTTTCGGGGGAATTGATTGAAGAACAGTACTGCCGTAGGCTCGAAGAGGCTATAGGGACGTTGAGAGGGTGACTCACCGGGGCGATAGGTAATGAAACGCACTGATCGGGCCACGTAGTAGCGATCGCTAAGAATGACGTGATAGTTGTCCAGGTAGGGCCTGGTGAGTTTGCCCGCCGCCAATCCATCTTCGAAGAAGCCGTGCATGAAACGCCGTGTGGGCCCGATGTAGTCACGATAGGTGCCACGTGCGATGACAAGCAGTATTGGCACTGCGGCCGCGGCGAGCAGCCACTGGCGGCGTTTTCCTGGAGCAACCCACGCAGCAACCCGCGCGATTGCCGTCAACTGCTCCCAACATACGCCCAGGAAAAGGCCGGCGAACATGTAGGCTGGTGGGATGGCGCCGATGCAACGGTTGCCGTTGGGCATGGCCAGCACGCCCAGCATCAGTGTCAGAATGGTCCAGGTCAGCAACAGAAAGTGGGCCGGCTTGCGCCAATTGACCAAACTGTATATCACGCCCAGCACGAAGAACACAGATATGGGCGAGTCCATGAGCGGTTCATTGATGAAGAAATCGTTGCCGTTGCCCCGATAGTTGAACAGCAGCAGCGCCGCTTTGACGTTGTCCCACAGTGGAGAGAGATTTCCCACCTCGCGGATTCGCCAGGTGACCATGACCTGTTGGCTCCGCGCCATGACGGCTACGGGATGCTTGAGGATGTATACCCCCATCGGGATCATGCCCATGGCGAAGGCAAGAGCGAGAACCGCGAGACCCTGATAGTTGCGTCGCAGGAAACCGCGCTCGGTGATGAGCTTGTAGAGGATGAAGAGGCCCATGATGACAGGGGCGACACGGGCGCCTTCGTAGGTATTGAGGCCCAGCGCCAGGGCCAAGCCGGCCCACACGAAATCCAATTTCCGCGCTGATTTGAGACCGCGCCAGAGGAAGTAGAAGGCAAGCACCTCGAAGAGAGGCACCATGACAACCCGCCAACCCACTTTGCTGAAGGTGATGTGCCAACCTCCCGTGGCCAAGAGGAAGGTCGCCCAGAAGGCGCGCTCAGCATTAAAAAGAAATCGAGCGAAGAAATAGAAGGCCACCACAGTGGCCAGGCCCACCACGACTGCCGTCAGCTTGACGGCCAGAACTGTAGGGCCGACCAGCTTCATGAGGCCGGCCATGAGGTATATGAAGAGACTTTCGTGACCAGCTCCAATGCCAGTCATGTACGGTGTATAAGGCCGGCCCTGAAGTACCTCCAAAGAGAGGAGAGCATTGATGGCCGAATCGTCGTGGAGGGCCGGCGGCACCTCGTCCAGGTTCCATAGACGGAAGAAGATGGCTACCAGCATTAACAGGCCAAACAGCCACAGCTCCGGCCGGCGCAGAGCGGCCGTGGCCCTGGTTCGGAGGACAGGCCAGCGGGTCGGGAGGCTCGCTGCCTTGGACCGCAGATGACGGAGCCGGGCCAATGAGGGCCACCAAAAGGCTAACACCAGCAGAGCCAGGCTGAGCAGCCACAAGCTCAGCCCCTGGTTGGATCGCCCCAGATTGAAGTCGCGCAGGGACAGCAGCCCAACGAGAACAGCGCCGGCCAGCGTAGCGATCCTGGGCCAGCTCTCAGCGATGATACGCTTTGCCGATTCCCTCAGGCTCAGTGAATCCAAAATCGCTCTGCGGGGATTGCCAAATCCCCGCTCAGGAGTGGGGCGCTTTGGCAACGACCGGTAGGCATAGGCGGCCAGCACCATAGCCGCGCCGTACAGGATGGCCGCATCGCTCAGTTGAATCCGCTGATCCACCCTACGCTGGCCTGACAGTGCCAGGAAAAAGGCAATAGCGAGTAGTAACAAAGGCTTCATTTGAAACTCATCAGATCACCACCGCCCTCGGCGAAGAAATGCAGAGCGGCAAAAGCCAGCGCCAGGCCTGTCGCATCCAAGAGCCTGCTTGAGAGTTGGAGTTGAGCCTTTAGGCGGTTTTTTGGGGCCAGCGAACCGGCTAAAGCCTCAACTCCAGCGGGCTCGAATAGAAATTGCACACTCCTTCACTGAAGTCTCTCGCTCTCGAACTTCTGAACGCGGTGGTTCAAGGTATCGGTCACGTAGAGGTTGCCCGATTCATCCACGGTGAGGCCCACGGGGATGCGGAACTGCTCCAGGCCGCCCCACTGGCCCAGAAGCTCGCCCCCACGGGAATAGCGCCGCACCTGGTGCTGCTCAGAAACGGTGACAAAGAGGCTACCGTCGGCGGCCAGGGCCAGGTGAGGGCCGTTGTAGGCGCTGGCCAGAGGTATAGCCCACTCACCCTGATAGCGGCCGAAGAGGTCCCAATGCTGAATCCGCAGGTTGGCCACGTCGGCCACGTAGAGGTCGCCCCCCGGCCCGATAGCCACGTCGGTAGGCTCCAGGAGTTGGCCGGGACCGCTCCCCTTATCCCCGAACTGGGTCAACCGGTTGCCCTGGATATCGTATTTGATTATGCGACAGCCCCCGGTGTCGGCGATGTAGATGTTGTCCTGGGCGTCAATGGCCATTCCCCGAGGATGGAAGAGCTGGGCCTCCGGCCCGCCGAAGCGGCCTAACGACTCGCCATCGGCTGTGAAACGATAGATCCATCCCGGCTCGGAGTCGAGGACGAGCACCTGGCCCTGACTGGCCACGACTACGGCCAGAGGCTCGACGAAGTTCTCCTCCCCGCCGCTCCAGGCCAAGAGGAATTCACCTTGACTATCGAACTTCTGGATACGGCGGTTGCCGGTGTCGGCTACGTAGACGTTCCCCCCCTTGTCAACGGCGATGTCGCGAGGCTCGCTGAACAGCCCCTCGTCCGCCCCTGGGCCACCCCAGATCACGGGCTGGCCCAGAGCCATCTCCTGAGGCTTTGTGGGCAAAGGTGGCGGTGTCGCCGCGTGTACCACGAGCTCAGGGTAAGCCCCCTGGGGTGGAAGAAGTCGCTCCGAGGGTATGATCTGCTGCCCGCCACCGGGGGGCCTCCAATAAAGATTGATGTGGGAATGGCTACTCTTGTCCACGTACCGCACGGTGATGTCGTGCCAGCCCGCTGTCAGGCTGATCTGCCCCTCGCGGTACTGGTTGGGCAGGTGAGTTTCCACCACCGGCTGGCCGTCAACGTAGAGCCAGGAATCGTCAATGGACTCCAACCCGAAGCCATAGCTCCCATTCGTGGGGGCTTCCAGTTTGCCCGTCCACTCCACGGTGTAGGGCCTGCGCAGCAGAGTGACGTGAAAATAAAGGGCCAGTGAGGGGTCAATCTGTTCCAGGGCTGGCTCTCCCGCCCACTCCAGCCCTCGGTAGTAGCGGCCCAGGAGGCCGTTGTTGGTCACCGGCGGTGCGGTGTAGAGAAACTGTTGAGGAATCGGATTTGGCGGCTCCCCTGGTGGCTGCCAGTAGAGATCCACTCGTCCAGCCCCGCCCTCAGCTTCCACTCGCAAAGCATGGTTTCCCTTGGCCAGGAGAAGCTTGGCCTCGCCAGGCTCTTCTAGCAGGACGTTCTCATCCAGGTAGACCTGGCCTGCGGCAGGAGCCACTAAGCCCAGGTTATAGGGCCCATATCGCGGTACGTAGAGTATTCCCTCCCAGCGGGCACTGAAGGGCACTGGCAAGGGCGGATCGGCTTCCCAGTCGAAGCTGAGCTGGGAATCTTTGCGTTCCAGGATGAGCTTCTCTTCGTCTTCGCTTCCCTGGTAATAACGGCCCACTAATCCCTGGATGTCCTTGATCTGTCCGGGCGTCAATTGGCAAGAGTATAGCACAGCGGGGCCGCCGTAGGGAGATTGGAACTCCTCAAAGATGCCCCCAGGATAGTATCGCCTGGCCTCCAGGAACAGGGGACGCCTCTCAGGATCAAAGAAGAGTACCGCCTCTCGTTCCCCGCTCTCCCGCAGGGGCATAGTGGCGTTAGTCTCCAGGCGGTTGTACTGGGCTACGTTACTGGCCAGAAAGCGCAAGACGGGGTGGTTATGATATAGGGAGATGACGTGGAAATCGTAATCGGGACCCATGTCGGCCATGCGGCGGGCGGTGAGGGTCTCGGCGGTGGAGAAGGCGTTCCAGACGGCGAAGTCCCTGGCTTGCACCCGGAAATAGGTGTGCATGTTCTTCCAGCCGATGTAGGCCAGCAGCAGGCAGCAAGCAGCAGTCGGCAGCCAGGCCCAGCGCCTCACCGACTCATTCCATTCCTTGGCGACCAGATACAGAGGAACGCAAGCCAGGACGTAGGCCGCAGGCATGGTGCCAATGGCCCGCAGGGATTGGGGAGCCTCGAACTCCAGGGAGAGGATCCCGCCGCACAGCATCACCAAAAGCCAGGCCACCAGCAGCAAGTACTTGGGCTGGAGTCCACGGTACAGGCTGTAACCCAGTCCCAACACCAAAAGAGCAGAGGTGACGAAATCCAACATCGGCCTGCCGGGCAGGTTGTGGCGGCCGTTGGGGTCACCGCGATAGTTGAACATCAGGAGATGCTGCTTCGCGCTTTGCTTCACCACTTCGATGGCCTGAGAGCGCGTTTTCCCTTTGAATATCGAGGTGACGCGGGTGCGATCGGAGAAGGCCTGGGGGTTTTGCCAGGCAAATTGAGCCACCGGAGCGAAGACCAGAAAGGCCGCCAGGACAAAGACAAGGATGCCCAAGTGAAAACGCCGCACAAAGCCCCTCTCGACAATGGCCTTATGGATCAAGAATAGCCCGACAACGGGAACGAAGATATAGAAGGCGGAATAGAAGCAGGCCCCAAAACCCATAGCTACGCCGCCCAGAGCGAAATCCAAGTTTCGGCCAGAGCGCAATCCTCTCATCAAAAAGTAGAGTGCCAGAAGCTCGAAAAAGGGAGCGGTAATGCAATACATCCCGATGCGGCTGAAGTTAACGCCCCAACGGGAGATAGCGATGAGAAAGGCCAGGATCAACGCCAGTCGCCGATCACCGAAGAACTCGCGGCCGAAGAGATAGGCGGCCATCACCATAGCCATGCCAAAGACAGCGCTGACAGCTCGAACAGGGACAATGCCTATGCCAAAGAGCTTGAACGCAAAGGAGATCAAGAACATGAAGTGAGATGGGGAGTTGGTAGGCCGCATGTAGATGGGGCGATAGGCGGGATCGCCCAAGAGGCGTTTGGCTTCCAGGCCGTTCACTGCCTCGTCGTACCAGACGCCGAAGGGGAGGGAGTCCAGGTCGTAGAAGCGCACAAAAGCAGCGATGAAAAGGATCGCGATCAAGATAACGATCTCTCTTTTAGGAGGCCAGAGGCGTGAGGAGAGCTGTCGGAGATTCCACTGCCTCGGTGTGAACTCCATCGCCCAGAAGGCGGCCACGAAAAGGACAACGCTGGCCATGTAGAAGAACCAGGCGGTAGTGGGGGGAGCATTCCGCCCAAAGAGGCGCAGCGAGAGAAGCATACAAACCCCAGCCAGGGCCAGCAACGCCAGGCCCCAGCCCAACTGGCGGGTCGAGATCGCCGTTCGCGTCGGTGGAGAACCCTCCGCCTCAATGCTCATATCTCTCCGGCGGCTGGCATAGACCAAAAGCACAACCGCCACGACGTAGAGGATCAAGGCATCGCGAATGGCGTCCGTTCGGAAGCGGCTCTGGGCGAAGAACCCCAGGCCCACCGCCGCCAGGGTCAGCACTAGATTGGTGATTTTGCGTCGGTTTTGCATGGTTGGCAGATGGCAGATAGCTGATATTGGGTATTGGCTATTGGCCAATTGGGGCGAATTTCATCACTCGATGGTTGGCCGAATCGGTCACGTATACGTTACCTTCCCCATCAACGGCGATGCCCGTGGGCAGGCTGAAGGTTTTGCTGTCGAAGCCGTATTCGCCGAAGGTGGCTACGAATTCGCCGCTCTGATCGTACACGAGCACCCGGTAGCCCTCAGGGTCGGTGACGTAGACGCGATCCCCAGCGGCGGCCAGGTAGGGCTTGTTGATCACCGACTGGCCATACCAGCCAGTTATCGGCCACTGGGTGACGAATTCGAGGTCTTGGTCAAACTTCTGCACTCGCTGGTTCCAGGTATCGGCCACGTAGATGTTGCCCTCCTCGTCAATGGCGATGCCCACAGGCTCGTCCATAAGGCCGTCCTCCACCCCGAACCCACCCCATTGATCGAGGAACTGGCCATCGGGGCCGAACACCTGCACCCTCTTGTTCCCCGTGTCGGTAACGTAGACATTGCCCGCCGTGTCAATGGCTACGTCGCGCGGGCCCCAGAATAAGCCCTCATCGCCGACCGCTGCGCCGCCGGTGGCTCCGTAGCCACCCCACTGCCGCAGTAAGTTCCCCTCAGCGTCGAATTTCTGGATGCGGTGGTTCCAGGTGTCGGCCACGTAGACGTGACCGGCAGCATCCACGGCGATGCCCCAAGGTTCCTTGAACTGACCTGGGCCATCCCCTTCGCTGCCCCACTGGGTGAGGAATTTGCCATTGGAATCAAACTTCTGGATGCGATGGTTGCCGCTATCGGCGACGTAGACGTTGCCTGCTTCATCCACCGCGATGCCACGCGGATCCTGAAACTGGCCACTGCCCTTACCCTGGCTGCCCCAGATCAGCGCAGCCGTCATCTCGCGCTTACCCTTTTCATAGGGATCCTCTATCAATTCTATCGGCGCCGGGCCGACGCCGTAATCCCAGAGCTGGTTGATCACGTCCTTGCGCACGCAGAAGTAGAACTCGTCCCTGTGATACCAGTCGTCGGCAGAGCGGGGGTACTCGCGATACCACAAGATGTTCCACCACTCACGCCGCTTGGCCGGATCCCGCAAAATAGCCATGATCTTGCCTGGGGTCCAGTTCTTGTACTCCTCCATAGGCCACCAAATCTGTCGCCGTTTGAACCAGTAGTAATTGTCGCCCAGAAATGGCCTGACCTTGGAGTCATTGGGCGGGCCGACGAGGACTATCGGCGCGTCCAGGGCCTGTTTTGTAGGCTGAGCGCCAAAAAAGGCCAGATTAGGGTATTCCTGCAAGTACCACTCGAAGGGCCAGGTGGATTCGTTATCGTAGGCCACTTTGATCTGCTTATCGCCCACCGTGCGCCGCGAGATGTCCTCGATCTCGCTCATGGTCAGCGTAATATCGGGAGTGCCGTGAGCGTAGACAATGAGCTCCTTGGCGGTATCGTAGTTTATGTAGCTGGCCATCACACTGAAGCGAGCGGTGAGAATGCAGAGGAGCACAAAGACGGTGACGAAGATCACCTGCAGGCTGCGCTTCGTCCCCAGGCCTCGCCAATAGCGAACCACACCCACCACGAGGATAGCGCCCACCACCAGAGCCGCCAGCCACTGCAGAGTCTGGCTCAGTTGAGCCAGCGACCTCCCCTGGAAAGGCCCCGCCGTGATAAGAGCCGACCCAGCGAAGAGAGTGAGGATCAACAGCAGGGCCAGGATGGGTCCACCGCCCCGCCAGATCCTCCGCCAGTCAATCCGCTCCAGGACCTGGCCGACAAAATGCCCGGCCACGACCATCATCGGCAAGACAAGATGCACGACCAACCAGGGCATCTTCTCGCCGGCCCAACTGTAGATAACCAGGCTGGTGATCAACCAATAGAATAGAAAGGGAACAACAGGGGCTTTGGAATTTCGTATTTCGTATTTCGTATTTCGTATTGCAAAGCCGATCCCCATTAGGCTAAAGATCAGCGGCACGAACTCATACATGGGCATGAGGACGAAGTAGTAAAACCAGGGTTGGCTGCCGCGCTGGACGCCATGTTGGGCCAGCCAATAGCCCAGGGAACCGACCACCCCCGTGGCCAAGCCCTGGCCGTTGGTGAAGAAAGTGGTGTACAGAACGATGAAGATGCCATAGAACAACCCCGCCGAGATGAGCCAGCGCTTCCAGTCCCACCAGACGCCAACTATAGCAGAGATGGCTAAAAGGGTAAAAAAAGTTACGCCGGAGCGGATAATCCCTGCCTGGCTGTAGTCCAGGGGATCGAAGCCCAGGAGCTTTACAGGAAAAGCGGTGAGGAGAGGCAAGACCAGGGTGGCCATCACCAGGGCCAGCTCGAAGGCCGGAGTACTCTTTATCGCTCGCTGCCTATCGCCAAGCCATCGGACCAAGAAGAGCAGCACTAGGAAGGAACCGAGGATAAAGCCAGTGATAAAAGTGTTCTCCTTGGTGCAAAAAGAGAGGGATAGGATCACAACCAGCAGATAGAGGTGAAAGCTCTGGCGTTCCTCCAGGTATCTGAAAACGGCGAAGATGAGCAGCAGGGTCCAGACGACGATGTAGACATCGTTGCGGATGTAGCGGGAGTAAAAGAGGAGAGAGGGCGAGATGAGAAACAGCACCGAAGTAACCAGCGCCCCCGTCCGTCCCAGCCACTTGCGAAACAAGTAGGGCAATGCGACCAGGATCACGCCGAAGAGGGCGGGCACGATGCGGGCCGTGTAGTCGTTCACGCCAAAGAGCAGGTGTATGAGAGCGTTGGCCTCGAAGAGAAAGGGGCCGTGGCTGGCGGGATCGTGTCGGTAGCCCTGGCCGGCGTACAGCTTCCAGGACCAGTTGGCGTGCCAGCTCTCGTCGTGGCTAATCGCCCGCGCTCCCAGGTCCCAGAAGCGGGTAGTTAGGGCCAGAACGATAAGAAGCAGATAGAAAGCCTTTTCCCAGTTCAGGCTGAAAAGAAGCCGCATGGGGGTGTCGAGAAAGCTACTTTTTTCATCGGATGGAGATTTTTGCATTGGAGTCACCTCTCTAGAGAAATACTTGTTTACTGCACCTTTCATGCTACCACGAAGACGCCAAGGCACCAAGATTAGGGCACACCCGGTCTACCGATATAGGGCAGGAAGATCTTAAATGCCTCTGGCTTTGGAGTAGCCGTAGTGGTCGCCGTAGCCGTGGGGGTGTTAGTCGAGGTAGCCGTAGGAGTGTTTGTGGCTGTAGAAGTTGGTGTGCCAGTCGGCGTTGGCGTGCTAGTTTCCGTTGGTGTGGCTGTGGGAGTTGGCGTAGCTGTTGCAGTAGGCGTGGGTGTAGGAGTGGGTGAGCTGTACTTGCTTACCCCACCACCATAGGTGCCGAACCAAATGTTCCACTCGTTGTCTATGGCGATGGCCTCGATGTGATCCCTTGCCAGCCCAGAGTTTGAGGTATCATAGGTCGTCCAGTTAGTCCCATCGAACTTGCTCACCCCACCATAACTGGTGCCGAACCACTTGTTCCCCTCGCAGTCTATGGCGATGGCATTGACCGCCGTGCCTACAAGACCACTCTCTCCGGCAATGTAGCTTGTCCAGGTGCTGTCATCGAATCGGCTGGCCACAGCAGGCCAACACGCCCCCGGACACCACTCGTCTCCGATACACCCTCCAAACCACTTCACATTGGCGCTGTCTATGGCGATGGATTGGACATGGTTACTCGCCAGACCAGAGTTTGAGGTGTTGTAGGTTGTCCAGGTAGCACCATCGAACTTGTAGACCCCATCCCAATCGCTGCCAATCCACACATTGCCGGAGTCATCTATGGCGATGGCAGAGACAGAGTTAGACACTAACCCAGAATTCGAGGTGTCGTAGGTCGTCCAGGTACTCCCATCGAACTTGCTCAGCCCGCCCCCAGTGCCGAACCACTTGTTCCCTTCCCCATCAATGGTGATGCACCGGACATAGTTACTCGCCAGACCAGAGTTTGAGGTGTTGTAGGTTGTCCAGGTAGCACCATCGAACTTGCTCACGCCGTTGGAGGTACCGAACCACTTGTTCCCCTCCTGGTCTATGGCAATGGCGTTGATAGGATTGTACGCCAATCCTAACTCTACAGCATAAACAGGTGTGCCCGCAAAGACATCCTGCCGTAAAGGTGGGGCGATTTTAATAGAGCCGGACTCATGCAACGAGCGGTAGCTGATGTGTGGATACTCGCCCTCATCCAGGGCTAGGGAGGTGTAGCGGCGCTCAAAGCCGTCCAGCCCTGGTTCCACGGTCTCGATGTGCCAGCCAGAGGCGGCCTGGTAGGCGTACTTCAGGTCGCTGTTGGTGTAGTCATAGTAGCTGATGTGCGGATACCCGCCCTCATCCAGGGCCAGGGAGGTGTCCCTGCCGACATTCCCTTCGCTGTCCACGGTCTGGATGTGCCAGCCGGAGGCGTCCTGGTAGGCGTACCTCAGGTTGCCGTTGGTGCGGTCGTAGTAGCTGATGTGCGGATACCCGCTCCCATCCAGGGCCAGAGAGGTGTACGTGCCTCCCTCGCTGTCCACGGTCTGGATGTGCCAGCCGGAGGCGTTCTGGTAGGCGTACTTCAGGTCCCGGTTGGTGCTGTCGTAGTAGCTGATGTGCGGATACCCGTTCCCATCCAGGGCCAGGGAGGTGTACTCGCCGACAATTCCCCCGCTGTCCACAAACTCGATGTGCCAGCCGGAGGCGTCCTGGTAGGCGTACTTCAGGCCCCCGCCGCTGCTCCCGCCGCGATAGCTGATGTGCGGATACCCGCCCCCATCCAGGGCCAGGGAGGTGTAGCTGCCCCCCTCGCTATCCACGGTCTCGATGTGCCAGCCGGAGGCATCCTGGTAGGCGTACTTCAGGTCGTAGTTGGTGCGGTCGCAGTAGCTGATGTGCGGATACCCGCTCCCATCCAGGGCCAGGGAGGTGTACTTGCCGACATCCCCTCCGCTGTCCACGGTTTCGATGTGCCAGCCGGAGGCGTCCTGGTAGGCGTACCTCAGGTTGCCGTTGGTGCGGTCGTAGTAGCTGATGTGCGGATACCCGCTCCCATCCAGGGCCAGGGAGGTGAACAGGCCGACATCCTCCTCGCTGTCCACAATCTGGGTGCGCCAGCCAGTGGCGTCCTGGTAGGCATACTTCAGGTCGCGGTTGGCGCTATACGACCTGTAGCGATAGAAGGTGGGATCGTCCCCGAACATGAAGTAGCCGGATGCAAGGGCAGCATTAGCTTCCTCTCTGCTGGCGAAGCCTACGGGGACCCATTCACTCCCAACCGGGGTATCTTCGGTCACAGTAGCGACCTGGTCTCCCCGCTGGCTGGTGTTTTCAACGGTGTAGGTCGTCCAGTTCTCCCCGTCGAAGACGCTGACGCCCTTGTTAGTACCGAACCACATGTTGTCTCCGTCCGCAGCCATGGACAGGACGTTATCGGACACTAATCCTGAGTTTGAAGTGTCGTAGGTCGTCCAGGTGCCTTCGTCAGTGTGGTGGAGGTTAGCGGCCTGGGATGAAGAAGCCAGCTTGCTACGAAGAGCACGAGGGAGCCCACGCTCAAGGGTGGTCAGAAGGGCCACCAGAAGAACAGAGGCCACCATGAAATACAGCAATCTGGTGAGTATGGCAGTGATCCACTTGATAGTCGGCTTAATCATAGAAATCCTCCCTGTTATTCACCGCCTACCGGCGGCAGCTCTTGCTTCACCCACAAAACCAGGTTGTCGGTTTGCACCGGCGTTGGGGCCTGGCGATAGAACAGCCAGTCCATCAGGCCGGATCCTGAGAGGCCCTGAAATTTCCAGGAGGACGCCAGCGCAAAATCCTGCCCGCTGTACTGGGCTCCCAGGGTCGGTTCCTGCTCCCCAGCCGGAGCGATAACCACCGTTGTATCTATGGAAGGGCTGAGCTGGGCCACGAATTCGACATCCTCGAAATCGCGCAGGTACCAGGCCAAAGCAGGCCCCGCACCCTGATGCACGGTCACAGCAACAGACCTGGAATCACCTTCCCTGCTGGATACCATCTCCACGGTCTCCACCAGGTCGAATAGCTCACGAGAGGTGGGGGAAGCAAGCATGATCTCGTGGGGGTCACTGCTGCGCTGATAGTTCAAGTAACAACTGATGCTCACGGTCAGGAAAACTAAACTGAGCAGCAAGACCAGTCCTCCCGCCCGCAAGGCTGGCCCCGGCCCGAAGGAGATCCAATAGAGCACGAACAAACCAACCAGAATAAGCACGGCTACCAGGGCCAACCACAGGTAATTGCGCCCGCCCCTGGAGGCATAGCCACCCAATTCCAGACCCAAGTACACGACCATGGGGAACGCCAGAGCCACGAACAGACCTTCCCGCACCCAGGAAGCTCGCGCCACCAGCTCATCGAGCAGACGACCGATGAACGCGCCCGCCAGCAAAGCCAGCGGCAACACGATCAGCAAGACATCGCCCGGCCCTCGACCGCCGGCGACGAGGTAGACCAAAAACGCCACCATCGTCCAATAGGCCAGGAAAAGGGAGAAGAAGTCGCGCCGCTTCAGCAGGTAGACCACCGCTGCCAGGCCGAAGACGAGGATCAACGGTTCGTAGACGATCAGCAACTGGAGGTGGTAGTACCACGGCTGGCCCCCAGCCTGCGGCTGGAAAGCAGACAGCCAGGCAGTGAACAGGTCTATGCCATCCTGCAAGCCTGAGAGGTGAAGCAAGAAGCCTGTGCAAACCAGGACAAAGATGAGGACGAATAAGGCTGCGCAATCTCTCAACAAGCCGTTTGTCCCGCGCGCTGCCTGCCAGGCGTCGGAAATCCTCTGCCAATACTCGCTGGTGCCTGAGAACCTGTTGGCCAGAGCGAGCACCAGCCCGACGGTGGCGACGATGAGGATGAAGGTATAGGCCCCTGCCCCCGCGCTCAAGGCCAGGCCCAGAGCAGTTGCCACCAGGTACAGATGTTTTGGCTGCCTCTGGTCGAGATAGCCAAACAGCCCCCAGGTTATGGCCAGGGCGCAGGCCGCCACGACGATCTCGCCCCCTAGATAGCGGGAGAAGAAGAGGGTCGAGGGTGAAATTGCCAGGAGAAACGAGGCCGCCAGAGCGCCCATCCGCCCCAGACGATGGCGCAGGAAGTAAGGCCCGATCACCAGCAGCGCTCCGCTTAGGGCCGGCGCCAGTCGAGCCAGGAAATCATTGGCCCCAAACAAGGCAAAGAGGAACATGTTGCTGGTGAAGAGAATAGGGCTGGATTGTGCCAGGGCCGAGCCCTGAGGTAAGCCTTGCGCGGAGTGCCAGGCGGCCAACGCCTGGGCCGCTTCGGGGGCCTGCATGGGCCGATCGCCCAGTCCGTAGAATCGCAGGCCCACCGCCACCAGCGCGATGATGAGATAGAGAGCCACCTCCACCGTCAGCGACGACGGCTTGACGATTTGCCTCGTTGTTTCTCTAGTACGTTTCGCTACCGTCATATCTTTGTTCCTTCCATCACTACAACGAATTGAGAAAGGAACGAATTTCCTACGGAGAAACCAGGTTTTTCCCCTACTTGAATGGGCGCACTATTGCTTTTGAGGCTCTCCACGGTGCGGAAAGTCATATCTTCTTCAGCCAAAAACCTGGTTTCTGAACCCCGTCGCCGAAGTCGCCAGTCCAGCGTCCGCTTGGAGCTTGCAGGAAAGCGATTCCACTGCCAAGTTGCTCTCAATTCGTTTGTTTCTAAATTCGCTGTAGTTTCGGCTCACCTACGGCCGCCGTTTATAAATGGTCACATTCCCCTGCTGGAAAGCCACGTCCATGAAGCGGTCGAATTTGGCCAGGGCCGCCGGGTTGTACTTGCCTCGCTCCAATGAGCCCACATAGACATAGGTTATACCATATTTTTCAAATAGCGTCAAGATACGCTGGACGTCCGTGCTGCTGTAGATCGCGTTTATGTCAGGCTCGCGGCGGCCTGGCTCGTCGTAGTTTCCCCGCCACTGCAACTCGTGGCCGCCCCAACCCAACACCGTGGGCAGTCCCGTGCGGCTGGAGACCCGCGCGTACTCGGTGAAGGAGCCGCCCGTGACCTCCAGGATGACCGGCGTGCCCGACACGTTTTCGTTGAGCCATTGGACGGCGGCATACTCGTCGGGGGAATGTTGGCGCACCCAGGCCAGGCCATCCAGGGTCGGCTGGGGAGCAAAGCCACCGGCCTTGTCGAACCCCGCGGCCAGGGGGTAGACCATGCCCAGGACGACGAGCACCGCCACGCCCACCAGGAACAGCGAGCGGCCCAATCCTTTCGCCTTTTCGATGACGTAATACACCCCGTAGGCACTGGCCAGAGCCAGCAGCACCCAGGCCTGATAATAGAACTTGAACACGGTGTTCATGCGAGTGCCGAAGGTGTCCCGCAGGTAGACGAACTCCACGCTGAGGGTGAGCACCAGGCCGGTGGCGATAATGAGCAACACGAAGAGGGTGCTCGGCTCGGCGATTCTCCCCTCACCTTTCCCCGCTCGCAATCTCCGCCAGAGCAGGGCCACGACCCAGGCGATCAGCAGGGCCAGGAAGAGCCAGGTCCAGGGGTTGCCAAGCCGGATGGTGATGAGCTTTCTGATCAGCGAGGCCCAATCGGCCCCGCCGATCTGCTGCCGCACCATCTCGTTCGCCAGGATGCCTCGCAGAAAGGCCTGCCCCCCGGCGGTGAGCGTGACGAGGGCGATGGATCCCAGGATGGCCAAAGGTGGCAAGAGTATGGTCCAAAACAGAGTCTTCAGGCCGCTACTCACCAGCTTCTTGCTCTCGACCTCGACTCTCAGCCGTTTCGTCGCCAACGCTACAAAGCCAATGACCACGAACACGAACGGCCCGAAAAAGATCAAGTACTGGTGCAACCTGGTAGGGTTGAACAGGTTGGGCAGGATGCCCCCGGCCTGCGACTGGAAGCCAACGTAGAAGGGCAGGTAGAGGAGGCCGCCGAGGAGCGCCAGGCCCACGACTGTGTAAACGACGTCCCTCACCAAAGCCCAGTTGATTTTGCCATAGTACCCATAGCGGTGCAGTCCGTAGGTCACCGCCACCAGGAGCAGGTAGATGGGGAAGTCCCAGGTGTTGAGGAAGGCCAGTGCTCCCAGGCAGAGGGCGTGGAGGAGGGGATGTTGGAGGTTGGAAAATGGAGATTGGATATTGGAGATTAGAGCTTGGATATTGGATATTGGAAGTTGGAGGTTGGAGGTTGGAGTTTGGAGTTTGGAGTTTAGTATATTTAGCGCCAGGGCCAGGGCCAGCAGGACGAAGGGCAGGGCTAACACGTGGGGGTGCATGTCGCCTAGCATGAAGCTGAAGAAGGGGAACTCGTCAATGACCTCCACGCTGTTGCCCAGCAGGTCCTTGTCGTGGATGACGCGGGAGGCGCGCCACCACCACCATCCGCTGCCGAGATCGAACCACTTCCCAGTGACCTGCCCCTTGGTCACCAGCTCTTTTATGTCGAGCCAACTCCAAAACCCGGCCGAGCCGAGCCCTTTGGAGTACAGCACCTCGAAGATGCCTTCCAGGTTGCCGACGATGGCGACGAAAAGGGGACCCAGGAGGGGAACGAGGTAACGAGTTGACGAGTTAATGAGTTTTCCTCGTTGCCTCGTTACCTCGTTGCCTCGTTGCCTCGTTACCTCGTTGCCTCGTTGCCTCATTGCCTCGTTGCCTCGTCCCTCAATGAGATTGTACACCAGCCCGTAGGCCCCCGTCACGGTCAGGGCAAACAGGAGCGTGATGCCCAGGTTGAAGGCGACGGCGGAAGCCACGCCCGACAGCTTGGTGAGCAGGGCCATCATCAGGTAGCCGAAGTAGTAGTAACTGATGCCGAAGCCGGAGAGCCAGGGGTCGTGGGGAGGGAAGGTGTCGCTGCGCAGGATGGCGTTGAGGAAGGCGAACTCCATGGGCTTCTCGGTAAGCATGATCTCAGGGCTGTAGGCTCGGAAGAGGGCGAAGAGGAGGAAGGCCAGGGCGAAGAGGGCTTCGTTGGCGATGACCAGGCGCCTGTTCCCACGCAAGAAGCTGGCTATCCCCGCCTCTCGCTTTCCCCTGGAGTAGAACCACCAGGAGCAGACGGCCACCACCAGGATCGAGAAGACGATGCCGCCCCAACTATTGCGCAGGAAGCCGAAACTGGCCCCGATCCAAAGGACATAGCTGGTCAGGAGGATGCCCAGCGGCTTGGCGAAGGCGTAGCCCCTATCGGGCAGGTTCTTGAACAGCCGATAGGTAAGGGGCAAGGCCGCCAGGCCAAGTATCTCAATTATGAACCACCAAATCAAAACAGGAATCAAAATTGCCACTTTCGTCTCCTACTCCGCATAGGGATGAAAATCTCCTTGCTCAAAGCTCAAGTGCGTCAAGGCGCACTCCCAAGAGTCAGCTTTCTAGCCGACTTGGGCTTTCAGCCGTAGCTGCCCTACGACTCAGTCTGTGTATTCTGGTTCGTTGATGAATTTCACTAATGGATGAAACGCTTGCATGATACGGACCACCTCATCAACCAAAGAGCGTCCTTGGTCTTTCCGAGACAGTTCGAGAGCTGAGTCTCTGTCAATTCGTCGTGTCACGGTCAGGTCGGGCAAGGGTACTTGTTCCAAGAGCGTCTCGATGTAGCCAAATCCATGCGGCCCTAATTCGGGATCTTTGAGGTAGTCTACTTCCAGTCTAGCAATGCGATGGAAGTCATAGAGCGATGCTTGTCTCTGTTTTCGTTCTCCCACTTGGATGAATAGTTCATCAAATAGTTCATCAGGCAGTAGCCTTGAAATAATCTCTCTAAACACTTGTTTGTCCTGGCGTATTTTCTTTCTCAGTCTAACAATCGCAGGTTTCAGTTCCACGTTGACAAAAACGTCAAGCGCGTAGGCTTTTAGCGATACAGTCTGGTGAGCCCACTGTCGGTATTTTCGCTTTCCAGGACCAAAGGCGACCCAGCACTCTTCACCTTTGGAACGAAGAGTGCCCACGTCATAGTCTTGGTAGAACGAATCGAAGTCCCACAGCCGGGCCTGGATCTTTTCGGCAAAAGACTGCACCGTGTCACGCACCCATCGCCTGGTGTCCTGGTCATCGTGAGTGACAAAAAAGTTGAACATCCCCTCCTCAAGACCAGTAAACTCTGCCAGTATCCGTTTAGGGCCTTTCTCTGGTGTTGCTATCTCCGTACCAGGGGGTGGTAGCTCTTCCCGATCAGGGGGTAGCTCTTCCCGACGTTCCATCCCCACCTGGATAGCCTTCACTAGCCGTGTCCAACCATCCTCTTCAAACAGGTTCACCCACTGGAATTTACGCAGCCTTTCTGGCACCTCACAATCTTCCAGCCGTACTGGAATCAGATAGATATCGTCCTCCAACTTCTCCAGCCAGATATTCAGCGCATCCTCGATTTCCTTCTGAAGGAAACCTCTTTTCTTGACCGACTTTGCCGACAGACACGCCAGAAAGAAATCAGATCGCTGGATAGCTTTCTGGATACAAGACTGCCATATTTCTCCCGGTAGGATGTCCTTTTTGTCCATCCAGGGTTTGAACCTCGCATCGGATAACTTTTGGTGAAGATTCTTTACCTTTTCTTCATCCTCTCGCGCATAGCTGAGAAAAATCTGAGTCATTGCTTTCACTTGAGATCCTCCCGTCCAGATGTCTCAGAGAATCCTTTTCCGTGTCTCTTCAGGGACGAAGATGAAAAGGCCTGAGCGCTTACTATTTCTTTATGGATAACGGGCAAATAGATTCTATAGGGGGCCTGACACGCAAAAAGCAGGTATAGACCTTGACCCCAGAATTGAATTGTGTCATGAGGGATCAGGTTGTACTGCTCCACATCGTCGTAAAACCCTGTCCCCACAGAAACATCCAAGACAGTGCCATCTCCATCCACCTTCGCCTTAGCACCCTGGGCAATCTTGCTTGCCATGCCCAGGTACTCGGAGCTACAGTATTCCTCTTGAATGGCCTTCCTGATCCCATAGCCGATGGCCAGGGCGCCGGAGGTCTCCAGATAGAAGTCCGTCCGGTCAACGACGGTGTGCCAGAGACCGGATTCGTCTTGGTAGGGAGCTAATCCTCCAGCCAAGCTCTCCAGAGTCTCGATCAGCTCCCCGCGCTTGAGATGGTCGGGCGGGAGGAAGGTGAGGACCTCGGATATGCTCAGGGCCGCCCAGCCGTTTCCCCTCTGCCAGAAGGCGTTATCAAAGTGGCTGCCCGTGCTGGGCTGGTAGGCATGGTAAAAGAGGCCGCTCTCGTGCTGGAGGTGATCGGTGTAGACCGTGATCTGATGCACCGCCTCCTCAATGTAGGTGGGATCTCCCGTGACGGAGCTGAGCCTGGCGAGGAAGGGGCAAACGGCCAAGAGGCCATCCACGATTATAAAATCTCCCTTCTCCGGGTCTATGCCGATGAACTCCCCCTCGGGCCCCCGAGTGTGGTTTTCGATGAGCCAATCGGCCAGCCTGACCGCCTTGTCCAGGTACCCCTGCTTGCCAGTCTGTTCATAGACTATCAACAATGGCGCGCCAGATGTGAGGTCCACATAGCGGTCCTCTGGGACCTGGTCCAGAGTTCTATCGAGCCAATCCTTAACGAAATCAAAGTATCTTTCGTCGTCGGTGACGCTCCATGCGGACAGGAGTCCGTAAGCCGCCAGCCCTTCCCCCCAGTTGAACTCAGGTAGCCCCATCTGCATCGTCCTCTCCGCCACCTTGATGATGGTGGGGTCGATGCAGGGCGTAGCTGTAGGGGCATCGGTTTTTACTATCGGCTCGAGGATGATCGGTTCGCTGGCCTGGCTACCTGCTGTCCTTACCCCAGTGCCAAGCAGAGCTGTCAATACAACTATTGTCGTAATTAGTAATGCTACTCTCTTCATGGCTTTTTCACTCTAATCTCATAGGATTTATCTCTTGCGCACTCAACCATCGCTCGCCACTTGTCGTCCTCTTTTGTGTCTGATCATGCGCCTAATCGGACGCTAGCTTTGTAGCCCTACGACCTCCTGATCCGATTGCCTGCCACGAAGATCAAACACCTCAAGCCCGCCGTTCTCCTCGATTAGTTTTAGGATTTCTTCCCTGGTGTACTCGCTCAAGGGTGCCTCCTTTCGGAAACGACGAAGTCATTTCCACAGCTTGCCGAGCACCCAGCAAGCAAACCACAACACGCCAAAAAATAGAGCGGCATAAAAGCCAGCTATGGCGAGGTACCCAAGAATGTCGGCATCGATCAATATCCCAAGGGGGAGCAGCAGTACAAACAGAAGGCCACCTATCACGGCCAGTGTGCCAAACAACCTGGCAAGTCGTTTGATCATTTCCTGGAACCGCTGCGTTGGTGGTTCGGCCTTTTGCTCTGTCGGCTGTATTTCTGGCTTTGGCGGTGGCTCGACAGGTTCGCCCTGTATCACCTCAACACCCACAGCCTCCCTGCGACTCAATATCTCATTGAGCCGTGCAAGGGCATCTATAGCCTCTCGATTGGTGGCATCCAGCGCCAGCACTTTCTCAAAGTATTCACGAGCGTACTCAGGATAGCCCGCTTCTAAGTCCTTGTGGCCAAGTTCAAGCAACCGCTCAATTTCGTCCATCGTTAGCTTCTCCTGCTCTCACTCTCCACTAGGCCGATGTAGGCCGCCGTCGTCTTGGGGTCGCTGTGGCCCAGCATCCGCTGCACCTGCAGGAGCGTCGCGCCGTTGTCGTGTTGCATAGAATAAGCCAAAACCAACACCAAGGCACAACACAAACCCGACTCCTGCAATGAGTAATCCTGTTAGGACATCGGATGTTAAAGGTTCGCCAGGAGTAAAGAAAAGCTCGAACATTATCCCTGTACCAGAACACAGTACCCCGATAAACAGGATTGCTCCTAGACCAAAAAAGATACCCCCGAGTATCCGCAGCAGTAGTTTAGTCACGTTCACCTCACTTTCCCGCCCACGTTTATTTACATCTGGTTCGCCCCGTACCGGCCTAACAGGCACCGCTGCCCTGCGGCGCAATTCATCAATCCGTGCAAGGGCATCTATGGCCTCTCGATTGGTGGCATCCAGCGCCAGCACTTTCTCAAAGTCCTCACGGGCCTGCTCATACTGACCTGTTTCAAGTCCCATGCAGCCATAATCAAGTAGTCGCTCAATGTCGTCTGTCATCTTGCACTCCTTTATCCTCTCACCCTGTAAATCCTCGTCCTCTCATTCTCATAAACCACTTCCAACTCCCCTCGCCGCACCATCTCATCGAACTTGGCCAAGCCGGCGGGGTCGAACCACTGATGCCGCTGAGAGAATACTGAAGGCACTGAGGGGAGCACCACGTTCAGTGGCCTCAGTGCTGTTCAGTGCGGTCAGTGATTCCAGCTTGGCTGGCGTCAGGCCAGTCCGCTGAAAGCACCAAAGCGGGACGCTGTTTGATCATCGTCAGATCGGTGAACCTGCGTCATTATATCATACGCCAGGTGAAATCGCAATATCCAGCCCAGTTGTTCTCAGGCCAGACACCCATTTTCCCAAAATCCTCGAACTATGCTATAATCTTCTTCAGGAGGTGAACGAAATGACCGACAAAACCCCGTCTTTCCGCTGTTACGCCTACCGCCGAGACCCAGACCACTATATCGCTTATTGTTTAGACCTCACTCTGATAGGAGAAGGAACAACGATGCGGGAGGCCATTGGCGACTTGGAAGAGGCAATGTTAGGCTACCTCGAATCCGTCTCCGATTTAGGCTGGGAGAAAGACCTCATTCCA
Source organism: Anaerolineae bacterium (assembly GCA_034431315.1). Classification (GTDB taxonomy): domain Bacteria; phylum Chloroflexota; class Anaerolineae; order VGOG01; family VGOG01; genus JAUWOY01. The sequence goes on from DAOUDK010000119.1 coordinate 39,827, forward strand.
CGTCGAGCGCGTCCCGGCAGGTGGGTGGAGTTCTATAAGCTCTTCCTGATCCACATCCTCAGAGCCCTTTTCACCGGCGAACTCGGCAACTTCCAGACCTTCCAAGAGTATTTTGAGGATAGGGGCCTGGTCTATGCCTAAAAAGTACCCTCCTCTTACCCCCGCCGAAGTCATTGCTATTCTCCTCGCCAGGGGGTTCGTCCTCCATCGCACCAGTGGAAGCCATGCCCACTATCGAGGCACTATATCAAAGGCGTCAAATGCCTGGTGACCGTAGATGTGCACTACAAAGACTTCGACGTGGAACGCATCAAAGACATGATTCAACAAGCCAATCTGTCCCGCGAGGAATTCTACGGCAGCACCAAAAGGACCGCTAAAAAGATCAACCTCATCGCCCCAAAATATCCGATTCCTCTCAAGTAGTCCCCCCTTACCCCCTCACCTGATAGATTCTCACCATCTCATTCTCATAAACCACCTCCAACTCCCCTCGCCGCACCATCTCATCGAACTTGGCCAGGCCGGCGGCGTCGTAGACGGTGCGCTCTAACTGGCCCACGTAGATGTAGGAGACGTGCAGCTCGCCGATGAGCTGGAGGGCGCGGGAGATGTCGGGGGTGTTGAAGAAATCGCGCGCCTTTCCATCGCGCTCCCCTACCTGCGAAGCGTAGCGCTGCTCGTTCTGGTGAGCGCCCAAGAAAGTAGGCAGCCCCGTGTAAGTGGCTACGCGCAAGCCTCCCTCGCGATAGTAAGGTATAGCAGCCTCGGCGACGACGGGGGTGCCCTTGACGTTGGCTATCAGCCACTGGAGGGCCTGGTAATCGTACTTCAGCTCGATGCGGTTGTTGTCAGGCCAGGTGTAAGAGCCGACGGTCATGAAGGCCATCCCATCCAGGGTGCCCACGGGCGGCCTATCGCCAGGGAAGCGATCGTTCACCCGCGCCGGGGTGAAGACGAGGGGATAGAGCAGGCTGGCGAAGGACAACAAGACCAGGCCAGCAGCCCAGACTCGCCGCTGGCCCGCTGACTGCCAACGCCTCATCCTGGCCCATAGACTGGGCACGGCCACCGCCGCAGCGATGCCCAGCATCACCCAGACCTGGATGTAGAACTTGAAGATGGTGTTCATGCGCCACCAGGTCTGGTCCCCGCCCAGGTGATCCTTCAGATAGACCACCTCGCAGCCCGCCGCCACCAGCAGCCCGGTGAAGACCAGCAGGGAGACGAAAAGCTCCTCAGGCGAGGCATCGTCGCGCAACAGGAGCAGCACAGCTCCAACGACCAGGGGCAATGCAAAGGCCAGCACCCAGAACTTCAGGACAGCCAACACCACCGCCAGCAGCAACACTCCTCCCAGGCTGTAAATGGACAGGGTATAGTTCGACGTCTGCCGATGCACGAGAGCCTGGTAGATCTCAGCCAGGTGGGGCAGCACCTCCCACCGTGCTAATAGCACCCGCACAAAGCGCAGCACCCCCAGCCTGGCCCGCTGTCGCACCAACTCCACCAACAAGAAGGTGATGACGATGAACAGGAAAAAGCCCCAGACGGTGAGGAAAGCCGCCAGGTCCGTCCGTCCTCTGGTGATGGCCAGGCCCAGGCCAACGTCGAGGGTCTGGTAATGGGCGAAGAAGGGCCGGTAGAGCAGCAGGCTCAGGCCGCCAACAGCGATGGTCGAAATCGCGGGCCAGGCGAGCTTCCATTTACCCTGAGCCAACCTCTCTCGAAGGACGAAGGCGATAGCGATGAGACCTAAATAGGTCGGGAGGTCCCAGGTGTTGGTCACCGCCAAGGCCCCCAGGCAGATGGGGAGCGAGAGATAGCGAACCGCAGTCGCCAGAGGTTCGCAGCCTGCCGCCTCTCGCCGCTTCCCGTCCAAGACGATCTCTAGCGCCAGGGCCAACACCAGGATGGTGAACGGTATCCCTATCATGTGGGGGTGCAAATCGGCGAAGAGGAAGCTGAAATAGGGGAACTCGCTGATGGTGCCGGGGATGACCCGCGTGCGGCCGAAGTAATCCAAAGGAGGCATGGCCTGGCCCCGGATGACCTTCAACAGCCCCGGCCAGGCCCGCACCAGCCCCTCCAGGCCGGGGATGCTGCTCCTGAAGCCAGAGCCGCCTATCCCACCCAGCCGGTCGGCCAGGTGCACCATCCCGTCCAGGTTGCCCAACACGGCCACGAAAACCGCCGCCAGCACTCCGGTGAGGACGGGCCTCCGCGCCCGCGCCAGATTGTACCCCATACAGAACACGTTCCCCACCGTCAGGGCAAACAGCATCGGGATGGCCAGGTTGAAGGCCAGCGAGGGCATGATGCCCGTCAGCTTGATCACCAGGCCCACGATGAACTGGCCGTAGTAGTAATAGTTGATATACCCACCGGCGAAGTAGGGATCGTAGGGCGGAAAGTGGGGGCTCTTGAGGATGGCGTTCAGGAAGGCGAACTCCATAGGCTTCTCGCCGCCCAGCCAGGGCTGCCACAGATCAGGATTGAACATCCGAATGACGACGAAAAACAGGAAGGCCGCAGCGAAGAGAGCTTCGTTGAGCAAGATCAAACGCTTGTTATCGCGCCAGAAAGCAACCATCGTCTCTCTGTGGCGTCGGAAGAAATAGAAGGAGAGGACGGCCAGAAGGGCCAGGGCCAGTATGATAGTGGGCAGACTGTTTCGCAGCAGGCGGAGGCTGGCCGAGATCCACACCAGGTAGGCCACGATTATCAGGCCCAGGCTCTTGGCCAGGATGTAGCCCCGGTCCGAGAGATGACGGAAGACGACGAAGGTCACTGGCCAGGCAGCCAGTCCCACCAGCACCACCGCCAGCCACCAGAAGATGACGGCGAACAGATGATAGCGATTGGCCAGGCCGTTCCAGCGGAAGTCGTCAATGACGGGAAGCTCATCCACTGGCCCATCGAGGAGCAGCGTCTTGCCCTCTTCGGATTCGCTGGGGGGCGACGCAGGTCGAGAAGTAGCGCCCCAGAAGCGAGCCAAGAGCGTCGGCGCGCCCACGTAGCCGCGGATGGCCCCCTCCCAGCTATCGCCCAGCAGGGAGTCCCATTCCGCCCCGCTCAGCTCCCGCACCTTCTGGAAGATGATGGGCTTGGGGTGATCGTAGACCGTGAAGCTCTCGTCGCTGGCATCGTCATTGAAGACGAAGGGGCCCAGGCGAGGGTAGGTAGTGAACTCAGCCACCTTCTCGAATCCCAGTTCTCCGGCGAAGAGAAGCTGATAGTACCTGGTGCTCATGGGATAGCGCTCCGGCAGGTTGGGGACGGCCCCGTACAGGCGGTTGGTGGACAGGATGACGTAGTCCGCCTCGCTCAGGCGAGAGCGTATCTGGTGGTACTTCTGCTCGTTATCATCCTCATACATGGGCAGCTCGACCAGCCGATACCTGTGCGCCCCGATGTTCGCCCCCGGCTCAGGCAGCCCCAGAGGCAAGTCATCGTCCCAGTGCTCAGAGGCCAGCACCGAGCCATCGGGCACGTTGTCATAGATCCAGCGCGAGGCGATGATCCAGGAGTGTTCCGTGCCGTAGACGCCGCCAACGAAGGCCAGCGCCCAGAAAACCGTCGCCAGCAACACAATGGCTGTTATCAGATATTGGATATTGGATATTGGCCATTGGGTTTTGGGTATTCGTCGAGAATATCTAGTATCCAATACCCGATATCCAGCGAAAAGCATCCCTACTCCCATAACCGTGAACAGCGGCACCACCGGCACCATATACCGCACGAACTTGGCCAGGAAGAGCCCGGTTATGCCGAAGTAGGGAACGATCCAGGAGAGCAGGATCAGCTCGCCCGGCCTGGCTCGCCGCAGGAGGGTGCGCAGCAGCACCCAGCCCAAACCCAGAAAAGCGACGATGCCCAGCGGCCAACCCATCCCCCAGCGTATTTGCTGCTCGATGTGATAGAGGTAAGGAACCGTGCCTCGGTACTGGCGGGTGAAGGGCATGTCCGCCCGGCCGCTGGCCATGGCTCCCTGCTCCACAATCACCGCCTGCTTAAAGCTGTCCCAATCTAGAAAGACAAAGGGTGAGGTGAGGGCGAAAACCAGGAAGGCAACGACGAAGACTAGCAGCAACTGCCGCACAACCTGGATCCGGTCGGTTGGGCCGTCCTGTCTCGACCGCCACGCCACGATCATAACGGCCACCACCGGCGCGGCCAGGATCGGCAACGCGCTGAACTTGGAAGCGATGGCCAGACCAGCGCCCAGGCCGGTTAGGGCTGCTGCGCCTCGCGTGCGGCGTTCCACCATCAGTATGGCGCCATACAGCGCCAGCAAGGTGAAAGTAGTGGAGATGGGATCAACGGCGAAGAAGTGGGCGAGCTGGATCTGGGTGACGGTGAAAGCGGAGAGAGCCGCCGCCAGCAACCCCGCCGCCTGCCCGTAGATGCGGCGGCCAATCAGGTAGACCAGGTAGACGGTGAAGGTGTCAGCCAGGGCCATGAGGAAGCGGCCCACGTAGGCGAAGCCCGGCGAGCCGTTGGCCGTGGCCAGGGACTGCACGATCTCAGGAGAAGCGCCGACGCGCTCAGCCAGCGGCGCCAGGTTGTGCACCGCGTTGGCAGTGATGGTCAACAAGTAGAGCGGGAAGTGGCCATAGGTGTAGCTTCGGCGATGCTGGCCGTTGAGGTCCCAGAGGGGGTTGAAGGTAGACTTCTTGGGGTCCAAGGCCGTTGACCAATCCTTTGGCAAATGCATCGTCGGGGCGTAGAAGGCCACCGTCGAGCGCTCATCCGGGTGGGTCAGCTTGCCGTCATCCCAGGTGATGTTGTAGCAGCGCAAGGCAGCGGCGGCCAACAGCACGGCCAGCAGCGCCAGCTGAGTCCAATTTCTCTTTAATCTAATCATTGCCTTCTGCATAGTCCTGATTCCTTGTGAAGATGGGGTTATTTTATCACTATTGGGGCTGGATGACAAATGGAACAACGGAGACGCCGAATGGAATTCGACGTCTGAAACTGAGAAGCGCCCTCAGGCGCTAGACCGAGGCCCTGAGGGGCCTTCTCAGTTTCAGACGGGGATTTCTAATCCTCGGCCTCTCAACAAATACAGAACAGCCTCCAACACTCCCCCACCGATGGCCCGCGCCTTGTCGGAGATGGTGAAGCAATGCTCGCGCACGCCCCGCGGGTCTACGTCGCCCACTTTCAGGCCGGCCTTCACCGGTAGCCCGTCGGCCAGCAGCCCCCTGAGCACGCCTGATATTTTTGCCACGACGGGCTGGCCAGCGACGGAGGCCACTACCTGGCCTGCTTCCACTGGATCGCCGATGCGCCGCTGGCCCGTGAAAGCGCCCTCGCAGGGGGCGCGGAGCACTCGCTCAGCGGTGAAGCCTGCCGTCGGGCCGGGCACGCCGGTGTGCGGCTCCGCGCTGCCCGACAGGATGACCCGCCCCAGATGGTGCCCGCGATTGGTCTCGATCACCGCGTGGACGTCCACGCCAGCGGTGAAGCCCGGTCCCAGGCCGATGACGATGGGAGCGTCGGTGATGGCGGTGGCGCCAGTGTTGCGCTTGGCCATGATGGCATCAACGACCGCGGTGGGGCGCAGCCGAGTAATCACCTCCCCGCGCGGATCTAGAACCACGGGAACCTGACCTCCAGCCAGGGCGGCGCGTATCTCTTGATCGCCTTCGGCCAGCCGGGCCACCAATCCCTCCACCTCTACCTGCCCTTCGTAGACGGCAGAGGCCACGGCCACCGCCCGGCGGATGACCGTAGGCTGGGCCAGTTCCGTGACCACCACCCGCATCCCAGCCCGATGCAAGCGATGCACCACGCCAGTGGCCAGGTCACCCCCACCTTTGATCACCACCAGGATGTCTTCAAGCATTGGTTTGTCTCCTGTGAGCTCCCTCAGCAAGTGCTCGGAGCCCCGTCCGCGGGGCGGATCTTGCGGCTCGACTTCGCCAGCGACGATATCCTCAAGCATCTCTTTCTCTCCTATCTACCACTAAGACACCAAGGCACCAAGATTACGACATATTTACTTCGTGTCTTTGTGTCTTAGTGGTTATCAACCTCGGCTCTTGCAACCTCAAAGCCAAGAAAAAGGCCACGGCATAAAAGGCCAGGGCCAACGAGAAAAGCACGGTAAAGCCTGTTATATCAACGATCAGGCCTCCCACCGACGAGGCCAACAGAGCTATCCCCATGGTGGTGTTGGTGAAGCCGATGTAGAGGGGCCGACTATCGGCCGGGGCAATCTCCAGCAGGAAATTCATGTTGCCGATCATGGCTCCCGATTTGTAGCCGCCAGATAGGACGAAAACCAGGGCGAAAAGGCTCGGAGCTAACTCCCTCAGCCCAGGCCACATATCGGCCAGCGGCCCGATGGATAGAGCCGTTAGAGGTATCAACAGCCCCAGCGCGCTGGACAAGATGAGGAGCAATTTGTTGCCCCGCCGGTCGCTGATGCGGCCCCACAGCAAGTTGGAGGCGAAACTGGCCAGGGTGGCCCCAGTCAGGTAGACCCCCACCATGCCCACCGACACGGAGAGAGCCCGTTTGGCGTAAACGATGTAGAAAGGAGTGGCTATCTCCGCCGCCATCAGCAGCAGGCGCATGGTCAAGAAGCGGCGGTAGTTTGCGTCTCGACGCGGCAGATCCAAAGCCCGCCTGAATTGCCTGCCCAGGGACACTCTCTCCTCATTAACCGGCTCAACAGGTTCCACCACCAGGGTAAAGCTGCCCAGACCCACGCAGAGGGCAAAGAAGGAGAGCAAGAAGAGAATGGCATAGTTATCGGGGAAAGTCAGGCCGCGCCCTTCGTCGAGGATGTACTTAACCAACAGACTACCGCCCAGGGCCAAGAATCCCCCAGAAAAGCGACGCCAGCCGAAGAATGCCCCGCGTCGGGTGGCTGGGATGGCTTTAGCCACGATGTCTATGAAGCTGATGCCAGCCAGGCCCGCCGTCAGGCTATAAGCAGCCAGCAGGGTGAAAAAGACGACGAGAAGCAAAGCGGGGTCCTCAATGAGGAAGACGGCCAGGGTCATCAGTCCCCAGATTGCCACCCTTGCCCCAGCCACGCGAGCGTAGAAGGGCAGTTTTCGCTGGCGCCTCTGTAGATAGCTGGAGATCACGAGCTGGGGTAGAAACCAGCCACCACCCTGAATGGGCGTGATCAGGCCAATGAGGAAGTTGGAGGTCGTCAGTTGGCTGACGAACCAGCTCAGCACCAAAGAGGGGTCCAGCAGCGCGCTGTAGAAATTGGAGAAAGCGCCATTGAGCACCCCAAAGATGAAATTGCGCTTCAGGTGGCGTTGGGCCGTAGCATTGATGGTATGGGCCAAGGGAAGCTATTCCTTTTCAGTTGCCAGGCACTTTCACCGAGGATTTCACAGCAAAAGCGCTTTTCGAATTGCCTTTGGCGTTCGGACAGACAGCCTTTTCGGAAGTGCCTGGCAACTTGGATGTGCCCCTCCCGGCGCTCAGCGACCGGCCCTCACGCCCCTGGCGCAACATGAGCATCTCGGCCATGATGCTGAGAGCGATCTCCGCAGGCGAGTCCGCCCCCAGGTCCAGGCCCACTGGAGCATACACCCGCACCAACTGCTCCTCACCTACCCCCGCCTCCCGCAGGACCTTGAAGACGAGGCTCACCTTGCGGCGGCTGCCCAGCAGCCCGATGTAGGCCGCTGGGGACTCGATGACCGCCCGCAACGCAGCCGCGTCACTTTCGTGGCTGCGGGAAGCGATGACTATCCAGGTACTTGGGGTTATATCGAGCGCGCTCAAACCGGCTTCGAAATCCTCGACCAGTATCTCTTCGGCCTGGGGGAAGCGATCGCGGTTGGCGTATTCGGCGCGGTCGTCGAACACCGAAGTGCGGAATCCCAGCAACGGTGCCAGTTCGGCCAGGGGGATGGCCACGTGGCCTGCCCCGATGAGCAGCAGGGTGAGCTGCGGGGAGATCACGTCAACGAAGACGTCCAGGTCTCCTCCACAAACGCCCAGGTCTTGCTCGTGCTTATCGGCGCGCAAACCGTAGTGAACCAGGCGCGACCTCCCTTCGTCCAAAGCTTCCTGGGCGGCCTCAATGATGGCAGCCTCCAGCGCTCCTCCTCCGACGGTGCCTATGCTGGTGCCGTCGGGGCGAATCAGCATTTTGGTTCCCACCTGGCGGGGCGTTGAGCCACGGGTCTGGACAATGACAGCCACAGCCACAGATTCCCGCCGACGCACAGCCTCAGTGATAGCCTCGTAGATCGTGTTCATTCACCTACCTCCTTCTGAGCAGGTCTTTATTATACCATCTTCCAGTGTTCGGAGCAATAAAACGTGATTCGTGTTGCGTGGTCCGTCAAATCCAACGCACCACGCAACACGAATCACTTCGCTTTCTCTCTAGCCAGCAGTGCCGCCCCTAACGCACCAACAAGTTGGGGTTCCGGTGGCAGGAGGATGGCCAAGCCTATCTGCTTCTCCAGGGCTCTCACCACGCCGATGTTCACGGCTACTCCGCCGCTCATGACCACCGCCTCCTCCAGGCCCACCTGCCCTGCCAGCCCTGCCACCCGGTTGGCGATGGCCACGTGGATGCCAGCCACGATGTCGGCCTTGGGCGCTCCCCTGCTCATCTGACCTATGACCTCCGACTCGGCGAAGACGGTGCAGGTGCTGGAGATGCTTACCGGGTGCCGGGACTGCTGGGAAAGAGGCCCCAGCTCCTCGACTTCCAGCTCCAGAGCCTCGGCCATCACCTCCAGGAAGCGGCCCGTGCCAGCGGCGCACTTGTCGTTCATGGCGAAGTCGGTGACGTATCCACGGGGATGCACCCTGATCACCTTGCTGTCCTGCCCGCCGATGTCTATCACGGTGCGCGTGGTGGGGAAAAGATGTGTCGCGCCCCGGGCGTGACACGTTATCTCCGAGACCTCCTCGTTGGCCGCGTCGTACGTCACCCGCCCGTAGCCGGTGACCACTGTGTAACCCACATCATCGGCAGCGACGCCCTCCCGCTCCAGCAACCCTTCCACCAACCGCGCCGCCACCTGGCAGCTATCGTGTCTGGATCTGGCCAGATCGCTGGCGACCACGGCACCAGCCCCATCCAATACCACCGCTTTGACCGTCAGCGCGCCGATGTCTATCCCCACAAAGTACATGGCATCCTCCTGGTAAGCGAGACCCCAGGTTTTTCCCCGTCTGAGCAAGCAGATCGTTTCATAGCACGTCAAAGCGGGGGGGTGAGGGTAACTGTCAACGGATTCCGGGAACGAATTGAACGGATTGGAGTTCCGCACGTGACTTTTTCCGTTCAATCCGTTCAAAGAATCCGTTGACAGCAATCCATGCTTTCTATCCCCCTACTTTGGGGTGCTATGGATCATTTTGGGGGGACTTCTGGGATACGAAAAAATGTCTCTCATTAACCAAAAAACCCTGGTTTCTGATTCCTACCTCCGGTAGCGTATTATACCAGGAATCCCCCACAGTTCAAGGAGATTGACAATTTCTCCCCCGAGTAGTATGATAAGGGCACCGACTTCAAAGAGAGGACCGCAACATGGTTTCGACTGAAAACAAGCTTATCCTGATAGTGGACGATGAGCCACGGATGATCAAGTTCATTCGCTTGAACCTGGATCTGGAGGGATATCGAGTTAGCGAGGCGTCCAACGGCCTGGAGGCCCTGGATAAAGTTCGCCAGGAGCTGCCCGATCTCGTCTTGCTGGACGTGATGATGCCTGAGATGGACGGGTTCGAGACCCTGGAGCGCGTCCGCGAGATCTCGAACGTGCCGGTCATCATGCTCACCGTCAAGGCCGAGGAGGAGGACAAAGTGCGGGGCCTGGAGCTGGGGGCCGATGACTACGTCACCAAGCCCTTCAGTCCCAGGGAGCTCTCCAGCCGCATCAAAGCCGTGCTGCGCCGGACGGCGATGCCGTCGCCGGTCGAGAAGACTATCCTGAAAATTGACGACGATGGCTTCGGCTTATCCATTGACTTCAATCGGCGGGAGGTCTTAGTGCGAGGCGAGAGGATCAAGCTGCGCCCGACCGAGTACCGCTTGCTCTATCACCTGGTCAACAACGCCGGCTGGGTGATGACCCACGAGATGCTGCTTTCCAAAGTCTGGGGCTACGCCTATCGGGACGACACCCACCTTTTGCGCGTCTACATCACCTACCTGCGCCAGAAGATCGAGCCGGATCCTTCCAATCCCAGGTACATTTTCACCGAGCGGGGCATAGGCTACCGCTTCGTGGATTTCAAGCAAAAAACCCAGGGTGGCTGAACGAACACACAAGCCCCGGCGATTCAGATCCTCGCCGGGGCTTGTGTGTTTATTACTACGATTCTCTTAAAAGGCTTAGAGCTTCACTACGTTGGCGGCCTGAGGACCTTTGTCGCTGTCCTCGATGGTGAACTCCACCTGCTCGCCTTCTTCCAGATTGCGGAAACCTTCGCCCTGGAGAGCTGAAAAGTGGACGAAGACGTCCTCGCCACCCTCGCGCTCAATGAAGCCGTAACCCTTGGCACGGCTAAACCACTTCACCGTGCCTGTAATTCTCTCGCTCACTGACTGGCATACCTCCTTCCCTTGTGATATACTGTAGGGCGGAGTTAGTTTGTTCTTGGTTCTGCCTGTCAGCCTGTGCCGATGACGGCCCTAGCTATACCACGTTAGAACTACGAAACAAGAGCTTACTGCGTCCTACGTGCTATATCATATCATACTTTCACTTTTCTGTCAAATCTCGATCTCCAAGAGCTTGACTTTTTAGGGTATTTATGATACAATACAAACGAGTAACTTCATAAACTGAGGATTGGTAACGGGGGCGACGATGCTCAGCCTGTGGGCATGGATGCTTGGGCTAGGTGGAGCCAATAGCATAACCGACCGTTGACGTGATATCTGTAACGGTCGGTTTTTGTGTTTTACCACACTTTGCCCCGCCTGCAAAGTCAAAGGAGGGTAGCCTATGGAAGATGTCGTCTTATCAGCCGAACGCTTATGAAATTCTGCAAAGGAGGCAGAGAAATGGCAAGCCAATCGTTGTTCGATTCGCTGAGTAACAATACACAAAAATCCGCAAAGGAGGGAAAAGGTAAGATGAGGACGAATACAAGGAAGTTCAGACTGGCGCTGAGCGCGCTGACGTTGGTAGCACTGCTGCTTTCGGTCTTTGGAGCGGTTCCGGTGTGGGCACAGACGACTTGGTATGTGGATGATGACAATTGCCCCGGCCCTGGTGCTGGTACGCAGGTTGATCCCTTCTGCAGCATCCAGGACGCCATTGATGCTGCCACTGCTGGCGACACCATCAACGTGGCGGCGGGGACGTACACCGAGCACGTTACTATCGACAAGTCATTAGCCCTTCAGGGGGCTGGCGCATCACAAACTACTATTGATGTCTCCGGTTTGCTGATACAGAATCCGCATGTCGCGGTCGAGGTTCAAAATGGTGTCAACAACGTTGTTGTAGATGGATTCACGATAATTGGAGTTCCAGCGTTCCATCACTCTGACGACTCGGTTATACGATGTGGCGGGAGCAGTGGCACCAATAATGACATAACTATAAGCAACAACGTTATAGACGGATATGTAGGCATCCTGTTTAAGAATGGCGACAGTTTTACAGTGCAACAGAACGATATTACCTTCAATAAAAATGCTATCGTCATTCAAAGTGGATGCACCAACGTCGACATTTCAGATAATACGATGACTGGCGGAACCAGTATGCAAACAGACCCCTATGGGATTTACATCACTTCCACCACTGGTTCTATCACAGGAAACACTATAGAGAATGTCATTGGACCTGATGACGGGGGTAAAGGTATTGGCGGAAGCAGTAACCATGATCTGGTTATTGACGACAACGTCATCAATAACACGGGATATGATGGCATTTCCTTCTGGAGTAACACCCACCATGTCACCATCAGCAACAACACCCTGAGCAATAACGCACAGACGTATTACAAAGGTGGTGGAATAACCATCAAAGGCGACGACATCACCATCATAAACAACGACATTACCGGCAGCGGACATGACGGTGTCATCATTGACACCCATGTGCTCGACAGCGTACGTATTGACATCAATTACAACAATATATGGGGAAATGCTGATTATGGTGTCAATGTGAAGAATGCGGGTGAGACTGTCGATGCCGAGAACAACTGGTGGGGTCATGCCAGTGGGCCTGATGATGATGCAGGAGTTATTAATGGCACTGGTGATAAGATCAGCACCAATGTTGATGCCGACCCCTGGATTGGGAAGACAGGTGAGCCGTCGGGGCACGGGGATGCCACCAATGGAGGCACAGCCACGGTCAGCGCGGGCAACAGTTCTGTGTACGTGGATGCAGACCCTGGGAAAAGCGGCGGGGTGAGTGTGGTCGAAGAAACAGCAGCTCCGCCGCAGGGCTTTGCCGGCATGGGCAGCGGCGCAAAGCTTAACAAATACCTTGTGATCACCAGCGACTTCGCCGACGGCGACTTCTTCGCCACCGTCAAGCTCCACTACACCCAGGCTGAGTATGAGGCCATGGGTAACCCCAGCAACCTGGCGCTGTTCTGGTGGGACGCGGCCAACAGTACGTGGATGCTGGCCGTGGACGCCAATACGACCGGCGGCAAAAGCTACAAAGGCAATAGTAACCCCGCGGACCATGCCACCCTCGGCGACTATGGCTTTTACGACCAGGGCGCGGCCGGGGGAATCATCTGGGCCAACGTTGACCACTTCAGTGACTTCGGCGGCGCGGAAGTCGGTTCTGGAGGCGGCCCCACCGCCATCACCCTCTCCTCCTTCGCCGCCAGGTCAAGCGCAGGTCTGGGAACTCCCCTCGTTTGGTCGTGGCCGGTCGGGGTAGCAATGCTGGCCATGGGCGGCGTCCTCTGGGTGAGGCGGCGGCGGTCGAATAGGCCTAGAAGTGACCCCAACTGATCACCATCCCCTGTCCCGGACTTCAGGGTCAGGAATAACGAGAAGCCACCTGTGCGCTCGCACAGACGGCTTCTCTTTTTCACCAAAAACGCAAGCCCCGGCGATCACGATCATCGCCGGGGCTGGTGTGTTATGGCAATTCTCTCTTAAGCTCAGAGCCTCACTTCGTCATTGCTAGCCCACGAAAGCCGCAATAGGCTCTACAGACTCGGACTTTGGGAAAGCATCAGGAGCCGCTCCCGTCGAACAACGTAAGGCTTTTCGGCCAGGCCCAGGGCGTCCAGCACCTCGTCGGGCCGCCCGGCGCCCTGACTACCGGCCCGAAGGCGCATTCCCAAGACCCAACCGTCAGTCTCTTTCCCCTCAACCCACAAGTCCTCGATCAAAGGGCGCAAATCGTAATCCTTGCCCCGACGCTGGCGCGGCAGTTGCTCGGTCGAAAGCAACTCCTCCAGTTTCCCCTCCATCTCCTCCTGCGACCCATCCCAGAACACCGTCACCCGATACTCCGCCGCGCGCACCTGAGACTGCAGGGAGGGTAACTTGGGATAAACCTCCTCCACGGAGAGCACCTCCAGCCCCGGCGGCAGATGGGGCACTAATCCCTTAACGAAGTTGTAGGGAGAGATGTGGCGCTCCAGGACGACGTCCATCACCTCGCCGCGACTGGTGAAGCCCACGGGCAAGGGGGCAGCGACGGCTATTTTGGGCCGGGGGTTGAAGCCGTGGGAGTAAGCCAGAGGCACTCGCGCCCGGCGCAAAGTCCTCTCCCACAGCCGCATCAGATCCAGGTGAGAGATGTATTTTATCTCCTCGCCCTTGGCGAAGGTTATGCGCAAGCGCTGCTGTATTGTTGGCCTCATTAAACTAAACTCCGTCGCATCACTACAACGAATTCAGAAATCAACGAATTGAGAGCAAGCAACTTGTACTAAGCGCAACTGCTCACCTCGCTCGGCCCGGATTGCCAAATCCGGGCCAGACGGGCCCCGACCAGTCGAATTCAGCTCGTTAAGCCGCCGGATCTGGCGATCCGGCGGGAACAGGTGAGTAATCACCGCTAAGCTTGTCGAGGCATTCGTTCCTTTCTCAATTCGTTGTAGTGTCATAGTAACAACAAAACTCGTCAGAAACCCCGCAGTAAATGCAGCCTTCCCGACAATCAATGGTCGTCTCGCCGCGGAGGCTGCGCTGGTACTCTTCAATCAGGAATTCCTTCCTGACCCCCACGTCAATGTGATCCCAGGGGAGCACCTCATTGAGGGCGCGCTCCCTCCGAGCGTAGAAGTTGGGATCGAGGCCGGCGTCGGCGAAGGCCCGCCACCAAAGGTCCTCGTCGAGGAGCTCGTCCCAGGCATCGAATTTGGCTCCCCATTGCCAGGCACGGTGGATGACCTGGCCTAGCTGCCGGTCGCCGCGGGAGAGGGCGGCTTCCAGCAAGGTGGTGCGGGGGTCGTGCCAACTGAAGCTGATGCCAGGCCCCCTGAGCCCCCGCCGCAGCAACGCCTGTCTCTCCTCCAAAGTTGCCTCATCAACCAGGGGCAGCCACTGGAACGGCGTGAAAGGCTTGGGCACGAAAGTGCCGAGGCTGACATTCACCTGAGTCCTCTTCCGCTGGTGACGCCGGCCGATGGCCCGCACCTTCTTCACCAAATCCACGATGGCCGCCACGTCCTCCAGGGTCTCCGTGGGCAGGCCCACCATGAAGTACAGCTTGATCCGCCGCCAGCCGCTGGAATAGGCCGCCTCGGCCGTGCGCAGCAGGTCCTCTTCGGTGACGTTCTTGTTGATCACGTCCCGCAGGCGCTGGCTGCCCGCCTCCGGGGCGAAGGTCAGGCCCGTTTTGCGCCGCCCCTGAAACATCTCCGCTAGCTCAACTGAGAAAGAATCAGTGCGCAAGGAGGGCAGGGAAACGGCCAACGGCGGATGCTGATAGTCCGTGGTAAGCCGTCGCACCAGAGGCTCGATCTGGCTGTGATCACTGGAGCTCAGGGAGACCAGGGCCACCTCCTCGTAGCCCGTCTCCTTAACGATGTCCTCCACCGTTAGCAGCACCTCATCCAGAGGCCGCTCGCGCAGGGGGCGATAGATGAAACCCGCCTGGCAGAAGCGGCAGCCCTGGGTACAGCCCCGCTGGATCTCGATCATGGCCCGATCATGGATCACGTCAATGTAGGGCATGACAAATTTGGTCGGCGCCGGAGGCAGAGTCTCCACGACGCGCTTTCGGATCATGGCCCTGGCTTCGGGAACCAGCGGCTCCACGGCAGCCACCGTGCCATCGTCGTGGTAGCGAACATCGTAGAGACTGGGCACGTAGATGCCCTCTATCTTCGCCGCCTCTCGCAGGAAATCCGCCTTCGAAGCTCGAAACTCCCGATAAGCCAGCACCAACTCCAGCAGCACCTCTTCCCCCTCTCCGATCACGAACAGGTCGAAGAAGTCGGCCAGAGGCTCGGCGTTGTAGGTGCCACTCCCGCCTCCGATGATCAGCGGATCGGCGTCGCCTCGCTCCGCCGCCAGGGGTGAGAGGCCGGCCAGATCCAGCATGTTCAGCACGTTGGTGTAGTTCAGCTCGTACTGCAACGAGAAGCCAATTATATCAAAATCGGCCAGGGGGCGCCGCGACTCCAGACTGTAGAGGGGGATGCCCACGCCTCGCATGGCCTCTTCCATGTCTATCCAGGGCGCATAGACCCGCTCGGCAAGGACGCCCTCCTCCCTGTTGAGGATGTCGTAGAGGATCATCAGACCCAGGTTGGACATGCCCACTTCGTAGGTGTCGGGATAGGCCAGGGCTACTTTGACCTCAACCTGGTCCCAATCCTTGACCACGCTGTTCCACTCGTGACCAGTGTACCGGGCGGGTTTGGCTACCTTGGGCAAAATGCGATCCAAAACTCGCTGCGTTATATCCATCCTAGTCACCCACCAATTTCACCAACACGCGGCGGCGGCGCGGCCCGTCGAACTCGGCCAGGTAAATCCCCTGCCAGGCGCCCAGCACCAGGCGGCCATCCTCCACCAGGATGGTTTGGGAAGCTCCCATCAGGCTAGCTTTGATGTGGGCGGCAGAGTTGCCCTCCCCATGACGGTAGTTGTCATTCCAGGGCACGATCTTGCCCAGCTCCATCAGCATATCCGCCCGCACGCTGGGGTCCCAATTCTCGTTGAGGGTCAGGCCAGCCGTGGTGTGCGGCACGAAGACGTGGCAGACGCCGCTCTGCATTCCCTTTTCCTTCACGGTTTGCTGCACTTCGGTTGTTATGTCCACCAGCTCCGCCACCGACTTGGTGGCTATCTCCAGTTGAGCGATCATCTTTATCTCCCCCCAACACTACAACGGATTGAGAAAGGAACAGATTTCTTGCTCTCAATCCGTTATATTCTAAATCCGTTGTTGTCTTCCTGCAGTAGTACCAGTGCAACCGCGCCCAGGAGAGCCACGTCGTCGCCGAGAGTAGCGGGCACAATGGGAGTGTTCTCCCAATAATAGCTGACCATAGCCCGTTGGCGCACCGTGGCCCGGATAGGCTCGAAGAGGAGGTCGCCGGCTTTGGTCACGCTGCCTCCGATGACGATCAGGCTGGGGTTGAGGATGTGCAGCAGGTTGACGATGCCGACCCCGATGTAGAACCCGGCCTGGCGGAAAATCTCGATGGCTATGGGATCACCCGCCTGGGCAGCCTGGTTGACGTCTTTGGCGGTGATCTTGTCCAGGTCGCCGCCAACCAAGTCGGTGATGGCTGTCTCGGCTCCATCTCTGATGAGTTCCCTGGCGCGGCGAGCGATGGCCGGGCCCGCCGCCAGAGCCTCCAGGCAGCCTATGTTGCCGCACTTGCAGCGGGGGCCATGAGCCTCGACGGTCTGATGGCCTACCTCCCCCGCCAGACCATGAGCTCCCAGCAGCAGCCTGTTATCAACGATGACGCCGCCGCCAATGCCGGTGCTGACAGTGATGTAGATCAGATCAGCGACGCCCTGGCCGGCCCCGAAGCGCTGCTCCGCCAAAGCGGCCAGGTTAGCGTCGTTGCCCACCACGACGGGCAAATCGAACTCCGCTTCCATGAGATCCTTCAGGGGGACATTCTTCCAGCCGGGCAGGTTGGGGGCGTCCCTGACGATCCCTCGCCAGGGATCCAAAGGCCCAGGCGCAGCGATGCCGATGGCGCTCACCTGGCCGATGTCGGCAGGCAACACCTGGCGGATGGACTCCTCGATGCGCTCCAGCACTGCCCCTAGCCCCTCGTCGGCCATAGTCGGCCGGCTCACCCGCTGGATGATTTCGCCCTGAGCATCGGCCAGCGCGGCCCGAATCTGGGTACCGCCCAGGTCTACGCCAACGATCAGCTTTTCCACTGTAGCTCCTCCTCGTTCGATTGCGCCTCAAGTATACCACGATTTCGCGCCTTGCGCCAACTCGTTTGGCAACAGCAAAAAGCCACCCCTCGGAAACGGGGTGGCTTCGCTTTACGAAGTCGGCAACCTGTTGATGAAAACTCCTATCACAGCGTCTCCAGATAGCGATTGAGCTCCCAGTCGGTTACCTGGATGCGGTACTCGTCCCACTCCGCCTTTTTGGCCCGCACAAAAGCCCGATAGGCGTGCTCCCCTAGCGCCTGCTGCAAGACCTCATCTTTCTCCAGCTCGTCAATGGCCTCCCTCAGAGTGCTCGGCAAAGTGGCGATGTCAAGCTCCCGCAATTTGGCGTCGTCGAAATCATATACGTTTTCCTCTACCGGGGGAGGTGGTTCCAGCTCCCGCTCGATGCCATCCAGACCTGCCCACAGCATGGCGGCGAAGGCCAGGTAAGGGTTGCAGCTCGGGTCAGGGCAGCGTAGCTCAAGGCGAGTGGACTGCTCCCGGCCAGGCGAGTATCTCGGAACGCGGATCAGCGCGGAGCGGTTGATCTGGCCCCAGCAAACGTAGACCGGGGCCTCATAGCCGGGCGTCAGTCGCTTGTAAGAGTTGACAGTCGGCGATGCGATGGCGGATAAGGCTCTAGCATGCTTTATCTGGCCGGCCATGAAAGCATAGGCTGTCCTGGTGAGATTGTACTTATCGCTCAGGTCAAAGAAAGCGTTTTCACCATTGAGAGTATAGAGGCTTTGATTGGTGTGCATGCCCGAACCGTTGATGCCGAAGATGGGCTTGGGCATAAAGGTGGCATAGAGGCCAAAGGTCTGCGAGACAGCCTTGACGGTGTAGCGCAGAGTCATGACGTTGTCGGCGCTGGTCAAGGCATCGGCGTAGCGGATATCAATCTCGTGCTGACCCGTCGCCACCTCGTGATGCGCCATCTCTACCTCCATCCCCAGGCTTTCTAAGGTCACAGCAATATCCCCCCGCACCTGAGAAGCCAGATCTCGGGGCGAGAAATCGAAATAACCGCCCACATCGTGGGGAACGGGCTTCATCCTGGGTTCGGTGTTCATCTTGAACAGGAAGAACTCCAGCTCGGGACCTACGTTGTAAAGATAGCCCCTCTCCCTTGCCGCCCTGATGGCCCGTTTTAGGATGTAGCGCGGGTCGCCTTCAAAAGGCTCGCCATCGGGCCGATGGACATCGCAGATGATGCGAGCTACCTTCCTGGCCTGGGGTTCCCAGGGGAGAAGGCGATAGGTGTTGACATCGGGCCTCAAAACCATATCGCTCTCGTAGATGCGAGCAAAACCCTCGACGGAGGAGCCGTCAAACCAGATCCCCTTCTCAATGACCTCCTCCAGCCGGCCCACGGGGATGGCAACGTTTTTGATGGTGCCCACGACGTCAGTAAACTGCAAACTGACGAACCTCACGTTATCTGCTTTTACCCTGTCCAAAACCTCCTGCTTATCTGAAAACATTTTGTCCTCCTTTCATAATTGTAATCTTAACTGCTCAGGCTACCCTTTGCCGCGATTGAAATCGCCTCTCCAGGGCTTTCAGCCGGGCGTCCACCTGCGTGGACGTCGCTGTCCACATAGGTGGACAGTCAGCTTTAGCTCTCCAGGCGCGGTTTCAACCGCCAGCCTGAGTAGTAACTTGTAATCTTAACCGAGAGAGGCCCCCTCAACGAAATGAGGCAGCCTCGGCTCATTGCTCTCTCTCGCGGCCAAAACCTGTCAGGTCTGGCTTCTTTCAAAGCTCACAGATCGGTATCGGCTCCCTCTTGTGCTGGGAGGCAGCCATCATGGCCCTCACGCGAGCCAATGCTTCCTGGTTGCACTCGCCGGTATCACCGGACTCGATGGCCACGAGGATACTGTCCAATTCATCATAGCTGATACCCATTTCCCCTTCGTCCGTCTGCCCCTCCCACAGGCCCGCGCTGGGGGGCTTGACGATAATCTCCTCCGGGATGCCCAGCTCGCGGGCTAACTCTCGCACCTGTTTTTTGAGCAGGCTCCCCAGGGGCAGGATGTCAGCGCCGGAGTCGCCATACTTGGTCGTATAACCTACCATGATTTCACTCTTGTTTCCCGACCCCACCACCAGGTAGTTGCGACTATTGGCGAAGTAGTACCATACGGCCATCCGCAGCCGAGCTTTCAGATTACCCGCCGCCACCCTGTCCCCAGGAGGCAAAGCCCCCAAAAGGCGGTCGAAGACGGGGGTCAAGTCCACGTATTCGGTCTCGATGCCGAATTTGGCGGCCACCAGTCGGGCGTATTCCATGTCGGTCGAGTCGCTATGGCAGGGCATGATCACGCCCAACACCCCATCGCCCAACGCCTTTTTGGCCAGGACGGCCGTCAAGGACGAATCAATCCCGCCGCTCATCCCCAACACCACGCCCTCGGCTCCCGCCTCCTCGACCCTTTCCCTGATCCAACTGCTGATCCGTTCAGCGGTTTTCATTTTCCCCTCACTCGTTACTGGCTAGTGATGCCTGTTGGGCCAGGATGATCGCTTCCGCAACCTCTTTCATAGGCTTGCGGGTGTTCATGCTCATCTTCTGGATCTTGCGGAAGGCCTCGGCCTCGGTTATGCCCTGCGTGTCCATCAAGATACCCTTGGCCCGGTCAACCAGCTTCCTGGTCTCCAGCGCCAGCTTGAGGTCGCCAACTTCTTTTTCCAGGGCCCGGAACTCGGCAAAACGGGCCACAGCCACTTCGATAGCCGGCGACAGATCAGACTCCCGGAAGGGCTTGACGATGTAGCCTACCACGCCCGCATCCTTGGCCCGCTCAATGAGCTCCTGTTGGCTATAGGCAGTGAGCAGCAAGACAGGGGAGACCCTCTCCTCCGTCAGGATCTTGGCTGCATCAATGCCATCCATGTCTGGCATCTTGATGTCCATAATCACCACATCGGGCCTCAGCTCCCGCGCCAAATTCACCGCGCTGCGTCCATCGCCCACCTCGCCGATGACGAGATAACCCAGGTTGGTCAACATCTCCCTGAGATCCATGCGGATAATAGATTCATCGTCGGCGATGATCACTCTCGTTCGTTCCACGCTTCTTCACCTCCCAGTGTTTGTTTGGGGAAGGTCACGATGGCCGACACCCCATCCCCCTCCCTCAGTTCGAATTGTCCTTTGAGATCGTCCTGGACCAAGGTTTGGACTATCTGCAAGCCCAGACTGTCGGCTTGCTCCAGGCTGAAATCCTCTGGCAATCCCTGCCCGTCGTCCACCACGGTGATGACCACCCTGTCGCCATCGTCCCGCAGGTTGACCGAGATGGTGCCGCCGGGCTTGCGCTCGTAGCCATGCTCCACCGCGTTCTGCAGCAGCTCGTTAATGATCAGGGCGCAAGTCGTCGCTTGTTGGGCAGGCAGATAAATGCCAGGCCCACTTAAGCTCAGGCGAATCCGCTTATCTGGCTGCAGAATCCCCTGCCGGGTGTGGTTCACGATACGCTGACTCACATCTGTGATGTTGATAATCTTTGCTTCCTGCTGCGCGAAGAACTCGTGCACGACGGCCACGCTGAGGATACGCGCCACGCTATCGTTCAGAGCGCGTCTGACCTCCTCCGACTCGCTGCGCCTACTTTGCATCCGTAACAAGGCAGCTATGACTTGCAGGTTATTCTTCACTCGATGATGAATCTCCTGGATCATGGCCGACTTGACCTTCAGCTCCCGCTCCTTACGTCGCACCTCGGTCTCATCGTGAACCGTTAGCAGCACTCCCACCAGACGGGGCTCGAGGGAAGGCGAGCCCAGAAAGCGGCGTAAACCGACCAACCGCTCCCCATGAGAGATCAGAGGAATGGCCTTCTTGATCCAGACGCGATGGCCCTCCTGGGTTTCCTCTTCGAGGCAACGCTTTTCCTGCCAAGCCCTGACCACCAGAGCTTCGTCCTCTGTCTCCAGATCGAAGGTGCGTTTCCCCAGGAGGCTATCCAGATAGCCCAGCCGGCGATAGAGGCTGGTAGCGATACCGCTGGCATATCGAATCTGCCCCTGGCTATCCACGACCATGATGCCGTCGTGCTCGCCGAAAGGAGAAAGCTGCTGCGCGCCTTCGATCTCCCCCCGCAGCAGCATCTCCTGCAATTGCCTCACCGCCCGCTGGAAGACCTTGCTGCGCCGATGATGCCGCTCGTGCTCGATGAGGTTGGTCTCAATGATTAGAACCCCAAGCAACTTCCCCTCCTCGTTGCGGATGGGGCGAACTTCTTGTAGTACTGGAGCACCATCAGGGATCAGCGTCCTGTTGCCGTGCACCGAGCGCCCCCTGCCCAGGGCCTGGCAAACGAGAGGCTCCTCAGCCGCCGTCATCGTCCGTCCGACGATGGGCTCTGGGTGAATCGGGGCAATGGAGTGAGGCCGCGCCTGGGCTACCACTGCTGCACGATTGAGCGAGAGCAGGCAATAGATCAACAGGTCGGCGCGGCTAACGTCGGCCACGATGGGCATATCGTTTTCTATTTTTTGTAGAAATGCGATGTCCTCCTCGGTCAGGTCACCGCATTTGTAGACCACTTCGTCCATGGCTAGCTCGACTTTGAAGCTGAGAGACTACAACGAATTGGGAATAAAACGAATTGAGAGCAAGAAACTTGTGCTGATCCCTCAGCCTGAGGACCTCGACTCATACTTCGACGGTGAGCTCAGCCCTGGCCTGCCTTGGTCGGTCAGGCCAGAATCAGGCGGGAAGGCGTTGCGGATATGCGCTTACAGGTATCTTGCTGCTGAAGATCGGCTCGCTCACAGGTTCTTCCTCAGCCTCTAACTCATACAGTGCCTCTGGTGCAAAATCGGCTTCGTTGGGCCAGACCACTGTACCTGCCACAGGGTCTATAACCACACGGGCAAAATAGGTCGGGTCATGCAACGGCTCAAAAATAGGGCCGTCTAGCAACGATAGTAGGTTCACCCGTTTGCGCGTGCCATCACTGAACGTCAACCGCAGTGAGTGGGGCCCACAGACTTTAGCCTCAAGGATATGCAAAATCATCGCTCATCCTCCCGTTTTCATTCAAGCGGCGGGATGCGCTGCAGTGGTTGGCCCGCTCGCGCCAGCTCCCAATTGACCTGCAACTCATCCTGATACATGGATGCCCATTCAAAGACCAGTGACTGTACCCGCCGGGGTAAAATCCCCTTTAGCACCTCCACTGGGTCAATGCCAATCGCGGCGTCATATTGAGCGTAGATGGCATGGAAATGCGGTGGCACGTGATCCTTGTAGTACATGTAGACTGCAATCCCGAAGAACTCAGAGATTCTCGGCATCGTTGCTCCTCAGCACCTTGTTACTCGTTGACTTGTTCCTCAATATGAACAATGGCCGACAGCGTGAGGCCATCGGCCATCTAGTCACAGTCGGGGCGGCCGGATTTGAACCGGCGGCCACTTGAACCCCATTCAAGTGCGCTACCTGGCTGCGCTACGCCCCGTCAGAGTAATTATAACAGATAGCTATGAATTTGGCAAATTAACCGGGGTGGCGCCGCTGGTTGCCGAAGCCCACGCTGAACAACGTGCCCAACGTCCGCGTCGGAGAGGTCGTCCCAAGGGAGTGCCCTTCGCCAGCAGAATCGACATGGCTTACGAAGAGGCCACCACCTTCGGGCCACCACCGGATACCCATACCCATCTGCTGATTGATACCTGGTACATGGCCAAGCGCATCTGGCGGGCTGCTCGCCGACGGAATTGGGATGTCAGCGGTGGGTTGAAGGGCAATCGGGCGATGCGCGTGATCGACACTACTGATCTTCTATAACGACGCAGAATTAACCAAAATAGCCGTTTTGCAACCCCAATTGCCCAGTTTCGCCTACAGGTTGTCCCTAACTCGAAACGCTCTCGCCCCTCACGGTTCGCGGGCCGGGGATTGGCCAGTCCGGGGCGACCACAAGGCCATCAACACCGCTGCCATGAGTGCTAACACCCCGCCAAAGAGAAACGGCGCCGACGGGCCAAAGCCGTCCCATCCCCACGACGGCATGCCCGACCACAGCAGCCCGGCGATGAGCGAGGCCGGGAAGTCCAAGATGCCCAGCACGGCATTGTACGTCCCGTAGGCTGTGCCCCGCAGCTCGGCCGGCACGATGTCGGCCACCATCGCTTTGGTCGTGCCGTAGGCCAGGCCGTAGTAGGCTCCGTAAACAGCGTACAGCGCCCACACGTGCCAGCCTGTCCCCGCCACCGCGAAGCCGAAGTAGATCAGCGCGTAGATCAGCCAGCCGCCGATGATGAGCTTGCGCCGCCCGATGCGGTCGGACAGCGACCCGGCGGGGGTGGAAAGCAGGGTGTACACCAGGTTGAAAGTGACGAGCATCCCCAGCACCTGCACCACGTTCAGTCCCCGCTCGTTCGCCCGCAGTATCAGGAACGCATCCGACGAGTTGCCCAGGTCGAAGACGCCGACGATGACCATGAAGATAGCAAAGCGACGGCCCAGTCCTCGGAAGGAAACTTTCGGGGCCTCGCGCTCTCCTTTCACCGACACGTCCCGCGCACCTATGGCCAACGAGAGCACGGCCAGGAAAGCCGGCACCAGGCTGATGAGCACTATTGTCTGAAAGGTAGCGCGCCCCAAAACCATGTTGCTGCGCTGCGCCATCCACACCACGATCAGGGCGATGATCAGCCCCAGCATCGCCCCACCGGTGTCGGCGGCGCGGTGCAGGCCAAAGGCCAGACCCCGATGCCGCTCGTCAATGCTATCGGCCACCAGCGCGTCGCGGGGCGCGGTGCGGATGCCCTTGCCCACCCGGTCGGCCCAGCGCACGCTCGCCACCACCAGCCACGAGTTGGCGACGTAGAAGAATGGCTTGACCAGCGCGGACAGTCCGTACCCGGTCACCGCCAGCCACTTGCGCGCCCGCAGCTTATCCGAAAGCCAGCCGGAGAACACCTTGAGCAGGCTGGCCGTGGCCTCGGCGACGCCTTCGATCAGGCCGATGACGTTGGTCTTCACCCCCAGCACGTTGGACAGGAACAGCGGCAGGATGTTGATCACCATCTCGCTGGAGATGTCCATGAAGAAGCTGGTCAGGCTGACGGCCCAGACGTTGCGCGGCAGCGACCGCCAGGCGGGTTTATGGTTTCCAGGTTCAGGGTTTGGAGTTTCAAGTTGCTTGTCGGTCATGTTGACTCCTCAATGAAGTGGCCCCCGATGCTAAAGACATCGGGCTGAGAGAGCAAAGCCCTTCGGGCTCATGATCCATCCGTATTCAAGATAGTGAGCAGCCGCTCTATCCGCCCCACGCTGTCGGCCAGTCCGCCCGGACGATTGCGGGCCAGCCACAGCCGCCGATATTCGGCCACGATTCCCTCCAGCTCGCTGGCCAGAGCCCGCCGCATCTCCATCGCGATGGAGGCGATCTCGCCGCTCTCTGTTTGCAGGCGGGCGATTCCCAGGCGACAGGCGTGCCGCAGCAAAGCGGCGGCGTTGCGGAACTCGTCAGCGATCAGCTCCGCGTCGGGACGGGCCATGCGCGCCTGGGAAAGAGGAGCCATCGTTCGATCCACGTACTTCAGCGTTCGCTCCAGCCCCTCAGCTAGCTCCCCCCCTTCCCCCCAACTTTGGGGGGCCAGGGGGGCAAAGTCGGGATGAAGCAGCAGCAAGGCCAGCAGGGAGGCGTTGGGGACGAGCACGCCGGCCTCCTGGTAGGCATTGCCTAAATCGTAGGCCAGGCGGCCCATCACGCCAGCCCCATCCTGAAAGGCGTGGAGATCGAGAGCGCGCGGCAGGTCGAGGTCCCGATTGGCCTGCGCTGCCCAACTCACCGCCGCACCGTAGGCGTAGCCCAGAAAGGAGATGGGCAAATGCTGCCAATGGCCGTTGTCGCCCCAGTCGGTGATCAGGTAGCCGATGGCGTCGTGGGCTTGGCCGCTCTCGGCAGCGTTCCACAGATTGCCCAGCGCGTTGGCCGTGCGGCCAGCGATGGAGTTCCAACTGGAGGTGCCGGGACAGACGTAGTAGGGCACGCCCGCCTGCTCGAACTTCCGGCCATTCCTGGCGAAGGGGTGGTCGGCCTCGTAGCCCCATTCCAGAGCGATGATGTCTTTCGGCAATTCGGAAATGATGTCGGGATAATGTAGGACGATGTCGCCCCAGAACTGCATCGTCCGCCCGTGCCGCTGCACCAACTGGTGAATCTTCAGCAGGAACTCCAGGTACACCCGCCCCACGCCCCTCTCCTCGCAAGCCGCCCGACTCCTCCCCTGCCCCAGCTCGAAGGTCTCATCGCAGCCCACGTTGAATTGACGGCTGGAGAAGTGGGGGAGAAGCTCATCGTAGAGCTCGGCCAGCAGCTCCAGGGAGCCGGGCTCCAGTGGACATAAGCTGAAGGGATCGTCGCCCCAGGGACTCTGGAAGCCGTCGGGGGTTTCAGCCAGGCGCCGATAGCGGGCATGCTTCAGCCAGCGGTGCAGGTGGCCGAAGGAGTTCTGATTGGGCACCAGCTCAATGAAGCGCTGGCGGCAGTAGGCATCCAGGGCCATGACCTGCTCCCCGGTCATGGGCGAGGCGTTTTTCCACACCTCCCGATGCTGGCGATAGGCAAAGGTGTGCTCGGTGTAGAGTTGAAACTGATTGATTCTCCATTCCGCCAGCAGATCCACCAGCGCGTACAGGGTCTCCATGGTGGGGACCTTGTCGCGGCTGATGTCCAGCATGACGCCTCGGTGGGGAAAGTCGGGCCAGTCCTCGATGCGCAAGCAGGGCAGTTCCCCCGCGCCGACGCACTGGCGAGCGAGCTGCCTCATCGCCATGGCGGCGTAGAACGCGCCTGCCGCGTCGTGGGCCGCGACGTGGATGCTATCGGCGCTGATGTTCAGGCGATACCCTTCGGGCTGGGGAACCTGCGCTGGGTCCACGTGGACGATGGCCCCCAGGCGGCTCACATCATCGCCTGGAGCCGCCGTCAACTCGCATCGAGGCCCGATGGAGGCTAACGCTTCCTGAAGGACCCGCCCCGTGCGCAGAAAGGCATCGGAGATGTCCCCTCGCAGCCAGATGAAACGCTCAGATTGAAGGCGATGGCTTCCCTCCCGGCGGTGGAGACGTTGGGGCATTGGTAGAAGAATGAGTTCGTCGGTCATGTCATTACCTCATTGGCGAACTTCTGAAACACGGAAGCACGGAAAAGCGGAATACACGGAATCCCTTTCCGTGCTTCCGTGCCCTCCGCACTTCCGTGTTCCAGGGGGAGAGCCGGGGCAGCCACCTTATTCGATAGGCCAAGCAGATATCAGCTCGTCAATCTCACTCATCAACCGCATGGTCTCTTTCAGGGCCACGACGATCTTCTGGTAGTGGAAGAAGTCGTCGAAGATGAGCTTGCGGCCTTTGCGGTCTTTGAGCCACTTGTGCAAGACCTGGTAGCCGCCGATCTGGAACTCCCAGACCTCTGGCTCGATTCCCTCGAAGTACTGGGTTTTGTTGATGTAGACACGGCCCGTGGGCCTCGGCTTGGGCTTGGGTCGGATCTTTACCTGCGTTTGGTGCTCGAAGACAAGCGGCAATCTACGGTTGGACACTCTCACTGACGCGGGAGAAGTACCAGTGGGGACTTTCTTTTCCTCCGTGACCTTCTCCACATAGCGGACTTTCTCCACCCTGTCGGAGCCGGACACGCCAAAGTTGGTGATGAGGTGGTTCAGCTCTGGTGACTCCATCAGGTGCAGGCTCACCAGTTCCTCGCCCCTCTCGGCCAGGGCCTTGAACAGCGCCCGGTCGGAGGTGAGGGGCAGGCGGGGGAAGTCAATCTTGAGGAGTTCGGCGTAGCGCTCGCGGTAGGTGGGGGAGTGGAAGACGGCGTAGGCGTAGTGGAGGATGTCCTCCGGGCCGAAGGTGGTTTCCAGGTCCCCCTTGCCTTCCGTCACGAATTCCAGACCCAGCTTCTCCTCGACGGCGGCGATGAACTCGGGCGAGAGGTTGGGATCGCGGGTCTTGTACTCCGCTTTGGGCTCAAACAGCGTGAGGGCGATGACGCTTCCGCCCGCCTTCGTGGGTTTCTTTTCAGGGGTGGTGTAGAGGTAGAGGGGGAAAACATTATACGGAGCAAAAGGCTGCGAACTAATTTCGGTTATAAGCTGAGTTACAAACAACACAAAATGTTTACGAGCCGCAAGCTGCCTTGCTGCAACTAACGCCATATTCTTGTGCGTCATATGGTGCATTACTTCAAACCGTGGCCACTCGACAACATTGTGGCTGTAATAGATGGAACGAATATCGAAGGGGCGATAGAGGCATTTTGTAAACCTATCTTCCCATTTCTTGTCCCCTTGGATTCCCTTTCTTGCTTCCGAAAGCTTCCAATCACGAGTGTCCCTTAGCCCGAATCGCTCCCTCACCTCATAATCGGAAAATGTCTTGTCTCGGAAGGTGGCAATGCGTGACCGCAGACGCTTTTCCTCGAAGTCAATGACGAAGCGGTCACGGTGAGTTTTGATACCGCTGCTGTTCACTGGGAAAATATCTGGCACCCTCCATCCCCGCTCGTACTCACTCAGCAAGTCAAAGTCCTTGGGCACGAAAAAGAAATATGGCGACACTGGCTCAAGCGCCTGCCAATCCGTAGTGCTGACGTCGTTCTCCCACAGGTGGCGGTATTTGCCCTCCCGCAGGCCCCACAAATCGGTGTAGTAGACCTTTGAGGTTTCGGAAACCTCAAAGGTCTGGGCGGGCCGCTTCACAAAGAGGGAAATCGCCACTCCCTGCCTGATGTCGAAGACGTTCTCATCTGGACCGCCATCGGGCGTGGTCTCCCCCATCAAGGCGTTGCCGTGCAGGTTCAGCACGTAGATCTCATCGAAGGACTTCATCAACTCCTCCCTCATCCCCCGGTGGATCAGGCCGGAGAGGTAGGAGTGGTTGGTGATCATACCGATGACGCCGTAGCCGGTGCGCTCGATGCGGTCGTGGGCGAAACGGATGAACTTGATGTAGTCGTCGGAGAGGGGCTGGATGTTGCGCTCATCACGGACGGCGGTTTTGTAGCGTTCCATCAGTCCCTCGATGTGCTCTCCCTTGTTGGCCGAACTGACCGAATAGGGGGGATTGCCCAGCACCACCATGATGGGCTTGTCCCGCTTGATCTCCGCAGCGGCGTTGGCCTCCTCGGTGATGAACCTGGCAAAGCCAAGAGTCTGGGCCTGGGTGATCGCCTCCTCCAGCGAATTGGTCAGGTAGATGCCCAGCCGCTGGTCGCCCGTGAAGTCGTAGCCGGTCTCCTGCAACAGAATGCCCAGCTTTATATGGGCCACGGCGTAGGGAGCCATCAGCAGCTCGAAGCCAAAGACGCGGGGCAGGAGATGGGTTTCGACGTAGTCGTTCCAGGCGCCGGCCTGGCCCATCGCTATCAAGGTCTCGTGGATCTGCTGGATGACGAAGTAGAGGAAGGTCGCCGTGCCAACGGCCGGGTCGAGGATGAGGGTGTTGGTGTCGGCCAGGCCCAGGGGGCGGTCGAAGCGGGTCTTGACGATGTGATCGAGAGAACGAACGATGTATGAAACCACCGGCTCAGGGGTGTAGTAGACGCCACGGGCTTTGCGCGTCTGGGGGGCGTAGGCGCGGAGGAATGTCTCGTAGAAGTGGACCACTGGGTCCTCCTGCCGCGTCCGCCTGCCGAAGTCGCGCAGGATCTCCGCCATGTCCGCCCGTGCCAGCAGGTGAGCCAGGTCGTCCACCAGCCAGGCAATGCGGTCGTCCAGTCCCGGCCCAGCGATCTGGTTGAAGAGCCTGCGCAAGAAGGGGTTGGTCTTGGGCAGGTTCCAGGCCGCCTTCTCACGGGTGAAATCCTGCCCGGTCGGGACACGGACGCGGGCGGCAAAGAGGCCGTAGGTGATGGTCTGGGCGTACATATCGGCGAATTCAGCCGGGGTGAGGAAGGGGATCAGCGTCTCTCGGAAGGCTTTCAATTGGGCGTGCAGTGCGCCCTCTTCGCTCTCCCGCTTGAAGGTCTCCTCGATGAGATCGCGGGTCATGCGAGCCAGAGCGGCCATGCGTTGGGCCAGCTCTTTGGGAGTGCCCACCGTGGGCACCACCTGGGCCAAGAACTTCTGCAACAGCCCCGAAACGGCCTGGATGCCGCCCCTTCGTATCCTGATCCTCCCATCAATGGTCAGCGTAGCCAGGCGTGCCGTCTCCCGGTGCTCGCCCTCCACGTACCAGCGGAACTCCAGGTAGTCGGTGAGGATCAGGTTGTTGAGCGATTCGCGGTAGCGGCGCAGTTGCTCGGACCGCTCCGCCGCGTCCAGGCTCCTTCCCACGTCCTTGGCCTCGACGTAGCCGACGGGCGTACCGGCGCGGGTGATGATGTAATCGGGCGCGCCGCACTCGATGCGCTTGGGCTCGTTGATGGCGGTGATGTTCTCGCCGACGGCCTCCAGGAGGGCTTTGAGGGCCGGGCGGTGGGTGTGTTCGGTAGCGCTCCCCGTCGCCAGGCTCTTCTCTATATTTCTCAGGTAATCTCGGAAAACATCGGGGGACATAGACTCGTCTCCTTTTTTAAGAACACTGATGCGCGGGATTTACGGATTCCGCTTCAGCCCAAGTCACTTGATCCGTTAATCCTGCCCACCCGCTGTTCTACACCTCACTCCCCCGCCCTGACCGCCACGGCAACCGGCTCCGGCGGCGTGCGCATGAACTGCGTCAGCACCAGCGAGACCAGCACAATGCCGACTCCCGCCAGAAACGGGGCCCGCGAGCCGAACAGTTGCCACACCGCGCCGCCAAGCACTGGCACCACAATGGCCGCGACGTGATTGATGGTCTGCTCCACTGACAGGTTGCTGGTGATCTCCCCGGTCGTGACGGCGATCTTTTGAAAATAGGTTACCAGCGCCAGGTTGAAGCCGAACAAGACGTTGTCAATCACGTACAGGACAAACAGTGCTGGCAGGTAGGTCACGTAGGCGTAACCCAGGAAGACAAAGGTCAGGGTACCGAAGGCGACGCTCAGCATCAGTCGCTCGCCCAGCCTGCTCACTAATTTGCCCACCAATTGCAAAGCGTAGATATTGATCAAGCTGTTGACCAGGAACAGCATCGCCGTCGTCTGGACGCTGATCCTATATTCGCGCACCAGCAGGAAAATGGCGAAGGTGGTAAAGATGTGGCGGCGACTGCCCATCAAAAACGCCAGCGCATAGTAGAGCCAGTATCGTCGCCGCAGGACGACCCGGCGACGCGGCGGTAGACCCTCCTTGGCGCCGCTCAGCGGCAACAGCAGCAGTCCCCCCGCAGCAACCAGCACTCCCACGACCATGAACAATCGCCGATAGCCCCACGACTCTGCCAGCAGATAGACCGCGCCGGTGGCCGCGAGCGAGGCTATCGCCGCCAGGCTTCTCAGTTGACCCAGCGCCTTGGGCGTGTGCCGCTTATCCACGGCCATCAGCACCACGGCGTTGTTGGTGGGATAGAAGAAGTGGAAGCCAAAGCTCATCACCACCGTGCTGAGCAGCAGGAAAGGAATGTTGGCTGCCTGTCCGGTCATAAACATGCCCACGCCCAGCAGGATGACGCTCAAGGCCATGATGCGGACTTCGGACAGAAAGAGGGCCAGGAAGCCGACCAGAAAGCCCATCAGCCCTGGCAGCTCGCGCACCGCCTGTATCCAGCCGATGCTCCCTGGCCCAACGCCCATCTCTTCCACGGCGAAGTTGTTGAACATCGCCTGCCAGACGCGGAAGCCAAAGAAGAGCATGAAGTTGGAGACGACGAGGTAGACCAGCATCCGCCGGTTTTCTTTCCACATTTCGCTCATGTGGCTGGCTTCAACCCCAGGTCAGTGTACAGGGCATCGAAGTCGAAACGCTCGTCGAGCATCTCCTGGAAACGCTGCACCTTCTTCTCTTGATGGAGGCGGGTCTTGCCGAAGAATTGCTCGATGATCTCCACCGTGGTCAGGGTGTCCTGCTTGGTCAGGATCACCGGCACTCCCACCTCCTCAGCCCGGCCGAGGATGAGGGGGCTGGGGTAGAGGTTGCCCGTCAGGATGAGGCACTTGGTCGAGGTCTCCAGAGCCGCCAGTTGGATGTCGGAGCGGTCGCCGCCGGTGATGACGGCCTTGTTGGGTTTGCGGCGGAAGTAGGTCAAAGCCGAATCCACGTTCATAGCTCCAACCATCAGGTACTCCACCAGTTCCTCGTTTGCTTCGGGACAGCAGAGGATTTCAGCGCCCAGGCACTCGGCCAGTTGACCCACGCTGATGGACATGAGCAGCCTCTCCTGGGGCAAGATGGCGAAGACCTTGACGCCCCGCTCCTCCAGATAAGGCTTGACTATCTCCTGGACAAAGCGCATCCGCTGGCGCGGCACGGCGTTGACGACGATTCCGAGCATGGAATCCCCGAACAACATTTTGGCTCCCAGGGCATCGTCCACCACCAGGTCGCTGGTGTACTTGATCACCACCAGCTCTCTAGCCTTCAGGAGGTCAGCCACCAGGGGTGCGGACAGGCCAACCAGAGAACCCTCCATACAGTGCGCCCCCCCTTCCAGGATGACCACATCTTTCCCCTGGGCGACCTTGGCGTAGGCCTCTCCGAGGCGAGCCACGAAGTCGGTCTCCTCTTCGCCCGTTAATATGCCCTCCACCACCTTAGGCGTCAAGGCAATGGGAGCGATGGCATCCAGGGGTTCGGCCAGATCGAAAGCCTGCCGCATGAACTGGGCGTCCTCGTCAACCACCCGGCCAGCCACCTTTCTGGCTGTGGTGCTCAACGGCTTCATGTAGCCGATGGTGAAGCCGTCGCGTCTGAACTTGTTTCCCAGGCCAATGCAAAGAGCCGTCTTGCCCGAGAAAGTCGCCGTTGAAGTTATGTATAGCGTGTTCATACTCCCTCCTTATTAGTCTGATGGTCAGCCTTTGGAGGTTAGAGGTTGGATGTTGGAACACCTTCCAACTTCCACCTTCCAACTTCCACTTTCCTTACGCCGCTAACACCAGCCGCATGTCAACGCCCACCACTCCCCGCCCGGCCTCGAACACGATGAGCGGGTTGATGTCCATCTCCATGATCTCGGGGAAATCGGTCACCAACTGCGAAAGCCGCAGCAGTGTGTCCACGATGGCTTCGATGTCCGAGGGCCGCTCACCGCGGACTCCCTTGAGCAGGCTGTAAGCGCGGATCTCCGTGATCATCTCCTGGGCCTCCTGCCGCGAGAAGGGCGCTATGCGAAAGGCCACGTCTTTGAGAGCCTCGACGTAGATCCCACCCAGGCCGAACATCATCAGCGGGCCGAACTGGGGGTCGCAGTTCATGCCCACGATGACCTCTTTGCCCCCCCGCACCATCTCCTGCACCAGACAGCCCCAGATCTCGGCGTCGGGCATGTAGCGGGTGGCCCGGTAGACTAACAGGTCGAAGGCATCCCGCACATCGGTGGCGCTGGCAATGCCCAGCTTGATGCCGCCGATGTCGGTCTTGTGGAGGATGTCCGGAGAAGTGATCTTCATCACCACCGGATAGCCGATCTCCTCGGCGATCTCCACCGCCTCATCGGCCGAGGTGGCCAGCTTGGACGCGGGGATGCGGATGCCGTAGGCTTCCATTATGTCCCGCGCCTCGGCGTCGCCGATGGTCTGCCGTCTGTCGGCCTTCACCCGCTCAAAGATGCCCCTCACCCTCTCCCGATCAACGTCAAACTCCTCGATCTCCAGGGGAGGGCGATCCAACCAGCGCCGGTATTCCAGCATGGCCCTCAGCGCCCCCACCGCCCGCTCAGGAAAGGAGTAGTTGGGTATCCTATGTTCGTTGAGCACCTTGATCCCCGCGCGGACCCTGGCCTCCCCCATGAAGCAGCCCAGGACAGGCTTATCGTAGCCAGCGGCGATCCGACCCACCGCCTCGGCTGTCTCCTCAATCCTGGTCATCACCTGGGGGGTGAGGATGACGATGACGCCGTTCACGCCTTCGTCCTCAAGGGCAGCCTCCAGGGCCAGGGCGTAGCGGTCGGTCGGAGCATCTCCCAGGACGTCTATCGGATTGTAGATGTTGGCGGCGGCGGGGAGATTGTCCCGCAGGACATCAATCGTCTCCCGACTCAGCGAGGCCAGCGAGAGGCCCTCCCGCTCCAGGGCGTCGGTGGCCATCACGCCCGGCCCGCCGGCGTTGGTGACGATAGCGATGCGACCCCCTCGGAGCACTGGCTGGTAAGCGAAAGCTAGCGAATAGTCGAACAGGTGTTGGATGGACTCGGCCCTGAGCACCCCGCTCTGGCGGAAGGCCGACTCGTAAGCCCGCGCCGACCCCGCCAGAGAGCCAGTGTGAGAGGAGACGGCCCGTGAACCGGCGTCGGTAGAGCCGGACTTCACGGCGATGACCGGGATGCGGCGAGTGACCCTGCGGGCGACCTCCATAAACTCCTTGCCTTCGGAGAGGCCCTCGATGTAAGTGAGAATCACTTTGGAATGGGGATCGTCCTCCCAGGCCGCCAGCAAGTCAACCTCGTCCACGTCGGCCTTGTTGCCCAGGCTCACGAAGCGAGAGAAGCCGATCCCAACGGCGAGGGCCCAGTCGAGGATGGCGGTGCAGAGAGCCCCCGACTGGGACATGAAGGCGATCTCTCCCTGGGGAGGCATCCCGGCGGCGAAGGAAGCGTCGAGCGGGCATAAGGTGTCTATGACCCCCAGGCAGTTGGGGCCGATGAGCCGCATCCCATGCCGTCTGGCGATGGCGACCAGCTCCCGCTCCATCCTCACCCCCTCCAGCCCGGCCTCGCGGAAGCCCGCGCTGATGATTATGACCCCTTCGACGCCTTTCTGGCCACATTCTTCCAGCGCCGTAGCAACGTACTTGTTGGGGATAACCATGACCGCCAAATCTATGGGCCCCGGGGCATCCAGGACGCTGGGGTAACACTTGAGCCCCAGGATCTCATCGGCCTTAGGGTTGATGGGGTAGACCTGGCCTGGGTAGCCATGTTCGATGATATTCGACAGCACCCCGTGACCCAGTTTCTCCTTGTCGCGAGAGGCGCCGATCACAGCCACCGCCTGGGGGCAGGAAAACATTTCAAGCATATTTATCTCCTACACGTTTGACAATGATATAACACAACCTCAAAAATGGCAAATCCGAACAGCAACCAAGGATTTCGATATGCCTGAAAACTACTCAATCGGCGCTCGCCAGTCTCCCGCCTGAGAACCGAATAGCCCTGCAATGCAACGGCTACGACTTGACCTCTGGTTGAAAATAGGTTATACTTCCAGAAGACGTTGCACCAAACCGAGAGCAACTGACGGTTAGTGGCAAGAGGTGACTGAAACGATAGGCATTGAGTATACCAGCATTAAGGTGAGAAATCCTTTGAAAGACGGAGCAGAGGAGTTGTGCTATGTCTCAGACTATCACGATCAGCTTATCTGACACTTTGTACAAGCAATTGAAACGGGCAGCCCAGTTGTCTCGCCAGCCGACCGAGACCATTATCATACAAAGCCTGACCCACACTCTGCCTGCCTTGTTGGAGGAGATTCCTGCTCGTTACCAATCGGACGTCTATCCGCTCTTACAAATGAGTGATGCTAACTTGCAACGAGAAGCAAACCGCACCTTCTCTTCGCAGCGTTGGGCCGAGTATGAAGCGTTGCTCGACAGGAAAAAGACGAAGCCATTGACACCTGAGGAAGAAACGCGTCTTGATACCCTCCGTCGTGAAGCTGATGTGCTCATGTTTCGCCGGGGCTACGCGGCGGTTCTTCTCAAAAGGCGTGGCCATCGTCTGCCGACACTACATGAACTGGCGCAGTCGAGATGACCCCCTCTGCCCAAGCATTGCGCCAACGCATCGCAGAACAGGCACACCACCGGTGCGGTTATTGCCAGACACAGGAGGTCATTAGCGGAATACCGCTGACCCTGGAGCACATCGTCCCCAAAGCAAAAGGTGGGCAGGACGCAGAAGAGAACCTATGGCTTTCTTGCCGCTTATGCAACGAGGCCAAAAGTGTTTCGACTGAAGCCATTGATCCAGAGACCGGTGTCACAGCGCCGCTTTTCAACCCTAGAACACAAACTTGGCTAGAGCATTTTACCTGGAGCGAGGACGGTACACGTATCACAGGTCAGACGCCAACAGGCCGGGCCACGGTCGCCGCATTGTCTCTCAACAGCGAGTTGCGGGTGCGTGCTCGAGCCATCTGGGTTGAAGCTGGCTGGCACCCGCCGGAGTAGGCTGCCAGATGCAGGAAAATGGCGGCCCACCCCATGTCTACATCGTAATCCATTGCGTAGTGGCGACCTCCTGTTCCACCGTCTTTAATTTGACGTTGCCCCGCTTCTGGGCTGATTCGCCAAATCAACCGCATTCACAGTAGCCTCGACCTTTGCGAAGTAACACTCACCCCATTCGAGTTGACCCTGTAGCGATGCCCAGACCGTCTGATTTGATCATTGGTGAGTTGTGCACCGCCCTGGCGCAGTTATCGTATCTGCCCAGGGCCTTTGTTTTGGTGTGGGCTGCTGCGCGGCGTGGGCCAGGCTGCTGTAGGTGTAGGGCCTTCAGCCTGAGCTCAGGCCGGCCGGCTTTGTCGTGAAATCCCGCCCAACCATCCTTGACAGAAACCAGTGGACGTGCTAGAATAACCCAGACGATTGGCGGAGGAAGAAAATGCAAAA
This sequence comes from Anaerolineae bacterium, assembly GCA_034431315.1. Lineage (GTDB taxonomy): Bacteria > Chloroflexota > Anaerolineae > VGOG01 > VGOG01 > JAUWOY01. Next base: position 75,798 of record DAOUDK010000119.1, read on the forward strand.
ACCATCGAGAACGATTTACCTGGACCACGCCGCCACCACCGCCGTTGATCCGCGAGTGGTGGAGGCCATGCTCCCCTATTTCAACCCCCAGTACGGCAACGCCTCCAGCATCTACAGGCTGGGGCAAGAAGCTGGCAAAGCTATTGACGACGCCCGGCGCATGGTGGCCGATATCCTGGGCTGCCAGCCCAGGGAGGTGATTTTCACCAGTTGTGGGACCGAGAGCGATAACCTGGCTCTGCGCGGCGTGGGTTGGGCGCGGCGCAACCTGGGAAAAGGAAACCACATCATCACCTCCCCCATCGAGCACCACGCCGTGAGCCACACCTGCGAGCAATTGGAGAAACACTTCGGCTTCGAGATCACCTACCTGCCGGTTGATAAGTATGGGATGGTTGATCCCGATGACGTCCGCCGAGCTATCAAGGACGACACCATCCTCATCAGCATCATATACGCCAACAACGAGGTGGGCACCATTGAGCCCCTCGCCGAAATCGGCAGAATCGCCAAAGAAAAGGGCGTGCCTTTCCACACCGATGCCGTGCAGGCTGGCGGCTCTCTGAGCCTGGACGTGAACGAGCTGAACGTTGACCTCCTTTCCCTCTCGGCGCACAAGTTCTACGGCCCCAAGGGAGTCGGCGTGCTCTATGCGCGCCAGGGCGTGTCCCTGCTGCCCACCCAAACTGGCGGCGGCCACGAGCGCAATCGCAGGGCCGGCACCGAGAACGTGCCCTACATCGTCGGGTTAGCCACAGCACTAAGGATAGCCTACGATGAACTGGAGGCCAACAACCAGCGCATATCCGCCCTGCGGGATCGCCTGATCGCAGGCGTTCTGGAGAGCATAGATGAGGTGGAACTTACCGGCCACCCCACCAGCCGCCTGCCCACCAGCGCCAGCTTCGCCTTCAAGTACATCGAGGGGGAGTCCGTGCTGCTCAATCTAGACCTGGCAGGGATCTCCGCCTCCAGCGGCTCGGCCTGTACCTCGGCCTCCCTGGAGGCCTCCCACGTGCTGCTGGCCATGGGCATCCCCCCCGAACTAGCCCAGGGCAGCTTGCGCCTGACCCCGGGCAGGGAGAACACCACAGAGGACATTGACTACGTGCTGGGCATACTGCCCAGCATCGTTCAAAAGCTGCGGGACATGAGCCCACTCTACTCAAACTAGCCCTTCTCAGAGTTTTGTGCTATAATCTCCAGCGAGAAAGGAGAGTACTGATAATTGAAAGTAGAGACCGAGAGACTAGAAAATTGTCAAATGGCCTTGACCATCGAGGTTGATGAGAAGCGGGCTAAGCGGGCCTTGCGCAGCGTTGCCCGGCGCATCTCGCGACGGGCCAAGATTCCGGGCTTTCGCCCCGGCAAAGCACCCTACAACGTCGTGGCGCGCTATTTTGGCAAGGAGGCTTTATACGAGGAAGTACTGGACGAGCTGGGAGACGCTGTCTACAAAGAGGCCTTAGACAAAGCAGGCCTCGAGCCCTTCGGCCAGGCACAGCTTACGGATTACGAAACCAACCCCCTGGTGTTAAAGATGGTGGTGCCCCTGGCTCCGGTGGTTGAACTAGGCGATTACCGACAGATGCGATTAGAGCCTGAGGAGGAGGCACCCGGAGAGGAGGAGGTCAATGAGACCCTCAGAAGAATCCAAGAGCAGAATACCTTCTGGGAGCCTGTGAAACGACCTGCTCAATGGGACGATCTGGCGATAGTGGACATCGAGGGCACAGTCGAAGGAGAAACAGTTGTCGAAAACACAGCGACGGAGATGATCCTGGAGGCCGATTCCCCTGATCCACTACCGCCTGACTTCAGCGCCGAACTCTTGGGCATGACCTTCAACGAGCAAAAGGAATTCACGTTGACTTACCCTGAAGAGTACGAGGACAGGGAACTCGCTGGCCAGCAAGTTCACTTCAAGGTCCAACTCCAGGATCTGAAAGAAAAGGGGGTGCCCGACATTGACGACGACCTGGCTCGCACCGTCGGCAGCTATGAAACCCTGGAGGATCTCAAAGCCGAATTGCGCCGCAACTTGCAAGCCAAAGCCAAACAGGAATTCGCCAACCAGGTTTTGGCAGCCCTGGTCGAGAGATCCCAGATAGAGTTCCCGCCCATGATGCTGGAACGAGAAATTGATGACTGGCTCAAAGAACTCGACCGGAGCCTCAGGCGGCAGAGTTTGAACCTCGAAAACTACCTGAAGATGGAAAAAAAGACCGAAGAAGAGTTTCGCCAAGAGGTCTCCCCCCAGGTCGAGGAGAGGCTAAAGCGTTCCCTTGCCCTGGGCAAGCTCGTCGAGCTAGAAGACCTGGATATCGAATCTGACGGAGTGGAGAAAGCCCTGGAGCGACTGGCGGCCATTGCCAGGGGTGAACTGGAGGAAGAAGAACCTTCGCCTGATGAGGAGGCTCCCCCCGAAGAAGAGACGGAAAGCACAGAGCAACAAGCTGTAGAGAACGAGAGCGAAAGGAGTGAAATAGAATGAAATCCCTGATCCCCTATGTCATCGAGAGCACAGGCCGCGGCGAGCGGATGTACGATATCTATTCCTTGCTTCTCAAGGAGCGTATCATTTTCCTCGGCACGCCTATCAACGGTCAGGTAGCTAACGTGATCGTGGCCCAACTGCTTTTCCTGGATCGAGAGGACCCGGAGAAAGAGATCTCCATCTATGTCAATTGCCCCGGCGGCGAGATATATCCTGGCCTGGCCATCTACGACACCATGCAACAGGTGCAGGCTCCTATCTCCACCATCGCCGTGGGCTGGACGGCCAGCCTGGGCACTGTTCTCTTGGCCGCTGGCATGAAGGGCCGTCGCTACGCCCTACCCCATGCTACCATCCACATGCACCCCGCCGGCGGCGGAGCACGGGGTTACGCCCCCGACGTGGAGATCCAGGTCCGCGAGCTGCTGCGCATGCAAGACCTGCTCAAAAACCTCCTCTCCAGCCACACAGGGCAGTCGGTGGAGCGAATCACCAAGGACTTCGACCGAGATTACTTCATGAACGCTCAAGAAGCTGTCGAGTACGGCATCATTGACGAGGTGTTGACCCCTCGCAAGGAAAAAGTCGAACGTGAAACTGATACTGAAACGTAAAACGTGAAACGTAAATCACGTTAAAGAAAGGTAGGCCAGGATGGCCAGAATGCGACAGGAAGAACGATACTGCTCTTTTTGCCGGCGAGGTCAGGATGAAGTCAATCGCCTGATAGCCGGCCCCGACTCGATCCATATCTGCGATGAGTGCATCTACTTGTGCCTGGAGATTTTGAAAGAGGAAGTCCCAGACTCACCCGAAGAGGGATTCTTCTTGGACACGATTCCCTCGCCCAAGGAGATCTACGATCGCCTCAATGAATACGTGGTCGGCCAGGATGACGCCAAGAGGGTGCTCTCGGTGGCGGTGTATAACCACTACAAGCGCATCAACGCCAAAGCCGAAGCCAACGACGTGGAGCTGGAGAAGAGCAACATCCTGCTCATCGGGCCTACCGGCTGCGGCAAGACGCTGCTGGCTCAAACCCTGGCCAAAATCCTGGACGTCCCCTTCACCATCGCCGATGCCACCGCCCTGACCGAGGCTGGGTACGTGGGCGAGGATGTAGAGAACATCCTGCTGCGCCTGATACAAGCCGCCGATTACAACCTGCCCCGCGCCGAGAAGGGCATCATCTACATTGACGAGCTCGACAAGAAGGCTCGCAAGACAGCAGACAACCCCTCCATCACCCGTGACGTGTCAGGCGAGGGAGTGCAGCAAGCCCTCCTGAAGATCATCGAGGGCACAATAGCCAACGTCCCTCCCCAGGGCGGTCGGAAGCATCCCCACCAGGAGTTCATCCATCTTGACACCACCAACATCCTTTTCATCTGCGGCGGCACCTTTGACGGCCTGGAAAAGATCGTGGGCGAGCGCGTCGGGACGAAGGGGCAGCTAGGCTTTTTGAGAGGAGAGGCAGCCGAGTTGCAGAAGGAAGAGCGAGAAAAGAGAATCGCCAGGCTCCTCAAGCAAGTCGTTCCGGATGACTTGATGAAATACGGCATGATCCCGGAGATGGTGGGGCGCTTGCCGGTGATAACCAGCGTTGAACCTCTGAGCAAGGAGGACATGATGGGGATCCTGACCCGGCCCAGGAACGCCATCACCAAGCAATTTCAGCGGCTCCTGGCCCTGGATAACGTGGAGTTGATCTTCACCAAAGAGGCGTTGGCTACGGCAGCCGAGGAGGCCATGAAGCACGAAGCTGGCGCTCGTGGCCTGAGGACCATCATGGAGAGAGCTTTGCTGGACGTGATGTACGAGATACCCTCACGGCGCGACGTCAAGAAGTGCATCATCAGCGCGGAGGCCATCTTAGGCAAGACCTCCCCTTTGCTCCTCACCCAGTCGGAGCGCCCCATTAACTTGAAAGAGACGGCCTGATGCCCTAAAACCGCTATCAAGGGGCGTCCCCGCCCCGGCCAAGAGCAGAATCGGGGCGAGACGCCCCTCCGTAGCAGGAGCATCGCGCCGACCCGGACGAGAAAAGGGAGCAGATCCAGGCTTCGATCTGCTCCCTTTTTGCGTTGTCAATAGATCACGACTCTGTCAGCAGAGCCACCCAGCGAGGATTTGCTGCTTTGATCGTTACTCGACGGTCACCCAGGCGGAACCGAAGAGATGGGTCTTACTCTCGTCCCAGACCTCCACGTGGTAGGTGCCCGGGGGCAGATCGGGGATCCGGGCGCTGAGGTCGAAAGGGCACAAGCAGTAGCAAGGGCCACCCTGAGAATAGGTCTCCCGCTCGATGAGCTGTAGCAGGGGCCGCTGGTCAACGAGGTCCACGACCATAGTAGCGCAGCAGTTGTAGATGGCCCCGCGGTGCTCCATCACGATGTCGTGTCCCTCCACCCAGATCTCGACCTGATCTCCGTCGTCAGCCCTTTTCAATGCCTCAAGACAATCGCTAGCCTCGTAGCTGAAACCCACTCCTGAGTAGCCCTTCAAGACCAGGGGCAACAAGACCTTATACTCCCTCACCCAGATGCGGACGCGCACTTGGTCAGCAACTCCGTCGTTCGGACGGCGGAAGAAGTTGATAGTCGTATCGGTCAGGTTCTCCCAGTTGGCTCCAAAGAAGCTGCCACCCGCCTCAAAACCGCCCGCAAAGCGGTGGTTGATGCCAATGCCGCCTTGCGAGGTATCCCTCTGCCATCCACGGACGAGGTAGAGACCCGGATTTCCGCCCAGGTTGTGGGTGAATATCTGCGCCGTGTTTGTGGCAACGCTCGTCCAGCCGCTGTCCCAATCGGGCGGGTCGGGGGCGAAGATGCGGACGCGCACCTGATCGGCCCAGTCGTCATTGGGATAGCGCCAGACGTCTATCGTGATGTTCGTCAAGTTCTGCCAGGCCGCACCCTGACGCTGGCCATCCGCTTCCAGCCCGCCGTAACACCGCGTATTGATGCCTATGCCGTCCGGCGTCGTGTCCTTGAACCACAGGCCGACGACGTAGTCGTCCACGTTTCCGCCTCGATCGTGGGTCAGCGACTTCAATTCGTCTGTGGCAATGCTCACCCAGTCGCTGTCCCAGACGGGGGGATCGGGAATCCAGACCCGCACGCGCACCTGATCGGCAAAGATGTCGTCCTCGCGACGGACTACCTCGATAGTCGTGTCGGTCAGGTTCTGCCAATGTGCCCCCCGGAAGTTGCCCCCAGCTTCGAACCCGCCAATACCCCAACTGTTGATGCCTTTGCCGCCTGTTGCCGTGTCCCTGAGCCACAGCTCAACGGCGTAGTCATCTGGGTCTCCGCCCAAATCGTGGGTGAACACCGTCGCCGTGTCCGTGGCGATGTCCACCCAGCCGCTGCTCCAGCCTGAGGTGGTCTGGAAAGCAACGGCGTCAGGGTAGACATCGGGGCCAGCGGCCCGGTTGCCGGCTACGGCACTGCCAGCCAGGAGGAGCAAGGCCATCAGTGCCAAGCCTCCCACCGTTATCCAAATGTACATTCGACTCTCGTTCATTTTTTCCTCCTTTTTGTATTATGTTTCAGCTACCTTCCCGCAGGATGATTCATCCCTCCTGGGTGAGGATAGCCACTTCCACTTCGCACAGGTCGCTGAAGCGCTGGGCGTCCTCGGCGGACCCCACGATAGCGCCCCAGTGCATGGGGATGGCTACCTGGGGCTGGATCCTGTTCGCCACCTCGGCAGCCTCGTCAGCGGTCATGGTGTAAGTCCCCCCCACGGGCAATAGCGCGACGTCGGTCTCGATGTCATCCATCTCAGGAATGACGTCGGTGTCGCCAGCATGATAGATGCGCACCCCTCCCACGGTGATGATGAAGCCCACGTGGCCGCTCTCTTTCGGATGAAAGGGCACGCCGGGACTGCGGAACTTGCTCACGTTGTAGGCGGGGACCGTCTCGATGGGGATGCCCTGCACAACGAGGCTCTCACCCGGCTTCACCACCCGCACGTCGCCCTTCAGATTCTGGGCCGCCGCAGCGATGGTTACGATCACGGTGTCGCCTTTGACTAGCTTGGCCACGTCGTCCGGAGAACAATGGTCGAAGTGGTCGTGAGTAATGAGGATCAGGTCAGCCTTTAGCGGCCTGCCCGTCAGTTTAATGGGATCAATGTAGATGGTCTTGTCGTTCTCAATTCTGAAAGTGTCGTGCCCTAGCCAATGGATGTTCTCTATCATTTTGCACCTCCAGTTAGTTGTTTGATTCCCAGCTTAATAGTGATGCCGGGTGTCTTGATACTTCACAGTATATCACCTTTCTCGTCCTTAGTCAACAGCTTGTCCTTTGGGCCAGGGTGTGTTATAATGCTGTTCGCAAAAAACAAAATCAGGAAAGGTTCACTATGATGAAACTCGAAGAGCTCAGACAAGAGTTCCCTCTGACGGAGGAACTCGCCTATCTAGACCATGCGGCTACCTCACCCCTGCCTGGCCGGACGCGGGCGGCTATGACCAGCTTCGTAGAGGCGCGCCGTTTCGTTCGCCGAGCCTGGGAGGAGTATGAAACGTTGGACCAGGATTTGCGCCAGTCCCTGGGCCAACTGATCAACGCCTCCCCCGAAGAGATCGCCCTGGTGCAGAACACAGCGGAGGGCATCAACATCGCCGCCCACGCCATCCCCTTCCAGCCCGGCGACAACGTGGTCTTTTGCGACATGGAGTATCCGGCCAACGTCTACCCCTGGCTGAATCTGGAGCGACGCGGAGTGGAGGCCCGCATCGTCCCCCACCGCGAGGGAGGGCTGGCTTTGGATGACCTCGAAGAATACCTTGACCAGCGGACCAGGGTGGTGGCAGCAAGCTCGGTGGAGTTTATTACCGGCTTCCGAAACGACCTCCAGAGCATCGGGGAGCTATGCAAAGCCAGGGGCATCTACTTCGTGGTGGACGGCATTCAGTCCCTGGGGGCGATCCCGCTCGACGTGAGGGAATGTCACATTGACATGCTCTCTTGCGGCGGCCCCAAGTGGCTGCTGGGGCCTTGCGGCCAGGGCTTCCTCTTCTGCCGTCGGGAGATACTCGAAGAGATGAAGCCGGCTTATGCCGGTGCCACGAGTGTGGTGGACTTTCTGAACTTTCGCGATTACGACCTCACCTTCCTGCCCGACGCCAAGCGCTTCGAGTTGGGGACACCGAACCTGGTGGGCATAGTGGGGCTGTTGGCTTCTGTTAACCTGCTACAGGAAGTGGGCATTGAAGAGATCCGGCGCTGGACGCTGCACCTCACCGATGTCCTCATTGACGACCTGCAAGAGCGGGGCTACCAGATCGCCAGTTGCCTGCGACCCAAGCACCGCTCGGCCATCGTCTCTTTCCCCACACCCGACGTCGAGGCCGACTACGAAAAACTCATCGCCCACAAGATCATCGTCTCCCTGCGCGAGAACTACATCCGCGTCTCCCCCCACTGCTACAATACCGAGGAGGAAGTGCTGCGGGTGGGCCAGGTTCTTGATGGAATTTAGAAACCAGGTTTTTGACTCAAAAGATGTGAGTTCTCGCATCGTGGAGAGTTCTAAAAGCGGCGGTCTGTCCATTCAATTGAGGAAAAACCTGGTTTCTTAAAAAGGAGTTGTTACCAATGGGCAAGAGCAAACTAGATGATCTCTACCAGGATAGGGTGTTGAACTTCGCCCACCGGGGGGCCAGCCACGACGCTCCGCAGAACACTCTGGCCGCCTTTCGCCTGGCCGTGGAGATGGGAGCCGATGGCGTGGAGTTGGACGTGCAGGTTTCCAAGGACGGCGAGGCCGTGGTCATCCACAACTTCACGGTAGACGCCACCACCGACGGCCAGGGGCGAGTCGCAGACAAGACCCTGGCCGAGCTGAAGGAGCTGGATGCCGGGTCTTGGTTCGATGCCAGGTTCACCAGCCAGCGCATCCCCACCCTGCAGGAGGTCATCGTCGAGGTCGGCCACCAACTGCTCCTGAACATCGAATTGAAGACCAGGGTGTTTGGCAGCGCTAGCCTGACAGCCGAGGTGGTGCGGCTCATCGAGGATCACAACCTCACCCATCGGACCATAGTTTCCTCGTTCAACCCCTTCGCCCTGCGTCGGGTCAAGAGGCTCAACCCTCGCATCAACACTGGCCTCATCTATTCCTTCGACCTGCCGGCTCACCTGGCTCGGAGCGTGCTTTTGTCCCTGGCTGGCTCCGGCGCCCTGCACCCAGAGAAGCACCTGATCAATCAGAAATACATGGCTTGGGCAAAAGAACGAGGCTATCGCGTGAACGCCTGGACGGTGGACGAACCCGCCGAGATGAAGCGCCTCATCGCCCTGGGCGTGGACGGCATCATCACCAACCGTCCCGACGTGCTGAGAGAGGTGTTAGATGAGGAGAGAGTAGAATGTCCCACCTGCGAAACGAAATCTTCGAGCAGCCGGAGGTGCTGGAGAGGTTCATCGTCGGCCAATGGGAAACGGCAGTGGCCATCGCTCAGGCCATTCAGAGAAGCGAAGTGGAGTTCGTGATCATCGCCGCTCGCGGCACCTCGGACAACGCAGCCACCTACGGCAAATACATCCTGGCGCAGGCCAACGGTCTGCCCGTCGCCCTGGCTACGCCCTCCCTGTTCACTATTTACCAGGCTCCGCCACGGCTGACCAGGGCCTTGGTGATGGGAATCTCCCAATCGGGGGAATCAACGGACATCGTCGAGGTGGTGGCCGAGGGACGGCGCCAGGGAGCTTTGACCCTGGCTATCACCAACCAGGCCCACTCACCTCTGACCCAGGCAGCAGAGCACGTCCTCCTCTGCCAGGCCGGGCGGGAGCGAAGCATCGCCGCCACCAAGACCTACACGGCCCAGTTGGCCGCCCTGGCCCTGCTCTCGGTAGCCCTCGATGGAGATGGGGAACGGCTGGCAGCTCTGAGGAAGCTGCCCACGGCGGTGGAGAGGACACTGGCTTTGGAGGAGAGAGTGCAAAGAGCCGTGGAGCGCTATCGTTACATGGAATCGTGCGTGGTCATCGGGCGGGGCTACAACTACGCCACGGCCTACGAGATCGCCCTCAAGCTCAAGGAGCTGACCTACATCATGGCCGAGCCGTATTCGCCGGCCGACTTCCTGCACGGCCCCATCGCCATGGTCGAGGGGGGCTTCCCAGCCATCGTGGTAGCCCCTGATGGAACGATCTTCGAGAACGTGCGCACCTTCACCGAGGAGCTGCAAGGGCGAGGAGCAGAACTGGTGGTCGTCTCCGACCGCGACGAAGTCCTCTCCCTGGCCACCACGCCATTGCCCCTCCCCGTTTCCGTTCCTGAGTGGCTCTCGCCCATCACCAGCGTAGTGCCTGGCCAGCTCTTCGCCCTCTACCTCACCCTGGCCAAGGGATACGACCCCGATCATCCCAGGGGTCTGAAAAAGGTGACAAGAACAAGCTGAACCCATTCAGCTACCCTCCCGAAAGTCTTAACCCTGAAAAGAGGCAGACAACTATGAACGAGACCGGTTGGACTATCATCGAAACTGAATTTGACCCCGCTCGTCTGCACCACCAGGAGACGGTGTTCACCCTGGGCAACGGCTACCTGGGAACGCGAGGGGCTTTAGAGGAGGGGTATCCTGGCACCAGACCGGCCACGCTGATCCACGGCGTCTTCGACGATATCCCCATCGTGCATACCGAACTGGCCAACGCGCCCGACTGGCTACCCTTTGTCCTCCTCGTGAACGGCGAGCGCTTTGGCCTGGATCGCGGAGATGTACTGGCCTACGAGCGGACGCTGGATTTGCGTCGCGGCCTGTTGACTCGCAAGGTGCGATGGCGCAGCCCGGCTGGGCGCACTGTGGACATCCACATCGAGCGCTTCGCCAGCCTGGCCGACCCGCACGTGCTGGCCATCCGCTACCAGGTGACGCCTTTGGATTTCGATGGTCGGATCGAGTTTCGGGCCGGAATCAACGGCCATGTGGATAACGACGGTCTGGTGCACTGGGATTGGGTGGATCAAGGGAACGAGGCGGGTCTGGTCTGGCTGCACAGCCTCACGCGACACTCAGGCCTTGAGCTGGGCCAGGCAGCGGGGCTGTTGATCCGTGGCAGCTCTAGGGTGCGAAAGCAGGTAATGGATTGCCACAACAACCCCACCATCGTGGCCAACTGTCAGGTTAAGCAAGGCTGCGCGATTACGGCCGAAAAACTGGTCACGGTCTTCACCTCACGGGATCTGGAGCCGGAACGCCAGGTCGTTGACGCAGCTTTGAACAAATGGGGGGGATTCTCTGAGACCCGGTCGCATTATGAAGAGCTCCGCGCCGCGCACGAGACGGCCTGGGCCGAGGTGTGGGACGCCTCAGACGTCATCATCGAGGGAGATGATGCCACGCAGCAAGCCGTGCGCTACAACCTCTTCCAGCTTATCATCGCGGCGCCCCGCCACGACGACCGGGTCAGCATCCCGGCCAAGACGCTCTCCGGCTTTGGCTACCGGGGCCACGTTTTCTGGGACACCGAAATCTTCATCGTCCCCTTCTTTACGCACACGCAGCCGGAGATTGCCCGCAACCTGCTGATGTACCGTTACCACACGCTGCCCGGCGCACGAAGGAAAGCGAAGGAGAACGGCTACGAAGGCGCACAGTACGCCTGGGAGAGCGCGGCCACTGGCGACGAGACGACACCCCGTTGGGTGCCTGGCCCTGCCGGGGAATTGATTCGCATCTGGACCGGCGATATTCAGATTCACATCAGCGCTGACATAGCTTACGCTGTCTGGCATTACTGGCAGGTCACGGGCGACAACGAGTTCATGCGCGACTATGGTACGGAGATCATCCTCGACACCGCCGCCTTCTGGGGCAGCCGCGCAGAATACAACGCCGAGTGGGATCGCTACGAGTTCAACGACGTCATTGGCCCCGACGAAAACCACGAACACGTGAATAACAACGTCTTCACCAACCGCATGGTGCAATGGCATCTGGAGACGGCGCTGGAGACGCTGGCCTGGCTGCGGCGCGAACATTCCAGCCAAGCGGCCGAGCTGGAGGAGCGGCTGGCTCTGAGCCCAGAGCGGCTGGCTCATTGGGCCGACGTCATCGGCCGCTTGCACATCTTGCACGACCCGGAGACGGGGCTGATGGAGCAGTTCGAGGGGTTTTTCGAGTTGGAAGACATTGACTGGCAGGCTTTGGAGCCTAGAAGGCGGTCTGTCCAGTCACTATTGGGGATCGAACGTACCAATCAGGTGCAGGCGCTCAAGCAGGGGGATGCATTGATGCTCCTGTACCTGCTGGGCGACCGCTACGACCTGGAGACCAAACGGGTCAACTGGGACTACTACAGCCCGCGCACCGACCACACCTATGGCTCATCGCTCGGCCCGGCCATCCAGGCCATCCTGGCCTGCGAGCTGGGCATGCCTGAAGTAGCCTACGAGCATTTCATGCGCGCCGCGCTGGTGGACCTGGATGACGTGCGGGGGAACGCCGCCGAAGGCATTCACGCCGCCTCCGCCGGCGGACTGTGGCAGGCGGTCATCTTTGGCTTTGGCGGCCTCCGCCTCACCGACGCCGGCCCGGTCGCCAACCCGCGCCTGCCCTCCCACTGGACCCGCCTCCAATTCCGCATCCAGCACAAAGGCCAATGGTACGATTTTGACTTGCGGCAAGAATCAGCAAAGGGCTTTGCTACCGAACACTTTTCCAGTAAGTCGGTTTTGCCAATCGCTACCTGAGTTTTTCGCCACAAATTGCACGAACTCGGAAGTGGATACGGCTTTCACTAATTCTTGTCCCCCCCTGAAGTTGGGCGAGACGTTTGTAACAAGTGAATAGCTCAGGGCAATCGCGTCGCAATTCAAAAGGGGCAAAATGACGGTGTCTACCACTCGTTCACAACTCCTCAGCTTCCGAGCCCGCCGACAGTATCTCACTCCTGACGCTCGCGGTCGCACGCCTGAAGATGTCTTTGCCATCCTGAGGGCGCTTCAGCCATTTCCACCGATTGCCGGCGCGATGCCTGGGTCAGCCCCCCACCCGCGCAGCCGGGTCGTGGGATACCAGGATGAATGGTCTCAGCGATGGCGGGCTGGTGGCCGGCTGGTCAAGGGTCGTTTCATGAAGGGCAATGTTGCCTATGTCACTGACGCTGATCTCACTCTCTACGCCGCTGCTTTCCGTCGTCCGCTGCGTCGTCCCATTCCGCGGCCCGCACGCCGCATCCTGGATCTGTTGGAGCAACATGGCCCGATGCCCAAATACATGCTGAGGGAGATGACAGGTATCGAACGCGGCCGTTTTGATCGCGCGCTGCTCTCCCTGAATCGGGCTTTCGAGGTGATGGAAATCCAGCGCGAAGTGGATTGGGACAGTCCGTGGGATCTTCTTTGGCGCGCTTTTCCCAACGCTGACCCTGATGCCTGGGAGCAGACTGATGCGCGGGATGAAGTGCTGCGTCGTTTCACAAGGGCCTTCGGCCCGGCCACCGTCGTCGAGATATCTGATTGGTCGGGTTGGAACCAGCGGACGATCACCAAACTGGTTGATCGTCTGGTTGCACATCACACTTTCGTCCGTGTCGGGATCGAGGGAGAGACTGAAGAGGCATATCTTGCTAGCGAAGACGCTGAGGAACTACAGGCATGTGTACCGGTCAACAGGTTCATCGTCGTTCTGCCGACCAACGATCCCTTTGTGATGCCGCAGTGGTCGCACCTGAATCTGCAGTACCGGCCTTATCCTCTGCCCTACTGCTACGGTGTGATCGTGGTGGACGGTGAGATTGCTGGCGCCGCCTGGGGGCACTACAAACGACGTTACATTCATATCGAGGAGCTAAGCCTGGCGCCAGCCATCGTCCACGACCCACCACGGATGGACGAGGTGCTGGCAACACTCGAATCCCAGGTGGGCGCTGGTCAGGCGCCGATCCACATCTACGGCATCAACGAAGTCGCCGAAGCACCTTGGATCGGCGAAATTTTGACGCGCAATGGCTTCGTGTGGCAAGCTGGATACTACGTCAAAGAGAGATAAACGCCCAGAGACATTGTCGAGCGTTTCCAGGGCAACTCCATCCTCACAGCAGTTTGTTATCCATGCCGAATGAGGCGTGGTAAACACTTGCTGCCTCCAGCCCCAAAACTCCCCGGTTGGCCGTTGCGCCGGGGAGTTTTCTGTGTTATACTGTGGGCGGAACTTTTTCAGCCTTCGATGCGTCTAAAACACGGAAAGGCCAAACCGAGGACCACCAAGAACAAAAATCGGGAGGCGAGAACTGGAAAATTGCATCGGTCAACAGCTTCGCCAACTATGAGGAGGTAACAGCAATGAAACACACAAGAACACTTGGATTACTCGTACTGTTGATGGGGTTCACTCTGTCAGTTGTGGGGTGCGCCGTATCAGAGAAAACACCTGAGAATGAGCCAACGCCTATGCCTGCGCCGATGGTGGTGGTCACAAGAATGACCGCGCTGCGCACTGAGCCACTGACGATGGTTGACAGCTGCCTGCGCATTGGCGATAGCGAGGCCAGCAATCTAGTCGTGTGGCCGCCCGACTTTGAGGTCAGCATCGAGAATGACACCATCTGGGTTCTTTACGACGACCATGAAGTTGAGGTGCAGCTTGGACAGGTGGTCCGCCTCGGCGGCGGTGAAGTCAAGTCGCTCGAGGCCTTTGACGAGCGCACTCGGCAGGGAGTCCCTGCTGACTGCCCGGGCCCCTATTGGCTGGTCGGCAGCATCAGTCCAGGCGAGGAGACCGAACGGCCTGAAGCTCCAGCAGACCTTGACGGCGCCGAGTGGGTGCTCACCTCGCTGAACGGCGAGAGCCTCATAGAGGACACTGAAATCACGCTGTACTTTGAAGAAGCGCTTCTCGGCGGGTCTATGACCTGCAACGGCTACGGCGGCGGACGCGATAGCGGCAAATACATCGCCACAGACGATGGTAGCCTGACGATCCCCATGATCGCTGTGACCTTGCAGCTCTGTTCGGAGCCCAAGGGCCTCATGGAGCAGGAGGCGGCCTACATTGAGGCTCTCCAAGACGCCGCTTCCTACCGGGTGACGGGTGACCGCCTGGAGATCGCCAATGCTGCTGGCGAAACAACTCTCGTTTTCGCCAGGGAAGCGGACGCAGCCGTGCAGGCCCCCGACGACATCCGGGCCGCCCGCGACTCGGCCCTGGCTTACGTCAGCAAACACCACGGCGAGCAGGCCCCTCCACCAGGCCTCACCTGGACGGCGGAAGACGCAACACCAGAAGGGCTAATCGGCGGGGTAACCTACCAGTTCAGGGCCGAGGACTGGGTAGTCGCGATAGGTCATGCAGTGGTACCGCCCGAAATGCGGGTGTATCAGGTCTCGGTGAGCAACCCAACTACCGGGTTCTGGTGGGAGGGCCGGATAGATGCAGAGGAGTTCGCGACGGAGGGGACTGAGATCGTGCTGACCGCCCGCGACGCAGGCCTGAGCTACATCAGTGAACACTACGGCGAGCAAGCTCCCCCGTCAGACCTCGCCTGGGAGGGGGGGCGCGCTACACCAGAAGGGCTGGTCGGCGGTGAGACCTTCCAGTACACCGCCGACGACTGGGTGGTCACGATCACCTATCCGGTAGTGGCCCCAGAAAACGTCGTCTACCACATCGTTGTGGCCAACCCCAGCACGGGCTTCCAGTGGGAGGGAGAGCTAGACGCGGAGCGATACCTGACCGAGACGGCCGCCCCAGAAGCCAGCGTCCCGCAGGTCATGCTCGATAGAATCGGCGCTCGTGACGCCGCGCTGAGCTACATCTTTGAACAGTACCAGTACCCGCCCGTGGAATCGCTGGCCTGGGAAGAGGAGCTAGTCACGTCTGAGGGACTGGTAGGCGCGGAGACATATCGGTACACGGCGTTCGATTGGGTCGCGGAAATCTCCTACAACGTTGTGGCTCCGGCGGCGATGATCTACCAGGTGAAGGTGACAAATCCCACCCTCGGTCTCAACTGGCAGGGAGAGGTGGACGCAGTGGGGCAGGTGACGGAAACGGGTGGTGTCCCAACCGGGGGCGACTTCCAACCGTTGAGCCCCGCCGCGTGCAGCGATCTGGCCAACGCGATGGCGCAGACGCTGGGCGTCGAGGTGGCAATGATGGCGGAAACGCCTTTCCAGGACTACATCAGTCGGGAGACAGGCTCGGGTTGCCAGGCGACGGCCACCGGCACCGGCCTGGATTTCGAGGATTTCTGGTCTGTCGCCGAGGATCTGAAGGAAATGCTCAATGCCCAGGGATGGCAAGAAGACATCAGTTACATGGCCGGTGGCCCCACCGGTGCCGGCAGCGGTTTCCGCAAGGACAACGGCTTGTGCCTATTGCTGGCGGGTTGGGAGCCGTCAGAGGACGCCGATTGCCCCACCGACAAGCCGATTGGGCTGTGCGAGCTGTCGACTGAGCAGCAGTTGTACACCATCACGCTCAACTGCGCTCAGGATTCATAAGTCTTCACTGCGAAGAAGACACCCCTCAAAACTCCCTGGCTGGCCACTGCGCCGGGGAGTTTCTTCGTGTGTATGCACTCAGGCAAGTTGCCGTGTTGCAAGAGTGGACAAAACGTGATAAGATTATGTCATCGGCCCGACTGGCCCCGAAGCTCTGGGGTCGTGTTTTCGGCGCATGATTTTCAAAAGGGTGAAAGAGAGAAAGCCACCTGCGTTAACCGCACGGTGGCTTTTTCGCTATTGCCAAACGAGCTGAAATATGATATAATACCTAGTAATCCCCCAGAAAAGGGGTGAAGAGTGGCAGCTCTAGTAATCATAGAATGTTAGCCTGAATTCGCCCGCCCCTTTTGAGAGGAGGTCGAAAATGCGCAAGGGTTGAAGATCATGTTTCTTATCCACGCAACTGTGGCCCTTGTCTCCGGCATCGAGATGTATCTTACCTAGGGACGTGGGCCACACAGGTCGACTCCGTGCCTTTCGATTGATGATCCTCAATGCTTACCGTTAGGTCCCTCCCTTCACTTCGCCGGACGGGATGCGGACCTTAATCCCTGATTTTTATCGGGGGAAAGGAGATCAGAAAATGACGAGGCCCAGAATCATAATGGTAATAGTAGCGGTCGCCGTGGGTCTTCTCTGCGCCTGGCCGGCAATGGGGGCGGTGTATCTTGGGGAGTTGGAGTTCGTGGGCTTCCCCAGCGAGATAGCCGTCACGGGCGAGGAGGTACAACTCGAAGGATCGCTGAAGTTCATTGACAAAGGCAACCTTTATGCCGAGAATATTCGATTATGGGTGAGTGGGCATGAGGGGCGAATTGAGCCGAACTTCATAGCCGGCCCTCTGTACGATGGGGAGACTGCTCCGATCATGGTCTATCTCGAAGGGGTCCCAGGGGCCGCAATCCTGAACGCCGACGAGGCTCGGTGTCCACGCGGCTATTTTTCGATCCAGCTCTCACAGGCAACCCCGACGAGCACGCCCCCCCCCACGAGCACGCCTACTCCGACGAGCACCTCCACACCTACTCCAACACCCCCCACGAGTACGCCTACTCCAACAAGCACACCTACACCGACGAGTACCTCCACACCTACCCCAACACCCACAAACACGCCTACCGTCACACCCACGCCAACCTCTTGCCTTGATGGATACGAGCCGGATGACACTTGCCAGCAGGCCGTATTCATTGAAGTCAACGGCGCGACACAATCGCATAGCTTCCACACCGCCGGTGACCAAGACTATGTGAAATTCGCCTGTGAGGCCGGCAACACCTATACCATCAGGACACTGAATCTGGGCGGTGGTAACGACACGACCCTCACCCTCTACGATACCGATTGCGCTACACAGTTGGAATACAACGACGATGATCCGGCCAACCCTCCGGCCTCAAAGATAGTCTGGTCGTGCCCCGCAGCGGGAACCTACTTTGTGAAGGTAGCCCCCCCTGCTGGGCAGATCGGCGGGTGCGATGTGACCTACGACCTCGAGATCACCACTGGACCGACTCCGACATCTACCCCAACTGAAGCAATCACACCAGCCCCACCTACGAGCACACCAGTGCCGCCCACGCCTACATCCCCACCCACCGCGGCCGCTACCGAAACGCCGGAACCTCAACCGTTGTTGCCCGAGACCGGCGGCGCCGTAGAAGAGGGCGCAGTTCTTCGGTGGATATGGATAGTAGGGGCGGCGGCATTATTGATCTGCGGAGGGGTGTTTTTGCATTGGCAAAGGCAGAACGCACGATAATACAAAAGCCACCTGTGTCAACCGCACAGGTGGCTTTTTGCTTTTGCTAAACGAGCCGAAAGGTGATATACTCAGTACATGGGAAATCGCGAGCAGAGGCGGCTCCCGTGCCGCGAAGGCTATCGCCCATGCGCGGGCGCGGGAGCCCAATGTCACTAACATTTCGAGTTGCGCCGCTTTGAGAGACAATTAGGTAATGCGACGGTGGTCTGGTTATGCGACACTACATCATAAATGATGTAGGTTGGGCGGTAGCGCCCTTCTTGGCGATAAGATCTGGCACAAACTACAACTTTCAAGTTGTAGTTTTGCAATAGAACCCACCTTGCGGTTACCCATTAGAGGCGAGGGCGGCTTTCCAGCTCCTACTAACCACCGCCATGCACGAGGGCGGAAATCCTCGCTTCGGCAAGTTTGAGCTGTTGAGCGTGACAGAGGTTGACGGCGAGTGGCACTGCACATTCAGCGGTGCAGACGAGGTGTTCAGCGTGGCGCGGCCAGAGATGAGCAAGGAGATGGAGAGACAGATCAGGGAAATGGTGCGGGAGATACTTGTGGAGGAGGGGGGGCTTTGATGAAAAAACTTGCGATAATCAGTGCTGCCATTGCTCTGCTAGCTATCGGCTTCATAGCCATTACTCTATATCAGCAGAGACAAACACCTCCTTCACCTGCATCGACTTGGACTCCAACTCTAACCCCAACGCCAGTATCACCAATCACTAGAACCATCAGAATAGCTACATTCAACATTCAAGTATTCGGAAAGACCAAAAGGCAGAAAGACCACGTGATGGACATACTGGAGAGAATTTGCCGAGAGTTCGATGTTGTGCTCGTCCAAGAGATCAGAGACGCAAAAGAGGAGACCGCGCCCTATTATCTCCAGAGAATAAACGAGATGGAAGGTCCCAAGTACAAATACATCAGGAGTGAAAGATTAGGAAGAAGCTCGAGCAAGGAAGCCTATGCCTATTTCTACAATACCGAAACCGTAGGCTTTATCGAAGATTCCGACTACGTTTACAATGATACCGATGACGTGTTTGAAAGGGAACCCTACATAGCCAGTTTCAGGAGCGGTAACTTCGACTTCACGCTTGTTGGAATCCACGTAAAACCCGATGATGCCTACTCGGAGATAAGTAATCTGGCTGTTGTTATTCATTCCTTACAATCAGACGATCCAAACGAGAAGGACATCATAGTGATGGGAGATTTCAACGCTGACGGAAGCTACTTTGATGAAGATGATATCTCAAATCCGTTCAAAACTTCACAGTTCTACTGGGTGATAGACAACGACATGGACACGATGACCAAGACCGACTGGACATATGACAGGATGGTTCTAACGGATGCCACTTACAGCCACGAATACATCGAGGATAGCATAGGGGTATTCTATTTTGATTCTGCCTACGGGATTGACAATGAAACATTGGTTTGGGAAGTTTCAGACCATTATCCAGTATACGCCGAGTTTGAGACTAGTTTGATGGATGATGATTAAAGCATTCGATAATCAACAGAGAGTTGGAGACGATGATGCATAACGAGTTGCTGGAGATTAGAGGAGGACTCGGTTTGAGCACTCGAAAAGCCTTCGTGCTAGGCGTCGCCTTTGCAACAGTTCTACTGGCTACCACTGGTTGCATTTCAATCACAGCTCCCGCCCTCGCGCCAGCGCCCACTCCGCCCCACATATCCTTGCCTATCTCAGTCGCTCTAGCAGGTGGGGCTGTAGATGAGCGGGCTGGAGAGGAAGTTGCCCCGGCTGGAATCGCGTTTGTCGCCTCGGCGGCCACGTTCACGAAGACCCCAGTGCCTCCGCCCCCCACACCCGCACCCGGGGCATATCCGCCGCCATCCACATCCACCCCGACGGGCACGGCCACGACGACCCCACTGCCTCCTTCCCCCACGTCCACACTCGATCCGTATCCGCCGCCAGCTACCCTCACGCCTACCTCAACGGTGACTGGCACAGCAACGTCCACTCCCACCAATACGCCTACAGCTACATCGACCCCGACAGCTACATCAACACCAACTCAAACTCCCACGCCTACCAGCACGCCGACCAATACCCCAACGCCCACCAGCACCCCGACGCCTACTGACACGCCGACCAACACGCCCACGGTGCTGCCATACCGAATTATGTTGCCCTTCATTATGAAGAATTACGCTCCCTAGCATTGCCAGGATGAACAAAATGTGGTAAGATTGTGGCATCCAAAACTCCTGCTTCGCGAGTGAAGTTGGTCGCGAAATGCAGCCAGGAGATGACCCCTTATGTTAGCAGCATCAGAAACCCAACGCAAGCGAGTGGAGCAAGGGATTTCGGAGAGGAGAATATGGCTACCCGTAGCCGCTATGTTCGTTCTGCTCTGCATTTTGGTGTGGCTAGATGAGATCGTGGATCTCCCTCACTTTCTGCTTGGCGCGCCACCCACTCCCACTAACTGGCGTGAGGCAGTCACCGAGACAGTCCTGATCGCCGGCATCGGCATCTTCGCGGTGTTAAGGCTCATCCACGACATCACCGAGCGCCAGCAGGCGGAGGAGGCACTGGCAGCGGCGCACGCATTTCGGCAGACGATCATTGATGGCGTGGCCGAGGAGATCATGGTGATCGGGGCAGATTACCGGGTAAGATTGATGAATCGAGCCGCGCGGGAGTTTTCATCTGAAGGCGCTGGCGTATCAGAATCCATGCTGTGCTATCAGGTTTCCCACCGGCGTGAGACACCTTGCGACGGAACAGAGTGCCCTTGCCCGCTGGAATGGGTACGCGAGTCGGGCCAGCCGGTCACGTTAGTGCACGAACACTACCAGGCAAACGGAGAGCGGCGACTCGTCGAGATCGTTGCCTCGCCGCTATGGGGGGCGGACGGCGCTTTTCAGGGAATCATCGAATCCATGCGCGACATCACCGAGCGCAAGCGGGCAGAGGAGGCGCTGCAGCAGCACACCGAGCGCCTTCGCGCCCTGACCGCGCAGATGGCCGAGGTGGCAGAAGACGAGCGGCAGCGACTGGCGCGAGAGCTGCACGACCAGGTGGGGCAAAACCTGACCGCTCTGGGCATCAACTTGAACATCGTTCGGACGCAACTGCCTGAGGAGGCAGCAGCCCCGGTGCGTTCCCGCCTGGACGATTCGCTGTCATTGGTGGAGCAGACGGCAGAGCGGATCCGCGACGTGATGGCCAACCTGCGCCCGCCGGTACTGGACGACTATGGATTGGTGGCTGCGCTGCACTGGTACGCAGAACAGTTCGCGCGGCGAACAGACATCTCTGTTGCTGTAGAAGGCGAGGATGCCGTCCCCCGGCTGGCCGCACACGTCGAGAACGCCTTGTTCCGCATCGCACAGGAGGCATTGACCAACGTGGCCAAGCACGCGCAGGCCACACAAGTGACGGTGACCGTGGAGGCGAACGGCGGAAGCTTGCGCCTGGTCGTTGCCGACGACGGCCTCGGCTTCGACCCTTCGACTACGATCAGGGCACACCTGGCCGAGCCTGATGGCGGTCGGGGCTGGGGGCTGCTCAACATGACCGAGCGGGCCGAGGCAGTGGGTGGTCGCTGCCGCATTGAGTCTGATCCCAGGCGGGGTACGCAGGTCGTCGTGGAGGTGAACCGATGAAGCACAGGGATGAACTTGCGATCACCGTTTTCCTGGCCGACGACCACGCCGTGGTTCGTGACGGGCTGCGGGTGCTGCTGGAGGCGCAACCAAACATCAGCGTGGTCGGCGACGCGGCCAACGGGCGCGATGCGGTGCACCAGGTGGCGCAACTCTGCCCCGACGTCGTGGTCATGGACATCGCCATGCCCGACTTGAACGGCATCGAGGCAACGCGGCAGATTTACGAAGCCTGTCCATCCGCCCAGGTCATCATCCTCTCCATACACTCCACCACTGAGCACATCTTTCGAGCATTGCAGGCCGGAGCACGCGGCTACCTGCTGAAAGAATCTGCTGGCATCGAGGTGGTCAACGCCGTCCGTGTTGTTCACGCCGGCCACCGCTACCTGAGCCAGAAGATCTCGGATAGGTTGATTGACGACTACGTGCGCCAGCGCCGGGCTACTGACGTAAGCCCACTGACGCGCCTCAGCCCCCGCGAGCGGGAAGTCGTGCAGCTCGTCGTGGAGGGCAAATCGAACGCCGAGATCGGCGTCATTCTCTCCCTTTCCCTCAAGACCGTCGAGACCTACCGCAGTCGCCTGATGCACAAGTTGGGCATCAGCGACCTCCCCAGTCTCGTCAAGTTCGCCGTCCAGCACGGATTGACCCCGCTGGAATAGGCAGGCCCCTGATTCCCTACATAAACTGTCAAGATTTCCCTACATCAATTGTCAAGCTTTCCTGATAGACAAATGTTGCAGAATGTGGTAGAATAGTAATAGTGGTAGGATGAGCCCCACGATGGCTCATCCTGGTAGAAACAAAACGAGGAGGCTAGCTGTGCAGTTTATGAACATGGGATTCGGTCTCGGGTTCTTCCTTCTTCTGCACTTCGTGCTAGGCAAATACCCGGCCCCGTTGCCATTCAGCAAAGATCGAAGAAGAGAGATCCTGGAAACCCTCGTGATCTGGGTAATCCTGGTGGTCGTCATAACCATTCTCATCTTCTTAACCCCGGAGAGCGATCTGGCTGCTCCCACCCCCAGGTTGGAAGTAACCGCGATTCTGGTGACCTTGCTGCCCTATCTGGTGATACCTTTGTTCTACGTTCTGCGCGCAAATAAGTGGGCTGCAAAGGACCTGGGCTTCTCCAGGCCAATATCGCGGTCCGTGACGATTTCTACGATTGTCTTCTTCGCAGTTGGCGGAGTATTGCCGCTCCTCATTTCCGACACCTTTGAACCGATAGCAGCGCCGTCCTTGCTCTTGGCCCTCTACGCGCCGGCGTTTGTTGAAGAGTTCTTCTTTCGCGGCATACTCCAGGGCAAGCTCGAGAGGGCTCTGGGGCAGAACAAGGCATGGTTCTATTCAGGGATCTTGTTCGGATTAGCCCACTTCTCCACCAATTTCTTCGGGCCTCTGTGGTACAGTAAGGGAGAGAACATTGCAGGGGCCGTTGTCTTGCTTGTCCAGCAAACCATATTCGGGTGGGTTTATGGCATAATCTACATGAAGACCAGGAGCTTGCTGCCCGGTGTGCTGGGCCACTATATTCAAGACGGGCGCTTGGGCTCGATCATCGCGTTGATCTTTTCCTAGCTCGCCCGCAAGAAGGCGTCTCTCCCTCTCCCTGACTTGACTTGCTCGAGACATAGAGTATAATTCATCTACGCGGTGGAAATTGGGAGATTGGTGGGCTGGGAAACTGGGAGATAAAAGGCCCGATCAATCGGCCCACCAACATACCGATCTACCAAAAATACATACAGGAGGATTGCAGCATGAGAGCGCACGAGGTTGACTACACCATTTTTGGCGACGATCTCCAGTTCGTGGAGATCGAACTGGACCCCGGCGAGACGGTGATCGCAGAGGCCGGGGTGATGATGTACATGGAGGACGGCATCGGCTTTGAGACCAAGATGGGGGATGGCTCCAAGCCGAAGGCTGGCTTCATGGATAAACTGGTGAGCGCTGGGAAGCGGGTGGTCACCGGCGAGTCGCTGTTTCTAACTCACTTCACCAACGTCGCACGCCAGGGCAAGCGGCACGCGGCCTTCGGAGCACCCTATCCGGGCAAGATCATTGCCATTGATCTAGATGACACGAACGGCGAGTTGATCTGCCAGAAGGACTCCTTCCTATGCGCGGCGATGGGCACTGAGTTGAGCATTGCGTTCAGCAAGAAGCTAGGGGCCGGGCTCTTCGGCGGCGAGGGCTTCATTCTCCAACGGCTCCGTGGCGATGGAATGGTTTTCGTCCACGCCGGCGGCACCATCGTAGAGAAGTCTCTCAACAACGAGAAACTTCTGGTAGATACCGGGTGCATCGTCGCGTTCGAGAATACCATCAACTACGACATCGAGCGGGCGGGCAACCTGAAGTCCATGATCTTCGGTGGTGAGGGACTGTTCCTGGCGACCCTGCAGGGGACCGGCCGCGTCTGGCTTCAATCGCTGCCATTCTCCCGCCTGGCCGACCGCATCCTGGAATTCGCACCCGCGGCGGGTGGGAAGGACATGGGTGAGGGTTCGCTCGTAGGTGGGGCGATCAGGTTTTTGCAGAAGTAGCAAATCTTAGGGCCAGATACGGGAAGGGCCTCCGAGAGCGTTCAATGCCTCGGAGGCCTTTTTCTTTACAATGCACCTCCGCTCGCCGCAGACGCCAGACTTTGCGACAGTCTGGTTTGTCAAGGTTTCCCCACATCAATTGTCAAGGTTTCCCTACATCAATTGTCAAACCTTCCTGACAGACAAACGTTGCAATATATGGTAAGATATAGGTACCAGTGCAAGAGTAAGTTGCATACTGGCACGTCTTGGCAGAAGAGTTTGAACTTTGGATTTTGGATTTAAGAGGTCCTATGTCAGCAACAATTCTAATCGTCGAGGATCACGATACCGTACGCAGGTCGCTGCGAGACTGGCTGGAGGTAGAGTTTCCCCAGTGTCGCGTGATTGAGGCCGCCAGCGGTGAGGAAGCCATCGCCCTGATCCGAACCGAATCACCGCGCCTGGTGGTCATGGACATCAGCCTGCCAGGGATGAGCGGCATTGAAGCCACGCGACAGATCAAAGCCGCCCTGCCGTCCACGCAAGTCGTGATGTTGACCATTCACGAAGACGACGCCCATCGCGCCGACGCAACAACGGCCGGCGCGAGTGCCTATGTGCCGAAGCGAGTGATGCAAACCGAACTCATACCCACGCTGGCTGCGCTACTCACCAACGGCCACGACTGACGACCTTGGAAGCAGTGGCGCAGCATCCTGCCCATCATACTGCTGCACTTTATGCACAACTTGACGGCGAATCTGGTTTTGCCGATCTCGGACCGGGCGGATCTGTTCAGGACAGCTCTGCTGGTCGTGGCGGCGATTGCTGTCGTCGCTACCTGGGGGACGAAAACGTTCACCCGCCAGCAAGGGTGAACAGACGCAACCACACCAAGCAGTAAGACAGAGGGGCATCCCGCCCTGACTTCGCGGCCAAACCGCCCTCAGACGGGGCGGGACGCCCCTTGGTAGCAGTTTTGCGCACGAAGCTTAAGCCCCTTGTCTTGACGGTCAATTGCACTTGTTCTACACATGAGCTATAATTGGGATTGTCTTGCGTGGTTACGCTCGGCCTGTACGAGCTATTCATCCGACGCATTAACGCAGCCCGTACCTTGTTTGCCATGAAACCGAGAAAAAGAGGCGCCGGCCCATAGTCCCAGGCCGGAGATAGAATTCAATATTTGGAGGTAAACTATGAACAAACCAGTGAACGATTCTGCGAGTCGTAATCCCCACCAGCGCGTGGTGATTACCGGCATGGGCGCCATCACCCCGGTCGGCCACACGGTGGCTGAGACGTGGGACGCGCTCAAGGCGGGCCGCTCCGGGGTAGCGCGCATCACGGTGTTCGACGCCACCCCCTGGGCTTGTCAAATCGCCGGGGAGTTGAAGGGATTCGACCCGCTCCAGTTTATCCCCCGCAAGAAGGCCCGCCACATGGCTCTTGCCAGCCAGATCGCGGTCATTGCCACCGGCCAGGCGCTGGAAGACGCAGGTCTCGACCTGGAGCAAGAAGATCGGGACCGGATCGGCGTGTTTATCGGGACGGCGGGCGGGAGCAGCGTGGAGGAGACGGAATGAATATTCGAGCGACTGATAGAGAAAGGCCCAGGGCGACTGTCTCCTTTCCAAATCATACGGCTGTGGCCCAACATGGCCTCGTACTTCGTCGCCGAGAAGTATCAGGTGCGCGGGCATAACGGCACCATCTGCACGGCCTGCGCCGCGGCCACGCAGGCCATTGGCGAAGCGGCTGAGGTAATCCGGCGAGGTGCGGCCGAGGTGATGATCACCGGTGGGACGGAGAGCATGGTGTCCCAGACAATGCTGGCCGGTTTTGTCGCCATGCGTGCTCTATCCACCAGCTTCAACGATGAGCCGGAACGGGCGATGCGTCCCTTTGACGCTAACCGCGAAGGGTTTGTCGGGTCTCAGGGCAGCGCCATGTTCATCCTGGAGAGCCTGGCCCACGCCCAGGCCCGCGGCGCCCGCATCTATGCCGAAGTGTTGGGCTTTGGCACTTCGAATGATGGCTTCCACATGATCGCGCCCGACCCCGAGGGGAGCGGCGCTGCCCTGGCCATACGCCGCGCCCTGACCAACGCCGATGTGGAGCCGGAGGCCGTTGATTACATCAACGCCCACGCAGCCAGCACCCCTCTGGGGGATCTGGCCGAAACCAAAGCCATCAAAGCGGTTTATGGGAAACATGCCTATGAGATCCCGATCAGCTCGACCAAATCCATGATCGGGCACTTGATGGGCGCGACTGGCGCGGTGGAGGCCATGGCCTGTGTTCTGAGCATCCAGGAGGGGATCATCCATCCCACCATCAACTACGAGACGCCCGACCCTGAGTGTGACCTGGACTACGTGCCCAACGAGGCGCGCCAGGCCGAGGTCAAGATAGCCGTGTCCAACAGTTTTGGCCTGGGTGGACAAAACGCCGTACTGGTGCTCGGCACCAATTTTGCACTATCTTGAAATGCATGATACAATGCCAGGACATCTTTGAAAGGAGGAAGTCATGTCTGAACAACCACGCAACGAGAAGGACGAAAAGGACGAAAAAGACAGCGGGGATAGTTGGGAGGAGAAGTTCCGCCGTGATCCGCTCAACGCCGCCGGGTGGGCCTTTCTCTTCATCTGGGCCGGGCTGGTGCTGCTCGCGGAGAACATGGGGATTCTGGACAACCTGAGAGTCGGCCTGGAGGCCTGGTCTGTCATCTTCATCGGAGCGGGGATAATCGTGCTCCTGGGGGTGCTCCTTCGCCTGTTCGTGCCGGCCTACCGGCGGCTAGTGGGAGGCAGCATCGTTTTCGGCTTTATCCTGCTGGGCATCGGATTGGGTGAAGTGGTGGGCTGGATCGCGATATGGCCGCTGATCCTGATCGCCATCGGCGTGTCCTGGCTGCTTCGCATGTTTGTCGGAGGCCGCTGACCGGTACGCCCCTCATCACATCGCCAGCCAACAAGCGAAAGGTGTTAGCGTATGCGTGTTCTCCTACTTGAACCGCCCAAAGTCCCCTGGGAGATGATGGGGGATGTGGTAGCGCCACCGTTGGGATTGGCCCAACTGGCCGGCTGCCTGGAACATGCCGACATCCCGGTCGAGATCCTGGACGCTAACGCGCTGGAGATCGGTTGGGATGGACTGGAAGCAGCCATCGCCCGCACCAATCCGAACCTCATCGGCATCACCGTCTACACGCCCTACGTGCCCGAAATCAGCCGCGCTGTCCGCGTCGCCCGCCAGGCAGCACCCCAGGCGGTCATCGCCCTGGGTGGCCCCCACGTGACGTTCACGGTGGAAGAGACGCTGCGAATGATGCCCGAGGTGGATGTGGTGGCGCGGGGCGAGGGGGATCAGATCATCGTAGATCTGGCGCGGGCCCTGGATGCCGACGGTGGGCTGGAAGGCGTGCCGGGCATTAGCTTCCGTCGTGATGGCCAGGTCGTGGAAACCCCTGCTCCGCCTCCCCTGGACGTGACCACGTTACCCATGCCCGCCTTTCACCTGCTGCCGATGGACCGCTACCGCTGGCCGGAACTGGGTGGTCCTTTTGCCACTGTCATCACGAGCCGGGGCTGTCCTTTCAAGTGCACTTTTTGCTCGGAGTGGCCCTTTTGGCGCGGCGGCTGGCGCCCCTACGACCCGGAGATGGTCGTCAAGCAACTCGACGTGCTGGTGAACCGGTACGGGCGGCGCAACATCTGGTTTGGCGACGACTGCTTCAACGTGGACCGCGATCACGTGGCGGCTATTTGCGAGGGGATCCTGCAGCGGGGGATTGACGTCCAGTGGTTTTACCAGGGGCGGGCCGACCTGCTGGTGAAGTACAAAGACCTGTTACCCTTGACGTACCAGGCCGGCAATCGCATGGTGCAGATCGGTATCGAGGCCTCCAGCGACGAGCAGCGGGAGGAGTTGAACAAGCAACTGAGCACCGAGACGGTCAAAGAGGCCGTGCGATTGCTGCGCCAGCACGACATCGTCTGCCAGGGGATGATCATCGTCGGTGTGCCCAGCGACAGCCCGCGCACCTTTAAGCACAAGGTGGCCTTTGTCAAGCGGATCGGCGTTGACCAGCCCATCTTCACGATGTACACCCTCTTCCCCGGCACCCCTGCCTTCGACGAGGCGGTGGCCGAAGGGTGGATCGAACTCCCCGCCGATTATGCCCGCTACGACATGACCCACGCCCTGATGCCCACCCGGCACATGACCCGCCGACAGGTCTGGAACTATACTGGTTGGGCCTTTACCAGCTTTTATTTCCATCCGGTTAAGCTGGTGCGGGGCGTTTTCTCGAGCAACGACTGGAGGCGGCGGATGTGGCGGAGGATGTTGGCCTACATCGGCAAACAGGTCGCCCGGAGCCTGGTGCCGAGGTTCTGATGATCAGGCGCGCCCAAAGTCCAGGTTGATGACGCCGTCCAGCCAATAGCGCAGCTTGGTCAAACGGCCCTGGCGACCGATGCAGCGAAAGTACGGCGGGTCGAAGGCGCGCACCAAATCGCCGATGCGATAGCGGGGCAACACTGGCGTCGAGACGATCAGGCTGCCATACTCGCCGGGGCGCATCTCGTGGAGCATCTTGACCCCGCCCCCCACTTCTACCTCGAACACGTACAGGTCAAGATTGGGCACCAGCAGGTTGCGCTCGTCCCGCTGTTGGGCAAAGGCGCCCTCGGTGGCGATGTACATCTCGACCACGTTGACCGGGCCGTAGAGGGCGCGCAGGGCCGGCTTGTACCTGGTGTGGATGCCGGGGACGCTGGCTGCGGCGATGACGCGCATGGGCCACAGCTCTTTGGGCAACACCTTGTGGCGGCGATGGAGGAAATGCCCAAACTCGATGATGGAGGGGCAGACCCCGGCACACATGGTGATGGGCGCGTCTTTGGTCCGCTGGTAGATCATCTCGAAGCGACGCTCCCAGGCGCCGGGGGTGGTGCCTCCACCCAGGGCGTCAATTTCCTC
The DNA here is from genome assembly GCA_034431315.1 of Anaerolineae bacterium. Taxonomy (GTDB): domain Bacteria; phylum Chloroflexota; class Anaerolineae; order VGOG01; family VGOG01; genus JAUWOY01. The sequence goes on from DAOUDK010000119.1 coordinate 104,704, forward strand.
CTGGGGTGGCAGGATCTCGACGGGGGTGGCCGCGGCCGCGTGCCGGACGTAGATGCCAGAGCTGAAACCGTAGGGGGTTTCCTGCCCGGCCACGTCCATCGTCCCCACCACGGAGGGATAATTGAGGTTGAGGCTGTAGCCGCCGATGGCATCGAGCTGGTCGGTCCGCAGCAGGTAGTCGAGGAGACCGCGGGCGGCGGCCACACGGATGCCCAGGTCGGTATCGGTGATGGGGATGCGCTTGGGGGTGCCCCGCGTGGTGCCCCTGGTCATGGCCCAGGCTACGGGCGGTTCTGGCAGCAGAGCCTCGACCTCGCCGGCGATGATCCGGTCAATCCAGGGCTTGATCTCGTCGTAGGTAACGGCGGGAAAGGCGCGCCGATAGGCATCGAAAAAGCAGGGCGGGTCGCCAGCCAGAGTCAGCAACTCGGCCGCATCGCACTCCTGACCATACACCGTCCGGGCGTACCCCTCCACCAGCCACTCCAACGTCTGCGCCTGGGTTCTGGCCGGATCTTCCAACCCCTTGTGCCACAACTCAACAAAAATCTCAATAAAATCGCGAAACTCTTCCAAATATCCAATCTCCAATATCTAATATCCAATATCTAATATCCAATATCTAATATCCAATATCTAACCTCCAACCTCCAACCTCCAACTTCCAACTACAACCGGCCCAGGTTGAACGTCATAAACTCATCCCAGGCATAGCGCAGGGGAGTCCACCACTGGTCGCGGCCGATGCAGCGGAAGTAGGGCGGCTGGAAGGCGCGAATCTGGTCGCCGATTTCGTAGCGGGGCAGGACGGGCGTCGAGACGACCAGGCTCCCCATCTCCCCGGGGTGCATCTCGTGTAACATCTTGACGCCTGAGTTGGTCTTTATCTCGAAGAAGAAAAGGTCGTAGTTGGGCACCCAGGCGCGGCGTTCGTCCCGCTGCTGGCCGAACATGCCTTCGGTGGCGCCGTAGATCTCGCGGATGACGACGGGGCCATAGAGGGCGGTGAGCAGCGGCTGGTAGCGGGTGTTGATACCCGGTACGCTGCCCAGGGTCATGATCTGGGTCTGCCACAGATCCTTGGGATAAACTCCGTGCTGGCGGTGAAGATAGCGACCGAAATCGCGAGCGGTTGGGGCCACGCCGCCCACCAGGGTGACGTTCTCGTCTGTGCACTTTTCATAGGCCAGCTCGAAGCGCACCTCCCAATCGCGGATGGTCTTGCCCCCGCCCAGGGCGTCAATTTCGTCCTGCGCTGGCACCGAACGGATGGGCGTGCGGGCCGATACGTACTTGGTGTAGATGCCAGAGCTATAGCCATATTCCAGCTCTCGCTCTCCCACCTGCACCGTCCCCACCACCGAGGGGAAATTCAGATTCAGGTTGACGCCCTGAAAGAGATCGTATCGGCCACTGCTGACCACGTAGTTCATCATCGCCCGCCCCGCGCTGATGCGCATGCGCAGGTCGGTGGGCGTCATGGGGATGAACTTGGACTCGCCTTTCGTGGTGCCCCGGGTGATGGCCCAGCCAATCGGCTCTTCGTTGAGGAGCAGGCTCACCTCGCCAGCCATCACCCGCTGGATGAGGGGCTGGTAGTCCTCGTAACTGGCCACCGGGAAGGCGCGACGATAGTCCTCGATGGTCTCGATTTGAGCCGCGCCATGCTGCGCCCCGTAGTCGGTCTGAGCGTAGCCCTTCAGGAGACAATGTAGCACCTCCTGCTGAGCCTTCGCCGGATCGCCCACGGCCTCGTGCCAGGGTTGCAAAAGAGCGTTGAGCATTTCTCTAGGATCACTATTAGCCATTGATCTACCTCCTGAAGTGAGTTGTTACCGCATTTTACCACATTGATCCAATGAAGGCAAACGGGGCTACAACTTTGCTTCGACTTTTACGTATAGATATGTGGGTGATTGCCGTCCACGTGGTGCGTCAAACGTATTGCGTATTGCGTAGGAACGGAATACGGAATACGCAATACGGAATACGCATCTGAACCTTGCAAAACAATGATTAGGAGGTGTGTTATGTCAGACTTTCAAGAACCACTAGAAGAAGAGAAGTTGGTAACAAGCGAGACGGCCCCGGAGGGCGAAGGGCCGACTGCGCCAGCCGTCCCGCCCCCCACCATACCAGAGGAGCCGCCGAAGCCGTCGTACGAGACTCGCCGGCCGCGGCGCCGTCGTCCGCCCTCTGTCTTCTGGCCGATAGTGTTCATCGGCGCCGGCGTCATGCTGCTGCTGTCGAACCTGGGCTACCTGTCCTGGCAATCGTGGGGCGCCCTCTGGCGACTGTGGCCGCTGCTGATAATCGCCCTCGGCATTGACCTGTTGATCGGCCGGCGCTCGGTGGTTGGGGCCATCGTCAGCGGGGTGCTAATGCTCGTGCTGATCAGCGTGATAGTGCTGATCGCCCTCTTCGCGCAGAACATCCCTGGAGTATCCGACTGGATCCAGCAGCCCGAATTTCACACCAGGCACGTCGAATATTCCCTGACGGGTGTGGAGCGGGCCACGGTCTACATTGACTGGACCAGCGTGCCCGGCTACCTGAGCACGCTAGAGGATTCGCCCAACCTCATCGAGGGTGACGTTGACTACCTCGGTGAGCTAACCTTCGACGTGAGCGTGCGCGGCGACCGAGCCAACGTGAAGCTGGATAGCCGCTCCACCGTAATCTGGTTCTGGCCATTTAACCTCGGCGATCAGTCAGACAAACGCTGGGACGTGGGGCTCAGCCCCAATGTGCCCCTCGACCTGACCCTCGATGCCGGTTCCGGTCCCTGCGACTTCGACCTGGCCGGTTTGCAGGTCAGCGGCCTGATACTCGACGCTGGCTCCGGGTCTGTTGCCCTGGTCTTGCCGTCCGGCAGCTCCTTCGAGGCCGAAATTGACGGCGGCTCCGGGCCTCTCACCATCGTCCTGCCCAGAAGTGTGGGCGCGCGGGTGGAGCTCGATTCGGGCAGCGGCCCCTTCAGCCCCGACGCGCGCTTCCAGTTGGTGCAGGGCAAGCGCAGCGGTGATAGCACGTGGGAGACGGACAACTATCGCACCGCTGAGCACACTGTCTTACTGGAAATAGACCAGGGATCGGGTTCCATCACCATCCGCTGAAAGATAACAAGGAGGTTTCAAGATGAAACGGTTCGATGCACGTACTATAAATACTGTTGGAGCGATCCTGCTGATCGGCGTCGGGATCCTGCTACTGCTCCAGAACTTCGGGATTCTTGGGGGCGTCGTGGCCCTGATCTGGTCGCTCATCTTTGCCGCCGGTGGCCTGATCTTTCTGTACATGTTCCTGACCAATCGGACCCAATGGTGGGCCATCATCCCAGGGTTCGCCCTGCTCGGCCTGGCAGCGTTGATCACTCTGGATCAGTTTTTGCCACGGGTTGGTGACGCCCTGGGCGGCACGATCTTCTTGGGCGGGATTGGACTGGCCTTCTGGGTGATCTACTTCGTCAAACGTGAACACTGGTGGGCCGTCATCCCTGGCGGCGTGATGTTCACCGTCGCCCTGGTCGCCGGCCTCGACTCCGTCTTCGAAGGCGCCGAGATGAGTGGGGTGCTCTTCCTGGGCCTGGGATTGACCTTCGGCCTGCTCTACTTCGTGCCCACTCCCCACGGGCGGATGAGGTGGGCCCGCATCCCTGCCGTCGTGCTCCTGGTGGTGGGCCTGCTGAGCACCGCCGCCACCACAGGGATTCTCGAGTACCTCTGGCCGGCAGCCCTGATCGTGGTCGGGCTTTACCTCCTCTTTCGCATGTTCAGATCCTGATAGAAATTGTATAAGGAGAGTGATATGGACGAGCAAAAACGAAGAAGGGTCAGCCTGGTTGGCCCTGTGATTCTGATCGGTCTGGGAGTCGTCTTTCTGCTGAACAACATGGGGCTTTTGGCCTGGAGTGTCTGGGAAGTGATCTTCCGCCTGTGGCCGATCCTGCTCATCGCCCTGGGGCTGGAGATCATCCTCAGCCGCCTTTCGGCCTGGGGCTCCCTGCTGGCCCTGGCGCTGACAGTGGTCATCTTCGCGGGTGCGCTGTGGCTGCTCGAGCCGGATATAGGCCAGGCAGTGGCCGGTGAGGAGATCAGGCAACCCCTGGGAGAGGCGACCCAGGCCAGGGTCGTCATCGAACCCGGTGTCGGGTCGCTGCACATCAAGACGCTCCCCGAATCAGCCGAAGCCATGCCTTCGGCCTTGGTCGAAGGCGTGGTCACTGTGGGCAGGGGACAAAGAGTGGATCGCCATTTCGCAGTCACGGGCAATACGGCGAGCTTCATCCTGCAAACTGAGGGTGGGACCTTTGGCCCATTCATGGGGTGGGGCGATCAGTGGAGCTGGGACCTGGGGCTGGCTCCTGAAGTGCCCCTGATGTTGGAGGTCAACCTCGGAGTGGGGTTGGCCGACATTGACCTGACCGGCCTGGCAGTGGACGACCTAGAGGCGAGCATGGGGGTTGGTCGGACCACCGTTACCCTGCCTGAGGAGGGCCGTTTCTATGCCAAGATCGAGGGCGCCATCGGCGAGACAGTCATCGTCATCCCGGCTGGGATGGCGGCGCGCATCCGCATAGACACTGGGCTTACCGTGAGGGATCTGCCAGACAGCTACCAGCAACGGGGCGACGTCTACACATCGCCCGGCTACGCCAGCGCGGATGACCGCGTTGATCTGGAGGTGAGCCAGGCCATCGGCAGAGTCATGGTTCGCCAGTCCGGAACATGGTAGAAAGAGGGCTGAAAAAGGAACAATGATAAAGAGACTCCCCGTTCCCCTCCGGGTGATCGCCTGGGCGCTATCCGACTGGTGGGACGACTGGATCAACATGGCGCTGATCAACCTGGTCTGGTTACTTTGCTGGGTGACCATCGTGCTCGGACCGCCAGCCACCTTCGGCCTGTATTATGTCACCAACCAGTTGGCGCACGGGCGGAGCCTGGGCCTGAGAGGGCTGGTCGAGGGCGGCAAGCGATATTTCGCTAAGAGCTGGCTCTGGATGCTGCTCAACTTGGTGGTGGCTCTGGTGCTGGCGGTCAACATCTGGTTCTACGGACAGTTGGATGCGGACTGGGCCGGGATTGTGCAGGTGTTTCCCCTGTTCCTGGGCCTGGCCTGGCTGGTCGTCCAGTTCTATGCCCTGCCCTACCTGATGGAGCAGAAAGAGAAGTCCCTGAAGCTGGCCCTGCGCAACGGGCTGTTCACCTTGCTGGCCGCTCCTGGCTACACGGCAGTGGTGGTTGGCTTGGCTGCCCTGCTCGCTGTGCTCAGTGTTTGGCTAGTCGCGCCTGTATTCCTGGGCGCCCCGTGCCTGATCGCCACCCTGGGCAACCGCGCCGTGCAGGAGCGACTGGAGACCTACGCCCTGTTTTCGGCCCGCGTGCGGGAGCGAGAGGCGACACCAGAAAGAGAGCGATGAAGGAGGACATTTCGATGAAACAGAGGCAGCTGCGTCCGCGATCCGGGAGGGATTGATCTCGACAGGCTAGTTTTGTGGCTTGTACTGAGCTTGTCGAAGTGAACAGCTTGCTCACGAAGTGATTTCCGCACCCTTCTAGTCGGTACTTTGGTACTGGCAGAAGGGTACTTTCATTATACGCGAAGGTGCTTTTTGGGTTAGCTTTTTGGTGCGAAATGATGTATACTATTTATTGTTCAGTTCTTCGCCAAACTGATGCCTTACAGGAGATTCAGACCGTCATCAGTCGCGGGACAGAGGAAAAGACAGATGGGGAAGATAAGGATTCTTTTGGCCGACAATCATGCTCTGTTCAGGGAAGGGCTGCGAGCGATCCTGGGCTGGCAAAGTGATATGACGGTAGTGGGGGAGGCCGAAGATGGCGTTGAAGCCACGAAGATGGCCAGCGAGCTAACTCCGGACATCGTCCTCATGGACATCATTATGCCCATTCGAGACGGGGCTGAAGCCAGTCGCCTCATCGCGGCGCAGAATCCCCAGGTGGGCATCGTCATCCTCACCATGTATGGCGAAACCAAACACGTCATTGAGGCCCTCAAAGCCGGGGCGCGGGGCTATATTCTCAAATCTGTCCGAGCAAAAGAACTGATCGAGGTAATCCGGGCTGTTCACCAAGGGAGAGCTATCCTCGAACCAGGTGTTACGAACATACTGCTGAAAGAATTTCGCCGCCTGGCTGACGATTCACAGGAAGCCCCCCCCGTTGGTCTGAGCAAGCGAGAGGCAGAGATCCTGCGCCTCGTGGCTCAAGGTAGGTCCAACAAAGACATCGCCAATCTGCTCTCCCTCTCCGAGCAGACCATCAAGAACCGTCTCTCAGCCGTCTATCATAGGTTGAAGGTCGCCAACCGCGCTGAAGCCGTCACCTATGCTATTCAGCAAGGCCTGATCTCCTTGGAATAGCATGCCTATCCCCCTCCTAACTATTCGCTATGGAACACTGGTACGCTCTCTATACTAAACCCCATAAAGAACACCACGTCAGCAGCTTTCTGGAGAGCAGAGGCTTCGAAACCTATCTCCCCGCCATTCAGGTGAGGAAGAACGGCAAGAGCAAGACTTTCTTCTCCTGCTATCTCTTTGTGCGGCTAGATCCTGCCGAGGCCCTTGCCAGGGTGCGCTGGACCCCGGGGCTGAGAAGGATCGTGAGCTTTGGCAAACAGCCGGCCGTCGTTCGCGACGATGTGATAGATACGATACGGCACCATCTGAAGCAGATGGAAGCGTCTGGTTATCCTGTGGAGCAGCGCTTCAAGCCAGGTGAGCGGGTATTGATCAAATCCGGGCCTCTGAGGGACCTGGAGGCGGTCTTCGACAGATCGCTCTCTTCGTCGGACAGGGCGAAGGTTTTGGTGGACATCTTGGGGCGTCTGACGACCTGTGAGATTGAGTTGGATCAGTTGGAGAAAGTAACCAGGAAGCGGCCTGGGCATTGGATGGATTGATCGAGTCGTTTGCCCAATCTCATAGAGAACTTGAAGATCAACCGGGGCTTCGCTTGGCAGCGCGGGATGGGCGGAGCCTGCCTGCTGTCCCCTTTTGCGCTCTCCGGATCTAGCAATCCAGGCTGAGCGAGCATACCAAATGCGATTGCCCCAGGATACTCGGCCAGTGAGTTTGCGCTCAGGGCAAAACCGATGTACAATAGTGGCGCTTGGGAAGCGAAACTTTCATCCCTCGCAAGCTCCAGAACACCCTTCTGCCGCGGTGGTGGGCTGCATGCTGGCCGTGGGCGTGGCCTTCCTCATTGAGTACCTGGACGACACCATCAAGCCCTCCGAGGACGTCGGCCAGGCTTTGGGCCTCTCCACCCTGGGGGCCATCACCCGCTTCTCCACCGATGAGGAGGACAGACTCACTTTGAGAACACTGCTCGTTGCCAGCACCAACCCCGTCGAGGGGAAAACCACCACCGTTCAAGGCATGGAAACGATGAATGATACCCCCTTTGTAAGCGTCATCATTGCCATACGCAACGAAGAGGAATTCATTGCCCGATGCCTTCAATCGGTGCTTGACCAGGACTATCCCCAGGATAGAATGGAGGTTCTAATAGTAGATGGTAGGTCAGAAGACCGCACTCGCGAGATAGTTACTGAGTTCAGTTCCAGGTATCCCGTGATCAAGCTGTTGGACAATCCGAAGATTAGCGCTCCAGCGGGCCTCAACCTGGGGATCAGAGAGGCAAGAGGGGACATCATGGTCCGCGTTGATGGGCATTGTTTGCTTGAACCAGACTACGTTAGCCAGTGTGTGAAATATCTCCGAGAAACAGGGGCCGACAACGTTGGAGGTCTGATAAAGGCAGATGGGCAAGGGTATGTGGGAGGGGCCATAGCCCTAGCCATCAATTCCTTTTTTGGCTCTGGTGGCTCCAAGTTTCATTACGCCTCAAAAGAGCAGTATGTAGACACTGTCTACCTGGGCGCCTTCCGTCGTAGTGTATTTGATAAAGTGGGCTTCTTCAACGAGAGACTAATGCGTAACCAGGATTACGAATTCAACTACCGTATCAGAGCTGCCGGGGGTAAGATCTTCCTTTCTCCGGCCATCAGATCTTCTTATTATGGGCGCACGACGTTTAGAGATCTCTGGCATCAATACCTCCAATATGGCTTCTGGAAGCTAGAGATGATCCAAATGCACCCGCCATCCGTTCAACCTCGCCATTTGGCTGCCCCTCTTTTCGTCTTCATCCTTTTTGCCACTGGCCTGCTGAGCCTTGTCCATCGCGGGTTCCTTGACTTGTTCTTGCTAATAATCTCAAGTTACTTACTTGCCTCTCTGCTTTCATCCCTATTGATCGCTCGCCGCGAAGGGTGGAGATACTTCCCTCCCTTGCCCATAGCCTTTGCCGTTATGCACTTCGGCTGGGGCCTGGGGTTTCTGATGAGGCTGGTCAGGATGGCGATTTCGGCTCTAGGCTGAATGCGATGATATTCTCAGTGAGGGTCACCGGGTGCTTGCGACGGACGCTAGCTTGTCGCCCACGGGACAGCTTTCAAAACAAGGTCTAACCACAGGAGGAGACAACAACATGGAATTAAGACAATACTTTACTGTGATCTGGAAATGGTTGTGGCTGATCGTGCTGGGCACGTTCCTGGCCAGCAGCACCGCCGGGGTTGTCAGCTTCACCAAGCCTCTGGTCTATGAGGCGAAAGCAGGGGTTGTGATCGTCAAGTCAGGCTATTCAGTCGCCTTTGAGCCCAAGATCAAGACCCTCGCAGACGAAGAGGGGGCTGCTGCTAGCAGAGTTTGGACGGATGCACGCCGCGCAGCGTTGGTCGCTTTGGTGGAGAACGGCGCTATTGCGGCCAAGGTGATCGAGACCCTTGGCTCTGAGCTATCCCCTGAGGAGCAGAACATGGCAGTCCTCCTCGACATGGTCGAGAGTGAGGCTACAGGTACAGCCAGGGAGCAAGGAGACTTGATCGAGATCACCGTCAGGGCCAACGACCCGAAGAAGGCAACGTTGATTGCCAATGCTTGGGGGCAAGCCTATGAGGAATACGTCAACGAGATATACAGTGGTGATGTGCCTGGATCCCAAGACACCATTGGGAAGGAGGCAGCCAGCGCCAAGGCGGATTATGAAAATGCCGAGGAGTCGCTCACTCGGTTCGTCGCCGATAACCGGGTTGACGAGTTGAACAGGCGGATTCAGGAGAAGCAGCAGATCATCTCCAGCCTGCAGTCGGGGAAGCAGACAGCGGTCACCACAGTGATTGACACTGAGTTGGAGGCTCGGGCTAAGATCATCGCTGAGTATATTAACGCCCAGGCAAACAACCTCCTTGTCGCCTTCAGCAAAGAGCAGCAGGGGAAATCGGCCATGCTGGCTGCCTACATGGATGCCGAGCTCAGCAATCGGCTCACGGCCATTCAGAAAGATCAGGAGGCGCGGAGCAAGCTTTTCGCCCAGTATGTGGATACGGAGATCAACAATCGGCTGCTGGCCTTTCAGAAGGATCAGGAGGCCCGGGCCAAGCTCTTTGCCCAGTATGTGGAGGCGGAGATCAACAACCGCCTTGCCGCTTTCCGGAAGGAACAGGAGGCTAAGTCAGCCCTGTTCAATGCCTATGTGAATGCAGATATCACGGCCCAAACGACGGTCTTCAACAAGCAGGTGGATGCCAAGGTTCAAGCCCTGGCCAATTCCTATGCCGCCAAGCTGAAGCTGGAGCAGTTGCTACAAGACGCCCAGGCGCTCAAGGACCAGATCGGTCAAGGCCAGGCAACCGATTCTTCGGCAACGAGTGGTCTAGCTATTCTGCTGCTCAAAACAGAAGCCTTCGCCTCGTCTGCGGGGCTGCCGGGTGATCTGCAACTTCAATTGGACACCACCGGTCTGGCTGCCAGTCCGGATGAGCAGGTGCGGGATATGGAGGCTCTGATCAACGTACTGGATGATCGGGTGAAGGAGCTAGAGGAGACCATTGAGGCGCAGTCGCGGGAGCTATTCAACAACGAGGGGTATCAGTTTTTGGACGCCTCCCGGTCCGAAGATGATCCTCTCACCAGGGCTATCCATCGAAAGTATGAGGAGCTCTTCCATGTCGGCGAACTGGCCGAAGCAGCGGACACTGTCTGGTTAGATAGCGAGTTGTCTCAGGCCATCATGGCCAAGTATGAGGAGCTCTTTGGAGTGGGCGAGTTGGCCAAAGCAGCGGATACCGTCTCGACGGAGAGCGAGCTTTCTCAGGCCATCATGGCCAGGTATGATGAGCTCTTTGGAGTGGGAGACCTCGCCAAAGCGGCTGAGACGACCCCCTTTACGACGACTCTGTTCGCGGCCATTCAAGTAAAGTACCCCGATCTCTTCGAAATCGGGGAACTGTCGGGGCTTACTGAGGACGTATCTTCGGACAATCCCCTGGCCATGGTGGCCACCGAGAAGTCGCTGGAGCTCCTGCAGCTCAAGGACCTGGAAGCCCTGCCTGCCTACAGCGCTGCCGCAGAGCCTCTTACCAGAGCCATTGATGAGCTGGAGAAAGAGGTTAATCAACTGCAGGCGCAACTGCAACAGGAGAGCGCCACCAGGCAAGAACTGACCCGGGCCAGGGATCTGGCCTGGGAAACCTACTCGACTCTGGCTCGCAAAGTGGCAGAAGTGGGCGTGGCTTCCGCCGTGACAGGCACCGAGGTCAGGTTTGCCAGCCCTGCTGTTGAGCCCAGGTACCCGCTGTCCCGCAAGACGCTGCAAAACGCCATCCTTGCAGGGATGGTGGGCTTAATGCTGGCCGTAGGTATGGCTTTTCTCATAGAGTACTTGAGGATGGAGCCTAGCATGGTGTCCGAGAGCCGGTGAGTTAATCAGGGAGAGTAGTCTTGGCCACTTATCTGGTCACAGGATGTGCGGGGTTCATTGGAGCCAAAGTAACCGAATTCCTCCTGCGGGATGGGTACACTCCTTCGACCGTTAGCGAAGCGGCGCTCAGGACAAATGTCATTGGCATTGACAACCTAAACGACGCCTACGATGTGCGCCTTAAGCACTGGCGGCTGGCGCAACTTGAAGGCGGGCCGAGGTTCGTATTCCACAAGCTGGGCATCACGAATCGCAAGGAGCTGAGAGAGCTATGGGGCGCAGAGGAGCAAGGGGGCGTGCCCTTCGATGCCGTCATCAATCTGGCGGCTAGAGCAGGGGTGCGGCAGAGCGTCGAGAACCCTTGGGTCTATTTCGAGACCAACGTCACCGGCACGCTAAACCTGCTGGAGTTGTGCCGGGAGTTTGGGGTGAAGAAGTTCGTGCTGGCGTCCACGTCCAGCCTCTACGGGGCGAACAATCCCCGACCGTTTCAGGAGAACGCTAACACCGATGGGCCGCTTTCCCCCTATGCGGCCTCGAAGAAGGCGGCGGAGGCGCTGTGCTACACCTATCACTACTTGTACGATTTGGACGTGACCGTGCTGCGCTACTTCACCGTCTACGGCCCGGCCGGCCGTCCGGATATGAGCCTGTTCCGCTTCGTGCAGTGGATCAGCGAGGAGCGGCCGGTGATCGTCTACGGCGACGGGCAGCAGTCGCGTGATTTCACTTACGTGGACGACATCGCCTGCGGCACCATCGCTGGCCTCAAGCCATTGGGTTACGAGGTCATCAACCTTGGTTCCGACACGCCTGTGGTGCTGATGGACGCTATCGGGCTGGTGGAGGAACTGGTGGGGAAGAAGGCAAACATCGAGTATAGGCCGCGCCATCCCGCGGATGTGCTGGCCACATGGGCAAACATCGGCAAGGCCGAGCGGTTGCTGGAGTGGCAACCACAGTCCACTTTCCGGGAAGGCGTGGCGCGGTTGGTGGACTGGTATCGAGAGAACCGGGAGTGGGCAAGGGATATCGTCACCATCTGAATAACGAGGAGGTTGACAGTTTATGAGAAGGGCATTAGTCTGTGGCGCCGGCGGGTTCATCGGTGGGCATCTTGTGAAGAGACTCAAAAAAGAAGGCTACTGGGTGCGCGGCGTGGACATCAAAGAGCACGAGTTTGCGCCCACCCAGGCGGACGAGTTCTTGCTGCTCGACCTGAGAGAGCCGGAGAATTGCAAGGCCGCGCTTTCTCTGGAAGATGGCACGTTCGACGAGGTCTACCAGTTGGCGGCGGATATGGGCGGGATGGGGTTTATCTCTGTCGCGGAATGTGAGGTACTGCGCAACAATGCCTTGCTCAACATCCACATGACCCACGAGGCCGCAATGGTAGGCATCCCCCGCTATTTCTTCTCCTCGTCGGTTTGCGTCTACCGAGACATGCAGCCCGGCGAGCCGGAGTTGACCGAGGACGACGCCATCCCGGCACATCCGGACAACGAGTACGGCTGGGAGAAGTTGTATGCCGAGCGGGTGGCGATGGCCTATGGCCGGCATTATGACACGAACGTTCGCATCGCGCGGTTCCAGAATTGCTACGGGCCGTACGGTACCTGGACTGGTGGGCGGGAGAAGGCCCCGGCGGCGATCTGCCGTAAGGTGGCCGAAGCGGAGGATGGCGGCACGATTGAGGTATGGGGCGACGGGACGGCGATTCGGGCCTATACGTACGTGAGCGATTTGGTAGAAGGGATTTATCTCCTGATGCACTCCGACCTCGAAGGCCCGACGAACATCGGCAGCTCTCAGTACGTGACGGTGGATGAGTTGGTGAATACGGTGATCGAGGCCGCGGGCAAGGAGATCCATAAGAAGTACGTTGAAGGCCCGGTGGGCGTGCACGCCCGCAACTTCAGCAAGGCGCGCATCCACTCGCTGGGATGGGAGGCCAAGGTAAGTCTTAAGGAAGGAATCAGGCACACGTATCCCTGGATCGAGGCGCAAGTCAAGGCGGTGCGGGACGCGGAGTGAATGACGTGAAAACGTCCTGCGTTGTTGCCTGACTTCTGGTGGATGAGCCATGGGCATCAGTTGCACAACCCCAGCGACGATGGTATAATGCTTTGCCCAGAGAGCGGCTGGCGCTACAAAGAGGTGGAGCCAGGGGGCCCCGTACGCTGCCTGGATTGGCCGGAGTATGAGCCGTTGCCAGTGACGACCAACGACGAATGACGAGCAACAAACCAGGTGACTGTGATGACAACGGAACTGGATAGGCAACGCCAAGTGTATGTGGCTGCTCTGGAGCGTTCATTGGATAGTGTGGTTGCTCAACTGGCAGCCATGCCGGAGGTTGAACGGGTCATTCTCTTCGGCTCCTATGCCGCCGGTCGTCGTGATCTCTTCACTGACCTTGACCTGCTGGTAGTCATGCGGTCTCCGCTCGACTTTGTAAGTCGTACTGCTGACCTCTATCGGCGTTTGCGCACTGATGTGGACATGGATCTGGTGGTCTATACACCTGAGGAGACAGCACAGGTGGGAACACATCCATTTCTGCGTTTTGCTCTTACCGAAGGGAGAGTACTCTATGAGAAGGGACCCACTGGTTGAAGGACAGCGTTGGCTGGAGCAGGCCCAGGAAGACCTGCATTGGGCACAACATCTGGCCAGGGAGGGAGCACATCATTTAGCCTGTTTCCTCGCTCAGCAGGTGACTGAGAAGGCGTTGAAAGCTTTTCTCTATGCGCAAGGAGAGGAAATAGTGATAGGCCACTCGGTAGCCCGTCTGTGCGCTCGCGCGGCCGGCTATCAACCGGTATTCGCAGAGAAGGTCCGGGAGTGGAGTATTCTGGACGGCTACTATGTCCCGACCCGCTACCCCAATAGCCTGCCCGATGATATTCCGGCTCGTGTCTACACACGCAGAGCTGCTGATGAAGCCGTTGCTCTGGCCGCTGATGCTGTCTCCTTCGTACAAGCGCAGCTCGGACATCAGTCCGAATGAGACTTGCTTATGATCCCTATCCTGGACATTGACCCCCGAACCTACAATCTGAGACAAGGAGATAGGGAGACAAGGAGCAAAGACAGTTTTCTCCTTGTCACCTTGTCACCCCCTCACCTTGTCTCAGCATTGCACCCCCGGCACGAAGCCCAGGCCATCAACTACCTGACCGCTACTGGTTTCCGCCTGGCAATCCTGCTGAACCCTTCGACTGGGCTCAGGGCATGCTTCGGTGCCAGTTCCCTCAAACACCAGCGGATGGTGAAGTAAGATTTCTGCCACGAATTTCACGAATTACCACGAATTAAAACAAAAAACAAAAATTAGTGAGAATTCGTGCAATTCGTGGCAAAGAATGACAAAGGATGTTGGTGTAATTCGTGGCGATGAAAATCCTCCATGTCGTCGGTGCCCGCCCCAACTTCATGAAGACCGCCCCCATCATGCGGGAGATGGCGAAGCACCCGCAGGAGTTCGAGCAACTCCTGGTGCACACCGGCCAGCCCTGTGGAATAGGCCTCTTCTACAAAGTCTGAGTTGGAATATGACGTATTCCACAGGGCTGGCCTTTGCCGTGGCCGCTCAGCGGTGAATGGAACACTACAGGAGAGACTTCCTTGCCCGAAATCTGTCGCTTCTTTGGAATTATCATCACGATGAACTACAACGATCACGCGCCGCCGCATTTTCATGTACGGTACGGCGGTCAAAAAGCGCTGATCAGCATTCAGACTTTGACTTTGTTACGGGGACGACTACCTCCCAGAGTATTTGGCTTGGTCATGGAATGGGCCTCTGTTCATCAGGCCGAGCTTATGAGAGACTGGGACCTGGCTCGTCAGCAAGCCAGGTTGCAGAAGATTGAACCACTGGAGTGAATCTATGCTCAAAGATATCGTTCAAGTGCAGCTTCTAGATGGCTATCGCCTCTGCCTGCGTTTTGAAGACGGTGTGGAGGGCAGTGTGGATGTTGCCGAGTTGATCAGGTTCACTGGCATCTTTGCCCCCCTTCGGGATCGTGACTACTTTTTGCAAGTGCGCGTGAACCCAGACCTCGGCACTATCTGCTGGCCGAATGGCGCCGACCTGGACCCGGACGTACTCTATGCCCTGGTCACGGGTGAGCCGATCTTTATTCCTGAACCCGAAGCTATGCTTGCAGTTGCGACCAGGGAATCAGCCGCCCATCAGCAAGGAGGTGAGAGGTTGGGACAGACACGATTTGCGTGAACGCAAGCCGTGATGTATAATCGAGTCCGATCGCAATCTCAACAAACAAAGGTTAGGGTACGGAGGGGCATTGGAGCAAGGGAGCCCTTCGACAAGACTTCACTTCACTTCGACAGGCTCAGTACAAGCGACTGGGCTCAGTACAGGCGACAGGCTCAGCCCAACGGCTCAGGACAGGTTTCACGAATTAACACGAACATTCTCGCCACGAATTTCACGAATTACCACGAATTAAAACCAAAAAAATAAAAATTAGTGAAAATTCGTGCAATTCGTGGCAAAAAAGAAAAATCAGTGTGGAAGGGGTGAGGGTGGCGAAGGCGCTGGGGATATTGGGTTTCGATGGAGGAAAGGCGCGGGGGATGGCGGATGTATGTGTGGTGGTGGAGAGCAGCGAGTATGAGTATATTGAGGATGTGCATATAGCGTGGAATAGGCCTCTTCTACAGAGTCAAAGTTGGAATATGATGTATTCCACAGGGCCAGCACTACGGCAACGAGACGGTTGCTACGGTAACGAGACGTTGCTGAGACAACTGTCGAAGGTGTTCTTCGAGGACGCGGCTCGATTGGGCTCGCCGAAGTCCTGACGAAGGGAGGAGAAAGAAGATGACAGTGAACAGGATCAGGGTACGGGATTTTACCTCACTGGCCGAACTCTCGGATTCGGTGGTGTTGGTGCATTTTGAGGAGATGAGAGGCACCATCCACGTATATCGCGATGGCACAGTGGTGCTGTCTTCTCCTCTCGGGACCACAGTGACCAGCTTGAAGCATCCAGGCGATCAGTTATGGCGAAAGGAAGTCTTTCTGAGTATGCTGGATCGGATGGGAGCTTCCGATCAGGAACTGGAAGAGGCAGGGCGGATGGTTAAGGCGCGAGAGGAAGCGCTATCGCGGCTGGGGTTTCGGGCCGCCGTGAAACAAGTGGCGGCAGAGTCAGTGACGCATTTCCGGAACTGGTGTTCCCGCCACGGGCTGGACTATGAGGCGATGAATGAGGAGGAAATAGACGAGTGGTTGGCAGCCCGGCTTGCAGAGGTGCGAGGAACCCCATGATCAAATCAGTCAACGACACCAATGTCTGGATAGCCAGAATCAACTGGGACCGAGGAGCCGGGTATCAGATCCGGTTGCATTGGGAAGCGGGGCAGTTTCAGCACTTCATCTCGGCGGAGATTCTGTACGAGATCATTCGCGTCCTTCGGGAGGTGTTCGAGTATCCTGACGAGAAGCTGTACGATCGGTACTGGTTGTCGTTAGCCGGTTCGGTGTTTGTGGTGCCTCGTGTGATCATCAACGCCATCCAGGAGGATCCGGATGACAACAAGTTCCTGGCCTGTGCCGTTGAGGGGAGTACGGATTACATCGTGTCCGAAGATCATGATCTGAGACGCCTGGGAGAGTACGATTCCATTGTCGTGCTGAGGAAGCATGAGTTTCTGCAAGTATTGGAAGCGCAGGGGTGACGATGGACAACGAACGCTCGGCGTCCGCCGTCCATTGGCTCGCTGTGCACTTATGGAGACAGATTAGTCAGTGAAAGTCATCCACATCGTCGGCGCCCGCCCTGTGGAATACGTCATATTCCAACGGCTCGACTGATCGTCTCGACTGAGCTCGACGAAGTCTCGCCGAAGTCTCAGACTTTGTAGGTGAAATAATCTCTGCCACGAATTTCACGGATTAACACAAATTAAAACCAAAAAACAGAATTTAGTGAAAATTCGTGCAATTCGTGGCAAAAAACAAAGGAGCATTTCATGGTCGAGATCATCTTCAAAGAACTCTCCTACGCCATCCCTTCGACAGGCTCAGGACAGGCGTGGGCGCAGCACAATGGAGGTACACCGCGTCCTCGGCCCAGGCTTCCCTTCGACAGGCTCAGGGCAGGCCTGGAGGCGGTCTATCAAAAAGCCCTGGCCCACGAACTGACCCTGCGCGGTATTCGCTTCGAGCAGTTCAAGAAGCTGCCAGTCCACTACAAAGGCATCCTGGTGGGCGAATACGAAGCTGATTTCGTCATCGAAGGCAAGATCATCCCTTCGACAAGCTCAGGACAACGCCTGGAGATCAAAGCCGTCTCCACCCTGCACCCCCGGCACGAAGCCCAGGCGATCAACTATCTGACGGCCACCGGCTTCCGCCTGGCAATCCTGCTGAACTTCGGTGCCAGCTCCCTCGAACACCAGCGGATGGTGAAGTAATT